>JABMNL010000038.1 GCA_013204585.1 SAR202 cluster bacterium | reverse complement strand
CCCTAGCCGCATGGCACCCTGAGCGTAGCGAAGGGTCTGCCAAGGCGGTGCTTGGAAGATTCTTCACTACGCTCAGAATGACAGTTTTGAGGCAATGTCATCTCATCGGGCAACATGAGAATCATGTTGCCCGATGAGATGACGCTAGGGATTATTTTTGAAGAACTCGCGGTTCCTGCGGAGGAACTCACGCTGGTCGGAAGGCATCTTGTATTCGTCGAAGATGGCGTTCACCGGACAGACCGGCTCGCAGTAAGAGCAGTTGATGCACGATTCCGAGTCGATGAAATACATTTCCTCCTTTTCGGTGGTGGCGATGCAGCGTACCGGACAAACCTCTACACAGGATGCGTCCTTAACGCCAATGCAGGCTTTGGTAACTACGTAAGTCAAAGTTTCCCCTTGGTATATTTAACGGGTCGCACCGGCGGCGCGCCCGAGGATTTTCGAGCAATTAAAGGGCGGGTCTGCGAATCCTAGACACCGCGCCTTATCTTGTCGAGGCATCACAGATTATAGGCCATTTCGGGCATCGGCAATGGCGGGGTATGCTATGGGCAATTGCGAATGAGCATGGCCCAGCAATTTCAATACGGAGGCGGTTGAGTGTCACACATCGAGTTACGCTGCCCGAGGTGCGGCAAGTCCCGCCCGGCGGACATGTCGGCGGAGGTCTGCCTGGATTGTGGATTGCCATTGGATGTTGCGTACATTACTCACGACGAAACAGGGTTGGCGGCGGACGTTAATGCGATTCCCTCGCCGATACACGAGCCAGGTTCGATGGTATCCCTGGGGGAGGGCAACACGCCTTGCGTCAAGCTGCTGACCATTGGCGGACGCCTGCCGCTCAGTCAGCTATTTGCCAAGCTAGAATTTCTTAATCCGACCGGGTCATTCAAGGACCGGGGTACTGCCACCATGGTTTCCGTCGCCAGGGAACACGGCGTCACCGAGTTGGTTGAAGACTCGTCGGGCAATGCTGGGGCGTCGGTGTCGGCCTACGCCGCCCGCGCTGGCATCAAGTCGCACATCTTCGTGCCCGCCGACGCCCCTGAGGCGAAGCTCCGGCAGATTAGGGCCTATGGCACCGAGATACATCCCATCGCAGGCACACGGGAGGCCGTTACCTCCGCGGCCGTGGCATTCCACCAGCAGCACGGTCTGGTCTACGCGTCCCATATGTTGAGCCCCTACTTCGCCGAGGGCACCAAGGCCTTCGGCTACGAGGTTGTCCAGCAGTTTGTCGTGCAGCAGTTAAATGGAGCGATGCCCGACCACGTTGTTTTCCCGGTGGGCAACGGCTCCCTTTTGATTGGGGCGTTCCAGGGGTTTAGGGAGCTACAAGCGTCGGGAATAATTGACAAGATCCCCCGGCTCCACGCCGTGCAGGCCCGCAACGTCATGCCGTTGGTCGCTGCCTTTAACAATGAGACATGGAGTCTGGCCGACGCCACCAAAACGGTTGCCGGGGGAATTTCGGTGGCCGCGCCGTCCCGTCAGTGGCAGATTCTAGAGATACTGCGACTGACCGCCGGGTCTGCGGTGGCGGTGGACGAATCGAGCATCCTGCGCATGCAGCGCGACTTGGCCGAGCAGGAAGGCATTTTCGCCGAACCGACGTCGGCGGCGGCGTTCGCGGGACTCGAGGAACTGGCCAGCCAAGGTGTCATCCAGGAAAGCGATACGGTACTCGTCCCGGTCACTGGCTTTGGCCTCAAGGATGAGCCGCCCCGGTAATACGTCTTATACTCAGGTACTTAAATACTCAGGCAAAGTTTGATTCAGGAGTATGACCATGGCCAAGAGCTGGACCGATATGGTGAACGAGGCAAAGGCCGAAGTGGTGGGAGTTTCCCCCGCCGAGGCGCAACAGCGGCTTCAGGACGACCAGGAAGCGATGCTGATTGAGGTGCGAGACGCCGAGTCTGTACCGCAGCAAGATAGGGCCCCTGGCGTGGCGATGATTTCTTTGGGCTCGCTGCCGATGCGTGCCGACCTGGAGATAGCCGAGCGCTTGCGTGACCCGCGCTTGGCGGACCGTTCGCGACAGGTCATCGTCACTTGAGGGGGCGGCCAAATGGCCGCGCTTGGGGCTCAAGTGCTCAAACAAATGGGATTCACCAACGTAACCTACATGGACGGCGGCATGCGCGGCTGGAAAGCAGCGGGGTTGCCGACGATTGAAATGGGTATTTAGCCAAAAGTGGAGGGGCGGATAACTAATTTGTGGTTGGACCAGGCGGCGCGACGGATAGCTCATTCAAGTCCACTAGACGCAATGGTCGCTGCCACTCAATCACCATCCGGCTAATCGACCATGGTGCTCTGACCGCGTCCCTATTTAACTCTCGTTCTTCGGCGTCTAATTCTTTCTTGTTGCCATACCAACGCTCAAACCATACAAGCTTGCCAGCTTTCCCGGCAGTCGACCTACTCGAACCATCTTGGTGTTCTCGTAGGCGCATTTCCAAGTCATCGGTTTGACCCGCGTAGAATTTGCCATTATTGAGCCTAAGAATGTATAGGTAACGCGTTTCGTGTTCTACCGGACCATGCGCTACGACCTCAACGGCATCTCCCCGGTTACAGTCGAAACACAACTGGGGTTCGTCCTCTTCGTTGAATTCTCCTACCATCTCGTGGAACCGATGACACCGGTCGCATTCGTGGATGTAGAAGCGGTCGAAGTCTCTCCAATGCTCGTAGCAGAGGGGTTTGGCGTAGGTACCCGGTTTATCGCAATGGATTTTAGCGCAATGAGACTCTTCAACCATCTCCAAATTCTCCTCTTCTGGTGTCCTGGCTGTTCATGGCTCGGAGGTATTACGTTTCCTGAACAAGTACTTGAAGTACCTACCCCATGTCGTATTCCTTATGGTCAACCCGTGGAGCGCAATGCCGACAATTATGGGAATCGCCCAGAGAGCGGGCTTGCCTCCACTTTGTTGGTAGGCAACATGGTCAATGCCTTCAAAGAGCCCTAAGAAGAGCTCGGTCGTCGCAATGATAGTAATGAGAAGTCCGAAGAAGAGCCAGATTAGACTCCGGGTCTCCTTGTTCACATTAGCGAATATAAATAAATTGATGGCTAGTAATCCTGCACCCGAAATCAAGCCCCCAGAAAAATAGAACAAACTAAATCGGACCGAATTCTCGCTGATTTTCGGGATGACCTCACCTTTCAACGACCTTGGGCCGCACCAATCAATATCGGCGATAGGGATTCCGAGTAAACGGCCTACTACGTAATGGCCCGATTCGTGGAGGTTGCAGTCACCCCATTTGATTAGCCAAATCAACACAATGGAAAGGAGAACAAGGAGCGTGGTAACAGCGACCGAGGCCGCCATATTGAAATTTACTGGAACCCTAGTGTGGAATCGTCTCATCGTTCACACCTAACGTCACACTAGTCAATTTTGTGCGGGTCTGGCTCGGAATACCGTCTCTCAAGGCCACACGGTAAACATCACCACCACCAATCATCTGCTGCTTTCTTCCGAGCTGTAGCTTTCCGTTTGCCAACGGCCTTGCTGATTTCTTCAAAGTACGACTGCGGAATGGTTCTGGCCGGGGGGCCGCCTACACTTCGTACACCTGGTAGCTTGTACCGTCGGCGAAACTCCCCATCTGTCATGGCCCCTTTCCTTTTGTTACACGGACCGTATAGCAACTGTTTGTTGGCGATTCCATTCGAACCACCTCTCTCCACAGGATTCTTGTGGTCGACTTCCAAGTACGCCAACCCGCGTTTCCCGCAGTAATTGCAGCGGTCCTTTTGTTTCGCGCTGAGAGCGTCCTTTTCAGCTTTACTGGGCCTAGAACTTCCCCGGACCGGACCGAACAAATCGAAAACCAACTCCCCTACCCCATGTTTACACTAAAGGCCTTCTGACGCGTTTATTTAACGTGCAATCCGAGAGGAGACCAATCTGGCTCACCGATATTCATCGACAAGTGTTATGGTCCGAGGTCATTTCCTAATAGAAATATGCCCGACGCGATTTCGGCGACGTCTAACGAAGCGGTTAGTTCTACCGTTGCCACATCATCAATCGCTGCAACTAGCATTGTTGCTTTTAATTTCAACCTATCGAAATCGTCAGGAGATTTAAGTTGTCCCTTCCAAAGGGTAGCCGTCAAAAAGTCTGCTGCAGTTGCCAATTTGTTACCATAGGTTGCGCTTCTCCATGAAGATACCGTGGCCCGGTGCAAGGTTCCACCCTCGTACCAATTAACTGAAACCGAGGTCTCAGCAGACCCCTGCTTAGATGAAGACGACGAATTATTAGAATTCCCAGTATTTTGAGCAGCACAGGCCCCGAAACTGATGACTAACAGGGAAGCAAGAGCGATAAACCAATATCGTCGAGATAGAACCAAGAAAGTTGTCATTTATTCTGAGCACCCTCGCGCAATTATCAATTTAGTTAGGAAGTATACTCGTATCGGCAGTTTGATTTCTAGCCCGAATCTTACAGCTTCGGAATGCCACTGGATACTAAGATGCATCAGTCAATGACTACAGACTAACTAAATCAAAGCGAAATTATGCGTCACGCGGTTTGATACGGTACGACAGGTGACTTGGGATAATATAAATACCTGCCGAATCATACCGATTGGATTTTTGTGCCGAGCGAACCGGCCTCAGAAATAGTTGGTGGACAATCCGTGGGCATATTGGCAAAAACCAAAAGACCCCAACATCTGTTTCCAGAGCAGGGGTCTCAAAAACACCTTTTCGTGCCTAAAAAATGCTGGCGGGAGTGCGAGGGAGTCGAACCGACCGACCCCGCTCGTCACGAGGTATGACGGATTCGAAGTCACTTATAAACCGTGTTTAGGAGTGGCGGACGATGTTGTACCGTTCTCTGGTTGAAGCTAAAAGCACCCGCCAACACAATCGAAGTTGCAACGAACGTGCACATTCTGGAGCCAGAAAAAATAGTTGCCCACGGCCCAATAAAAGGTCGAACTCGAGGGACCGGCCAACAGGAAAGATCAGGCGGCACTGACGATATATATGAAATTAACTGAGAACAATCAAAGCTAAGTGTGTTATAAATCGATTGGAGCCTTTGACTCGGCCTTGAGGGACTTTAACGCGTGGTCACATATAAACCGACAAATGCTAGATATTGGTGTGTTACTGACTTAGAGTGCACCGGTCTTGAACCTGAGAGGCATGAAATCATCCAGATTGCCCGGGTAGTAATAGACACCGTAGAGAAAACCATAATTCCCGGCCTGACGATGTCCGAGTACATCCTACCCACGCGGTGGGATCAGCGAGATCAGGCGGCAATGAAAGTGAACGGGCTAACCATTGAAAAGCTTCAAGCCGAGGGGATTTCGGCCAAGCTGGCATTGGAAGACTTTGGCCGTGGGGTGAATTGGAACGAAACAGTACTCGCCGCTTGGGGTGCGGACTTCGAGACCAAGTTTCTCCAAGATGCATTCAGGCGTATTGACAGAGTTGTACCGTTCACCTTCAAGGTGATTGACGTGCGTAGCCTGGGCCATCTTCCGCGAGCGAGGTTGGGTCTCACGGAATACCTGGGTTTAGGTGAAGCGTGTGATTATTACGGAGTACCATTTGATCGTGGCCTGGCCCACGATGCCCTTTATGACACCACTAAAACGGCAGAGTTGGCCCTGGCGTTGCTGGAGAAAGCGGGTACGTCTTAAGCCATACCGACGGCATTCCCAGCGACACCACTTGGCCCCACCGAACAACAGACTCGTTCCCTCGTCCGCGTAGTGAAAGCTCCTTAGAGCGACTTCTCTTTTTTCAATTTACGTTTTTCCTTTAGCGTATGCGTTGCAGCGGTCTGTTTTTCTTTTTGGGATTTATTTTTTTTACCATTCTTTTCACCCATTACTTTTGCTCCTTTGAATGTGAATGTTCTAACGCCCCCAGGCATCCCCAGGTTTAAGCCGGATGGGGTTACCGGAAGCGGACTGCCACTATAGTCAGGGATGACATATTATCCGAGATTCTCCATTTCGGCTGACGCTATGCCTTCAGCAAGACTCGAATGCATTAAATTCTAGCTTACCACCTGTTTTTGGGTCTTGGCACGCCCTGTGCACATCGGCCCCAAATCACCACTCCGGCCACCCGCATAAAACAAGGCCCTGGAAGAGTTCCAGGGCCTTGTTTTATGCCTAGATTTTGTCTGGCGGGAGTGCGAGGGAGTCGAACCCACCTACCCCGCTCGTCACGAGGCATAACGGATTTGAAGTCCGCAAGAGCCACCGGGCCCCATCCACTCCCATGTGCGTCCGCTTTAGCGACACGGGATTATCGCAAATAAAAGACGCCGCCGGGCGGCGGCGTCTTTATTAACACCTGTTCCCCGACGGGACTAGCTTTCTAGTACGGAGTCGACCTTTTTCTTCAGCGCGCCCTTGGGCACTGCGCCGATGATTTGGTCGACGGGCTGTCCGCCCTTGAAGAAGATCAAGGCCGGGATGCTGCGTACGCTGTATTGCATGGCCACTTTGGGGCTAGCGTCCACGTCTAGCTTGGCGACAACCATCTTACCGTCATAATCTACGGCCATATCGTGGACCGCAGGGGCAATCATTTTGCAGGGACCACACCACTCGGCCCAAAAGTCCACCATGACCGGTGTCTTCGAGTTTAGTACCAGTTCTTCCCAAGTATCGTCGTTTACTTCTATTGGTTCTGCCATGTTAATCCTCCGGAATTTTCACGCAATTTTGGTTGCGCAATAACTTAGATGCGGTTGGTAACTTTGGGGTTCTTCCGAGGCGCTTTAAACCCTGGTCCAAAGGTTCAGGCGCGGGTGTTGGCTCCGAATCAGTTTAATGGGCGCATACGGCAAGGTCAACCGTCCGAAGTCCCGATTACACCTGATACTAAATTGGCCAGCTACGAATTTATGCGGGTAGCCTTACGCTGGCGATGCTAGGCGTGGTACGAGCCTGTGTAAAGGCCGTCCCTTCTTGGTTTATCACCTAGCTTGAATTATAGTAGTTACCAGTCTATAGCGGTAGCCGAGTCCATTACTCGGCCCGATATTTACCGGGGATTTTTAGCGGGGAATTATAGTAGTCACGAACCAATGGAAATAGCCGAACGCATTACCCAGCAAGGCGACCGGGTCACCCTTTCGTTAACGTCGTGGGGGCGACTAGGCGAGGCTATGGCCGACTTTGACGGACAAAACGTGTTCGTGTCTGGCGGCATCCCCGGCGAAACCGTGGTGGCCGAGGTCGTGAAGGTCCACCGCAAGTACGTCTCCGCCAAGGTGGTGGCGGTGCTAGAGGCGTCTCCCGACCGTGTTGAGCCTCCCTGTCCCTACTACGGCGAGTGCAGCGGGTGCCAATGGCAGCACCTTTCCTACGATGTCCAGATCAAGACCAAGCGCGAGAAAGTAATCGACGCCCTCGAGCGTGTTGGCGGATTCCAAAATCCGCCAGTTTCTGAAGTACGACCTTCTCCCAATCAATACGGTTACCGCAACCACGCCCGTTTTACCATCAAACGAGAGGGTGCGCTGGGGTTCGTTAACCGCGAGACACGACAGTTTGTGCGCATCGACAAATGCCTGATAATGCACGACGGCGTCAACACACTGCTGGACGACCTGCAAGGCCATTGCGCCGAGACTACTCAGCTTTCCATTAGGGCCGCAAAAAACGTGGCTATAACAGACGAGATTTCTGGCGGAATTACTGGCGATTACCTAATCCAGCCCTATCTTGTGCACCCCGAAATTACCGTCACCACGGGACAAAAGCGGTACACCGAGTCGGTGGACGGCCATGACTTCTTGGTGTCGTCGCCCTCTTTCTTCCAAGTAAACGTGGAACAGGCCGCCGCCGCCGCCCATGTGATGCGCGACCGCCTGCAACTTGGCCCCGATGACGTGCTGCTAGACGCCTACACCGGCGTCGGCACCTTTGCCATCCTGCTGGCTCCATCGGTTAAGCAGGTCATCGCGGTGGAGGAGTCTTCCGCAGCGGTGGCCGACGCCAAGCAGAACGCCGCTGGGCTAAAGAACCTGGACTTTGTGCTCGGTCGTACCGAAGACGTCCTGAAAAACCTAAATCAGAAGCCCGACGTGGTGGTGTTGGACCCGCCCCGCTCCGGCTGCCAGCCTCGCGCCCTAGAAAGCCTGGTTGAAATGGCCCCGCCGAGACTGGCCTACGTTTCCTGTGACGCCGAAACCCTGGGGCGCGACCTGAAAATTCTGTGCCAAGGTGGCTACCGGCTAGAGGAGGTTGTGCCGCTGGACATGTTCCCCCAGACCCACCATGTCGAATGCGTGGCCCTACTTTCGCTCAACACTGATTTCAAAAGTCTGACGTTGGCATCGGCGTCCCCCCGCAGGCGCGAACTGATGGACGCTTTGGGACTGAAATACAGCATTAAGCCAGCCGACCTACCCGAAGAGCCGATAGCTGGCGAAACTCCCCAGGAAATGGTCCAGCGGCTCTCCAAGGAGAAGGCCCAGGCCGTTGCCGAGGGCATGGATTCGGGATTGGTCATCGGGGCCGACAGCACGGTGGTATTCGATGGCCAAGCCGTCGGCAAGCCCGTGGACGACGACGATGCGCGCCGAATGCTGCGGATGTTGAGCGGCACCACCCACCATGTTTCAACCGGACTTACGGTGGTGGACGCGGCGTCGGGCCGCACTGTTAGCGACACCATGACCAGCGAGATTACCCTACGTGACCTAACCGACCAGGAAATCGAGGCGTCCATCGCCTCGGGCGTCCCCAGGGACAAAGCCGGGGCCTACGCCGTTCAGGACCCCGAACTCCGGCCTGCCAGCGACTGGCAAGGCTGCTACAACAACATCGTCGGCCTGCCGGTCTGCCGCCTGCTGGAGATGCTGGAGGAACTCGGCTACCAACCTCCCCAGGTTTGGACCGTGCCCAGCGATTTAGGATGCGGCGAAGACTGTTTAATCAGCGGTACGGGGAGCGGGACTGGCAGCGGGACGGGTATTGGTACCGGAGAAAAAAGCCGATGAACTTTATGGGCATGGGCGTCCCCGAGATTGGCGTAATCATGCTGGTGGCGTTCTTGGTTCTCGGCCCTAGCCGTTCCATCGACATGGCCCGCAGCGCTGGGAAATTGCTGGGTGATTTGCGCCGGACAATGGACGACGTGACCAAAGCCGTTTCCGTTGAGGCGGAGCAATTAGGCACGACACCAACCCGGAGACAAGAAGCTTCGGTGGATACGGCCTCATCGGACACGGCCCCTGGAGTACCCATGCGGCCGGAAACGCCGCCAGAAGACGCCGACGAGCCCGACGAGCCCGTTGATACGGCCGCCAGTTCGGAGAACAAAGGATGAGGTCTCGGGAACAGACCATGCTGCAGCACATCGGCGAGCTGCGGAAGCGGGTTTTCATCTGCGTTTTGGCCGTTTTGGTGGGCAGCGCCGTTGCCTTCGTTTTCTTTGAGCAAATCATCGAAATATTGGTGCGTCCCGCCCGCGACCTAGGACTAGGGACCGGCGGGGAGCTGATCTACACCGAAGTCACCGAACTGTTGACCACCGCCATAAAGGTTTCATTCGTGGGCGGGTTTGTGCTGGCCTCGCCGGTAATCCTTTGGCAAGTGGTGATGTTCATTGCCCCTGGTCTGACCGGACGCGAAAAGCGGTACCTATTCGGTTTCATGCCCGCTGTAATCCTTACCTTCTCCGGCGGAGTGGCCTTCGGCTACTACATTTTGACTCCTCCTGCGCTGCACTTTCTGCTCACCTTCGGCGGTGACGTGGCCGTGCCATTAATCCGAGTGAGCAACATCATCAACTTGATGATTAGGCTGCTGTTCTGGATGGGATTGGCATTTGAAACCCCGTTGGTGATGTATCTGCTGGCCACGTTGGGGATTGTTACCGTCGGGTCGTTGTCACGGTTCCGACGCTATTGGGTGGTTGTGGCTTTCGTAATGGCGGCCATCATTACGCCGACGGTTGACCCGGTCAACCAGGGCCTCGTGGCCGGACCGTTATTGGTGCTCTACGAGGTGGGTATCCTTTTGGCCCGCATCGCCGCGCGCGGCCGGAGAAAGTCCCAAGCCATAACGTCTGCATAACCCCAGATAATCTAGGCGAGAAGCCAGGACAATAAAAAAGGACCGGAGATTTACTCCGGTCCTTTTTCTAGCTACTAACTAATACAGAGGTCTAGGCGCTACTGTCGTCTTTACCGCCGGCTGTCGGTTGCTTTTCTGCTTCTTCTGGGTCGTCTTCGCCCATGAGTGCGGTCTTAAAGGTGCGGATACCCTTGCCCATGGAAGAGCCAATTTCAGGCAGGCGGCGGGCTCCGAAGACCAGGAGTACGACGAGAAGTATTGCAATTAGTTCAGGCATGCCCAAAGGTCCTACTCTCATGTCTCTCCTCGCGCCAATGGCGACTCGGTGGCCCTTCTGCCGGGCCAGAGCGTTTAGTCGATTAAATGTTAGCAGAAACGGGCTAGCACAACAATGAATCACGCCTACAGCCCACGCCTGACGTTCAGGTATATCGACCCGCGCCTATAGCCACACTTGACCCGGTGAACTGGGTCAGTCAACATAACCAGGATTGCAACCGGTTTTCCAGGCGTGATTGAACACGCTCAAAATATGTTGTAACGATAAAGGGCCGCCGCTATAATCCCTTTTTATGTTAAACACCGGGCTCCGGTAATTCATGGGGTCTGGGTCGTCTTTAGGTAACATAACCATAAGGTGGAAATGGAATCGAATTACGACTTGGTGGTGATTGGCTCGGGGCCGGGCGGTTATGTGGCCGCAATCCGGGCGGGCCAACTTGGCCTGAAAACCGCCATTATTGAGAAGGAAGCCCTGGGCGGTGTGTGCCTGAACTGGGGTTGCATACCCAGCAAGTCGTTGCTCAAGAACGCCGAGATTCTGTCCTACCTGAACCGGGCCGAAGAGTTTGGCCTGAAGATGGACAACTTTCACGCCGACTACTCAGTCGCCATCGACCGGAGCCGAAAGGTAGTTGACCGCAACACCAAGGGCGTGGCCTTCCTGCTGGACAAGAACAAGGGCGACCACATCCAGGGCACTGGCAAGATAGTCGGGGTTGGCAAGGTGGAAGTCGCGCCCGAAGGCAACGTAATCGAGGCGAAGAACATTATCATTGCCACCGGGGCCCGCCCCCGTAGCATCCCGCCTCTGCCCATTGACGGCGACAAAGTTATCACCAGCCGGGAGTCCATAGTTCTCCGCGACCTGCCGTCCTCAATTGTGATTGTCGGCGGTGGGGCAATTGGGGTCGAGTTCGCGTACATCTATAAGATGTACGGCGTCAAAGTCACCATTGTCGAGATGCTGCCACGGTTGGTGCCCAACGAAGACGAGGATATTAGCGCCCAACTGGAGCGGGCTTTTAAGCGCCACCGGATCGAGTTATTGACCGGCGTTGGGGTCACCGGCGTGGATACTTCAGGCTCAGGCGTGACGGTCACGGTGGACAAAGACGGCGCAGCCCAGACATTGGAGTGCGACAAAGTTCTGGTGGCCATCGGGGTTCAGCCCAACGTGGAAGACCTGGGCCTAGAGACCGTAGGCATCGCCACCGACCGGACCGGCATCATAGTAAATGAGAAAATGGCCACCAACGTGGCGGGCATCTACGCGATTGGGGACGTGAACGGCAAGATGCCGCTGGCCCACGTGGCGTCGGCCCAGGCTACCGTGGCGGTGGAGACCATTGCCGGGCTAGAAACCCAGCCGTTGGACTACACTTACATGCCCCGCGCCACCTACTGCATGCCCCAGATAGCCAGCTTCGGTCTGACCGAGGCCCAGGCTAGGGAGCAGGGCAAAGATATTAAAGTGGGGACGTTCAACGTCCAGGCCAACGGCAAGGCCCTGGCCATGGGCGAAACCGCCGGACTGGTTAAGCTGGTGGTGGACGCCAAGTACGGAGAACTCCTTGGCGGCCATATGATTGGCCCTGAGGTTACGGAGTTACTGGGCGAACTGTCCATGACCCGGATACTGGAGGGGACGACCCTGGAACTAGGCTGGGCGGTCCATGTCCATCCTTCGCTCTCCGAAATGATAAAAGAGGCGGCGCTTAGCGCCCAGGGCAGGACGATTCACATGTAGCGCCTTTCACAAGCGGCGCTTTTTAATTGTAAACTTCGCAAGGCCCGACCCCTGGACACAGGCCAAGTTGGGCATTCAGATGATTTAATAATATGATTAGCCCTCGGTATTATCCGGGATCGAAAGAATACTGACGGGAAGGAGCGGACCAAATGGGGTTGGGAACGTATGATTTCGCACTAGCGATAGGTGGCGAAGCGGGTCAGGGTATCGCTACGCCGGGGGACATTCTGGCACGGATAATCGTCCGCCGCGGGCTGCACCTGAGCACCTACAACTCCTATCAGTCCATCGTCCGGGGCGGGCACATCTTTTTGACTATGCGCATTAGCGACGTCGAGGTCCAGAACCACGGCGACAAGTTGGACCTGCTCATCTGCCTGAATCAAGACACCATGAACCGCCACCAACGACTTATGGGGCCGGGCACTCGAATCGTTTACAACAGCGACTTGATTAAACCAGGTACTGAAGACAATGGGGCAGACCTCTGCGGTCTGCCAGTGTCAGAACTGACCGATAGCCGAAATCGACTCGTTCAGAACACAATCGCCATGGGGGCATCGGCGTCCCTGATGGGCATCGATTTCGCGGTTCTGGAAGAAAGCTTGGCCCATCGTTTCCAACGGCAAGGCCAGGCGATGGTAGACCAGAACATTAGCGTCGCCAAAGCCGGTTACGACTACTCCCAGGAACATTTCAAGCCTTTCGAGCAGTCTCCCCCCACCGGCGGGAAGCCCCTAGCTGTTTGGTCGGGCAACGAGGCCTTGGCCATGGGCGGGGCCGCTGCGGGAGTCAAGTTCTACGCTGCTTACCCCATGAGCCCGGCGACCGGAGTTTTGCACTGGATGGCCGCCAACGCTCGTAACCTGGGGATAATGGTTCGGCAGGTAGAGGATGAGATTGGTGTCGCCAATATGGTGCTCGGCGCAGGCCAAGCCGGTACCCGTTCCTTGTGTGCCACGTCCGGCGGCGGTTTTGCCCTGATGACCGAGGCCGTGGGCGCGGCGGCCATGATGGAAATTCCCTGCGTGTTCATTGATGTACAGCGGGCTGGCCCGTCCACCGGTGTGCCGACCAAGACGGAGCAGGGTGACCTCTGGCAAGCACTGGGAGCCAGTCAAGGCGATTTTGAGCGAATCATAGTCGCACCCACCGATTGCTTGGATGCCTTCAACACCATGGCCGAGGTGTTCAACCTGACCGACAAATATCAATGCCCGGCCATAGTTATCTCGGACCTCTATATATCCGAGGGCCGGTTCAGCGTTGATCCCGATAAGATAAACATGCACCCCAAGATTGATCGGGGCGCACTGATTACCGAATCGTCCGATACCGAGGGGTTCCTACGTTACAAGGACACCGAAAGCGGCATCTCGCCCAGGGCATTACCGGGGCTGGAGGGGTACGTCCACCTGGCTGCCACTGACGAACATGACGAGGATTCGACCCTTTTGAGCGATGAGTTCACCAACCCGCACAAACGGCGCGCGATGGTGGAGAAACGCGCTAGGAAGTTCGATACAATCTTGGCAGATATTGCGCCGCCCGTTCTGGAAGGGCCAGCCAACGCCGACGTAACCCTGATTGGCTGGGGTTCTACCCTCGATATAATTGCCGAAGCGGCAGCTGCATTGAACGCCGCTGGAACATCCACCAACTATTTACAGATTAAATGGATGGTCCCATTCCATGGTGCACAGATTATGGAGATTTTAACGAAAGCTAAACGTACAATAATTGTAGAGAACAATTTCTCAGGCCAGTTTGCCCGCTACATGCGGAGCGAGACCGGGTTCTCGGCCAACGGCCACATTCGTAAATATGACGGCGAACCCTTCATGCCCCATCACATAGTCGATGGGGTGAAGGCCCAGGTCAGCGGGGAGACCGATAAGTACATCCCCTACCAGGAAATAACTGTCTAGCCGGTAACTATTCTGAGACTGGTGTGCAGCGAGGTGAAACCATGGCAACTACAGCAATAAACCTTACGCCCAGGGATTTTAAGGGCAAATCAGACCCGGACTGGTGTCCTGGGTGCGGCGACTTCGGCGTGCTGGCAGCTCTGCAGCGGGCCGTCGCTGGACTGGGGCTGCGTCCCCATGAAATCATGGCGATTAGCGGCATTGGCTGCTCTTCCAACCTGCCCGGGTATTTCAACGCCTATGGCATGCACACTCTGCATGGCCGTTCTCTGGCGGTGGCCACCGGAGCCAAGATGGCCAATCACGAAATGACAGTGATTGTGACCGGCGGAGACGGTGACGGGTACGGTATTGGTGGCAACCATTTCACCCACACCGCCCGGCGGAACACCGACCTGACCTACATAGTGATGAACAACCAGATTTACGGGCTGACCACCGGCCAGGTATCGCCGACCAGCAGCCTGGGGATGACCACCAAGAGCACGCCCTTTGGCAACGTCGAACAGCCAATCAACCCAATAACCTCGGCAATCATGAACGGGGCTACGTTCGTCGCCCGCGCTTACAGCGGAGATGTCGTGCACTTGACCAACCTGATACAGCAGGGCATTAGACACAAGGGATTCGCCATCATTGATGTGTTCAGCCCCTGCGTTACCTTTAACTTGGACAACACCCACGACTTCTTCAAGGAGCGGATTAAGAAGCTGGAAGACGATAACCATGACACCAGCGACTGGAAGACCGCCTGCGAGAAGGCAATGCTGTTTGGAGACACGATTTACACCGGGCTGTTCTTCGAAAGCAACCGGCCTTCCTTGGAGGATGTCGAGCCAGTCTTGAAGACCGGGGGAGCATTGTCCATGCGGGAGTTAGGACTGGACAAAGAACAGGCCAAAAAGATTATCGACCGGATAATGTAGCCCGGCGAACCGGTCAGATTACAGGTACATTTTCAAGGGAGCGAGACTATGTCCGCTCCCTTGTTCTTTTAGGACTGGCCGGAAGGACGCCCCGGAGGTTGCCCCGCTACTGGAGGTGCATTAATATCTATGGAGCGTAAGGTTCGCCAGGTAAATTGAACTGCGAGTCTCGCCAGGAGGCAGAGTTGGCCACATCGATAGTCATGCCCCAGATGGGTTACGACATGCACGAGGGTAAGGTGGTCCGCTGGCTCAAGAAAGAGGGCGATAATATAGCCCGTGGCGAGGTCATCGCCGAGATTGAGACTGATAAGGCGACAGTTGAATTCGAGGCCTACACCGGCGGCGTCCTGGGAAAGATTGTGGCTAGCGAGGGTGTGGCCATCCCGGTCGGCGAACTGATTGCCGTGATTACCGAGCCAGGTGAGGCCGTTCCAGATCATATCGGTGCGGCACCGACCGTTGAATCAACTGCATCGGTCCCAGCGGAAGTCCAGGTTCCGGTGCCAACCTCGGCTCCAATGGTCAATTCCGGAGAAGTACGGGCGTCGCCATTGGCCCGCCGCTTGGCCCGGGAGCGCGGAGTTGACTTGACCACCATCACGGGCACCGGCCCTGGTGGCCGCATCGTCGAGTCAGACATACCGGAACAGGGTGCGCCGCCAACGGCCTCTTCCCCGGTTGCATCAGCCGCTTCGACGACCATGGCGTCCGAAAACGTTGAACTGTCTCGGATGCGCCAGGCCATCGCCAGGGTCACCGTGGACAGCAAGCGGGAAGCCCCCCACTTCTACGTCGCGGTCGATGTTGACATGACCAAGGCCATGTCTTTCCGGCATGACATCAATGAAGAAGTGGACACCGAGCAACGGGTCAGCGTAAACGACCTGATTGTGAAAGCGTCGGCCATCGCCATCGGGCGACACCCCAAATTCAATTCCTTCTTCAAGGACGACCATCTCCAGATGAACGCGTCCATCAACGTTGGCATCGCCATTGCCCTGAAGTCAGGACTAATCGTGCCGGGCATTAGCGACTGTGGGAACATGAGTTTGGTGGAAATCGCCACCGCCAGCCGCGACTTGGTGTCCAGGGCCAACAGCGGCACCCTGCGCAACGAGGAATACAGCGGCACAACCTTTAGCGTGAGCAACCTTGGCATGTTCGACATCGACAGTTTCACCGCCATCATCTTCCCGCCCCACGCCGCAGTGCTGGCGGTGGGAACGGTGAAAGAACAGCCGGTGGTGCGGGACGGCGAATTGGCCGTGGCCCGGATAATGAAAGCCACCCTCTCTACTGACCACCGTGTGGCCGACGGAGCGGAAGCGGCCCAATTCCTGGTAGAGATTAAAAAACTGCTGGAGAACCCAGTAAGCCTGGTGATTTAAAAGCGAACAGCCATCAGCAGTCAGCTTTCTGCCGAGACGATATTCTGACGACTGAAAGCTGATTTCTGATGGCCAAATTTTAAGGAGTAAACATTGCCTAAACTAACCGGCGGACAGACCGTAATCGAGTCGCTCAAAGCCCAGGGCGTGGATACCGTATTCGGCATCATATCGATTCATAACCTGGATCTTTTTGATTCCCTATTCGCGAGCCAAGACAGTATGCGATTCATTGGGGGTCGCCTGGAATTGGGCTGCGGGTTCATGGCCGACGGCTACGCCAGGGCCACCGGGAAGCCTGGGGTGCTGATAACCAGCACTGGTCCCGGCGCTGCAGACTCGGTAGGCGCTCTTGGTGAGGCGTACTTCTCTGGAACTCCGATTCTGGAGATTACGACCAACGTGGAGCAGGAGTTCATCGGTAGCGGGAAGAATTCGACCCACGAGACCAAAGACCAACTTGGGATGCTCGAAGCGGTAACCGACTGGAGCGCCGCGATTAACCAGGTAGAGTCCATTCCGGACAACGTTATGGAGGCTTTCAATCGATTTCAGACCCGCCGACCCCGGCCAGTGGCGTTGGAGATACCGACCAATCTGCTGGGCGAAGAGGCGGACGTTGAGGTTCTAACCGCTCGACAGCCGGACATCCCCAAGGGTGACCCGAACAAGGTTGAGCAGGCTTTGCAGATGCTGCTCAAGGCCAAGCGTCCGGCCATCTTGGTGGGGGAAGAAGTCCAAATGCAGGGCGGCACCCAACAAATCATCGAACTGGCCGAGAAACTGGGCGCAGCGGTGGTTACCAGCGACGGGGCCAAAGGGGCCTTCCCCGAAGACCATCCCCTCTCCCTGGGTCAGACTCTGGGGCGGCGCATCTGGGGCGAGAACCCAGTTCAGGAATGGCTGGGCACCTGTGATTTGGTAATTGTGTTGGGCGCAATTTTGCCCCAGCGCTCCACCACCGGCGTGCAATTGCAGCTTCCCAAAGACCTGGTTCACGTGTTGCTGGACGGCGATGCCATCGGCAAGAACTATGATGCCACCGTTCCCATAGTGGCCAACTCCCAAGCCGTGGTGCAACAGTGGCTGAGCGTCATCGGCGACCAGGACGTCTACAAGGGCGATACCTTCAAGAACGAAATCACGTCGATGAAGGGTGAGATTCACCAAAAGCTGCAAGAAACCTGGGGTAACGAACTAAAGGTCTTCGAGACCGTGCGGGAAGTTACGCCCAGGAACACCATCTTCTCGCTGGACCCGACGGTGGCCACCAGCCGCGCCAGCCGCTGCTTGGACATCTACGAGCCACGTACCTTCATGCACCCCCACGGTTGGGCTGGCCTTGGGTTCGCCTTCCCTGCGGGTATGGGTGCCAAAGTGGGAAAGCCAGACAGCCCGGTGGTCTGTGTCACTGGCGACGGTGGGTTCCAGTACAACCTTCAGGAACTAGCCACCTGCGCCCAGTACGGCATCAACCCGGTGGTGCTGATGTTCAACGATAGCTCCTGGGGCGTGCTGAAGAAGTACCAAAGCGACCGCTTTGGCGAAGCCCGTCAGTTCGCCACTGGATTGGTGAACCCTGATTTTGTGAAGCTCTTCGAGTCCTATGGCTTCGGAGGCACCAAAGTGTCCACCGTCGCCGAGTTGGGCAAGGCCCTCGAGACCGCGATAGCCTCGGGCAAGACCCACTTGGTAGAGGTACAAACGCCAGACGGGTTCGGGTCCTTGGTTTAGCCATACGTTAAGACTTACCTATGGGTTCCGGCTTCCGCCGGAACCCAGAAACCAAACTTGCCTTTAACTTTCTGGCATCACGGCAACTATTCTCCGCTCATGGTGAGCTTGTCGAACCACTGCTATTGGACAAACCAAGGATATGGCTAGTGCATGTCCTATCGAGACTCTCGACCCCGGTCGGATCTCAGGATGAGCGGTTTAAGAGAAATTGCCCGGACTTCAGTGTTCCTGGATTCTGGCCCGCGCCGGAATGACGAATGCGCGCTGACGATTCTCTCGGGTTCTCCTTTCGTAGGTCTTTTGGAATAAGTTGGCACGGCCCTTGTGTATTGCCCAGTGGGCAGACACAATTGACATAAAGCTGGGAGTGAGAATCCTTGACACACCGTAGTGGATTCCAGGCTAATGGCTTAGGCAACTTTACCTCGAAATATTTGCTGGAATATTCACTGGCGAGATTCTTTGGAGTTTTCACCGCTCGATGACCGATAGCGAGACATCCGAACAGCTTTACCCCAGACGCGTTTACCCCATGGACGCCCACGAATTGAGCGAAGAGCAGATTGCCGTGGCCTTCGCCATGACCTCCCGTCGCCCAGAGGCTTTCGACGAGATCGCCGAGCAGGTGAGCCTGGAGAAGGCCGCTGCCTTCAACGAGCGTTGGGTGCTTGGCTACGGCCACGCCTCGGTTGCCGAGCATGCGGTGGTGCACATGGCAGTGGAGAACGTGTCTCGGTTGGCCTGCGACACCTTGGAAGACAACCGGCTGGCCTCCTACACCGAAAAGTCGTCCCGCTACCAGGTGATGCCGGAAGACTATTACTACGTCCCCGAGGAACTGGCAAATCATCCAGCCCTCAAGAAAGAATACGACGCTGCCTGTCAGGGTCTATTCCAAGGCTACATGAAGCTGATGGACGGCTGCATCGAGCACCTGAAAGAAACAACACCCCGAATCGTGAGTGAACGCGATGGGGCTTACAACATGCGGCTGCGACGGGTTGCCACCGACCATTGCCGGGCAGTTTTGCCGGCGGCGACCCTGACCAACGTGGGAGTCACAGCCAACGCACGCACCCTGGAACACGCCATCTCCAAGCTGGTGTCCTCGGCACTGATTGAGGAACGGCTCTTGGGCGACGAAGTGAGAAATGAGGGCCGGAAAATCATTCCGACGCTCATCAAATACGCCGACAAGAATGAATATCTGGCGGGCGCGTCTGGGCAGCAACTAGATTTGTCCCGCAAGTATGGTTTCCCGCCCGAAGAACCGGCTGTAGCGGCGGCAGTGTCAGGGGACAACGCGCCTGAAGTAAGGCTGGTGCATTGGGACCGGAAGGGCGAGGAGAAATTGGCGACGGCGCTGCTTTATCGCCATTCGAACCTGTCTTATGACCAGGTCTGGGAGCGGGTGAATAATTTGGGGCCAGAGTCTAGGCAGGCGATAATTGCCGAGTGCACGGCTGGCCTAGGCCCACACGACGCTCCGTTGCGGGAGTTTGAGGTTATGGACTACAGCTTCGAGTTCATGATGGATTACGGCGCTTACCGTGAGTTCAAGCGGCACCGGATGATGTCCTACCTGCCTCAGCCTTTGACGGTGGTTCACGGCTATCGCATTCCTTCCGTGGTGGCCGACGCGGGATTGGCGGCAGAGTTCGAAGCGACGGTGCGCCCGGCGGAAGAAGCCTACTGGAAGGTGCAAGAAGTTTCGCCCCTGGCGGCCCAATACCTGGTGACCCACGCCCATAACCGGCGGGTGGTCAGTAAGTTCAACCTGCGGGAGTGCTACCATCTGTTCAAGATGCGGACCTCAGAGGAAGCCCACTTCTCGATTAGGGAGCCGATAAGCGAAGCGTTGCGTCTAGCGGTGGAGGTCCAGCCCCAGTTGTTCCGCCATTTGAAGCTTCGGAATTATCCAGAGTGGTGGCCCCACTCGACCGAAGACTAGGACGCAGACTGGCGATAAGGGTCTGAGCAGTCGCGGGTGAACCCGCAGTTGGGGCATTTTATCTTGCAACTGTGCTCAATCATCGTAAAGCCGCAGATTTCACAGTTCAGTTCGTAGGACTTATCCGAAGTTGGTTTAATCAACACGCGCACCACATCATCCACTAGAGGTTGCGCGGAGTATACCAGCCCGTTGAATCGGTACCCAAGAAGGCTAGCCTGAGGATTTTGGACTAAAGTGTTGAGGGTGTTACCGCCAGGGGGCGTAAGACACCAGTCGAGGCGTGTTCATCGACACCAGGTTTCCTTGCAGCACCATGTCGGTCTTGGCTTGAGAAGCATTTGGGTCGGCGCTGGTGGTCAGTTCCACTTTTTCAAAATGCATAATCGGTTCCGGTAGCTGCAATGAGACTGTGCCCCGACCCTGGGAGTCGACACTGACTTGCCCGGCCCACATCTTGTCTTCACCGCGCATCAGCCACACTTGGTAATCGGTCGAGAGGCTGGGCGAGTCCATGCCTGCCACCATGATTACCCCGCGGTTGCCGTCGCTGCTCACCAACAAGATACCTTGGGAGCGGCTTTCTGCGAAGGGAGACCGCAGTTCAAGGGACATATTGTTCGGTTGGGCCATTTCAAAACTGGCCTGTTGGAGACTAGACACGGTGTCCATGACTTCCGACCCGACATTGGCGGCGTCGTTCATCTGGGCAGTGACAGTGGCGACGTTGGCATCCAGGTTTGCTCGTAGCGTGGCGTTTTCCTGTTGTAGGTCGCCAACTTGGCTAGAGATGCGCACATTCATAGCAACTGCCATGACTACTAACACCATGGCGGTTGAAGCGACCACCGGAATCATTACCCGAATTAGCCGACTGTCGGCCAGCCGATCACCAAATGATGGTACCAATTGCGGTTTGGGAGGTGCTGGGGCCTTAGGTTCCGCCCGCGAGACAGCCTGCATAAGCCGCGCCCGTAAGGCCGATGGCGGCTCTTCTGTAGGCACGGACTGGGCCAATAGGACGACAGCTGCTTGGTATTGATGGACTACGTCGCTGCACTGGTCGCAGCCGTCCAAATGGTCTATGACAAGTTCTTCCTCGTCCATGTTCAGGGCGTCCAGGGCGAACGCTTCGAGCATATCTTCTGGATGGACGGAGTCCCCAGGTCGGTCTATTTGATTATTCGTCGCCATCGTTTTCCAATGCTGTCCGCAGCTTTTGCATCGCCAGCCGCACTCGGGTCTTTATCGTACCCAAAGGTTGGTCTAATTTCTCGGCCATTTCAGATTGTGTATATCCCTCGAAGTAAGCCAGCATGATTACCTCACGCTGTGACTCCGGCACGGTTTTCAACGCCCGCATGATTCGTTCGCGCTCCAAGGTCTGCTCTACCTGTTGCTCGGTGGAAGCGCCGTCAGCGGGCAGCAGGTCTAATGTCTCGTAGTCGGCTGGGTCCGTATTAACTATTGTCCGCCGCCGTGACCGGATTACGTCCACAACCTTGTGGTGGGCCACGCTCATAATCCAGGCCTTCGGCTGACCGCGCTCCGCGTTGAAACTCGAGGCCTTTAACCAGACGTTCAGGAATATATCCTGGGTGGCCTCTTCCGCCAAAGCCGGTTGTTTTAGCATAAACATAGCCAGGGAGTACACCTGAGTGCGATACCTGGTGTACAGGGCCTCAAGAGCGTCCTTGTCCGCCTGGGAGACCCGCTGCATTATTTGGTGGTCGTCTAATGACTCGTAGTCGACCACAGGGCTCTCCCGACTTTAAGGCAACCGAGTCCAAGACAATCGGTAGACATGAATTTCATGTCCATAATTATATACGGTGGGAATGCCCAGTTGGATTTGGTCATGGGGCAGTTAGTTGAGTTTACTGAGGGAGGCCCAGAGTCCGTCAATCTGCGATTTGACCCGCTGGGCGTCATTAGGATTGTTGGCCGTGTCCAGGTAGGTTTCCAGGGTTGCGATGGCCAGCCGGAACTCCTGCTGCTCGGCGTGGCACCATGCCTGCTCTTGGTACAGCGACGGCAGGCCCGGACTGATGATTGTCATTCGCTGGATGTCGCCTACGGCCTTGGCGAACTCCTTGGCCTGCATGTGGATAGCTTTCAGGTTGTTCAGCATGCGGAACAGAATGTCGTATTTGGTGCACGGGGTTAGAAATTCGTCAGTCCATTCCATTTCCCCTGCCGACATTCTCCGTACCAGGTTGTGGCAGTCTGAAATCGAAAGAATCGTACCTGCATTGAAGGGGTCCAAGTACTCTCCCAAGTCGTCTAGTCCGACGATGAAGTGACCCGGCAAACCTACACCGGAGCAGCGGAGGCCCAGGCGGCGTGCCACCTCGAGAAAAACCAGAGATAGGGCAATGGGTATCCCCGTGCGCGTTGCTAGGACGCGGTTGAGAAAGCTGTTATCGGGGTTGTAGTAATCGTCGGAGTTGCCGTGGAACCTAACTTCGTCGAATAGATAAGCGGCAATGGCTCGTGCCAGGTCGGCGGGAGCGGTTTCCTCCCCCACCGATTGGGATATCTGCGCGGCAAATGAGTCCAGCTCCGCCAGGTGTGAGGCGACGTCAATCTCTGGATACTCTTCTCCGGCAATGTACAGGGCCGCCAAGTCCAGTTGTAGGTCCTCTTCGGGTTTGTGGATGGTCTGGGTGAACAGGGTTCGGAAATCAGCGCTGCCGTAGGTGCTCATTGAAGTCCAAAAGTCCGGCCATCGCGGAGGCTGTCCATCAGGCCGGATAGTATTTACGTTAATATCGGGAATCTAGGCGTGAAAACTACCTGAAACAGTTGTTTGAAGCCGCCCGGATTATAGCATGGCCAGTTGGGCATCCGGGCCGGTTTCCTTGATTGACTGGCGCAATCGGCCCATCTATACTCCACAGACTCTAGACTTGTACAGCGGATTCGGTAAGCGAGGCCCGGAATGCCCCAATATGTAGTGGAACGGCATCTGCCCAACTTCACCGGCGAACAGGTCGCGGCCGCGGCCAAGCGGGCTAAACAGACCACGTTCGAGATGACCCGGGAGGGCACGCCTGTCCGGTATATGCGCTCAATCTTTATCCCAGGTGAAGACAAGTGCTACTGTCTTTTCGAGGGCGAGAACCCGGACTCGGTATTGCTGGCCAACCAGAGGGCCGAGTTGCCCGTCGAAAGCATTTCCGAGGCGCTGTCCATCACCACGGAAGAGATTACTTAGGTCCCCGCAAGGGGCCGAATCGCGCCGATAGACAGTCCCTATTGAAACACCCGTTTGAAATACCCGTCTAGGACTCCTGTCTAAAACCCTCGGGAACTCCCCTGCCAGTCCTGCTTACTAGCCATTCAAGGGGCAACATATGGCCTCATATTTCGCCTCTGTATTTTCTGACCTAGGACGACAGACATCTCCCTGGGGCCGAATTCCGCGCGACGTGGTAGTGAGTCTGATTGCGGAGTACCGGTATTTGGCGGAATCGCTGGCGTCCCAACACGGTTGCCTGCACCGGAATTTTCAGGGCGACGGGCATCTTTTTATCTTTGAGAGCGCCGATGCCGCCATGCAGTTCAGCTTGAAACTGATTGAGCGGTGGGACTCCGAGAAACCCCGGACTACCGGTCAAGGACAACCGCCCGACCTGCCATTACACCTTGGTTGCCACTTCGGCGATGCAACCCGCATGGACGGCGGCGACGCCTGGATTGGACGCTCCATAGATCTGGCCCGGCACATCGCTGGCGCTGCGGATGCGGGAACATTCTTGGTCACAGAGAATGTCCTTGACGCCTCGGACTTGGCGATGTACGAATTTCAACAGTCCGGTCTCCACACGTTAGAAGGAGACCACCTGCCCCAAAGGACCCTCTATAGTGTCACTCCCTCGGCCCAGAACGCGCCTGGCATCATCGGAGAACGGCATACCGCAGAGACCCTGTTCCTGGCTGGCGTTGGTTACATCGGGACGGCCCAAGAAAACGGGGACGAAGAAACGGGCTGCTACCTTCGGGCCCTAGAGATGAGGTCCGACTACGCGGAAGCCCACAATAATCTTGGTGTGGTGATGCGGGCCAAGGGAGAGGAAGGCCGCGCCGCCGACCATTATCTCCAGGCAATCAAGATTCGACCATGGTATCCAGAGGCGCACTACAACTACGCTGTGCTCTTGCACTCCCGAGGGAATCTCAAAGGGGCCGCCGACCATTATCAGGAGGCGTTGCGGCTGCGGCCAGATTACGTGGACGCTCATTATGGCTTGGGCAACTTACTGCGCGCTGCGGGCGCGGCCAGCCGGTCGGAAGAACACTTCGCCGAGGCGCTCCGGCTGAGACCGGAGTATGCCGAGGTGCACAACAATTTCGCCATTCTTCTGGACGATATTGGCCAGGCGGAGCGGGCCCAAGACCACTACCGGGAAGCCCTGCGCATCCGTCCCGACTACCCCGAGGCCCATTACAACTTTGCCCTCGCCCTCGAGGTTGCTGGTCGGATGGATGAAGCCGAGGCGTCTTACCAGGAGGCGATTCGCCTCAGGCTCCAGTATCCCGAAGCCCATAACAACCTGGCGGTCTTGTTGCAGACCCGTGGCGACCTTGCGGCTGCTAAAGGGCATTACCTGGAGGTGCTGCGGTTGCAACCCGGCGACCCAGCGACCCATTACAATCTCAGCCTGTTGCTTAGGGCCCAAGGACGGGAATCCGAAGCAGACGAACACCTCACCACTGCGCAAGAACTGGCCCCAACCGAGTGGCTGTCCGCGCGGCAGGGTGAGGCAGACTCAGGGGATGCCTCGTTACGGCAGACGGACGGACTAACTCCGCGAGAGATAGAGGTCCTGAGGCTGGTGGCCCAAGGCCGGAGCAACCAGGACGTGGCGGACGAGCTATTTATCAGCCTCCGGACCGTCGCCCACCACGTAACCAGCATCTTGACCAAAACCAAATCAGGAAACCGCACCGAGGCCGCTGCCTACGCCAACCGCAACGGTCTGGTCTCGTGAATCACCGGTTTCCACTTCACCTGCATCTGGTCGTTTAGGTCCACTCCTGACATGGGAACATATTCCCATGTCAGGAAAAGCCGCTGTAGCCAAAAGAGGGGAACATCTGCCGATGGCGCGGGTTTCCAGCCCGGTTACTATCCATCTACACCGCCGATACGGCGGAATTACAAACTAGATGGGAGGAACTGAGATGGCTGTTTATATGGTGGAGAGAGACCTAACGGGGCTGACCATGGACCAATTGGCCGGAGCGCAGAAAGCCGCAATCGAGACGTCGCAGAGATTCACCGCTGAAGGAAAGCCGGTCCGCTATATCCGGAGCACCTTCGTTCCCGGCGACTCCCGGTGCATGTGCCTATTCGAGTCCGACAGTCAGGGACTGGTGAAGGACGTGAATGAGACTGCCGGTCTGCCCTTCAACGGAATCGTGGAAGCATTGGACCTGACCCCGTAATCTGGCTAGACGGCAAGTTTGGACGACAAAACGCCCGGCGGATGATTAGTTTCTCCGCCGGGCGTTCTGGTCTCCGTTTGGACGCGGTCTACACCACCAAGGCGTCGAATAGGTCATCCATGTCGGTGGCCTCGTCTATCGTCCAGATTGTGTCCAACACCTGGTCGCACTGCATGTCCGAGAGAACCCCAGCGGAGAAATTGCGGAACTTACCTTCCAATTCGCGGTCGTCCAGAGGGTTGTTATTGTGGCCTTTAGAGTAGGCCGTGTGGGCGGTGTGGACGCCGCCAGACCGGTCGGTGATGGTAATTCGGCAATTGTATTGGGCAGGGTATTTGGCGGTAAATTCTGGGTCTTCCACCAACGTCATCTTGGACAAGGTTTCGCGCTTGGTGGGGTCGGCAATCCCTTGGGGAGTGAAGGTACCTGGAACAACCGCGCCCTCTTGAAGGGCAGTTGCCACCAGGAAAGGTATGGAGTGGTCGGCGGTCTCCCTAGTTTTCGGGTCCCATTTCTCAGGTTCGCTGGCGGCGCTGCTTGCCGCGGACTTGTAAGTGTCGATGTGAATCGACTTAATGTCAGACAACGCCACTTCTCTTCGCAGTTCGATGGCCAGACCGATGGGGGACTGGGTGTGAATCTGGGATGGGTAGCTTTTCACGATGGTTTGGGTGATTCGGAAGGGGTCGTCATCGCTTCGGCTGCCGCCTAGAGGAAACGCTGGAATTTCTACTGGCTTGCCAACTGCTTGCTCCCAAAGCCCCCGTTTGCCGTCAAAGGGCTCGTTGGGCCCGGTCATACCCTCGGCAGCCAGCATGGCGGCGAATACGGCGGACCGAGTGGCCGCGGCGGTGGCGCAGCCCTTCCACATGGAGAGCTCGCCGCTGCGCGTGACCCCTAACGGCAGTGACGGAGCAACGGCCAGGGAGATGGCGTGGCCCATTTGTGCTTGGTCTAGACCGAGAACCTTACCTGCGCCACAGGCCGCGCCGATGACGCCGAACATGCCTTGGTCCCAGCCCAGGTCACCGGCGACCACTTCGTCGGAGAGGCGGCAGAAGACCTCGTAGGCCAGGGCGATGGCTGTTATAACCGTGCGGCCGTCGGCAACCATTGGGTCGGCCATGGCGAGCACGGCGGTAATCATGTCGCTGGGGTGACCGCCGCCGGGTGAAAAGTAGGAATCGTTGCAGTCCAGGTACCGCACCATTACGCCGTTGGCGAATCCGGCTATGTCTGGCGAGGTGTAGTCAGTGGTGCCCAACACCCGCGCCGGAGCGGTGCTGGTAATCGACGCGGCCATGCCTCGGGCTATTTTGGCCGGTTCTGAGACATAGCCGCCCATGGCGCAGCCCATCGTATCTATCAGAGTACGTTTGACCTGGTGCACAGTCTTGGGCCCCAGGTCTTCGTAGCTGAGCTTACAGGCGTAAGACGCCAGCATTTCGGTTGTCTGGTCCATTGCTTATTTCCTCTTTAAGCCGGGCTTGTAAGGCCTAGAGCCCTACTGATTCGGCCATGCGCTCTAGTTGGTCTCCCATTTCTTTTTCGGTGTCCACATGTTCGGGGCGAACCACCACCCGGTCGGCGCCCGCGTTGAGCAGGGACTTCACGATGTCTCCATCTGGGGCCTGGCCGTAAACCGTGATGGTGATGGACTTGGGGTCGCGACCCGCTTCGGCGGCCATGGCGTCCAGCTTCTTGCGGCTCACGTCAACCTCTGCCGGAGTGATGCGGTTGGGCATCCAGCCGTCGGCGTGTGCTATAACCCGGCGCAGCACGTTCTTAGCCATGCCCCCTAGGATGATGGGCGGGTAAGGCTTTTGGGCGGGCTTGGGGTAGGACTTTACCAAGGGGAAGTCGAAGTACCGACCGTGGTACTCGGCCTCTTCCTTGGTCCAAAGTTCCTTCATCACTTCGATGGCTTCGCGGGTCTGTGTCCAGCGGTGTTCAAAATCGCCGCCCATCAATTCAGTTTCTTCCTTGAGCCAGCCAGTGCCGACGCCAAGCATGAACCGTCCGCCGCTGAACAGGTCGAGGGTGGAAATTTCCTTTGCCAACAGGAGTGGGTTCCGCTCTGGAATCAATGTGATGCCAGTACCCAGCCTGATTTTGGTGGTGGCACCGGAGGCACGCGCCAGGGCGATGTAAGGGTCGGTGAAGTGGGAGTAGGTCCAGGGAATCTCGCCGCCGGTGGCGGGGAAGGGGCTGTCGCTGTGAACCGGCACCGCTGCGTGCTCGGCGTACCAGATGGACTCGAAGCCCAGGTCCTCGGCCTTCTTGGCCATGAATGCAGGGTCGATGGTATAGGCCGGCAGTGGTACTGATGTTCCAACGTTCATCTTAGTTTCTCCAGTGTCGATTTTGGTTCCTGGTGCTCTGGTCTTGATATTTGGCTACCGTATTTGAGCGAGGTTGGCTATCGTGATTTCCCCTCACCCTAACCCCTCTCCCGGAGGGAGAGGGGACTGTCCCTTTCCCCGGCGCGGGGGAAGGCTAGGATGGGGGCGTTAGTCTCCGGCGGGCTGTACCTGTTTCACCTGAGATTCAAGCAGGTCGTAGCGGTTGCCCGCCTGTTGGGCGACTGTTTGAATGTCTTCTTCCAGCATGTAGCCTTGGGAGACCAGTTCTTGGGCCGAGGTTTCCACCCGCTGTAGGAAGTCCTCGCGAGAGGAGTAGCGCTCTTCAACAGATGGCCGGGGGTCGCCAGTGTCTTCCCGTTCTTGTTGGGTGAACGGAAAGGGCACAGTCGAACCCATGATTCTATGGGTCTGCCCTGGGCCACCAGTGTCGGGGTGTCGTAAGTTCCAGCCCATTACCGTGGCCAGAGGCACTGCTACGTCGGGGAGGCGAATGCCGGCCAATTCGTTGCCGTCGGAGTCTAATTTTGATACCAGCGCCGGATATGCTTTGCCTGTTACCGGAGGCAGGATTTCAGTAACGCCGTCGTCAGGCCCGAAGTCGAGCCGCGACAGGTGCCGGAAGTAGGAGGGGAACTTGATTTTTGGGTTGTCCTTGAACACGGAGTGTAACGACTCGTAAGTCACGGCGGTGCCGTCGTCCAAGCGGGCGTGTTTGCTGGCCGGTGGTGTGATGCCATTGGTGACCCAGTTGTCCAGATGCGAGACCGCGGCGCGCATCAGAGGGCGCCAGTCGACCCAGTTGAATGGGTGGAGACCCTTGTTGCCCGTGGCCTGTACGTGCCCCAATGGTAAAACACCGGCCTGATGTTGGGTGCCTGAGAAGTGGTAGATGCGGACGTTGTCCGACGGTGTGATGTCTTTAACACCGGAGGAGTCGATATGGGTCAAGGAGGCATGACCACCCCAGTACTCACTGGAGGTATTGGTCAAGAACAGCTTGGGGAGTTTGCCCATGGCCGTGAGCCGTGACAGCAGTCCGTCCGTCTTGCCGGTCTCGGGGTCGGTCTGTTCGATGTCGGCGAATGGAAAGACGCTTGCAGTGCTGGACTCAATGGTGCTGGACGGCTGTCCGAACCGTTGGTTGAACTCACCGCGACGGCCACCGGCGATGTTGGCGATTATGCCGTCGAAGACCATCCGCTCGTCTTCATCCTGGTTCATGGCCAGGTAGAGCATTTGGCGGAGGAACCGTCCGCTCTGGGACGAACCGAAGGCCAGGGTGTGCTGGATGTCCCCGGCGCAGGGGTTGTCTTGGCTGGTGGAGTATCTGAGGTGGGAGACGAAGTCCCTGACTGCCGCGAAACCCAGACCTACTACGGGCGCAACGTCTGTGGTGTAGAGGCACTGGTAGATTTTACCCGCCTCAAATCCTGAGGCCATGCAGATGCGGTTCGAGTCGGTGACGATGTTGCCCTGTTCCAGGCGTCCGAATGTCCAATCGGAGCGAGGTATGACCGTGATCGGGCCGGTGTCGTGATCGCGGACGGTGAGTTCGGCGTTGGGTTGGTCTAGGCTGCTGGCCGAGTATGGCATGTGATCGCGGTCGGACAGCATCTGGGTCGTCACTGGCCCGTTGGGTTGGAATGTGACGGCGATTCGACCCTCTACGCCGGTGGCGTTGGGAACGTTGACCCTGAGCAATTCTGGCTTTTGGGGCACATCGTGCTGCCAACCGCACCAGGCAAGGGTGTAGCCACGGCGCATCAGGAAGCCGTTCCCCGGTTCCATACCTTCGGATGAGCTGTTGATGCGGCCCAGAGCCAGGACGTTGCCCCGGTTTACCACGTCGAAGAATAACTTGTGGCTGCCCTTCTGTTGGTCAACCGGTTTTAAGATTCGGAAGTCGGCTGAAAACTCGACCAGGCCCGTCGGGTTTTTGGGGGCCAGCCCCAGGTCGGTAATCAGGCCGTTCGCGGGATTGGAAGAATCAACGGCGAAGTGAACTGTGCCGTCCAATTGCTCGTAGGCTCCGGTGTTGCCGAAGGTCATGCCTTCGGCATAGGGGCCACGCTCTTTGATTTCAATAGATGTTACGGCCATTGATTGCCTCCCGCGAGATTGGGTCGTTCTACAGAACGGTTTCGGCGTCCACGTTCAGGTCGGTGGGCGGGTCTTCTCCGGCAAACTCGCGCCACCAGGTGGCAAAATTTTCCTCGCCCTGCTTGTCCCGCAGCCGGGCCAGGTGGGCTTTGGCTTGTATCAGCACCGGAAGGTTGTTGCCCAGGGCCTGTTGGTAGGTGCGCCCGGCCCACAGCAACGCGCCGGGAATGTCGTCCCGCTGCTCGGCCACCATGCCCAGTTGGCCGTAGGTGCGGCAGATGCGGCTGACGTCTTGGATTTCTTCGAAGGCATCACGGGCCCGGCTGTACCACTCTTCAGCCTTTTCCAAGTCTTTATGCTCGTGGAACAGTACGCCCAGTTGACGGCACTCGTCGCCCTCAGAACGCCGGTCGCCCAGCTTCTGCCACTTCTCCATAGCCATCAGGTACCAGTGCTCGGCGTCTTGGACAAACATGTCGCGGGCCTGTTCAACCAAGCCCAGGTGATGGAACTCGATGGCCATTTGGGTGTCGTTCCCCATCCGGTCGCTGAGGGTCAGTGCCTGCTCGTACCAGTTCTGGGCTTCGTCGAACTGATATTGGGCGTGACAGACGGTGCCCAGCGAGTGGTAGACCAGTACTGCTGTTTCCTCGTCTCGGTTCTCTTCTAGAATCTCCCTGGCCCGTTGGTACCAGCTAGCGGCTTCGTCGTATTCGAACTTGTACTGGGCGCAGACGCCCAAAGACCGATAGTCCTTGACCATCTCTTCGGCATCGCCAATCCGCTGGTGTATCTCCAGGGCTTTGCTGAACCATTCTTTGGCTTCGGTGTAGCGGCGGCGGTATTGGCAGACTAGGCCCAGACCGTAGTAGTCGTCGGCCACCGTTTCGTCGTCGTCGCCGCCCTCGATGATGGCCAGCGATTTGGTGAAGAGCTCTTCAGCCTCTTCCAACTGCCAGCGGTTCTGGGCCACCATGCCCATCTGATGAAAGACTGCGGCGGTGCGGGGGTCGGTCTCGCCGTCTTCTTTAGTACTCAGATACTCTAAGAGTTGCTTGTTTAGCTCATCGGCGCGGTCGAACTCCTTGGTCTCGATGTACTCACTGGCCTCAGTGCCCATCAGGTACAGCCACAGTTGGATGCCACCGCTCTTTTCGGCCTCAGCGGCAGTTGTCCCCGCAGTCTCCAATAACTGACGGCGCAGACGGCGCAACTCTGGATAGCGTTTTTGCATGCGGAAGACCTGGGCTAAGGGCTGCACCAGCAATTGGGCGTTCTCCCACTGGCCTGCTTCCAGCGCCAGGGCCAACGCCTGGGTGAGGTTGCCCTCCTCGGCCAAGATGGCGTTGGTTCCGGCGTCTTGGTTCTCGTAGAGGGTCTCCATGAAATAGTCGGCGGTGTCGGCGTAGACCCGGACCACCTCCTGTTCCAGTTGTTGGATGGCACTCGGGGAAAACTGGCGGTAGAGGCTGCGTCCGTAGAACCAGGGCAGCGCCGGGTGTATCTGGTAGACGCTGGGGGTGATTGGCTCCAAGAACCCGCTGTTACGGGCGGTGCGGAGCAAAGTGCGGCAAGCGCCATAGCCAAGCTGTTCGCCGGTCACCGACCGGTAGGCCTGACCTTCCTGAGTGATGTGGGTCAAGATGTCCATCATCACCCGGCTGCGGAACATGGACATGAAGGGCAAGTGCGTTCGGCTGCGGTGGGTCATTCGGCTAAATGCGTGGTCCATGACCACGGTTAGGTAGTCGGGGCGGCCCTCTTCGTCGGTTCCCGGCTGGTACTGTTCCAGTTGGGACCGCAATTCCCCCACCAAGATGGATGCAGGGATGTCTTTTAACATGGGCAGCGCAATTTCCATAGCCAGCGGGTGGCCGTTCACCAATTCCAATACTTCCAGGTATTCTGGGCCAAGGCGTATGGGGTCGGCCCCGGCCTCTTCCAAAAGACGGGTGCCGAGCACGATGCGGTCCTGTCCAACCAGTCCGCCCAATTGGTAGACGCTGTGGGGCACGGTTAGCCACTGCTCGTGGTCACGGCGGTTGACCAGCAGCGACCAAGTTTGACCACCCTCCGCGACTTCCTTTAAGAAGGCGTCCAGGTCGGCCATTTCATGTTCGTCGAGCAGGCCCGGCGCGCCGGTGGGGAACCCGGCCAGGTTCTGGAGGCTGTCTAAGACGAGCAATGCTGGGTGTTCTGTTAGGTATTCCACGACCCAGGCGCGGCGTTCGTCAGATCTCAAATCGGCGAAGTCCAGTCCGGCCAGGGCGGTGCCAATTTCGTGGAGCACCCGCTCCAGCCCTGCGCCCACTTCAAATGCTGAATAGAATACGCCGCCGGGTCGCGCTCCGGTCTTGCGCAGCCACGCGGCCAGTCCCAAGGCCAATTCGGATTTCCCGATGCCAACGTCTCCAGAGAGCATGACCACGGTCGATTGCTGAAATTGGCGTTCCAAATCCAACAGCTCAGCGTGTCGGCCAATCAGACCGTAAGGCCCACCCCTAGGTAGGTCGGTTCCCATCGACTCCGGCGCGGGTTGGGGCTGTCCGGGAACAGGCGCGGCTGGTTCTTCCACCACTATGGCGGCCGGTGCATACTCACGGGACTCGAATACTGCCGGTAGGATCCAATCCCAGGAGACCAAGGGGCCGGTGGCTGAGGGACGCTGGGGATGGTCCATCATGGCCTGCCGCACAGTGGCCACGGCTTGGGCGATGGGCGTGCCTGCGCCTAGGCCTTTAAAGAAATTCTCGCAGAACAGCACTCGGCCCGCTCCGGCGATGGGGAGCGGCGTGACTACCACTTGAGCAACACCAGCTTGGGTCAGTCCGGCGCAGAATGACATAACGTCGTTCAGAGCGCTGGAGGATGAGGCATTGATTAATACAACGGGGGTCTGGGCATCGGTCAATGACTTGGCCAATGTAGCGGCGTCAACGGAGCTTGCCCCGCCAGAGCCGTCTTCCATTAATATGCCTTGGCTGTCGATGGTAAAGCCGTCGAAGTGAACCAGGTGGTAGTGCCCCGACTTCGCGGTTAGTTGCTCTTGCAGCTTAGTTAATGAAGAGGGACGCAAGCAGTCCAATTCGGCTTCCACGGTCAGAGATTCAAGCGCGGTCAATGCTTCGGTGGCGATGCTCCCGGAGCCCTTACCGGAGGTCGGCAAGAGCAGCAGCACATTGAGTTGGTCCGTGGGCAACTGCCCGGAGAACGCTGCTAGAGGCTTGGCGAATAGCCGGCGCGAGATGCCGCCCAGTTGGGATGCCAGGTAGCCGGTGTCGTCGTGGTTCAGCAGTTCCCACGGCAGGCCCAGGAATTCGGGCCGGGTGGAGACGATGGAAAGCTGGGCCGAACCTGTTCCGGTAGCTTTGGTCAGCAGTGCTTTGGCCTCGTCACCGGAGTTAAACACAGCTTCGTGCAGCAGACGGCCCAAATCCTTCAGACCGGCTTCCACCTTCTCGGCGCGGGTTTTAGCCTCGCCGAAGGTGTTTTCTGGGTATTCGGTCAGGTACCAACGAATCTCTGCCAGTTCGGCGTTGGTGAGGGGCAACGGGAAGCTGGTGGGTGGGGCGGTCTCCTGGTTGGAGTCGCTTAATAAAGAAAGTTGCACCTGGCCCGAATCGGCCAGGTCCACTATTTGCAGTAAGTCAGACAAAGGGGCCTCCGGGTGGTATCGAGGGGTGAGACCGGCCCGTGGCCAACTCTCGATGGCTAACAGGTCGGGAAAAAGCTTAATTTCAGCCTGAGATTTAATCTCCGAATCATACTATCACCGGCCAAATACCGCGTCCAATTAAACCTGAGTTATAACAAACTTTAGGGGTGGTGGCTCGGGTATGACAGTCGAACATCTTAGGGGCACCCCGATGCATCGGGGTGCCCTGTTGTCTTTCAACGGCGCTTAACGAAACGAAGAAATATCGTCCCGCAAGGATATTGGCCGGTAGGAGCGTGGAATACGAGTGCCAGGGCGGGTTAGAAACCCGCCCCTACGGTGGTGGACGGTTTCCCACATTATGAGACCCGGCAAAGATGTGACGCACCTGTGTTTTGCGGGGCGTTTTGCCACCGCCTATGTCTCACCGGCCTTGTGGGCGCTGGCACGCCAGTCGTCGGGGCTGGGGCCACGGTCTACTAGAACATCAACCACCGCTGGCCTGCCGGACGCTTGGGCTGCCATTAGCGCGTCGGGTAGGTCTTTGGAGTGGCTGACTTGGATTCCGAAGGCGCCCATGGCCTCGGCCACGGCTGCGTTGTTGGTGGGGAAGAACTCGGAGGCAATCTTGTGGCCTTCTGGTTGGTGGTCGTGGACCATGCCCAGCACGTTGTCGTTGAACACCACGCAAATGATGGGCAGGTCATACTGCACTGCCGTGGATATGGCGTTAACGGTCATCATGTAACCGCCATCGCCAGTCACGCAGACCACCGGTTGGTTGGGATAGACCAGCTTGAGGCCCACTGCGGCTGGCAGCGCCCAACCCATGCCGGCGGTGCCGCCGGGACTGTAGAAGGTATTGGCCTGGCGGGCCTTGTAGAGATGGGCCATCCAGGTGCGGTTGTTCCCGGCGTCCAGGGCAAAGATGGTATCCGGGCTCATTGTTGCTTGTAACTGGGCCACCAGCCGCTGAGGCGTCACCGGCGAGCTGTCCTCTTGCATACCCGGCAGCTCGTAATAGGAACCGGCGTCACGTCGGCTAGGAATGCTATCGGTCCAATCTTTGCGGTTGGCGGAGTTGCCCGGCGCGGCGGCTTTGGATGCTTCCACCAATTGGTCAAGAATCGACCCGGCATCTCCAATAAGGCCCAGTTCCACTGGGAACGACCAACCGGCGTTGCGCTCGTCGATGTCAATCTGGATGATGCGCTGGCGGTTGGGGTCGAAGATGTCGGGACGCTCGCCCACGGTCTCCTGGGAGCGGAGCAGAGCGCCGATTATGACCACGGTGTCGGCATCGCCCACCGCCTTGTTGGCGGTCTCCTGGCCGTAGGTGCCCACCATGCCCAAAGAAAGGGGATGGTCTTCGGCGATGGCGCTCTTTCCTTTATAACTGGTGGCCACCGGCATGCCCCACTGCTCGGCAAACTCCTGGAGTTGGGAGTGGGCCCTGGCGACATGCACGCCATTACCAGCGATGATTACCGGCTTACTAGACTCGTTTAATATCTGGATTGCTCGTTCAATGTCCACCGCCGCGCTGGCGGGTTTTACCGTGTTCAAGAACCCCGAGGCGTTGTGGATGAAGGGCGGGGATTCCAAGTCCACCTGCCCACTGACGGCTGCCGAGCGCATGAGCACAGTTGCGGGACCGGGACGGCCGCTGACGGCGTGTTTTATGGCCAACTGGGTGCCCAAAACGGCTTCTTTGGGATTGGTGGCCAGGGTTGTGTACTTGGTCATGGACTTGAAGATGGATTGAAGGTCGATGCTGCCATATTCGCCAGCCCCAGACTGGTTGGCGGGACGCTGGGCCGCGCCACCGTCGGAGGTGTCGGTGATTACCACCATGGGAGAACTGCTCAGCATGGCCTCCATGATGCCAAAAGCGGCGTTGGAGCCCATGAACAAGCCTTGCCCCATGATTGCCGCCGGTTTCCCGCTGGCCCGACCGTAGGCATCGGCCATGATTGCGGCCACCTGTTCGTGGCGGACCAACACGGTCTTGATGCGGTCTTGTCTTGCTTCCAAGATGTTGAATATCTGGCCGGTTGCGCCGCCGGGGATACCGAACACGTACTCGATGCCGGCTTCCTCCAGGGTCTGGACAATCATTTCACTGGCTGATGGCATGGGTGTCCTCGCTTGGTAGTTTTGGGGTCGGCGGGCAGTTCGGCCCGGCGAATGTTGGGGGGATGATACCCTTCGTAAAAAGCACGGTCAAGAAAGCGGTTCCACGCCTAGTTTAAGTCTAGTTATAGGTATCCCGACACTGTGTCGGGCGAGTTGGTCTGGGCCGACTGATTACTGCTGGTTGACCCCTATGGAGAGCCAGGGTATCATCCCTTCAACCTGAGAAGGGCCAGGCACGGAAACATGCTTGGGTATCCCCGCTGGGCCATCACTCACCCCCCGGTCCCATTTGAATAGGCAAGAGAGGAATCATGCGTGGTGCCGATGCTGTAGTTCGCGCCCTGGAAAAAGAAGGAGTGGAGTATATCGCCGGGTTCCAAGGCGGCGGTTTAGCCCCCCTTTGGACCGGCCTGAGAAACTCCGAGACCATCAAGGTTTTCGCTGCCAGAAACGAACGGCTGGGTGTGGAGATTGCCGACGGTTATGCTCGCGCTACCGGCAAGGTGGGCGTGGCCATGACCGGCACCGGACCCGGCGCAACCAACACTCTGACCGGCATCGCCGGTGCCTACGCCGACAACATTCCCGTGCTTCTATTGATGGGACAACACCCGCTCGCGCAACTGGGCAAAGAGGTGCAACAAGAAGTTTCCGCCAGCATCTTTGACACCCTGGTCAAATGGCGGGGCACCATGACTAAAGTCGAAGACATCCCATCAATAATGCGGCGTGCCTTCACTGCCTTACGCTCCGGCTCTCCTGGCCCGGTGGTGTTGGAGATGCCCCAGGACGTGCTGATGACCGAGGCTCCAGATGACGTGTTGGAGTACGAGCCGGTCGGCCCCGGACGGAAGGCTGCCCCCGCGCCCGATGAAGTCGCCAAGGCTGCCGACCTGCTGGTCAATGCCAAAATGCCTGTTTTGAACCTGGGTGGCGGCGTTCTTTCCGCCGAGGCCTGGGACGAGGCTAAAGAACTGGCCGAATTGCTGTCCATGCCGGTGGCGACCACCTTGGTCGCCAAGGGCGTATTTCCTGAGGACCATCCCCTATCTATGGGCATGGGTTGTTACCCGCGCAGCCGGTATGCCAGTGGGGCTTCATTGCATATTAACCGCAAGGCCGACGTGGTGCTGGCAGTGGGCAATTCCTACCGGCTGCCCAACGGCACCGACGGACGGCCTATCCCAGAAGGCGTGAGTCTGATTCACGTGAACGCCGATGAGAATGACCTGAACAAGCAATACCAGGCCGATGTGCCCATCCTGGCGGACGCAAAGTTGGCCTTGCGGGCCATTTTGGATGCGGTGAAAGAGCGAGTTGGGCCGGGCAAGGGCGGTCTTAAAGAGGAAGTGGTCGCCGAGATTAAACAGGCCAAGGACAAGCTCCGAGGCGAATGGGAGCCTATTTTCAACGACTTGTCTGCTCCCACCACCGGCTACCGGGTGGTCAACGAATTGGCCAAGATTGTCGACTTAGACAAGACCATCGCGTTACACGACGCTGGCGGAAGTCGAGGCTATATGTCGCCTTTCTGGATTGCCACTAAGCCCCGCAGCTATGTGGGAATGGGCGGTATGGCCGCCATGGGTTGGTCGTTGGGCGGGGCCATCGGCGCTAAATTGGGGCAGCCTGACAAGTTGGTGGTTCACTTGCTGGGCGACGCGTCGTTCGGCATGGTTGGCATGGAATTGGAGACTGCCGTGCGGATGGGACTCCCGACGTTGACCATAGTTGTCAACAATGAAGGCACCGGCGGAGGCTTGATGGGCATGGAAGGTCCCAACGGCCCGCCGCCCGCTATGGCCAAACTATCTGGCAACTGGAGCAAAGTGGCCGAAGGTTTGGGCGCGTATGCGGAAAGGGTTGAAGACCCGTTAGAAGTTGGCCCGGCTCTCCGGCGGGCCATCACCGCTACCGAAAACGGCCAAGCTGCGCTGGTAGAAGTCATGATTAAGCCCATGGCCATGCCAAATGTACCTGACGACTGGTCAATTTAAACCTAGCAGCTTGGAGTTTCCATGAAGAGCATTGAGATAGACCGCAGCAAACGGTTGAAGGACGACCCTGGCAAGGGGCACAATCGCTGGCACCCGGACATCACCCCGATTTTGGAGGCCGACCCCGGCGAAGATGTGTTGTTGGAAACCAGGGACGCTTCGGACGGGCAGATGCAGCCCAACGTGACCGTCGCCGACTTTCCGGGTTTTGCCGGTAAGGTGGGACACCCGTTGACCGGCCCGGTTTACATAAAGGGTGCCGAGCCGGGCGACTTGCTCGAAATTGAGTACGTCGACATAATTCCCCAGTCCTACGGATGGACCCGCAACCGACCCGGCGCTGGGTTTCTGCGCGACCTGTTTCCTGAGCCATTCGTGGTGCATTGGGATATGCAGGACGGCTGGGCGACATCCAAGGACCTGCCCGGCGTTAGGATACCCAATGGTTCGTTCATGGGTACCGCAGGGATTGCGCCTTCCAGGGCGCAGATGGAGGCTTGGACCGAACGCGAAGCCGACTTGGTACGACGCGGCGGGGTGGCCTTTCCTCCCGACGCCGAAGATGCGGTGCCCGAAGGACCGATAGCCGCCGAAGGACTCCGCACGATTCCGCCCCGGGAGAACTGCGGCAACGTGGATGCCAAGCAACTGACCAAGGGTTCCCGGTTACTGATACCCGTTAACGTATCCGGTGCCCTCTACTCGGCGGGGGACGGCCACTTCGCCCAGGGGGACTCCGAGTGCTGCATCACCGCCATCGAAATGGGGGCCACCGCAGTGGTCAAGTTTCACCTGCGCAAGGGGGAGGCCGCCCGGAATAACATAACCTTCCCTCGGTTCTCCCATCCGGGATATTTCATTGCACCGGAATGGGCGGTGCCGCGAAACTTCATCGCCACCATGGGGATGCCCATCCGGGATGACGGCACCCAGGAAGGCGAGGACCACCTGACCCTAGCGGCCCGCAACGCTTTGATTAATATGATTGCCCTGCTGCAAGAAAGGGGTTGGACCAAGGAACAGGCCTACGTTATCTGTAGCGTCGCAGTAGATCTCAAGATTAGTAACGTGGTCGACCTGCCCAACGTCACCGTTTCGGCGTTCTTGCCCGAGGACATCTTCCAAGGTTAAGACTGGTCGGGAAATTGTGGTTAGAAAACAAAGGGATTCAGAGCGGCGGTGGTGACAGGGACAGGCGGCGTTATAAAAATGGCCTTAAAAAGGCCGAGAGGACACTGGGAATTTGGGAAGGTTAGCAGTGGCGCTAATGAGGTTGTGATTGGGCAAAAACAAAAAAGCCCCGCGTTAACGCGGGGCTTTTCGATAGGAGCGTGATTTTCTAGTAACTGTTGGGTTAGCTAATCCGCTTAACTTCCAAGGTCTCGCCGGGGGCGAGCGCTACGCGGCGTACATTTATACCCAACTTGAGCAGCCAGTAGCCAAGAGTGGCCTTGCTGACTCCGAGTTCCTCGGCGGTGGCCGAAAGACCGACCTCATTAACTTTCTCGGGCAACAGGCGCTCTAGGGGGCGCTGGTGTTCTTTTTCTACTCGTAGCATCAATTTTGTCTTTCTAGCCATGGTTCCCTCCGTATCTTGGTGTATTAGTACTGCTTTATACTGCTGCCCGGGCCATCGGGTTAACATTAGATTAACACCCGTTTTGACTAACGTCAATACTTTATCTAAACATTATTTTAAATTAATATAAGAAATGACTAGAACATTAAATAATCTGGTCCGTCCATAAGTTTATTCCGATTGGTCGTATTTATCACGTATCTCCTCCGTTGTTTATAAGGACAGTTAAGACATGCATGGCATAGAAACCTGGTTTTTAAACATAATCACGAACGTCTATGACGTTATGGGCTGGCCCGGCGTGGTCTTTTTAATGGGCATCGAGAGCGCCGCCATCCCCTTCCCCAGCGAATTAATCATGCCGTTGGCTGGCTGGCTCTTAATTGAGGCCAAGGGTGAATCGGCCTGGATGCTGGCCATGGCGGGCTTCTATGGGGCCTTAGGGAATCTCATCGGATCGTGGGTGGCCTACTGGATCAGCCTCAAGGGCGGGCGTCCTTTATTAAAGAAGTATGGAAAATATGTGCTGGTGACCCAGCATGAAGTGGAACGGGCCGAGGAATGGTTTCAGAAATATGGCGAGCTGGCGGTCTTTGCGTCGCGCCTATTGCCGGTGGTCCGTACCTTTATTAGTGTCCCGGCCGGAATTGCCCGCATGAACATCTGGAAGTTCAGCTTCTATACCTTTATCGGGTCATACCCCTGGAGCCTGGGTTTGGCTTATGGTGGTTACAAGCTGGGGGAGAACTGGGAGGATATGCGTGCGGTCATGCGGCCCTTCGACTTCCCCATCGCTGGCATCATCGTCGTGGTGGTGATTTGGTTCATCTACCACCGAATCAAGACCATCCGGAAGGAAGGGAGTCATTAATAGGGGGTCTTTGTCGTGATAAAGAGTGTCATTGACTCTCTTATATCAGGACCATAAGCTGACTATAAATCAACTAACTTCATTTAATTAATAAGGCGGGTTCAAATGCAAGCCCCAACGCTGCGCGACGTCTATCAAGCGAAGAAGACCATCGCTCCGCATCTCCCCCGTACGCCATTACATTATTCCGCTGGACTCAGCGAGATGCTAAACGCAGAAGTGTACTTGAAGCACGAGGAGCACTTGCCTCTGGGCGCGTTCAAGCAACGGGGCGGCATTAATCTGCTGGCTAATCTGACCGACGAAGAGCGAGCGCGAGGGTTGATTACCGCGTCCACGGGCAACCACGGCCAGTCGATGGCCAGCGCCTGCCGCATGTTTGGCGTCCGGGCCATGATTTGCCTGCCGAAGAACGCCAACCCCAACAAGGTGGCGGCCATGAAGGCCCTGGGCGCGGAGCTGATATTCCACGGCGATGCCTTCGATGACGCCCGGCTGCACTGCGAGCGTCTGGCCCGAGAAGAAGGCTACCGGTTCGTGCATCCGGTGAACGAGCCGCTGCTCATTGCTGGAGTTGCCACTGCGGCTCTGGAGATTATCGAGGACCTGCCCGATGTCCAGGTGCTGGTGGTGCCCCTGGGTGGTGGATCAGGCGTCTCGGGCGCTTGCATCGTGGCTAAGGGTATTGACCCTGCCATAGAAGTTCTGGCGGTTCAGTCGGAGCAAGCGCCGGCCGGATACCTGTCGTGGAAGCAGGGTGAAATTGTCGAGGCGGAGATGGCCACCTTCGCCGAAGGCGTGGCCACCGGGTCGGGATACGAGCTGCCGCAGTTGATAATGCGCGAACTGCTGGACGACTTCCTACTGGTGAGCGACGATGAGATCCGCCAGGCCATCGGCACACTGGTGGAGAAGGCCCATACCCTGGCCGAGGGCGCGGGAGCTACGGCTTTGGCGGGCGCAATCAAGTACCCGGAAAAGGTAAAAGGAAAAAAGGTAGCGATTACCGTGAGCGGTGCCAACACCACCGTGGACCAACTCCGTCAGGCGTTGGAAATGTATCGAGCCTGACCTTGCCGCATAAATTTATATTAATCCATCGGACTATAAATCTAGGTATCGTTTATATTGAGATATAAATGTAACGTTCGCGGGCCTGTAATAAATTAAAGAATCGCCTCCGTGGACTCGTTATTTATGCCCATAGCCGGGTCATTAATAATTGAAGAGCGTTTTTAACGGGGCTATACTGAGCAATGGATAGGGGCCCAGGTCAGGGTCGCCACAAGTCGGCCTTTATATACCAGGCCGTTAATTGAATGGTATATATTAGCTAGACCTTTATGGGTGGAGGAGGCGGTAGTGTTCGAGAACGTGGCGGAGCATCTGGACGAGGCTGTAAAGCTGGCGGAGCGATGCCCCGAGAAGTACCAGATTCCCTGTTTCCAGGCATTAATCGGTGTGCTAGCCCAGTCGGACGCCCTTCCTGCTGATATTGGCATCGGCGTCGGAAACGGCCACGGCCACACTACCAATGGGAATGACGAGACCTCCGCATCGTCTTCAAGCGGGTCTTACATCAATGAACCCCCCACCAACGGCAGCACTGACCGCCAATATAAGGCCAGCGAACGCGGCTTCGTATTTTTGGACCAACACCAAATACCGAGCGCATCCATATCACGGGTCTATCATTTGGATGGCAGCTCATATCGTATTATCGTGAAGGATCTGAAAGAAAAGACCAATTCCAAGAAACAGGTAAAACTGGCATTGTTGCTTGGAATTGGCGGACTTCTGGTTGGGGAGCAGCCGGTGTTCTCCAAAGAGAAGCTAATCGAGGCCTGTCGCGAGTATGGCGCCTACGATGCGCCTAACTTTGCCTCACACATGAAGAAACAGCGGGACATGTTCATTTCCCAGGGTAATGAGTGGTCCCTGACCGTGCCGGCCCAGCAACGGGCCGCAAACGCAATCAAGGAACTGGCTTCATAACCAACAGGTCCCCTCCTGTCGCTTATAGCTGAGTATGCCAAACCTGTAGTTTATGGCGACTTCGTACGGCAGAAGGGTAGATTAATGTCATTAGCATTAATCAATAATGGTGCTAGCGAAGGGTGTGGTTAATAGATGGTCGGAACGGAGAGCATCCTATTAACCATGGTATTCGTAACTAGCACTAAGTTTATCTACTAGGTATAGATGAACTATAATCTATTATTTACTCTCATCGAACCTAATGAAACCTAAAATTAATACGGAACTTTACTTGAGAACACCTTAGCTAATCGAACCCTTAATAAATGACCTTTCTAATTGATACTGGTGCAGAACGATATATACCACTCCTTGCGTTTAAGGGTATATTTGAAAGTCTAGTTAATAAAAGCGTAGATTTGTAGTAGTATGCACTATACGATTCATGTACCAATGTAGTCTCTCAGTAATACCAACGGCGCATCCTATTGGCTGAAGTAACGGGCCAGTTCGTCGCGGCTGAACTGGGGAAGCTCAACCTCGCCCTGGCGGCCAATGGATACCAGCCCCTCTTCTTTCGCCATCATTATTCCGATCTCCCAGCCATCTATTCCCTTTTTCTCCAATGCAGTGAGTAAAGAGGTAACGTCCTCTGGCGGAAGCGTAATTATGAGCGCTCCCGATGCCAGCAGTCCCAACGGGTCCAGTTCCAAGGCCGCGCACACCTGGCTCGTAGTCGGCAACACCGGCACGCTCCCTTCCTCAATGGCCAACCCCAGGCCCGAGGCCGCGGCGACTTCCCGCAGTCCAGTTATCAAGCCACCTTCTGTCACGTCATGCATAGAATGTACTTGTGCAGTAGCGCAGGCGATTTGAGCGTCTTCTATTACACTTATGCCTGGTACATTTAATAGTTCTGCGCTTTGTGTAATTATGCTGTCGGGCACTCCGGCCTTCCGCAGATCGTCGGCCCGTTCCAGGGCCAAGAGCGCGGTGCCCTCGATGGCGATTCCTTTGGTCACGACGATGCTGTCGCCTTCCTGGGCGCCGCCAGTCTTAATTAGGCGGTCCCGCGCCACCTCGCCCAGCATGGTGCCGGACACGATGGGACGGTCGATTCCGTGGGTAACCTCGCTGTGGCCGCCGATTAAGGTGACATTAATGGCGTTGCAGGCGTCCAGCACCTGATTAAACAGCTCTTCGGCCTGGTCTTCGGTGAAGCGCTCCGGTACCAGCAGCGTGGCCAGGAACCAGCGCGGTATTCCCCCGGTGCAGGCAACGTCGTTGGCGTTCACCTGCACGGCGTACCAGCCGATGCGGTCGGTGGCGAAGGTTATGGGGTCGCTCTTGGCCACCAACAGCGTGTCGCCCAGGTCGATTACCGCCGCGTCCTTGCCCACGCCGGGGCCCAGCAGCACCCGGGGGTCAGATACCCCTGTCTTTTGCAGCAGCTTCTCTAGTAATAAGGGAGGGAACTTGCCGATGTCCACGCGAACTCCTGGCCAGGCTATCGTTAATCACATAACAGGGAATTACATAACCTGGCTCCATGGCCGGAGTTATGATAGTCCACTTGGACAGCCGGTATCCAGGTCTGCGTTCCGGTTAATTGCGATTTCCTAAACCTTTCGCACCCCTTTAACGGCTGGTGTCTAATCGAGCCTGATTAATCGTGCTCAAATGCGTTGACACTATATAGGGCTTGTGATAAAAATAACAAAGTTAAATCAGCGAATAACGGAGGACATTTGGTGAGAAAGCCACTCGTAATATTATTTGGAATTTTGAGCGCAATCATGCTCTTGGCGATTGCCTGCGGCAGCGATGAAGCAAACCCCAACGCTACCGCAACTCCCGCTGGCCCCAGCACGGTGGCCCCGGCGGATCGGGCTCCTGAGCCGACCGCTGCGCCCACGGCGATTCCCGCGACCAAGGCCCCCGTTGTGCCGGGCGGAGCGGACACCCTGGATATCGATGTGAACGGCGACGCCCTAGCGTTCAGCCTTGGCAGCATGTCGGCAACGGCAGGCTCCGATGTTGTGGTGAACTTCCACAACTCCTCCAGCGTCAACACCCACAACTGGGCGTTGGTCGAGGCGGGCACCAAGGACGCGGTGGCCGCTGACGGCACCGGCGCTGGCCCCACCAACAACTGGCTGCCGGTGGACGACTCTCGCGTAATCGGCGCGACGGTTCTGGTCGGCCCCGGTCAGTCCGGAGAAGCCACCTTCACCGCTCCGGCGGCGGGTACCTACCAGTTCGTCTGCACCTTCCCCGGCCACAACTTCACCATGTTCGGTGATTTCGTAGTCAATTAAATTAGGCGCGGCAAAAACGAACGTCCAAAGTTAAGACCGGCCCCGAATTCTGGGCCGGTCTTTTAGTTACCCGTGATTTACATCCCAGGCGGGGTTTGGTAGCATATTTGGGCTGGACTCGTTCGTGGGCCGAAGGGTCCGGCTCTCTATCTGTGGGGCGTTCGTCTAGCGGCCCAGGACACCGCCCTCTCAAGGCGGAGATCAGGGGTTCAAATCCCCTACGCCCTACCAAACTTAGGCACGAAAAAGACCCTTGGTAAACTCCAAGGGTCTTTTCTTTTGCGTTTTGCTGACTCTACAATACGGTCGTGTAACCCCTACGTGGGGGGGGTGCGGTAAAGCTGTCATTCTGAGGAGTGAAGTCCCGGCGTATCGGGAAAGAATCTTCCAAGCACCACCTAGGCAGACCCTTCGCTACGCTCAGGGTGACATGCGGATAGGGCTGTTTGAACCTAAAACTAGGTTCTTTCGTTACTATTTAGGCAACGCCCCATTTCATGGTCAGGTGGCAATATACTGGCCCAACAGTGAATTTGGAGAGTAATGACCAACAACATCGACACAGTCATTTTCGACTTGGACGGGACATTGGTGGACAGTCAACCGGCGGCGCTGGGCGCAACCATCGAGGCGTTGTCCCGGTTCGGCGTCCAGGTGACGGCCGCCGAGCTAAGGGAGGTGTTTGGCGGCGGGGCCAGGAAGTTGTTGCACCATTTCTTGGATCGAGACCTGGGTTCAGACCAGGCTGGCCAGCTACTGGAAGATGCCGTCCAGTTGCGGAGCAGTCTACAGTTGGACCTCACCAGCGAAGTGGTGCTGCTGTCGGGGGTCAAAGAGCTTCTGGCCTTGTTGCAGGATGGTAAGTACCGGCTGGCCGTGGCCACGATGAGCACCCGCGTAGTTGTTGATAGTGTTTTGGGCTATCACAGCATCAATGCCTATTTCGACGCTATTTTGACCGTCGATGACGTGACTCAAGGTAAGCCAGACCCAGAAATCTTAACCAAGACTGTCGACCGGCTGGGCGGGCAGGTTAACCGCACCGTCTATGTCGGCGATTCTAGCCACGACATGGAGGCGGCGGTACAACTGGGGATGCCGTTTTTGTTGGTCGACTCGGGTATCTATATCAGGGGAGCGGCCAGGGAAAAACTCCACGCCGCCGCCGAACAGAACGGGTTCCCCATCGTAGGGTTAGACGAACTCTCGGATATTGGAGAAATTGTCCAGCGGTAGCTTAATGAGGGAGCCTAAGATTGCAGACTTATTCGAGACAACCGAAATGCAGGTTTGCCTTCTCAAGGGGGAGTACAGGAGTCCAAATTCCCTACGTCCTACCAAATTTAGGCACAAAAATCCTCCTGAGAAAATTTAGGAGGATTTATATTTTAGGTCTTGCAACCAAGCATTTGGAACTGTCTTATGGAAGGGAGAGGGTTGCCGATGCCGAGGAAATACTAAAGAAGGCGAACCAGCGCAAAGAACCGGTCACCCAATTGAATCGTCCAATTTGTCGGTTATAAAGAACACTGATAAACCTGTCAAGAACAATCCAATGGCGAAAAACATAGCCCCGAAATATGCTGTTACTTCCGCAGTGCGAATGGTCAATCCGCCCGCTATCAAAAGAGCGAGCCAGGATGAGGGGTCGATGTTAAAGATTATGCCAGCAGTTGTCATGATGCCCCATGTACTCGCCACAACAGAAGCCGCAAGCGTCCAAATCGAGAAAATCGACATGATCCAAAAGGAACGCGCCGAGGGCCTCGGGAAAGTCTTCCAAAAAAGAAGATTTGGATCCAAATTAAATTGGCGACATCTATCCACAAAATTGGAATATACAGATCGCAGTAAGGTCAATCCTAACGCGATTATTATGGTCTGCGCTGTGAAAACTAACGCCATGGTTTGCCGCACTGCTTCTTTCTCTTCCATCATCCATCCTCATTCTTTTCTATAGCCAGCTTCTGCATGCCCGGCATTAAATGAGTATAGGTGTCCATCGTGAATGCAACACTCGAGTGCCCTAATCTCGTACTGATGGTTTTGACGTAGATCCCTTGCTGAAGCATCAAAGATGCATGTGTGTGCCTCAAATCGTGGAGCCGGGCATCAGCGAGACTCGCTCGTTTAGCTGTCCTCCGAAACTGCGGTGTGACCGTAGATATTAAAAGCTCAGGTCCACAAAAAGGTGGAAGATTTCAACGGTCTTTTCGGAATCCTGGGGGTGAACATGTCGGCTGGTTAGCCGGGTTTCGCCTTGGTTGGACAATGATCCAGCCGAATAAGTCTCCTGTTCAGAAATTCCTCGAGAAGCCTCTGAAATTGCTCTGGTCAGTTCTTTCAATTTCGAGAAGTGAATCAAGACACCGTAATTTTGACGCCACGTCAAATATCTAAACAATTGGTCTATCGCTTCTCCATAAGCGTGTGCTCCCGTCCAGAACTTACACTCACAGATGAGTACGTGGCCTGAGTCCACCTTAAACGAAATGTCGGTTTTTCCCAGTTTGCTAAAAGTCTCGCCGGTAGTACTACCTGGGTAATTAGCGTTAATCATCCCCGCAAGAATATCTCGCAAGTGCTCTTCGCCCATTTCTGAATAGGCTTTGGGTGATGTTTCAAATTGCCTGACATACTGTTCGACAAAGTCAATCAGCCCGATAACATCTTCCCTGCTTAATGTTTGTTCGGACCGTGTCGAACTACTGGGCTTCTCCAGGACAGTCCGCAGTACGCGCCTTTTGATTTCCACCGGCTTTGCTTTGGCGTTGGGGTCTTGGTGGATTGGCAGATTTAGATTTTTCAGAACTTCATTCGTCGTCCCGAACCCTTCGTCGATCTGCTTCCTTTTTACCTCCCATACTCCCTTAATCTGAGCACGTAAATTCTTGTTACCTTTCTCAATATCCTTATTCCGGTTGCCGAGCCAGAAGTTAACGTCCTCTTGACCACGTTGAACGGCTGCTTCGGTCGCTTCAACATCTAAGATCAATGTGTCGCCGTCAAATTTAAAATCCGGCTGAGCCCCACGTGTCGTGGAAGGACCAAAATTAAAGTAGTCTTTCCGCTGAGGGTGCGGACCAAGGGGAATACGCAGCCTGATTCGATGTTCTTCGGTGTTAATCTGACGACCACCACGGCCCAACCGCCGCTCTTTGGTAACGTAAGGGTCTGCCGTTAGCTGATCTATGTACCAATCCTGAGTATCCCAAATAAATTCAGACTCTAGGTAATCTAGGTATTCTTCGAAGTCTACCGACAGAAGATATGACGGATCCTGCTTATCAAGGTATTCGCGGACCGATGTTGAAATGTGAAGATAATATGTTTGGAATGTGGGTCCAGGCCACATAATCACACCCTCTTTTGGGAAAGAACCTTACCGAATGCTATCATCTTAACATTGGACTAACTAATACCTGATGACACAGGGCAACGATATTAATTAGGGTTTGCGAAAAGGGGTGCAAATCACGAATCTCCGGTATTTAGGTGCAGGGGAGTTTTTGCAACCAATTTGCAACCAAGCGCTGCAACATTAGATAACATCAAGTAGCAGTTCAGGCACGAACCAGATTTTTGACCGTGGACAAGATAACCTCATATCGTGCCTGACAACATGGCCCAATTAACTTCGCCTCGCCCTCTCAAGGTGGAGATCAGGGGGGCAAATCGCCCCCACCCCCACCAGAATCAAAAAAGCCTCTTAAAAATAATTAAGAGGCTTTTTTATATACTTGTGCCTTGTTGTTGTTGTAGATTGGTCTGGTTTTCCAAGCTTGAATTATTGTTTGGGGAAAATAGTTGGGCCACTAGCGTTTGTTGGCCGGTCGCTTTTTTAATAGTAGGATTTCTTTATGAACCAGGACGAACTTTCTGAAATCATCGCCGATGCGCTCAGCGATGAAGCCACAACTTTGGACCTCTCAAGGCAAGGGTTGGAGTCCCTACCGCCGGAGATTGGCGGCCTCGTCAACTTGCTCGACCTTGACCTGACCGGCAACCACCTAACCGAGGTGCCGCCTGAGGTCTGCAACCTGACCGGGCTGACCAGGCTGAACCTGCGTGAGAACCAGTTGACGGCGCTGCCTCCCGAGATTGGCAATCTGGTCAACCTGACTCGGTTGTTCCTCCAGGAGAACCAACTGACGGAATTGCCCGCTGCGATTGCCCCGTTGACCCAGCTAACCCGGTTGAACGCGGGCAGCAACCAGCTAACGAAACTGCCGCCCGAAATCGGCAATCTGACCGGCCTCACCTGGCTCTACCTTGCCAGCAACCAGCTAACGGAACTGCCACCAGAGATAGGCAACCTGACCGCCTTGGCCGAGCTTTACCTCCAAGATAATCAGCTACAGTCATTGCCCTCGAACATCGGCAACATGAGCGGTCTGACCGAACTGCATATGAACTCGAACGAGCTGACGGAAGTGCCGCCGGACATTGGTCGCCTGGCTGGCCTGACCAAACTTTACTTGCAGGGCAACAAGCTGACCGCATTGCCTCCCGAGATTGGCAACCTGAAGGGCCTGGCTTGGTTATACCTTGGTGCCAACGAACTAACGGAATTGCCCCGTGAAATCGGCGATCTAGAAGGTTTGACAGGTCTGTACGGGGAGGGTAACAAGCTGTCGGAATTGCCACCCCAGATTTGCAATTTGACGGGCTTGACCTGGCTGTATATGGAAGGCAACCAGTTGGTGGCATTGCCAGACGGGTTCCACCGTCTGAACCGCTTGGTCCAGCTAAACCTGCGCAGCAATCGTCTGGCGGAATTGTCCGCCGATATCGGAAGTTTGACCGGCCTAATCTTCTTGGACTTGGCCGAGAACCGGTTGCGGTCGTTGCCCCCGGAGATTGGCCAATTGAAGGACCTGAACGAGTTCCATCTGAACGATAACCGGCTGACGTCGTTGCCCATGGAGATAGGGAATTTGGTCGAACTACTCGACTTCTATATATCGAATAATCGTTTAACTGAAATCCCGGAAACCATGGCTAACTTAACCAGTCTTGAGCGTCTGTATCTTTCGAATAATGCGCTGACGGCGTTGCCGTCCGAGATGCAGGAAATCCTAAGCCGAGAAGGCGTGGTCCTTTCTGGAAACCCCGTTAGCGATTAACCACCGATTAAACACCCAGGGGACGTTATTTAGGATGGGCGAGTGGGGCACGAGATTCAGTTAGAGCTAAAGAATGTGAACCCTAGAATTACTCCCTGCGCAGCAAAGAAATAGACCGCAATACTGAGTTTTTCCGCATGCCCACGCGCCTTGGGCACATTGATTTTTAGTGCAGCCATGACGGCATCACCAGCGGCCAGGGCAATCTCATCGTCATCTTTATCTTCTAGCTGTTTTTTGAACGCAGGGATACGGACTGCAGTCCACGTATCCTTGTGTAGAATCGCAACGCAAAAGCCCAACGAGACGAACCAGGCAACAATCATTAGAAACCCGACCATCAGGTAAACCCCAGACCAGTCCCTGCTCGCTACCGCAGCCAAACCGACTAGCGTGGTGGTGACGCCAACAAGCCCAGCAGCCATCAACCTGACCTGGGAATACTTGCGGAACTGCACGTCGAAGGTTTGCAGCGCCAGATTATAGTAAATCTCGTTCTTGGACATAATAAAATTATACGGCGACCTCGCTCCAGAATCAGGCCGCAACCCGAGACTAGGACTCGCCGTATGCTAAAATTAGCGTTAATGGCAACTGCGGTTTTAACGCCTTGGACCAGTCGGCTCTCGCAGCTGTCTACCTGGCCGGGCGGCCAAACGTTGGCTCGTAATTGAGTAATTGTTTAGTGACAATTTAAAGAAGAGACCCTTGGTAGATTTGCCAGATACGCCCATCGGCCTATCTGGCCTTCACCGGATTAGATAACCCGCGAACACTGCCACCAAGATTAAGCGCATTCTGCGTTTGATAATCGTTGTTGTAGTGTCGGGGATTCGCTTCTCCCCCACTAAGGTCCGCAAACCACGTCAAGACCGGCTTCACCCGGATTAGTCTCGGCCAGTTACTGGTCGGCGCTGATTACGTCCCCAACGGCTGCTTTAACAGGCCTGTTGCGGTTCCGGATGCTCCGTGACCGTGCTGCCATCCTCTTCGGCTAGTAGATTAGTCACTTCCTGCAGGACTGTTAATGCAAGAAATTTCTCGAGTGGCGAGATTTCGGATTGAAATCTTGGCCGGACTCACTGTTTCGCTGGCATTGGTGCCAGAGGCCGTCGCCTTCGCTTTCGTCGCGGGAGTCGACCCATTGGTCGGCCTGTACGCCGCGTTCATTGTTGGGTTTGTCACCGCCCTAACCGGCGGACGGCCCGGCATGATTTCCGGCGCCACCGGGGCGTTGGCCGTGGTGATGGTCACGCTGGTGAAAGACTACGGCGTTGACTATCTGTTCATGACCGTGATTCTGATGGGAATCATCCAGATGGGGATTGGCGCGCTGAAACTGGGCAACCTAATTCGCATGGTGTCCTACCCGGTGATGTTCGGCTTCGTTAACGGACTGGCCATCGTCATCTTCCTGGCCCAGCTAGAAAGTTTCAAAATCGAAGGCGCGGACGGAATCAAGACCTGGCTGCCAATTCCTGACCTGGGAATCATGCTCGGCTTGATCGCCCTAACGATGGCCGTGATATTTCTGCTGCCCAGGCTCACCAAGCGGTTTCCCGCCGCGCTGGCCGGGATAGTAGTTGTCTCGGCAGTGGTGATTCTCGGAGGCATACCCACCACCACGGTTGGCGACATCTCGAGCATCGCCGGTGGGCTGCCAATATTCGGGGTGCCGGACGTGCCTTACACCTTCGAGACCCTGCGCATCATCCTGCCGTACGCGTTCATATTGGCTGGCATCGGCCTGATTGAATCGCTGCTCACCATGACATTGATTGACGGCATGACCGAGACCAAGGGTCAGAAAAACCGTGAGTGTGCAGCCCAGGGTTTGGCGAACGTGATAACGGGGTTCTTTGGCGGCATGGGCGGTTGCGCCATGATTGGCCAGAGCATGATTAACATGAAGTCTGGCGCTCGGTTGCGAATATCAGGTTTGGCGGCATCGCTATTCTTGCTGCTCTACATCCTGTTCGCGTCGTCTCTGATAGAACAGATTCCCATCGCCGCTCTAGTTGGCGTGATGTTTGTGGTCGTGGTGGGTACCATCTCCTGGACCAGCCTGCGCATCATCCGGAAAGTTCCGCGCTCCGACGCGTTGGTAATGGTTTTGGTGGCGGGAATCACCGTGGCCACCGACCTGGCGATTGCCGTGGTGGCCGGAGTAATCGTCTCCGCCCTGGTATTCGCCTGGAAGACCGCGCGCTACATCTACGTTGATGCTGGCGTCGGAACCACGCTCCACCGGAAGGTCTACAACCTACATGGGCAGCTCTGTTTCGCTTCGGTCAGCACCTTCAAAGAGCTGTTCAACCCGAGACTCGACCCCGCCGAAGTGGTAATCGACTTTCAGAATGCCCGTGTCTGGGACCATTCGGGCATGGAAGCCATCGTAGACCTCGCCCGCCGCTACGAACGCGCCGGGAAGCATCTCGACCTCCTGCACCTGAGTGACAACTGCCAAGACATGCTCGAAAAAGCCAACATCCTCGGAGTAAGAGACCCCAAAGCCGAAGCTGGCTCAAGCCAACGAGTAGCAGGTTCAGGGTTGGGCGGGTCTGGCGAGGGGCATTAAAGGGCCTCTAGGATAGCTAGAGGCTTTTTCTTTCGCTCGTTTCCTTCCTGTATGATGGTTTCGGTTAGCCTCATGGTCACGCGGGCGGCTACCAAGAACATCCATATTGACCCTTGGATGAATTAGATGGACACGCCAGAATTTCGCGCCAAGGTCTTGGTCGACGAGGTTACCGCGGTCAAGAATTACCTTGGCTCGTTGTCTCCCGATGATTTTCAAAAGCCCAGCGCCTGTGAAGGTTGGTCGGTGATGGACGTTGTTGGTCACTTGGTTGGCCAAGACTTTGCGCTACGGGTGACTAGGGGCCTGCAGGGTGACATATCGCCGCCCGAAGGGGCTCCCGCAGTAGCCGTTCACGACGAAGACCAGTTCGCCAAAAACATTTTTGATCGCGCCCATACCACTCGCAAGCAACACGGCGAACGGCTCGTCGAAGTTCTCAGCGAACGGCTGGATGAGACCGTGGCGGTCTTCAATAACGTCGGCCCTACGCAATGGGACACCTTGTGCTATTGGCCTCCCGGCCCGGAGCCGGTGCGCACTCTGCTGGACATGCGCATCGCCGAACTGACCATGCACGCTTGGGACATTGGTTCCGTACTGGACGACCAATACCATCTTTCCTGTGATAGCGTTGCGGTGCTCATCGACACTGTAGACCGGGCTGTGCGCCGGGCATTTCGGCCTGACCCGGCCCTAGCGAAACCACTCTCTCACCGCTTTGTTGTTGACGGTCCTGTTGCCACCAGACGGGACATTGTCATAACGGCGGAAGGGGCCAAAGTGGGACCGGCAGGCAATCGAGAGCCGGACGTGACTTTCCAATGCGACGGCGAGACCTACGTGTTGGTGATGTACGGGAGGCTCAAGGTCTATATCGCCTTGGCAGAGGGCCGTTTGACCTTCGACGGCAACCCCGCGTTAGCCGTGGGTTTTGGCCGTAGGTTCGTCGGCGGCTGACAACTTGTTGTACGTCCCGGTTACGACCCTGATGCGCTGATTAGTCGTCAACCGCAACCGGAGCGAGTTTGCCCTCCTGCGGTGCCACCCTTGGCAGCCATTCCAGCCAGCTTGGCAGGTACCAGTTCCAGTTGCCTATTAGATTTATGCGACGGGTTATCTGGTCGTTTGAACCGCCGCGCGAAGTTCATCCTTGGTTATGGCCCCGGAGTGCAGCCTTCCGTTTACCTGAAACGAAGGCGTCTGGGTAACTCCCGCAGCTTTGGCCTCGGCGTGTTGGGCCAGTACCAGGTTGTGGTAGCTGCCGGACTGTAGCTTGGGCCACAGGTCCCCCCAGTCCAACCCAGCCAAAACGGTGATTCTGCGTATGGTGTACAAAAGCCCAAGGTCAGTGCCTTGCTCCCAGTACTCTTTGGCGGCTGACCGGTAGAACTGGCCGTCTAGACCGCTCTCTTTGGCGTAGGCCGTTGCCGCATGGACGAGTAGGGTGCTAAGCGCCCGGTTGGATGCTGGTTCAGTATCCGACAAGCCCTCGCCGGGTCGGTAGAGGGGCGGTCGGCGTCCGTTGCTCTCGCGTTCCTGCGAATCCATAGACGAATCCATAGAACCAATGCCGTCTTCAACGGCATCTGGTCGCAGCAGAAATGGTCGGCGGTCGATTTCAAAGTCCACTGTGGACGCCAGTTCTTCGAGCATTCCTAGCCCGATATGGGAATGGGGTCAGGTGTAATCGAACCAAACGGTGACCAAGGTAGAGGGCATGTCGGTCATCTTCTTCCGGGGACGGTTCCTGGAATTAGCTCTGAATTAGTTCTGGCTTAGTTCTGGCTGAGTTCCTTGGCCTGGTTCAACACCTTCACCAACGCTTCCATAGAAAGCACGCCGGTGTTGGTGTTGCGGGGGCTGGGGTGGTACGAGGCGACCATTATCGGCAGCGACGAACCAAAACGGTAGACCTCGCCGTGCCGGAACTTGCCGCGCAGTTTTGCGCCGGCCATATCGCTCAACGTTTGTAGCGTGGCCCGGAACGCAATATGGCCCAGGGCCATAATAACTTTCAGATTGGGCAGAATCTTGAGCTCCCGCACCAAGTAGGGCAGGCAGGCCTTTTGTTCTTCGGGGGTGGGCCGGTCGCCGGGGGGCACGCACCGCACCGCCGCGCCAATGTAGGCACCGCAGAGGACCAGGCCGTCGTCACGGTGGTCAGAGTTGGGTTGGTTGGCAAGACCGGCCTGATGCATGGCCGAGGTCAAGAACGTGGCTGACGCATCGCCCGTGAACACGCGGCCCGTTCGATTGCCGCCGTGGGCGGCCGGGGCCAGGCCCAGCAACACCAAGGAAGCGTCGGGGTCGCCGAAGCTGGGGACGGGTTTGGCCCAGTAGTCCCAGTCCCGGTAGGATGCCCGCTTTTGTTCGCCAATCTTCTCCCGCCAATCGACCAAGCGGGTACACATGCGGCAGGCGACAATCTCATCTGTAAGTGCCGCCAGCTGCGTTCGATGACTATTTACCACAAATTGCTCCGGAAAATAATTTCTCTTGGGAGTCGCCAAGCCTGAGCAAGACCCGGTGCTATACTCCGGCCCATGACCGCCCTATCCCTGGCCCTAGTTTTGCTGTCCGCCGTCGCCCACGCATCGTGGAACCTGCTATTGAAACGTGCCGGCGACCCCGAGGTTTTCGCCTGGTGCATGTTGGCTGTATCCACCGCGCTGCTGGCCCCCTTGGGAATCGCTCTGCTGCTGTTCAACTCGGTGGGATTCCCCGGCCTATGGTTCTCCTTGGCCACCATGGTCCTGCACGTCTTTTACTTCATCATGCTGGGTCGGGGCTACGCCCAAGGAGACCTGTCGCTGGTCTATCCCGTGGCGCGGGGCATCGGCCCAATGCTGGTGCCGGTGCTGGCCGTAATCTTTTTGCACGAGACCATCGAGCCGCTGGCCATCGTTGGAATCGCCGCCATCATCGGCGGGATATATACAATCTCATGGTGGGGCAATTTTCATCAAGTCCTGAGAAGCCCCTTACTGTTCCTTAAGTCGGCTGGAATGCGTTACGCAATCCTTACTGGATTGGTTATTGCCACGTATTCCGTCATCGATAAAGAGGGAGTCGGCCATATTCAGCCATTGCTCTACATGTATTTATTGAATTTTGGAACGACCATCATGCTGGCTCCCTACATCCTGATGCACAAAGGCACTGTTGCCGTCAGCAAAGAGTGGCGTAGCAACGCCTTTCCCATCGTGATGGCCGGTCTGCTGGCCTTCGCCGCTTACGGCCTGGTGTTGACCGCCTTCTCCCTGTCGCGGGTCAGCTACGTCGCGCCAGCCCGGGAAGTTGGCATCGTCATCGGCGTGCTGATGGGCGTCTACCTGTTGAAGGAACCCTTTGGCGGCGGGCGGCTGCTTGGCTCCAGCTTTATAGTTGGCGGCCTAGTGATGATTGCCTTATCGGACTAATTTCGAGCCTGTTAGTGCTGGACATAATGTATAATACTCGGAGCCTAAAACGGGCCGCCAAGCGCGGTTCGTTATTAATTAACAGATGGTCAGGAATTAACGGAAGGGCAGAGGGGACTGATGATTAATCAGGAACGCTTGGTCAACGCATTCTGTGAGCTGGTAAAGATAGACAGCCCGTCCGATGAAGAAGAGGACGTGGCCCGGTATCTGACCGACCGACTAACCGCGCTCGGCTTTAACGTCGCCCGCGACGCCCACGGTAACCTGATAGCGTCCGAGGACGGGGACAACCCGCTGATGCTTTCGGCCCACATGGACACCGTGGAGCCGGGGCGGAGCATTAAGCCCCAGGTCGATGGCGACATCATTCGCTCCGACGGCACCACCATCTTGGGCGGCGACTGCAAAGCCGGAGTGGCCGCCATCATGGAGGCCCTGGAGTCGGCCAAAGAGGACGATTCGCCCCGCCGACCCGTGCAGGTGGTTTTCACCAGGGGCGAGGAGATCGGTTTGGTGGGCGCGGCCAACCTGGACTATTCCATGATTCACTGCAAAGAGGCGGTGGTCTTCGACGGCAACGGCCCGGTGAACACCATCACGGGAGCTAGCCCCACCTACATGAAGTTCGACGTCACGGTGACGGGCCGGGGCGCGCACGCCGGAGTGGAACCGGAGAAGGGTATCTCCGCCATCCGCATCGCCACCGAGATTATTAACGACCTACCCAACGGGCGGTTAGACGAAGAATCTACCTTCAACGTGGGCCTAATCTCTGGCGGCACCGTCCGCAACGCTGTGCCATTGGAAGTGACCTTTGGCGGCGAGTTCCGCAGCCGGAACACCGAGACCGTCGATCTGCTGGGCTTGCAAGTAACCGAGGTGTTGAACAAGGCTAGGGCCAAGTACCAGGAAGCCACCATCAAGGAAGAACTGGAAATGATGTTCCAGATGTACACCCTAGACCCCAACGAGCCGGTGGTCAGGTTGGTCACCGACATGTTGAAGAACATGAAATTGATACCCGACATCCGGCCCTCGGGCGGTGGCACCGACGCCAACGCCATGCGCCTGAACGGCATCGACTGCATCGTGGTCGGCATGGCCACCAACGAGATGCACACCGTCAACGAGCACGTGGTGATACCCGACCTGATGGCCACCGCCCGCCTTTGCCAAAGCGTCATGAGCCCCAACCAATAATCGGGATGCCCCTACGTATATTTACGAGGAAGGAACAATATGAACGGAGCAGAACTTAAAGCGACACTAAAATCAGGCGGTCGGGTGTTCGGCACCATGATTTCCATCGCCCGAAACCCCAAGTGGATTCCCATCCTGGACGGGGTGGGCCTGGACTACGTGGTCATCGACACCGAGCACAATTACCGCAGCCGCGGTGAGTTGGGCGACTTCTTGATTATGATGAACACCAGCGGAGTGGTGCCAATTGTCCGCATACCCATCCCCGATGCCCACTACGTCACCATGGCGATGGACGCTGGGGCCCAGGGCATCTTGGCTCCCTACTGCGAGACCGTTGACCAGGTTCGCGAAGTGGTGGCCGCGGCCAAGTGGCGTCCCCTGAAAGGCGAGGCCGCTGACCGGGTGGTGGAGCAAGGCGAACACGTCAGCGACGCTACCAGGGCTTACCTGGAAGAGCGCAACAAGAATAGCATCGCCATCATCGGCATCGAGAGCGTGGCGGCGGTGAACAACCTGGAGGCTATGCTGCAGGTTCCGGGCATCGACGGCATCTTCGTCGGCCCCAACGACATGAGTATATCCCTGGGCATTCCCGACCAGTACGACCAGAAGATTTACCAGGATACGGTCAAGAAGGTCATCGACACTGCCGAGGCCCACGGCATCGCCACCTTGGTGCACCAACAGACCCCGGACCTCTCCGAATACTGGATCTCCCAGGGCGCGCGGTTCATCCTCCACGGCACCGACCGCCGCGCACTAACCGAAGGCTTCAAAGCCGACTTCGGCCAGCTAAGAGACTTCGCCAAGAATAACTAAGTCTCCGGCTTAATGGCTGCCTGCGTAGGGGCACGGCGGTGCCGTGCCCCTACGCAGGCAGCCCGTCGAATGACCGTACCAGCAGTACGTCCGCATCCCTCGCTTAGTTAACCGGAAGCTCCCATTTGCTCAATTGTTGGGCATACTGGGACAACGTTCCCCTGACCTGGGTCAAAACCGCCTTAAGTTCGGCGTCTCCCTGTATCAGGCCGCAGTAGGCCGACATTTCCTTCAACCGCTCGATGAACAGTGCCCAGGCCGCGCCCATGTGGGGCGGTGGCTGTCCGTCGCGGGAGAACCGGAAACTTGGCCCCGCAGTTAAGCCCGGATACGAAGGCCCGGCTGGCAGAGTGGTGATAACGTCGCCCAAAGGCCCAATGACATCAATCATGAAGGCCACCGTCATGTCTGCGACCTCGGTTAGCTGGGCATCGGTTTCCCCGCCGCTCATCAGCAGCCGTCCCATCATTTGAATCAGAATCTCGTAACAACCGTCGAACAGGTTGCACACGTCAATGGTCACCGGGTCTTCAATCAGGCTCACCCCGGCGGCGTCATGGACATCGTTGGGGAACATGGAATAAGGGTTCCGCAACACTGGGCGACCCGGCACAAAGCCTGGGTTTTCCTTCAGTACCTCGTCGTACTCATTCAGTAGGGCAACGAACCGGTTGTAGTGGGAGTGCTCGTCTTCAACCCTCGCCCCTTCACCCTGCTCGACTATGTTTTCAATGGCCCTAACGGCTGATTCCAGTCCGGTAACCGGAATTAGTCCGGGCAGGCTGAAATACCGGTCGATTATTTGGGCGTTGGGCGGGCCGATGAATAGTTCCTTCTCACCGTATTTCTGCGCGAGGTACCGAAGGCCGTCCTCAATGCCCCGATAAAGGTGGCCAACGGTCTGATAACGCCGTTCACTGGAGAAAATATCGCTGAAGTTTCCCGCCGATAGCGAAGGCAAACTGGTGTTCTCGCCCTGCGTCCACTCGGTCTCGTGGGACTCTGGCCGCTCGATGAACACAAAGGTCGCCATGGTCTCCCGGTTGAACGGGGTAAGTTCCAAGCTAAAACCCGGCCCATAGGCCTTGGGGCTGGAAGGCATATTGGGTCGGCGCACGTGGGGAGTCCCGCCCACCGCCGTCAGCAGGTTGCAGGCCAGACACATGTGGACCATCTCTTGGACGGCGACCTGCATGACGACACCCCGCCACCGGCGAATCATGGCTACCTGTTCTTCGGTGATGCCCTCGCTGGTGCTTTGCTTCATGCTGAAGGCGGCGAACATGTAGCAGCACATGACTCCGTGCTCTAGCTCGGCAGCCTCGGTTAGCAGGTAGATAAGTTGGGCCCGGTTTTCGATCCTGACTGGGGATTCCACGAGAGACTCTCCTTGTGATGGGGCGCTGTGATGGGGCGCTGTGATGGGGCGCTGGATTTAAAAGCCAGCTGCCCACATGTTTCAGACTAACTATGCAGTTTACATAAGCGCTTACGACGCGCTCATCAACTCCTTAATTTTGGCCGAGTTCAGGAACATGGCCCGCATCTCGTCGGACCCGGTCCGGTCGGCGATGTACTCCACGACTTTCCGCGCTCGCAGACGGAACTCGCTAGCTTTGTCGGGCAGTCGGCGCAGGTCCGACAACTTCGCCTGCGCCGGTAGTAGATGGCAAAGGGCGCGTAGTGAGCCCTGAGTATCGGCTTCGGTCAATGCATGGTCTAGCACCGCCTGGGCTTCTTCGAGTCGGCCCAGGCCAATCAACGCCTCGGCTTTGCAACGAAGAATGTCCGGCAGGGTAACCCGCTGGCCCATTTCGTCCAGCGTCGCGAGGGTACGCTCCGCCAGGGCGAGGGCGTCGTCATACCGCTGGTTGGCCAGGGCGATGTCGCCTTCAATGACCTGGAAGACGGAGTAGCCAGCCTTAGGGTCGGACTCGCCAGTTTCGAACTCTTTGCAGGCCTCGATAATCAGTTCTTGGGCTTTAGTAATGTCCCCGGCGGACAGATGGGCTTGAGCCTGAGCAGCCAGGGAGAATTGCCGGTTGTCACCATCTTCGAGAGCGTTGGTTGCTAGGTCGAGGCCTCCCTTAGTGTCTCCGACCATGCCGCAATATAGAGCCAATCGCAACCGGGCCGTCACCGGCGGGTAGAAACCAATCTGCTTCGCGAGAACGATGGCCTCTTGCAAGGCGGCGGTGGCTTTGCCAGTCTCGCCCAACTCCATGTAAACCGCGCCCAACACGTAGAGGCTGACCGCCTGGCCACGGACGCTGCCAATGGACTTGCTCACCTCGTCGCACTCTTCCAACGATGCCAGGGCGTCGGCAAAATCACCCAGAAAATAGTGACCGCCAGCGGAGGTAATCAGACTGTCGATGAGCATCGGTAAGTTGCCCAGCTTACGCAGCAAGTCGCTGGACTCACGCTGGGCGGCCCAGGCATCATCGCCCTTCCCCAGGGTGAAGTAGCCCTTGGCGATGTCGTTCAGGGTGTAGGCCAATTGCTCCTCAAGGCCGTGCTCCCTGGCAATGGCCAGCGACTGCTCTCCGTAGCTTACGGCCGATTCACGATTCTGACCTTCGTAGTACTCAACCAGCATCAGGTTCCAAAGAACCTTGGATTCCGCTTGGTGGTCGTTCAATTCCCGCGCTAGGACCAGACTACTATTGGATAATTCGCGGCCCAGCTTGGCGTCGAATTTGGGGTTGGACGTGGCGTGAATCGTCGCTTGGGCCACCAGAGCGGCCAACTCCATGGCTGGGCATTCTCGAGAACCGCCCAGGTCGCCCAGTTGCTGATAGTTGGCTAAAGCCTCGTCGTATTCGCCAATCAGCTCCAGCGTGCGACCACGGGCAATATAAGTGTCGATTCGTTGCTGGTTGCTAGACTCCACCCGTCCCAAGATATCCATCGCCCTGGCATAGTGGGCGTTGGCCTCCGGGTGGGCGTGGAGCCGCGCCGCCGCTTTTCCGGCCATCAATGAATATTTCAGCGCCCGCTCATCTGCCCCAGCCTCATAGAAATGGTAGGCCAGGCGGTGGGCCTGCTCTTCTAGACGGTCGCCGAACAACTCCTCAACGGTCTCACCGACCCGCAGGTGAAAATCCTTGCGGGCGCGGAGCAGTATTGAACTATAGGCTGCGTCGCGGGTCAGGTCGTGGCGGAAACTATATTCCAGTTCCGGCACCCGGCTGGCCTCTGTTATTAGTTCAGCACGTTGGAGAGTGCTAATCTCCCGGTCAAGGACGGTTGCAGGGTCGGATATACGCTCCAGAACTCGCCGGTAGAAAGACCGACCAATCACCGAGCTCAACTGCAAGGTACGCCGGGCAGTTTCCTCAAGTCGGTCTATTCTCGAAGTCAGCAGGGCCTGTAGGTTCTCTGGGATTGGAGTTTCTTCCAGCTTTACTGCGGGGTTCCAGTGCGACCCGTTTTCATCTTGAACGATTGCACCGGTGTCCATTAGCGTCCGAGTGAATTCTTCCACAAATAGCGGATTGCCCTCGGTCTTGTCCAGTACCATCTGGCGAAGCTGAGGCGGCGACCCCGGGACATCGAACAAAGTGCCAAACAGCTGGTCGCTTTCTTCGCTGGAAAGCGGGACCAACGCCAGTTCGGTATATAGATGGGGATAGTCGGTCTCGCCGGTGTTTTTTACTTGCCACGAAGGCGCTTGGCGATCCAGGCGGAAGGCGCACAAGAACAGAATTGGGGCCTGCTCGGCCAATTGGAACAAGTGCGTCAACAGTTCAACCGAAGCCGGATCGGCCCAATGCAAATCCTCGGAGAATATTACGGTTGGAGTGGTTGTCTGACGCCAGACCCGGAGTACAGCCTCGAACATTTTCCGCTTGGCGGTCGCGCCTTCCGCGTTTACACCGGAATTGTTACCGTTGGAAAGGACGAACTCGACGGCGTCGGCAACATTGTCCTTCTCGTCTTGGGACTGGCCGTCGAGCGACTGGTTAACCCTTTGCCGCGTCTCCACGACGGTGTCATTCTCTTCGATGCCAAACGATTGACGGAGTTGCTGGGAGAAGAACGCGTAGGGCCGCGAGGTGTCATAGGAAACACCCTGGGCCCCTAGCCATTGGAGTTTCTCCCCAGGCCCAGCCGAAAGTTCGTCCCTTAGTTCATGGACGAGCCTGCTTTTGCCAAGTCCGGCTTCGCCAATAATCGAGACAATACCGCCGCGTCCTTCACGAAGATTGGCGGCCACTTGACGTAACGTGTTGATTTCTTTGTCGCGGCCAATCAGTGGCGCCCGTACTCCTGCGATACCACGTAGACTACCTGGTGCGGCCTTGGGGCCCAAGGCCCGGTAGGTACGGACGGGTTGTGACTTGCCCTTGACCTTGATTAAGCCTAGGTCTTCGAATTCAAACAGTGGCTCAACCAAACGGTGGGTTTCCGATGATACCTGTACCGTTCCCGGCTGGGCAGACTGTTCCATTCTGGCCGCCAGGTTGATGGCGTCGCCTAGGGCGGTGTATTCCACCCGGAGGTCAGACCCAACCTCGCCCACGACCACCAAACCGGTATTAATGCCGACCCGGACTTCTATGTCTAGGTCCCACTCAGCCTTCACTTTTCCCCGGTAAGGCGCAATATCCCGGACAATCTCCAGCCCCGCCATAACGGCCCTTTGTGGGTCGTCTTCATGGCCGATTGGCGCACCGAAGAACGCCAAAATAGCGTCTCCCATCAAGCGGGCCAACGTCCCTTCGTAGCGGTACACCGGGGCAATCAGGTTCTCGAATGCCCCGTTCATTATCTGTGCCCACTCTTCTGGGTCTAGCTTCTCAGCGGCGGCGGTAGACCCACTAACATCGCAGAAGAGCATGGTGACGATGCGGCGCTCGCCCTCGGTCTTTCCGCCAGCCTTGGCAGCCTCCAGCTTGTTCAGTAGTTCGGCTGGGATATACCGCTCAAGATTTGCGCGAGAAGCTTCAGCAGCCGTGTCTTCAGTCCCGGCTGGCGCCAACTGGTGGCCGCAGTTTAAGCAGAAGCGCGCCGCACCTGGCAACTCGGTGTTGCATTCAGGGCAGCGATTGACTAGAGCGCTTCCGCAGGACATGCAGAACTTGGCGCCGTCTGGATTTTCGTTTTTACAACTGGGACAGACCATTCCCACCACTCGAAAAAGTCGGAATTTTATGCCTAACTAGAATAACACCAATGGAGTGAACGAGAAATTTGTTCAACGCGTTGGTGTAACTTAATAATGCGCGTCTCTGACCGGCGCGAATTTAAATAAGGGCATCAACGTGATTATGTAAACAGACCTCGCAGCCAGCGTGGATAACACTACATAACGTATCTTGTGCGAACCACTGTCTATTTTTGTTGGCTGCTCTACTTCTTCCTCCTTACGTATTTCTGTACTCCCCAAGGTCTCCCCCCGCTCGGCGGGGCCGCTGTTAATCCTACTTGCCGCGCTGAGAGCCCCGTAGCGCCTTTTTTGTTTCCTTCTCCGACCCAGAAGTCATCAATAGGATTTTCTACGCCAATTTTCGTTCCCTAATTTTCGTAAAATTCGCTCCGGATGAAAACAGTCCGTTGACGGCCCGGAAAGCGAATCGACAAACTTCATAGCGTAGAAGTTCGTCATTTTCGATTAGGAGAACTGCATGGCTATCTCCGGCACCATCAAGGTTACAACCGCAGGAACTTCGGTCCAGACCGTGAACAAGGGCAATGCCAGGTCGCTGGTGTTCAAAGCCCGTAACGACAACACAGGAACTTGTTATCTGGGAGGCGACGACGTTTCTGCCACTGACGGGATGTCTCTGGTCCCTGGCGAGTCCATTCAGTTGGAGCTCAAGAACGCTATTTCCACATCTCAATTTTGGGCTGATGCCGCCAACAACAACGACCAAGTAGATTTCATTGGGACGGAATAAATGCCTCCCAAAACCAGAACTCACCCACCCATCAACTCCAACCGTGAGACCTACACCGCCGTCACAGGAGCCACGTACACGGCCAAAGGTGGCGATAGCTTAATAGGTGTCAACCGGGCTGGAATAGTCACCGTCACGCTCCCCACCACCCAAGTTAGACCCGGTCGCATCTACAGCATCAAAGACGAGTCCGGCGCAGCCGCCACCAACAACATCACCGTGGCCACCGAAGGCGCAGAGACCATCGACGGCGCCGCCACCGACGTCATCAACGTAAATTACGAGTCCAAGTCCTACTACTCCGACGGCACCAACTGGTTCATCATTCCAGTCGCCCCCGACGCCCAAAACACCTACGAAGCCCCAGGCCTAACCTTGGGCACCGCCAACGCCGAAGGGACCGGCAACAGCATCCGTTCCGGCGCAACCATCCTGGCCTTTGACGCCACCAACCCCAGCACCCAAGCCCACAGCGACGCCGCCGCCCCAGGCTCCGCTACCGTCGCCGCCCGACGCGACCACAAACACGCCATGCCAGCCGAAGGCTCAGGCTCAGATATCTCCGCTCGTGTGTACCACAGTGTTAACCAGTCGATTACCAACGCGACCGACACCGCTCTCGCTTTCGACTCCGAACGATGGGACACCGACGTTATCCATGACACCGTGACCAACAACAGCCGCCTAACCTGCAAAACAGCCGGTAAATACATCATCGTCGGGAGTGTCAGATGGACTAGCAACGTCACCGGAGTACGCAACACCTTCATTAGGCTCAACGGCACCACATGGCTTGCCTTTAACATGCCCGACACGAACCAGGGCAACGTCCACGCCATAACCGTTTCTACGATTTATGACCTCGCAGTAAACGACTACATAGAACTTATGGTCCACCAGACCTCCGGCGGCGCACTCAACCTAGAAGCAACAGGGAATTACAGCCCAGAATTCATGATGGCTAAGGTGCTTGGGTAAAAGATGAAAACCATTAACTTTACGCTCCCCAACAACCTCAGCCTGCTCCACGACCAGCTTCTAGCCGCCATCCCAAAGCTCCGGCCAGTACCAGACGCCAACGGAGACCTCGAACCGGTCATAGCCGTAGAAGGCGACACCACCACCGTCAGACTCACCGTGCCAGACGCAACCGACGAGTTAGCCATCGCCGCAGTCGTCACAGCCCACGACCACACCATGACCCAGCCAGACCCGGCAGCCGGTCGCAAAATACGAATCGCCGAACTGCTGGCCATCCCCCGCTCCGACTGGACTGCCGCCCAGCAACGGGAGGCAATAGAACTTGCGCTCAGAGAACTCACAAGATGACCACTTACCAACACCAACGCTTCCAGCGGCTATGGCCAGCAAGCCTAGTGTGGTTGTCGTCGGCGGTATTCCCAGACGCCAGCGTCGCGGTGGTGCAGGCGTCCGACGACACCTTGAGAGCAATTATGGAAGGATAGGAGAAATTACGGTCAGTACGTTATGTAATACAGAATGTAATACAGGGCACGTGCGGCTGATGCTGACGCCCTTGATTGCTACCTTGACGGTGTCACTACTGTCAACGGACCATCAATAGAAATCAGCGTTTCCTCAATCTCCCGCAGTAGATGGTCCAGGTTCCAGCCCTTGGCAGCGGAGACTAAGATTCCCGATTGTGCTTCGTGGGCTGGTAACTCGATGCGTGCGCCGGTGTCCCCGTTCATATCCCCGGTAGGTTCCCCATTAGGTTCCTCGTCGCTGGGCTGGACGGAGGGGTTGGAAGACATCAGATCCATCTTGTTCATCACCAGCAATCGAGGTTTGTCCAACAGGCCCAAGTCCTTCAGTGTCTTTTCCACTACCTGGGTCTGCTCCAGCGCTTTGGGGTGGGTAACGTCAATGACGTGGAGGAGGATGTCCGACTCGGCCAGTTCTTCCAAGGTCGCCCGGAAGGCCGCCACCACGCGGGGGGACAGCTTCTGGATGAACCCCACTGTGTCACTCAACAACAGCGGCGCGCCAGAAGGCAGCCGTACACGCTTGGTGACTGGGTCCAACGTCGAAAACAGTTGGTCGGCGGCGATGACATTGCCGTCGCTTAAGGCATTAAACAGGGTGCTTTTGCCCGCGTTGGTGTAGCCCACCAATGTTGCCATGGGAATGCTGGATTTCTTGCGTCGGTCCATGTGGAGAGACCGCCGACGGCGGACTCCTTCAAGCTCGGACGTAATCTTCTGGATGCGGTTTCTGACCAAACGTCGGTCAGTCTCAATCTGGGACTCGCCGGGGCCCCTGGTGCCAATTCCGCCGCCTAGCCGCTCTAGGTGAGACCATTGTCCGGCCAACCGGGGCAACAGGTATTGGTGTTGGGCCAGTTCCACCTGGAGCTTGCCTTCATAGGTGGAGGCGTGCTGACCGAATACGTCCAGAATCAGGGCCGTGCGGTCAATGACCTTGCAGCCGAGGGCGTTTTCCAGGTTGCGCTGTTGGGTGGGAGTAAGTTCGTCGTCGAATATGACCACGTCACCTTTGAGTTCGTCCATCATTTCGCGAATCTCATCTACCTTGCCCGCACCAACGAAGGTGGGGCCAAGGCGGTTTGCATGTTGGGTGACGCGGCCAATGACCTGAGCTCCGGCAGTGTTGGCCAGATATTCCAGTTCGGCGAGGGTGTCATCCAATGACCACAAGTGATTACGGCGGTTCACCTCAAGGGCGACAAGAACCGCCTTTTCGGGTTCGGGCTCTACCGGTATTGAGCGTTTACCTGAGGAGCGCTTACTGATGAATCTACCCTCTGGTCTTATTTTCCTTTAGGCGCAGGAATTTTCCAGGACTCCATCCGTTGGCAGCCTTTTTCAATCTGCTCGTCTGGAGTGGTTAGGGACAAACGAATGTAACCCTCACCGTATTTACCATAGCTGGAACCAGGCGTTACCACAATGTCTAGGTCTTCCAGCAGCGCCTGGGCCATCTCGGCCGACGTGTAGCCATCCGGAACCCTAGCCCATATGTATAGGCTAGCACGGGGGACTGCTACGCTCATGCCCATGGCCTTAACGGCTTTGACCACTCGGTCACGGCGACGAGTGTATGTGTCCACGTTTTCTTCAACACAGTCTTGTGGGCCGGTTAAGGCCTCCATTGCCATTTCCTGGACGGCCTGGGGCACCCCCGAGTCCAGGTTGGCTTTAATCTGGAACAAGGCCTTAATCATGTCGGCGTTGCCCACGGCCATGCCGATGCGCCAACCGGTCATGTTGTAGGTCTTGGACAGGGAGTGGAACTCCAGCCCAATATCCTTGGATCCTGCCACTTGCAGGTAGCTCATGGGCGTGTAGCCGTCGTAGCCAATCTCACTGTAGGCGGCATCATGAAGCAGGGCGATGTCGTTCTTTTTACAGAAGGATATGGCCGAAAGGTAATCCTCTTCGCTGGCCACGGCGCTGGTCGGGTTGTTGGGATAGTTCAACCACATCACCTTGGCGTTGCGGGCAACATCGGCGGGGATGGCGTCCAAATCTGGCAACCAGCCGTTCTTTTCATACAAAGGCATTATGTGGCTTTTGCCGCCGGCGAACATGGTGCCCACGCCATAGACCGGATAAGCCGGGTCGGGGATTAAGGCGATATCGCCTGGGTCTATGAAGCAGAAAGCGGCGTGGCCGATGCCTTCTTTGGCCCCAATTAGAGGCAGTACTTCGGTATCCGGATTCAGCTTCACGCCGAAACGGGTGTCGTACCATTGGGCGAAGGCCCGGCGCATTTCAGGCAGCCCATCAGTCTCAGGATACCGGTGGTTGGGCGCGTATTGGGACGCCGTCAACAGCCGGTCGATAATCGGCTTGGGCGTCGGGATATCAGGGTCGCCAATGCCAAAGGTAACCACGTCGGCACCAGCCGCACGCTTCTCGGCGATAATCCGAGAGATTTCCACAAAAGGATAGGGTGATAGCTTGCCCAGCCGGTCAGAAAATTTCATAATTCCTAGTACAAATCTCCCGATATTCGATTCCAGATAATAGGTTTACGACCGTTCAAAATCCCGTCTGGCAATCTCCATATCACGCAATATCGCGCCTATGGTGCCCGGTCTCAGGTCTCAGGTCTCGGCTCCCCCAATTAGGATTCGTGGTCCTCTGCCGATTGGCGGGATTAATCCAGATTTCATGGTCTCCTCTTGCTGTCCTATCTAGAGCACACCCCAATCGACGCAACTTTCGCGTGAGTTCTCGGTAGTTCAAACCGCAACTGTAAACTCTCCGGGAATGTGAGCGCCGGACGGCTCGGTTGACATCGCCTCAACTTCCGACGGCAGCGGGTCTCCGCTTGTCCGGTAAGAGTCTATGAATCCTGCCGCCACGCTTTGGAGGTTCTCCATCGCTTCCGTTGGAGTATCCCCCCAAGCCTTGCATCCCGGCAGGGCAGGGACTTCAGCCATGTATTTGTCTTCGGTCTCCTCGCTGGGCTCGTGAATTACAAGCGGGAGTTTATAAAGTTTCATGGTCTCGTCCTTTCGAATCTGAGGCTCAACGCCATGAGTCATCCCTCATGTCCATTCCCCGCTAAATACTTCCTCTGCCGGGCCTTCTAAAAAGACCTCACCCACACCGTCCCAATCGACTTGCAGGGTGCCTCCTGGCAGGGTTATGTCAACTTTACCTTTGGTATGCCCAGAGAGCATGGCTGCCACAGCAATTCCGCAGGCCCCAGTGCCGCAGGCCAGGGTCTCGCCCGAGCCTCTTTCCCAGACCCTGGCGGTGAGATGGGTCGGGCTGTCCACGTTCACAATCTCGAAGTTGACCCGGTTGGGAAACAGTGCGTGGTGCTCCACCTTTGGGCCGACCGTGTGCAACGGGAAGTCTGCTACTGGCGTGTCGATGAACGTGACGGCATGGGGGTTCCCCATGGAGACGAAGCTGAGGGGTAGGTCGTGCCCGTCCATCTCAAACGGGTAGTTCAAGACTGGGCCAGATCCGTATTCGCCAGCCGTTTTCAGCTTCACCGGGACATCGTTTGGAGTAAAAACCGGCGCGCCCATTGAGACCCTGGCTCCCGTGACTTTGCCGTTTTCAAGCAGAGGCACGATATGCCGAATACCAGCCAAAGTTTCGACGCTAAGAGAAGCGGTCGTGCGCGAAACAATGGCACGGTCGAGGGCGTATTTGGCGAAACAGCGGATGCCATTACCGCACATCTCGGCCTCGGACCCATCGGCGTTGAACATGCTCATCTTAAGGTCGGCCACATTGGAATTTTTAATCAGGATGAGGCCATCGCTGCCCACGCCGAAGTGCCGGTCGCTCATACGGCGGGAGAGTTCGGGCCAATCACGCTTTTCAAAACGCGCGTCGATGTAGACATAGTCGTTGCCCGCGCCGTGCATTTTGGTGAATTCCATGTCTGAACTCCTCGTGGGACAGGACGGTAATTGTACCACAGGGGCAGGTTTATTCAGGCACCATACGACCCGCAGCCAGGTACCCAGACACCAGCTCCGCCGCCCGCTCAGACACGCCTGAGTCGGAGGCGTCGAGCCAGCATATTCGGGGGTCGGCTGCCTTGAACCAGGTGTACTGACGGCGGGCCAGCCGGTGGGTCTGGGTCTTGGTGCGGGCGACTGCATCTTCCAACGACATCTCGCCGTCTATGTGAAGGCCCAATTCACGGTAGCCGGGGCTATCCAGTGCGCCCTGACCCATCAGGTAACCAGCCTCGGCCAACGCCTGCACTTCGGCCAGAAACCCTGCTTGCATCATGGCGTCCACTCGGTCATCAATGCGCTGATAGAGGGCTTTGCGGTCCATGGTCAGGCCAATCACCAGGTAGTTACCGATGGCCGGGGCTTCTTGGACTAACTCGGACGGCCTCTGGTTGGTTGCTTGGTAAATCTCCAAAGCACGCACCACCCGCCGCACGTTACGAGGATCCAGTGCATCGGCACGGACCGGGTCAATTTCCCGGAGACGGTCGTGGAGCGCTTGGGCTCCATTTGTCTCCGCTTCTTTTTCCAAAGACGCTCGTAGTTCCAAGTTGGGAGGAACGGCAGGCACGGTTTGTCCCTCAAGCATAGCCCAAACATATTGGCCAGTGCCACCGGCGACCATGGACAGCTTACCCCTAGCGGCGATGTCTAAGGCGGCTTGCTTAGCCAGGGGCAAAAAAGCGCCCAGACCAAAATGCTCTGCTGGGTCCAGGAGGTCAAGAAGATGGTGGGGCGCCTGGGAGCGTTCTTCCGTGGTGGGCTTAGCGGTGCCAATATCCATGCACCGGTAGGCTTGGCGGCTGTCGGCATTGATGACCTCGCCGCCAAAGCGTTGGCACAGGTCAACGGCCAGGCTTGTTTTGCCTACTGCCGTGGGGCCAACGATTGCAACCAGGGGTTTTTCGTGGATAGCCAAGGTCAAATTCTACGCCACTTTCACGAATAGGTTGGTAGCCGTGTCGGCCGGCCAATCTCGTGCGTTAATCGGATGGCTAAGAACTAAGCCTTTGCCGCAGCAACCGCAGCGGCCACGGCTAGAAACTGTTCGGCTTGAAGAGCGGCCCCGCCGATTAATCCGCCGTGGATGCAGTCTTGGGCTGCGAACTCGCCTGAATTGCTGGCGTTCATGCTGCCCCCGTAGAGTAGTGGAACATTGTCGGCCGCGCCAGAAAATATTCCGCGCAGGGTCTCGAATATGGCTGCGCCCATAATCTCAGCGGCAATCTCGGGCGTCGCAGCCTGGCCAGTGCCGATGGCCCAGATGGGCTCGTAGGCAACTATCAAGTCCGAGGCGTCGCTGACTCCTTGTAGTCCCGCACGAATCTGGCCGCTGATTACGTCCGAGGCCTTGCCCTGTTCTCGTTGTTCCAAGGACTCGCCAACGCACAAGATGGGCTTTAGTCCGGCTGCTTGGGCCGCCTTGACCTTGTTGTTGACTGATTCGTCGGTTTCGCCAAACATTTGGCGGCGCTCGGAGTGGCCGATTATCACGTAGTCGCAGAGACCTTTAAGCATGCCTGGAGAGACCTCGCCGGTGAAGGCCCCAGATTCTTGGAAGTGCATGTTTTGTGCGCCCACTTTGACCGCCGAACCTTTAACCGCGTCTCGAACGGCGGCCAGGGATACAAAGGGCGGGCAGAGCACCAGTTCCACGTTTCCGGCGGCGGCGGCCCCGTCTCGAATTCCGGCGGCGAGGGCGGCAGCCTCCGAAACGGTGGTGTTCATTTTCCAGTTTCCAGCGACGACCGAGGCGGGCATTGGCCTAACTCCAGCTCAAAAAATCGGGTAGATATCACGAAGGCAGGGCGCGTCTACGGGCCGAACTTGTTCATTTTGCCGGCGTGGGAAAGGCCCAACACCATGACGCTGGTGGCTGGAATCCTACCGATGGCCCCCAGAGCGCAGGCCCGCTCGTCGAAGGTGGGCACGCCTTCGCCCCTGGTCAACTTGGAGTTAAGCATGAAGGGCACGGGGTGCCAGCTATGAGCGGCCATGATGGCTGGGGTTGCGTGGTCGCCGGCGACCATTAAAACATCGGGATTAAGTGCGCGTATGGCGGGGATGAATGGGTCCAGCTCTTCCAGACGTTGCACCTTGGCATCAAAGTCGCCATCCTCTCCAGCAGCATCGGCCGGCTTGTAGTGGATGAAGAAGAAGTCGTGCTTGTCCCAGTTTTCTCGCAGCGTTTCCACTTCGTCAGCAAAGGTCCGGCCGGTTGGTATGACTTTCATGCCAGCCACGGTGGCCAGGCCACGGTACATGGGATAGGCGGCGATGGCCGCTGGGTTCAGCCGGTACACTTCGCCCATTGGGGGTAGCGAGGGCATCTTGGCGAAGCCGCGCAGGAGCAGCATGTTAGCCCGCTCTTCTTCTAACATCATCAGGGCTGCCTTGCTGACAAACTCGTTGACCATGGCGGCCGTCTTCTGAGCGTCTGGCCTTAGTGGCTTCACCATCAAGGCTTCAACGCCGGAGACCTGGGGATCAGTCTCGCTCAATTCCGCGGACAAGTTGTATCCCCGGAACCGCGCCACGAAGCGGTAGTCCTGGACCGAGAAAACGTCCACCTCCCCTCCGGAAAGCTCAATCTTGTCCAGACGTTCACAGATGGGACGGCTCAGTTCGGTCGGAATCCTGCCAGCACGACGGTCTACCAGCAAGCCAGCGGAATCCACGGTGCAGAAATTACCCCTGGCGGCCACGTCGCCCGGCTGCAGTTCTACTTCAATTCCCAGGGCTTCGAGGGCGCCGCGTCCAATCTGGTGCTTTAGCGGGTCGTAACCAAAGAGGGCCAGGTGACCAGGGCCGCTGCCGGGGGCCACGCCGGGTAATACCGGGGTGGTCAACCCGCAAGCGCTCTCCTGGGCCAGGGCATCCAGGTTAGGCGTATATGCGGTCTCCAGTTCTGACTTGCCGGTGTCTGGGTGGGCCAGCCCGCCCAAGCCGTCGGCCACTAACAACACAATCTTAGACGGTGTCTTGGTATAGCAATCTCTTAGTTCTTCGACATCAATCAAATCTATTCCCTCGCCCTCAAGCTTATCACCTAGGCATCCGGCAGAGCCGCGATACCGGGCAACTCTTTGCCTTCCAAAAATTCCAAGGAAGCCCCGCCGCCAGTGGAAACGTGGGTCATTTTGTCCATCAGACCCAGTTCCTCTATCGCTTCGGCAGTCGAGCCGCCGCCAACCACGGTGGTTACACCGCTCAGTCCGGCTATGGCTTCGGCCACGGTGCGGGTGCCCTGACTGAACTTTGGCATCTCGAACACGCCCATGGGGCCGTTCCAAATAATGGTCTTGCAGGCGGTTAACGCTTTCGAGAACTCCTCTGCGGAAGCGGGAGCAATGTCCATGATGTACCAGCCGTCAGGAACATCACCTACGTGCACGGAATCGGTCTCGTCGGGGTCGGCGGCGAACTCGTTGGCGACCACCACATGCTCTGGCAGATGAAGATTTATGTTGGCGGCCTTGGCCCGTTCCATAATCTCCCGGGCGAAATCCAGCCGGTCGTCTTCGATTCTGGACGCCCCGGTGGAATAACCCATGGCGTTCAGGAAGGTCACCGACATGCCGCCGCCGATGAACAAGTGGTCAAGTTGCTCCAGCAGGTTATCCAGCAGCAATATCTTGTCGCTAACCTTGGCCCCGCCCATCAGCGCCGCCAGCGGTTTCTCGGGCGACTCCAAGGCCTTGCCCATGGACTCGACCTCTTTCTGGACCAGGAGTCCCATTGCAGAGGGCAGGTACTTGGCGATTCCGACTGTGGAGGCATGGGCGCGGTGGCAGACAGCGAAGGCGTCCATCACAAAACAATCCACCGTGTCGGCCAATTCACAGGCGAAGGCCGCGTCGTTTTTTTCTTCGCCGGGGTGAAACCTGAGGTTCTCCAGTAGCACTACATCGCCGGGGGCCATCTCGGACACCGCGCTGGCAACGGCCGGGCCGGTGATGTCGGGCAGGCTCTTCACGGGGCGCTCCAGCAACATCGCCAGCCGGTCGCCAACTGGGGCCAAACGTAGCCCTTCGACGACTTCGCCATTGGGGCGGCCTAGATGGGAACAAAGCACCACGCGACTACCTTGGTCGATGAGATACCGAATGGTTGGCAGGGTGGCACGCAGGCGCTGGTCGTAGAGGGAGATACCTTCGATGCCTTGATCGATGGGAACGTTGAAATCCACCCGCACCAACACTCGCTTACCGGCAACGTCAAGCTGGTTTAGTCTTCGCTTTGCCATTACCGGCCTCCCTCAGCCGCCCACTGGCCCAGGCTGGCAAGGTTGTCCATCCCTTCCTGAGAAACGCCAGACACGCCGGTTAGGCCGTCGATTGCCTGGTCGACCAGTTCTTGGGCCTTGGTCTGGGACGCCTGGCGGGCGTCCGCGCCGTCCAGAATCTCGACCATCTTGGCAATGTCATTGGCCTCTAGTACTCGCTTCATATAGATGGCGCCCAACTCCCGTTTAACGCTGACACTGGAATTCTCCAGGGTGTGAATCAATGGCAGGCTCTTCTTCTTGTTGAGGACGTTACTGGGGGTCATTCCGTCGCCGTGCTTTCCCCAAAGGTCGTCGATGTCCCGAGCTATTTGCCAGGCCATCCCCATGTTCCGGCCAAGCGCACCAAAGCTATCGCAGACCTCGTCACTGGACCCGGCAGTCAACGCGCCGGTCAATGCGGCACAGGATGCAAGAGCCCCTGCTTTGCGGCCAATCATATCCATATATGCAGCAGTGGAAACCATCATCTGGTCCTGAAACTCCAGGTCCATGTACTGGCCTTCGCACAGGGTGAGACAGGCCTGGTCTAGAGATTTTACCGCTTTCAAAACCCGGTCGGCGGGAACCCCGTTTTTGGCTAGCCGCATAATAGTCGTTCGACCCAAGGAGTGTAGGCCATCGCCCGCGTTAATCGCTTGGGCTGGCCCCCAGACCCACCAGATGCTGGGCCGGTCTCCCGGCTCGGCCCGGCCCGCTTGCACGTCGCTGTGCACCAAGGTGAAGTTGTAAATCAACTCCACGCTGGCAGCGGAGGGAAGGGCATTTCGAAAGTCGCCGCCCAATGCGTCACAGGCCGCCAAGGCCAGGGCCGGTTGGAAGTTAAGTGAGGCCGAATCGGAACGCGGCTGTCCCTGCTGGTCAATCCAGCCCAGGTGGTAGCGCAGCACGTCGTAGAGGAATCCTTCTCTGGATTCGAAAACGACCCGGAGTTCTTCCTCTAGGGCTTTCTGGTAGAGTTCGTATTTCTCAATCGGCGGTATTGCTGATCTCCTAATTGGACGCTGCGTTCCAGGTTTCGAGCACTAGGTCGAAGGGGACTGCCCCTTCCCTAAGTAACTTGGGCTGATTCGATGTTATGTCGACTACGGTTGACGCCGTTCCCCTTGGCGCGGGGCCGCTTTTGACGATGTAGTCCACTCGGTTGCCAATCTGGACCGTTAACTCCTCTAGGTTGGAAGGGTCGACGCCGCCGCTGACATTGGCGCTGGTGCCAGTAATGGGGCCGCCTAATCCGCGCATTAACTCGATGGGCACCGGGTGGTCTGGCATCCTGACCGCCACCGTTGGGCCTCCCGCAGTGAGTCGGTCCGGCAAATTATCAGCCTTCAACACCACCAAAGTCAGCGCCCCTGGCCAGAACCTATCCGTCAGGCTTTTGGCTTGCGGCGGAACATCTTTGGCGACTATCACTAACTGTTCCCAGCCGGTTACTAGCACCGGCAATGCCAGGTTTTCGCTGCGACATTTAATGGCAAAAACCCGGTCAATCGCGTCGAGGTTGAAAACGTCAGCAGCCAGTCCGTACAGGGTGTCGGTGGGAGTTGCCACCACCCCGCCATTTTTTAGGTGCTGGACGGCCCGGTTCAAGTCTTTTAAGTCCCTCTGGCCTTGGGTATCCGCCACTACTGGCCCATGCCTCGAATTCACGCCTCAGACGCTGGTATCTGCGGCGGGCCGAGTATATCACAGCGTTACGATTATAGACCGGGCAGTGGGGCTCTCAAAATAGTCGAAAATCGGTTAGTTTTTCCCTGCGTATATGTTGACTTCATGTCGGCCCCGGCGACTATACTCCCACATGCCCAGCCGGTATAATTGCTCCACATTAGGTAACTCGAATTTGCTGGCTAACAGCACACCGATGTTTTCCGCTAATAACCGGGTCTAAACCACGCCATTCAGGAGGCTGAACCACGACTGAAAGCAAGCTGCCCCCCACGGCCGACGACAAGTTACCCCAAGGAAGACGGGTCGCCACCAGCGACGATTTAGAAGTGTCGGCCTACCTCGAAATTGCCAAGGGGTTAGAGGGCGTCGGACTAGAAGACGACGACCAGCGATTGGTCAGCGAAGGCATTGTCGTAATCGACTTTGGCTCACAATATAGCCACCTGATTGCCCGCCGCATTCGTGAATCAAAGGTCTACTCGATAATCTCCCAGTCCAAGGGCACCTGGGATTCGGTAAAACACATTAATCCCAAGGGAATCATCCTGTCCGGCGGCCCGGCCAGCGTTTATGAAGAAGGCGCTCCTCGGATTCCAGATTGGGTCTTTGAGCGCAAACTGCCGGTGCTGGGAATTTGTTACGGAATGCAGGCGCTGGTCCACCAACTGGGCGGCACAGTAACCCCAGGAGAAAAGCAGGAGTTTGGGTACGCCGTTCTGCACCAAGACGACTCCGATGCCAACCCTGGTCTGTTCAATGACCTTCCTCCGTCGTTCCAGGTCTGGATGAGCCACGGCGACCGCGTCGAAACATTGCCCCCCGGTTTCTCCAGCATGGCCTACACCGAGAACTCCCCGGTGGCCGCGATTGGCAATGGCGACAACATGTTTGGCATCCAGTTCCACCCAGAGGTGAACCATACGCCGCTGGGCCAAGACATCCTCAAGAATTTCCTATTCAAGGCCTGCGGTTGCAATGGCGACTGGACGCCGGGCAACGTCGTCCACGATTCCATCAAACGCATCCGGGAGCAGGTTGGCGACGGCAAGGTCATCTGCGCCCTGTCCGGCGGGGTGGACTCGGCGGTAACCGCTGGGCTACTGCACCAGGCCATCGGCGACCAACTCACCTGCATTTTTGTGAACAACGGACTACTGCGCCTGGAAGAAGCCGAGCGGGTGCAGGCCACATTCAAGCGAGGCCTGGGCTTGAACCTGATGTATGTGGACGCCGAAGACCGGTTCTTGGACAAACTTGTGGGCGTTACCGACCCCGAGATGAAGCGCAAAGTCATTGGCGAAGAATTCATCCGGGTGTTTGAAGACGCGGCGGCGGGCTTGGGCCACACCGATTTCCTTGCCCAAGGCACCCTGTATCCCGATGTTATTGAAAGCGAATCTCCCGAGAACCGCACTTCGGCCCGCATCAAGACCCACCACAACGTGGGCGGCCTGCCAGAGAACATGAAGCTAGAGCTGGTGGAACCGCTGCGTTACCTATTCAAGGACGAGGTACGCGAGGTCGGGTTAGCGCTGGGTCTGCCCAACGAAATGGTCTACCGCCAACCGTTCCCTGGGCCGGGGCTGGCAATCAGGGTTATTGGGGAAGTCACCCGGGAGCGCCTGGAAATGCTGCGCAAGTGCGACTGGGTCGTGATTGACGAGATTAAAGCCGCCAACCTGTACGACCAGGTATGGCAGAGCTTTGCAGTGCTCACCGACAGCCGCACAGTGGGCGTGCAAGGCGATTACCGCACCTATGGCTACGTCTGCGCCATTCGGGCCGTCTCCAGCGAAGACGCCATGACCGCCGACTGGGTGCGGCTGCCCTATGAAGTACTGGCCCGAATATCCAACCGCATTGTCAACGAAGTTCCCGGCGTCAACCGGGTGGTCTACGACATTACCAGCAAACCCCCAGGCACCATCGAGTGGGAATAAGCCGCCACTGCCATTTCAAACCAGTATTGGGTGAAGTATTCACCCCCATCTCCGACTCCGTCGAGAGTCTCGACTTCGTCGGACCTAACCTTCCCTCTCAAGGGGGAAGGGATTGTATCTCTAGGTTATTTGGGGTGCGTGGCTCTGAAGCTATCGAAGGGTTTTCTCTACCCCTCGCAAGGTGGAGAGTTAGAGAGGGGGTCGCGACCTCTGAATTCATGTACCCCTTAGAGAACCAACCATGACTATGGGCAAATTCCACTCCATGAAAACCCGGTTGCACCGGCGGTTGCTCCGGTGAGAGTGCTGATTGTTGGCTCTGGCGGGCGCGAGCATGCTTTGGCTTGGCGCATCAACCAAAGTCCTAACCTGACGCGCTTGTGGGTGGCCGGGGGCAACGCTGGCACTGCGGCCCTGGCGGAGAACCTGGAAATTCGCTCCGCCGATATTGACGGCTTGGTAGCCGCCTCCCGCGAAGTTGCCGCCGACCTGGTCATCGTCGGGCCGGAGGGCCCTTTGGCATTGGGACTGGCCGACCGACTGACCGAGCTGGGCATACCGGTTTTTGGCCCATCTAAGGCCGCCGCCCAAATAGAAGCTAGCAAAAGCTTTGCCTTGGACCTGATGCGGGACGCAGGAGTTCCCTGCCCTGATTTCGCCAGTGTTAGGGACGAGGCTGGAGCACAGGCCTACATCCAGAATCACCCTGGGCCATTGGTCGTTAAGGCCGATGGTTTAGCGGCGGGAAAGGGCGTCCTGCTTTGCCAAGATTCGGACCAGGCTCTGGCAGCGGTAAAACTGTGCATGTCAGACCGGGCTTTCGGCGAGGCCGGAGAGATTGTGGTCTTGGAAGAGTACCTGAGCGGGCCAGAGGTTAGCGTCTTCGCCTTCTGCGACGGCGAACATATCGCGCCCTTGGTCGCCGCCTGCGATTACAAGCGACTTGAGGACGGCAACCAAGGCCCCAACACCGGAGGAATGGGTAGTTTTGCCCAACCGGACTTCTGGTTTCCCCAATTGGCGTCAGAGGTCGAACAGACCATCATGAAGCCAGTGCTTCAGGCCATGGCCGAGCGCGGCTCTCCCTACAAGGGCGTCTTGTACGCTGGCCTGATGCTGACCGACGCCGGGCCCAAAGTCCTAGAATTTAACTGCCGCCTCGGCGACCCCGAAACCCAGGTGGTGATGCCGTTATTAGCCTCAGACCCTCTGGAACTGATGCTGGCCTGCGCCCAGGGCAACCTAGACCAAATTTCGGTGCAATGGAACGATAAGAACTACGTCGGTATTGTTTTGGTATCCGGCGGCTACCCCGACGAGTACCAGACCGGATTTGAAATTTCCGGCCTAGAGGCAGCTGGCCCGGAAGACACCATGGTCTTCCATGCTGGCACGAAGCTCGCAGTCGGTGGGCTGTCCAGTCGTCCCATTACTGCTGGAGGCCGTGTGCTAACCGTCGTCGGCGGCGGCGATAACATCGACCAAGCAAGGCGGCGGGCCTATTCCAGGCTGGAACAAATCAGCTTCCAAGACGCCCGCTGGCGGCAGGATATAGGCTCGGCGGCGAACCAAGGAACTGCCAAGGCGAAGGGCTAGGCCGATGCAGGAACTTCGGCAGCTTTTCACCCTTAATCAGGACGACCAACGGTTGCAGGCGTACCGTCGCAAGAAGTGGCTGCGGTCAGCGGAATTTTACGGGTGGCTACAGCAAGACACGCTAACTACTCTTACGGTGGACCAGGCTCTGGCGTTGTACCGGGCCTCCGGGGGACGCGACACCGCCCAATTCAAGACCAACCCCATTGAAGAAGTAAGAGACGGTCTCGACTTTCTTCTCTATGATAATATCAAACTGGAAGGCCGATTCGACGAGTGCGCTGCGCCTGACGGAGCCTACCGCTTGGCTGGCACAGGCAAAGAGTTTACATCGTATCTGTTGTGTCTGAGCAACCCCGGACTATTCGCTGTCTGGAATACCAACGCGGAACGGCTCTTGAAACGCGCGGGCCTGCAGCCGGTTAACACAAAGCACAGCCCCATGGGCATCCGCTACCTGGACATGCTAGAGGCACTGAACAAGGTACGGGCCCGGTCGGGCCTGGGCGATTTCCGCCAAATTGACGAATTGGCCTACCAGGCATCCCAGAAAAATTCCGCTAAACCGTCCAAGAAAACGTCCGAATAAAAACACCTAAGGGAAGGCTTATGACCTGGCGTGAAACACTAGAAGGCATGAAGCAAGAGTTGGCTGAGGTCCGTGCCCAGCGGGAGCGCCGCGTGGCGGAAGACGAGGCTGGGCTACAAAAGGAACGCGAAGACCTCTTGCAGATGATCCAGACCTTAGGCATAGAAGAGCTATTGTCCGAGATAAATTCCACCCTGCTGGACGGCAAGGGGGAAATCGAGACCATCGTCGGCTGGAAGTCCATCACCGACGAGTTTGAGCTGGACACCGGTCTCGGTATGAACGGCGACGAGCCAGACGATGATGAAGATGACACCGATGTCGTCACCACCATATTGTCCTGGGAAGAAAGTGGCGATATGGAGATTGCCGTCGACGTCGGACTGTCAGACGACGGAATATATCTACAGATAAACGAGATTGAAATCAGAGCAGAACGGGAAGCCTTGGAACAAGGTCTAATTGAGGCTTTCAAAGACGAGCTGGAACTATAATACCCGAGCAATTAAAACGGTATCAGGCCGATGAATTAGAGCCCTTGAGACGCGGTCTGGGGCTGTTGGCCTGGACGTGGATTTGAGCCTAGATTTAAGCGTGAATAGGAGGTTGTTTTGCCACTAGTAGGTGTTATTATGGGTAGCGCCTCGGATGAGCCCGTGGTGCAGGATACTGTTAAGACCCTGGAACAGATGGGCATTGACTACGAGACACGGGTTATGTCCGCCCATCGCACTCCGGAGCGGGTGCACGAATACGCCAAAACGGCGCGAGACCGGGGCATCGAAGTAATAATCGCAGCCGCCGGGGGCTCTGCGGCCTTGGCCGGCGCAATCGCTTCAATGACCACCTTGCCGGTCATTGGCATCCCACTGACGTCCAGCGAGCTGAAGGGTATCGACGCTCTGATGTCCACAGCCCAGATGCCGCCCGGCATTCCCGTCGCCTGCATGGCGGTGGGTAGCTGGGGTGCCCGGAACGCCGCATACTACGCAGCCCAAATCTTGGGCTTGAAGTACGAAAATATAAGGCAGGCCTATGAAGACTACCGACGCGAACTCCGCGAGCGGTAGACCGCTGCCAGCTGTCCTAACCGATTTCGACGACACCGCCGCAGCCCAAAATGTGGCGGAGATGTTGCTCAACCAGTTCGGCGACCCAAGCTGGAAAGACGTGCGTCAGCGTTTCCGCGACGGCCAGATTAACTTGAAGGAATACCAAGAGATTACCTTCAGTAACATCCAAGCCGACCGGGCCACCATGCAGTCCTACGTGAAAGAGCACGCCAACCTGCGGCCTTACTTTCTCGAGTTGTGGGGCTTTTGCCAGAGCAACAATATCCCCATGGCGGTGGTCAGCCAGGGGCTGGATTTCTACATCGAGGCGCTTTTGGAACGGTCCGGGGCCGGCCGGGTGCCGATTTATGCCGTGAATACCGAATTTTCATCTGGCAAGATTTCCTACCAATATAACCACACCAATCCAGGGAAAGAGGACTTAGGAAACTCCAAAGGGTTCGTCGTGAAGTCATTCCAGGAGCGAGGCTGCCACGTATTCTTCGCTGGTGACGGTCACTCGGACCTCGAAGCCGCCCGCGTAGCGGATGTGACCTTCGCCCACAAGGGCCTGGCGACATTCTGTGACGAAGAGAACATTCCCTACCGCCCATTCGAGGACTTTGGGGCCATGCTGGTGGCCGTTAGGGAATATTCCAATAACGGCCACAAACCAAACGCCGGGTAGCGCCGGGAGGAAGGGAAGCTGTGATTGACCGCTATTCCAGGCCCGCTATGAAGCAGGTCTGGTCCGACGAAAACAAATACCTCAAATGGCTGGCTGTAGAATTGGCCGCCTGCGAAGCGTGGACTGCCGAGGGAGTGATTCCCGAAGCAGACATGGCTAAATTGCGCGGGGCTAAATACAACCATGACCGAATGATGGAGCTATTTGAGACCACCCGCCACGACGTAACCGCGTTTATTTCCTCAATCACCGAGTCCATGGGTCCCGAAGGTCGCTGGCTTCACCTTGGCCTGACATCCAACGACATGCTGGACACGGGCTTGAACATGCAATTGGTCGAGGCCGGAGCTCTGCTGCAAACGGAGCTAGACCGGGCCATTGCCGCCCTGGCCGTAAAGGCCATCGAACACAAAGACACCCTGGCCATGGGCCGGACCCACGGAGTCCACGCCGAACCCATGACCATGGGGCTGCGGTTTGCCCTCTGGTGGGACGAACTACAACGCCAAAAAGAACGACTCACCGCTGCCATTGAGGGTCTGCGGGTGGGCATGATTTCCGGCGCGGTGGGCACCCACGCCACGGTGCCACCTTCGATAGAAGATAAAGTTTGCCGTGAATTGGGGCTGAAAGTCGCCAAAATATCCAACCAGGTTATTCAGCGGGACCGGCATGCCCATTTCATGAGCACCCTAGCCCTGATTGCGGCCTCGTTGGAGAAGTTCGCCACGGAAATTCGGGCGTTACAACGCACCGAGCTGCATGAACTGGAAGAACCCTTTGGGCAGGGCCAGACCGGCTCATCTTCCATGCCTCACAAGCGCAACCCAGAACTTTCGGAGCGTATCTGCGGTCTGGCACGGTTGATACGGGGCAACGCCAACACCGCGCTGGAGAACGTGGCCCTTTGGGGCGAGCGGGACATCAGCCACTCCTCGGCAGAACGCATCATCCTGCCCGACTCCTGCCTGGCCTTGGACTATATCCTAAGTATCTTTAGCCGGGTCATTGAGGGCCTGCGAGTGTTCCCCGACCGGATGATGGAGAACATCGAGAGCAGCCGAGGCCTGATATTCAGCCAACGAGTCCTCTTGGCCTTGGTGGACAAGGGGCTGGGCCGAGAAGAGGCTTACAAGATTGTGCAAACCAATTCCAGCCGCAGTTGGGAGGAGGGTCTGGACTTCAGAGACCTCTTACGGACCGACCGCTTGGCCGGAGAGCACCTCTCTAAAAAAGAGTTGGATGAACTATTCGACTACGGGTACTACACCCGCTACGTAGACGATACATTTGCCCGGTTGGGGCTGATTTAGCAGCCTGCCGGAAAGCAACAATCCGAGACTGACCGCGACTAACACTGTAAATTACACTGTTTAGATACAAAGGCTGGCCCGTGTGGGGCGAGTTTGCAAGGAGCTACAGATGATACTGGAAACCAAGATGCCCGACATTCTCCACCGTGGCAAGGTGCGGGATACTTATGGACTAGGCGGCGGACACCTGTTGATGGTCGCCACCGACCGCATCTCCGCATTTGACGTTGTGTTGCCAACCGGCATTACTGATAAGGGCTTGGTGCTAAACCGGATTTCGGCCTTCTGGTTCAATCGCACCAAAGACATTGTGCCCAACCATTTCATCTGCCTGGCCGATGCTCCGGAAGCCGCCCAGTATCTTGAAGGCAGCAGCGTGGCCGGGGCCGTCACGCCCGAGGTCGCCCGGCAGTCCATGGTGGTGAAACGGGCCGAACGTATCGACATCGAATGCATCGTTAGGGGTTACATCACCGGCTCGGCCTGGTCCGAATACCGGCGTCAGGGTACCGTGTCTGGCATGGACGTGGGCCAGAGTATGGTCGAGGGCCAGCCATTTCCGGAGCCGCTGTTCACCCCCACCACCAAGGCGGAAGAGGGTCACGACGAGAACATGACCAAGCAGGAAGTACTAGATATGGTCGGGGCCGACATGGCCCACCAACTAGAAGAGGCCAGCAAAACGGTCTTCAAAGCCGCCCATGACTACGCCAAAGGGCGGGGCATCGTCTTGGCCGACACCAAGATGGAGTTCGGAATTATCGACGGTAAATTGACCTTGATTGACGAACTGCTCACGCCGGATTCCAGCCGGTTCTGGGACGCCGACGGCTACGCACCCGGTAAATCACAGCCCAATTACGACAAACAGTTCGTCCGCGACTGGCTAGACTCCCAAGGCTGGGACCACGAGCCCCCGGCCCCTGCTTTGCCGGACGATGTGGTCGCGAAGACGTCCGAACGGTACCAAGAAGCGTATTACAAATTGACCGGGACGCGACTTTAAGAGTCTCATGCATAAGCCCCGACTAAACGGCCAGGGCTTACATTAGGCGCCAGGATTTAACGTATCCCGGCATTTTACGGAGGACAATACATTGCCTGTTTCAAGACGCCGCCGCGGCAGGGCTGCCACCAGATCTGCCCGGGCTGGGACCACAATTAATACTACTCGGCGCAAAGGCACCAACAAGTTCTACCTGGCCGCGTCCATCTTAATTGCGGTCTTGGTAATTGCCAGCTTCGCCTTCGCCAGCATCAGCGGCGGTGGTAGTGGCGGTGCCTCCAATACAGGAAGCGCAAATGGCTACGTTGATGGAGTGGGGTTCCAGATAGAGATTGAAGGGGACACTCATGTGAACGAAGGCCAAGATGTCACCTACAACAGCGCCCCGCCAGCTTCAGGTAACCACTGGCCCATCCCGGCCCGCTGCGGCTTCTATGAAGAAGAATTGCCCGATGAGCGAGTGGTCCATAACATGGAGCACGGCAATATCATAGTCAGCTATAACCTGACCAACGAAGTAGAGATAAACAGCCTAAAGGACGCCTTGGACGATATAGGCCTGAACAATATCTGGGGCGTCACCCGCGCTTATAGCGAAATCCCCGAAGGCCAAGTGGCCTTATCTGCATGGGGCGTAATTGACTTCTTCCCCGGAGTGAATGCCGACAGAATCGACAAGTTCTTTGAGACCTATGCCGGCACTTTGGGACCGGAAGGTGGGATTCCTTGTTAAGACTGGCAGAGGAGTCTCTCTAACCGATGTACCAAGCTAGGATTCATATAACCCTCAAACCCACCGTGAACGACCCCCAGGGCGTCACCGTGCTGTCCAGCCTGCAACGCCTCGGCTTCGGCAACGCGGACGACGTGAGGATTGGCAAGTTCCTGCTGGTGAACGTCAACGAAACCGACCGCGCCAAAGCCGAGCAGTCGGTGACCGAAATGTGCCAAAAGCTGCTGGCCAACCCGGTAATCGAGGACTTTCAGTTCGAACTTGAAGAGATGCCCGCTCCACGTGCGACCACCTAGAACATACTGGGCCAAACTCTAAACAGCAATTCAATATGACTGGGGAGGGAATCCAATGACCACCGGAACTAACAACACCTACGTTTACGCCGGGGCCGAGACCAGTGGCATTTACCGGCTAGCCCCCGGTTCCAACCAGTGGGAGGAACTGACCAACGGACTACCCGCCGACGCCATGGTGCCCGGCATTGTGATCCACCCAGACAATCCCGAAGTTATTTACGCTGGAACCCAAGATGGCCCGTACCGCAGCATCAACCGGGGCAATAGCTGGGAGAAGTTAGACTACCCCAGAACCGGCGCTCCGGCCTGGTCGTTTATGTTCCGGCCTGGCGACCCCAGCGTTATGTATCTGGGCACCGCCCCCGGAGAGATTTACCGCAGCACCAACAGCGGCGACTCCTGGCAGCAAATCACCAAGAACATGGGCTCGGTCGAGATGACCATGGCATTCCCGACCAGGGTTATTGCCCTGTGCGCCGACCCGAACTTTCCCGACGAGATGTACGCCGCCTTGGAAGTTGCCGGAGTCATCCGCAGCTCGGACGGCGGCGACACCTGGGAAGAGATATCCGGAACCCTTGGCCCCAGCGAAGACACGCTAGACCTGCACGGCGCTCAATGCTCGGCCGCCCTGCCCCACACGGTGTTCATCACCACCCGTCAGGGGCCGTTCATCGGCCCGGACCGGGGCAGCGAGTGGATACCGGTGGAGTTCGGTAACTTCTCGGAGATTACCTATACCCGCGACCTGAAAGCCGCCACCCACGACCCGAACATGTTCTACGTGTCCATTGGCGCGGCCGCCCGGAGCAAGCAAGGCGCACTATACCGAAGCCGCGACCTGTTCAAGACCTTCGAGCAAGTAGACCGGGGGATTGCCCCCAACTCGACTATGATGACCGTGGCCGTTGACCCTCGCGCCCCCAATCACGTCTTCTGCAACTCGCGCGACGGTCAGGTGTTCGGTTCGCTGGACGACGGAGCAACCTGGACCACCTACGACCTGCCAGCCAAGGCCAGAGAAGTACGAGCCCTAGCCGCCGGTTAAACTTGACGGCGGTGCAACCGTAAAAAAGCAAAAGGCCCTGACGAGTTTATTCACTCGTCAGGGCCTTTTTCTTTTCAAGTACCTAAGTCTTAGTACTTCTTGGCGGCGGGGCTGGAAAATCGTATCACCACGATGTGAGGCAGACAATTAGGCGTGCATCAGTGAGTCTGGTGATTCATAGGATTAGTTGGTGGAGGTGAGGGGAATCGAACCCCTGGTGACCTTACCCCGAAGTTAGTATCGTTG
>JABMNL010000037.1 GCA_013204585.1 SAR202 cluster bacterium | reverse complement strand
GCCAATCCCCGTTGGCCTTTGGGGACTAGCGTGGTCGCCAGCGCCATGCCGATGGGCACCGTTCCCCTGATGGCTAATACCGTACTAGGAAAATCGCCGTTCACTGGGGCGTTATGGCTGCTACGCCTCACGGGAATCATTCCGCTGGGTGCAGTGGTTGGTGGCCTGCTGGTGCTGCGGTTGGGGGCAAGGCCGCTGACCGTTGCCGGACTGGCATTGGTGGGTGTCGGCATGTTTTTAGCCAGTGGCTGGGGCCTGGATATTAGCGACCCTCAGCTTACGGTTCACCTGTTGCTAGCCGGGTTCGGGTTTGGACTGGTGATTGCGCCCATAACCTCCCATGCCTTGGGGGCAGTCAGCGACGACTACCGGGGCACGGCTGCGTCCTTGGTGGTTGTGTCGCGGATGATGGGTATGACGCTGGGCCTTGCTGCCCTATCGGCTTGGGGGGTAGAGCATTTCCAGGTGCTGACCGCAGGGCTGGAATTTCCGTTGCCCCTGCCGGGTGAAGCTGTCGGCGTGTTTGAGGCTAGAGCAGCGGAATATTCGGCCAATCTAAACGCGGCGGGGCTGGAATTGTTTCAGAAATTTTTCTTGACCGCCTCGGTAATTTCGTTCATTGCTATTGTGCCTGCATTGGGAATGAAACGGGGAAGCCCGACCTAACCATTCATCTAAGCTGGACTCATAGATCAATTGACCTGCCAAGCCATCTGCGCTAGGGTTGTTGCGGAAGATTAAAAGGTCGCGCCGGGTTAATTTTGCACCGCATAACCCTGGATGCAACCTGACAATTAAGACCCGGAAGGAGAAAAACGTACAAGATGTTAGGAAAACTACATTCGAAATTAGGCCTGTTGGTGCTTCTGGTTTTGGCTTTCTCAATCATTGCCGCAGCGTGCGGTGGTGACTCAGATGATGCCAGCAAAGAGAAGCGGACACTGGTCTTTGGCGGCCTTAACTGGGATAGCGCACTGATTCAAAATGGCGTCGCCCGGTATATCGTTGAAGAGGGCTACGGCTACCCGACCTCCCAAATTGAGGGAGCAACGGTCCCCCTGTTCCAGGGCCTGCGGAAGGGTGACCTCGACATCACCATGGAGATTTGGCTGCCCAACCAGATCGCAGTCTGGAATGAAGCTATAAAAGACGGGGAGGTCATTCCGGTTGGTCGGAGCCTTGAAGACAACTGGCAGAGCACGTTTGTCATTCCTGGTTACGTTGCGGACGCCAACCCCGGTCTGGTCTCGGTGCAAGACCTGAAGAAAGACGAGTATAAGAGTCTATTTTCCGAGGCCGACAGCGGCGGCAAGGCCGTATTAATCGGTTGTATCGCTTCGTGGTCCTGCCGGGCGGTGAACGAAGGACAAATTGAGGCTTACGGGTTATCGGACCACGTGGAGTTGAGGGACCCGGGCACGGCTGGCGCGCTGGCTGCGGCTATCGAAGGTGCCTTCAAGACCGAAGAACCCCTCCTGTTCTACTACTGGGGCCCGACTAAACTGGCCCATGAACTTGACTTCCGGTTCTTGGAAGAGCCGGATCCTTCAGAATGCCCTAATAACGACCCGGTATTCGGGTGCGCGTTCCCAGCCGCCGAGGTCATGATTGCCATGAATACCTCGCTAGTGGATGAAGCGCCCGAACTGATTAAGTTCTTCCGTAATTGGGACTGGTCTGCCAGCAACCAGCTGGCTGCCGAGGGTTGGTACGGAGAGAACAAGGACAACTACAGTACCTCGGAAGAGGCTTATTCGGCCACGGGCGTTTGGTATCTGAGCAACAACGATGCATGGAAGACCTGGGTCCCGGTCGACGTTTTGGAGAAGGTTGAGGGTGCGCTGGCTGAAGAGAGCTAGACCTCGCCTTTCTACAACGGAATTGCTAAGGAGACAGAAGAGGCCCCGGAATATTCCGGGGCCTCTTTTTTAGTATTGGTAAAGACGGTCAGTGGCCAGGTTTAGCCGTTTGACCGGTAGTCATCGCGGTTAACTACATATCCCTGGGAGATTCGGTCAATGATAATCGCCATGACCACGATTGCGGCTCCTGCAACGAAAGCCCGCCCTTCCTCAAGTTGGCCCATCGACCGGAGCACCTCAATCCCAAGGCCTCCAGCCCCGACCATGGCGGCAATCGTAGCCATGGCTAATGCCATCATCACCGTTTGGTTGATGCCGGCCATGATGGTGGGTATGGCCATGGGAATCTGCACCTTAATTAATAGCTGCAATGGACTGGAACCGAAAGACCGGCCTGCTTCCACGACAGACGGATCGACCTGGCGGATGCCCAAGTTGGTCAGCCGTATGCATGGTGGTATGGCGTAGAGAACCGTAGCAAGTATCGCGGCCACGTTGCCCAAGCCGAATAGCATTATTCCAGGCACCAAGTAAACAAAGCTTGGCATGGTCTGCATGGCGTCTAATATTGGCCGGGTAATGGTATCGACCAGATTATTTCTGGCAGCCAGTACGCCAATTGGAACTCCAATTACAATTGCAATACTCACAGCTACCATCATGATGGCAACTGTTACCATCGCAGGCTCCCAAAGGTTGACCAGCCCGATGGCCATCATGCCTAGGGCTGAGGCTATGCCAATGCGGAACGTGGCCATACGCCAACCGATTAAGAACACCAACGACACGAACACGGGCCATGGAATCCAAATTAGAAAATCACGGAGCTTGCCCAACGCAACCTTGAGGTTGTCGCTGATGCCGTCGAAAAACCAGTTAAGATTGACAATTGTCCAGTCGATGGAGTCATCAATGGCGTTGCTAATCTCGGGGCCAACGTTGGTGGGATAATCCATGGTCGGTTCCGCGTTCATGGCGTGAATCAGAAAGGACGCCAACAATGCTATGCCGATAACGGTGGCAATGAGGGCGAACTTTCTAGTTGTTTGGGCGCGTTCGCTGGGAAGCTCTTCGCTGTTTCCAGAAATGAGCTTCGCGAGCTGTTTAATTCGTGTACCCACAGGTTCCTCGCGATGAATAAGGCGTTAGAAGAATTGAAGGTCGGCAGGTAAGCTTATGGGCCTACATATCGGAGGCAACGACCTTCAACAAGTCTCGCTGGGTGGCTACGCCAATGAAATTGTTGCTTTCGTCTACCACGGCCAGCGGGAAATCATCATCGCTGCACAAAGGGAGGGCTTCTTGCAATGTAATGTTCGGCAGTACCGGGGAATTAGTTGTGTCGAGCATTTCGTGAAAGCCTTCGACTCCCGAGCCACCCGGTGCGTCCAACTGTTCGCGGCTAATCATGCCCAGGTAGTTTGTGTCGTGACTGAGACCCACAGCGTAATCGGACCGTGCGTGGTCCATTTTGGCCCGAAGAGTCTCCCGCGATTCGGTTTCGAAACAAATTACGTCTGGGTCGCTAACGATGTTGCTAATCTCCATAACCTTGGCCTTGGGAATGCCCTGGGTGAATTCCCGAACAAAGTCGTTGGCAGGTTCGGTGATAATTTCTTTGGGCGTGCCCAGTTGGATAATTTCTCCGTCGCGCATAATTGCGATGCGGTCGCCGATGGAAATAGCCTCGTCTAAGTCATGGGTGATGAAGATGATGGTCTTTTGAATCTCATCCTGAAGGTCGGATAGCTCTTCGCGCATCTGACGGCGAATAAGAGGGTCAAGTCCACTGAAAGGCTCGTCCATGAGCAAGATGGACGGGTCCATAGCCAAGGCCCGGGCCAGTCCCACCCGTTGTTGCATGCCGCCGCTGAGTTCCCGCTGGCTAGCGTTCTCCCATCCGGTCAGGCCAACCTTTTCCAGCATTTCTTGAGCGATGGAATACCGCTCGTCCTTATTAACGCCCTTAACCTCCAGCCCGTATGCTGCGTTGTCGAGAACGTTTTTGTGGGGCAACAAGCCGAAGTTCTGGAACACCATTGCCATTTTGGAGCGCCGGAACTCGCGCAACTCTTTGGAGTCGAATTGGGTTACGTCTTCACCGTCTACGATGATTTCGCCTGCGGTGGCCCTAATCAGCCTGATTAGACAACGCACCAGAGTAGATTTGCCGCTGCCGGACAGGCCCATCACGACAAAGGTCTCTCCAGGGGAGACGTCGAAGGATACATCGCGCAGAGCGGTAACCAAGCCTAGTTCTTGTTGAACTTCGGCACGGCTCTGGCTCCGGTAGGGTTCTTCAAGAGCCCGCTCTGGGTTGTTGCCGAACACTTTCCAAAGAGACTTAACGGAGATGCTGGGCAAAACACCACTGTTATGTTGGTGTAGCCCATTCCCGTTGGTTGTGTTTATTGTCTCGATAGCCATAGATGTTCCTCCTGTTGGGCACCCGGTGCAGGGGTTGGTCAATTGGTCGTTTTTTCGAGGGTCGCTGCCACCCCGTTTTTGTAGATCTCTAAAATTTGTGTGCGCCACTGGTCCAAAGACCAACTGTAGCCACTGAGAGCCCAGATGGTGGCGGTACTTTGAATTATCCCGAAAAAAGTGACGGCTGCTGCTTCTACGTCTAGATGCGAGTGAAAAGCCCCTTCATCGACTCCCCGCTGCATCACGCCTTCCAGCGCTTTCAAGTACTGGTTTAGCATGTCTCTTACCCGGTTTGCCAGGCCGATACCTTCAAAACTCATCGCGCCGGACACCACCACGAATGACACGCCTCGAGAGCCTTCCACATCGGCCAAGTGGGTTTCTAGAATGCACTCCAAGACGCGGAGGGCGTTGGGCTCGACACTTTGGGCTGTTTCGACCGCGCCGAGCAGGCCACGCTCTAAGTCGTCAATTAAGAGGAGAAGTATCTCGCGCTTGCTGGTGAAGTGACGATAAATCGCGCCTTCGCTGAGCCCCACGGCTTCGGCGATTGCGTCGATGGTCACGGCCTCCATGCCCTTTTCAGTAATCAGGCCACGGGCGGCTTCGATAATTTGTTGTTTGCGTATGGAAGAAGTCTGCCGCACCAAGCGCGCACCACCAAGTTATGTAAGTAAGTGTCCACTTACAAGCTATAGGCGTGGCAGAGCTTTGTCAACCAATAAAGGACATCAACATCTGTAAAACCTGCAGCCGGGACACTAAATATTACGAATACAGTATTATGGCTGGTTCTATAGTACTAAACCGCACAGTTATTAAACTCGCACGTATGGGTTGGCTACAAATCGAAGGATAGCTTTTCAGAATCAGGCCGAAAGAGGAAAGGCTTCATCCAGCGTTGCTACTTGGTCTGACGTGAGGGACCAGCCCGAGGCCCCGCAGTTTTCCACTGTTCGGGCTACGCTGTTGCTCTTCGGGATGACAATCATATTGGGCCGGGATAGGCACCAGTTAAGAGCGACCTGAGCGGACGTTTTGCCGAGGTCTTGGGCGATTCCTTCCAGAATTGAGCGTCCGATATCGGGCAGAAATCTGGACTTTCCCGTCAGAGAGCCGTCGGCTAGGGGGGTGTAGGCGATGACTGTGATGTTGTTCTCTGCGCAGTAGGGGATAAGATCACGCTCGATATCGCGCTTTTTGAGGTTGTACAGAACTTGGTTCGAGACTATCGGGTATTTGCTCATTGCCTGCTGTGCTTCCTTAAGTTCGGCTACTGAGAAGTTGCTCACGCCGATATAGCGCACCAAGCCGCGGTCTACCAACTGTTCCATCGCCCGCATCGTCTCGTGAATGGGCACACCGCTGTTGGACCAATGGATCTGATAGAGGTCGATGACGTTGTCGTTTAAGAGGCGCAGGCTGGTTTCTGCGGCCTTCAGCACGGTATCGTAGCCCAGGTGATTGCCAGAGACCTTGGTGGCGAGAAACACCTTGTCGCGTCGGCCCTTGATGGCAGCGCCCACAGCGTCTTCGGTTCGGTACATCTCGGCGGTGTCGATGAGGTTAGCGCCTAGGTCTATGCCCTTCTGCAAAGGCTCGGCCCCACCTTTATACTTCCACGTGCCAAGGCCAATTTCAGAAACCCGCTGACTCGTACCGCCCAACAGTCGATATTCCACGTTCACATCCCCTGAATGCATTCATACAATGCGGTTTTACCGCCTAATATGGTATACCAGAAGCGGGTTCAGAACCCCTACAAACAAACACCGAGTGAGGTCAACTAGTGGAATTTGAAGACGTTCGCCCCCATTTCGAAAAGAACCACCGAGGTGTGATTACTACATTCCAAGCCAACGGCGCTGGTCATTCCAGTATTGTTGTCTGCGGCGCTTACCAAGGCAACGCCGCCTTCGTGATAGTGAACGGCAAATCTGCCAAAGCGCGCAACCTAAGGAAAGACCCCCGATGCACGGTCATGTCGGTAACTGACACTTGGCGCAGCTTTGGCGTGGTCGAGGGCCAAGCCACGCTAATGGACTACCGGAACACCGACCCGGAGAAGATGCGCGTCGCGTTGCAGGAGGTATTTCGTGCCTGCGGAGACAAAGACCACCCTGACTGGGAAGAATACGACCAAGCCATGGTCAAACAAGACGCAGTAATAGTGCTGGTTAAACCCGAGCGGGTCTACGGGATGCTGCGGTAGGGATGATAGAATTTAAGATATCGCTGAAACGATGGTAAGGCAGGTTCCGATGGCCGGACGTAGCTGTGCCGAAAGTTAGAGAGGCCATCCGGCTGGTCGAACGCGATGGCTGGTTTCTGGCGAGAACGAAAGGTAGCCACCGTCAGTACAAACACCCAAGCAAAACCGGCATTGTGACTATAGCGGGCAATAGCAATAGGGACGTTGCTCCGGGCACATGGAGTAGCATTATGAAACAAGCGGGTCTGGCAAGAGAGGAAAAAGAATGACCTACATTGTCGTTTACGAGCAGACAGCCACGGGCTGGTCCGCTTATGTGCCCGACTTACCTGGCTGCGTAGCCGCCGGTAAATCACGGGAAGACACAGAACGTTTGATTCGTGAGGCAATCGAATTCCACTTGGAGGGACTGCGCGAATCGGAAGAGGCGATTCCAGAGCCTGGGACGTGGACTGAAATGGTAAACGTTTCGGCGTAGTGGGAATTCTGAGAAACGGACCATGAGTGCAAGTGAAATCATTTTTGTGGTGGAAGAATCGCCTGAGAGAGGCTACGAAGCTAAGGCCCCTTGGCGAGTCCATATATACGCAAGCTGACTCTCTTGAGAAGCTAAGAATAATGGCGCAGGACGCGGTACGCAGCCATTTTGACGATGGGGACCGATTGCGATTGATTCGATTGTTACACTAGGCGCTATCTCTCCACCACCAACACCGCATTCGACAAACACACCAACTCCCCACGTTGGTTAATCCCCTTAACCCGGCATTCCAGCACTTTTTCCCCACCGTCCTCGCGTTTGCCCGTTATCTCGCCTTGGAATGTGACCGTGTCGCCGCCCCGGAACGGCGTGATGGCCCGCATCAGTAGACTGCCGCCAGCGTAGAAACTGGTAACCGGGAAAGAAAGCTCCAGCATCTGGTTTACATAAGACATGGTGGCGGGGCCGGAGTTGGTGGTGCTGCCGAAGATGTTCTGCTTGGCGAATTCCTCATCGGTGTGGATGTTGCTGTCGCTGGGGCGGCCCGCCAGTCGGAAGTCGTTCTTCCGGTTCATGATTTCCTGGCTTTCGGTGATGCTCAATTCGGCCAATGTGTCGCCAATCGACCCTCCAGAAAAGTCCAACAACTTGCCATTTCCAGACTTGGGAGCTTCCGCCGCTACATCAGGCTGAGTGCCGTCCGCCTTAGCTGGCACTTCACGTTGTCCTTTGGCGTACTCAAAGATGCAGGTGTAGTCGTACTCGGCGGCTTTTTCGCCCCGTTGGTTGATGGCCTCAACCCGGAAGGTCACGAACTTGCTGCCCCGGCGCTCGTACTTCTCCAGCACTCGCCGCCGTCCGGTAATGGTGTCACCGGGCACAACTGGCTGATACCAATGCGCCTCGCACTTGGCGAAGGGCGTCTGCCGCCGGGCAGTCTTCGAGCGTTCCAGGGCCACGAAACCGTTGGCTGAGGCTATTTCGTCCCTAAGTAATGGGGCGTAGGTCATGATCATGGTGGGTTGTGCGACCAAGTCGCTGCCACCCGCCTGGTAGAAGGGGTTTTGGTTTAGCGAGACCCGCGCGTATTCAGCGATATTCTCAGCGGTGATTTCCACGACCGTTTCGTTCCCGACCTGACCGGCTTCCACCGCGTCGAAGTCCCATAGTTTCTCTTGTTGGTCCAACATGGTTGTTCTCCAATTCCATTCAGGCATTTAGCTTGCAGGCTGCTAGCCTCATTCTACCTCACAGTTAGGAGCGCGGCTCAGGTAGTCTAGCTGAGCCTGGCTGTGTTATGTTATGCCCCGCTGAATCGGCAATAATTAGGCGCGGGTAACACCCGACGCGGAGGCCTGAACGGAGGCCTAACCGGAGGACACGATATGAAGGTAGGATTTATCGGGCTGGGCACCATGGGCGGCCATATGGCCTATAACGCCCTGGACGGCGGCAATGAGTTGGTTGTCCATGACATCAACCCGGCTTCAGCCACGCGGCACTTGGAAGCTGGCGCGACTTGGGCTGACACTCCGAAAGAAGTAGCAGAGCAATCGGAGATTGTTTTCACCTCGCTACCTGGCCCCACCCAAGTCGAGGCTGTCGCCCTGGGCGAGTCGGGCATCATGGAAGGCATGAGCGCGGGTAAGGTCTACTTCGACCTGAGCACCAGCACGCCAAGCATGATTCGGAAGATTCACGCTGAGGTTGCGGCGCGGGGAATCGATGTTTTAGATGCCCCGGTGAGCGGTGGCCCCAAGGGCGCGGCCAGCCGCAACTTGGCCATCTGGGTCGGCGGAGACAAAGCTGTGTTTGACCGCTGTAAGCCGGTGTTGGACGCCATTGGCAACCAGGCCTACTACGTTGGCCCCATCGGCTGTGGTGCAATTGCCAAGTTGGTGCACAACTGCACCGGCTACGTCGTCCAGGCGGCCCTGGCTGAGGTGTTCACCATGGGCGTTAAGGCTGGCGTCGAGCCTCTGGCATTGTGGCAGGCAGTTCGCAAGGGTGCACAAGGACGACGCGGAACCTTTGAGGGTCTGGCCGAACACCTGCTCCCCGGCAAGTTCGATCCGCCGGACTTCGCCTTAAATTTGGCCCGCAAAGACGTGGATTTGGCCGTTTCTGTGGGACGAGAGTTTGATGTCCCCATGCGCTTGGCCAACATGGCCCTTGCGGAGATGACCGAAGCCATCAACCGTGGTTGGGGCAACCGTGACTCCCGCGTGGCAATGTTGCTGCAGGAAGAGCGTGCCGGAGTGGAAGTGCGGGTGGACGAAGAAGTCCTGAAAGCGGTATTGGACGCCGAGAAGAACGCCTAGAAGTTAGTCCGCTGCATCCGGTTGCCAGCGTAGGTCGGGCTGACGGGCCGCTCGGGCTTCGTCCAGCCTGGCCACCGGCGTGGTATGGGGCGCATTGTTCACCAACTGGGTGTCCTCGGTGACTTCGCGGTCGATGTCAATCAGCGCCTGGATGAACGCGTCAATGGTTTCCTTGGTCTCTGATTCTGTTGGCTCAATCATTAGCGCTTCGTGGACGATGAGCGGGAAGTACATGGTCGGCGCGTGGAAACCGTAATCCAATAACCGCTTGGCAATTTCCAGGCCGCTGGAACCCCGTTCCTTTTGTAGGTCGGCGGAGAACACCGCCTCGTGCATACACGTCCGGTCATAGGGCAGGTGATAGGTGCCCTTCAGCTCGTTCATCATGTAGTTGGCGTTCAGTACCGCGTTACCGCTGATGGACTTGATTCCCGCGTCGCCCAAGGTGCGGATGTAGGTGTAAGCGCGTACCAACACACCGAAGTTGCCGTGGAAGCCGCTCAGCTTCCCGATGCTCTTCTCGGGTGTCGATAACTCGAACGATTCACCCCGTTTGGTCACGATAGGGGCCGCCAGATAGGGGGCCAACTGACTGGTGGTGCAGACCGGACCGGCTCCGGGTCCGCCGCCGCCGTGGGGGGTGCTGAAGGTCTTGTGCAGGTTCAAGTGCGCCACGTCAAAGCCCAGGTCGCCCAGCTTCACACGACCCAACAGGGCGTTCATGTTGGCGCCGTCGCCGTAGACCAGTCCGCCCGCCTCGTGGACTATTCGGCAGACCTCGACGATGTTGGTGTCGAACAGGCCCAGAGTGCTGGGCAAGGTAATCATTACGCCAGCTAAGTCGGGACCGGCGACTGCGCGCAGGCCGTCTAAATCGACGTTGCCGTCCTTGTCCGAGGCCAACTCCACGACTTCGAAGCCAGCCATGGCGGCCGACGCCGGGTTGGTGCCGTGGGCGCTGTCTGGGATGGCAACCTTTCTGCGGCCGGTGTCACCGTTGGCCAGGTGATGGGCCCGAATCATTAGCATGCCGCCCAATTCCCCGTGGGCACCGGCCAGTGTGGCCAGGCTCACTGCGGGCAGGCCGGTAATTTCGCCCAAGAATCCCTGTAGCTTGTGTAGTAGCTCCAGTGCGCCCTGGGATTGCTCGATGGGCTGCAAGGGGTGAATGCCAGCGAACCCGGGCTGGAAGGCCACTTCGTCGTTAATCTTGGGGTTGTACTTCATGGTGCAACTGCCCAAGGGATAGAAATGGGTGTCGATGGAGAAGTTCAATTGGCTGAGCCCAGTGAAGTACTGGACTACTTCTGGCTCCGAAACCTCGGGCAGCGGTAGTTCGTTCCGCAGAAGGGCGTCGTCGGGTAGCGGCTGGGCTGGAACGTCCAAGTCTGGCAACACGGCACCCACTCGGCCCGGCACGCTCCGTTGCATCAGCAGTTTTTCTGTTTGCCTGTTGCCGCCTTGCTTCATTACTTGAACTCCGCCAGGGCTGCCACCAAGGCGTCAATGTCCTCTTTGATGCTCACTTCAGTCACGCAGAGCAGCATGCCGTTGGCCATTTGATTACTCACGTCCAAACCGCCCAGGATGTTCTTTTCCATCAATTTTCGGTTAATCTCGGCCGGGGCGACGGGGCACTGGATAACGAACTCCTGGAAGAAGGGGCTGGAAATAGGAAGGCTATAGCCTGGTAGGTCGCTAATTTGAGACGCTGCGTAATGGGCCTTGTGGTAGCACAATTCGGCGACTTGGCGCATACCTTGTTTGCCCATGGCCGATAGGTAGACGGTGGATGCTAAGGCGTAGAGTGCCTCGTTGGTGCAGATGTTGGACGTGGCCCGCTCGCGGCGTATGTGCTGTTCCCGGGTTTGGAGGGTGAGAACGTAGCCAATCTTGCCGTTCTTGTCCACAGTACGACCCGAGAGCCGACTGGGCATCTGCCGGATGTATTGTTGCTTAGTGGCGAACAGGCCGACATACGGCCCACCGTAGCTAGGCGGTATTCCTAGGGGCTGTCCTTCGCCGGTGACAATGTCGGCCCCGTAGTGGCCGGGAGTTTGAAACATGCCCATTGCCGTTGGGTCGCAGGAAACCACCGCCAATGCGCCCTGTTGATGAGCGGTGTCCACCAGTGATTGCAGGTCTTCGATGTACCCGAAATAATTGGGGTATTGCAGCACCAAGCAAGCGGTTTGGTCGTCCAAGGCAGGCGCAGATGGGTTAACGGTCTCAACTACAATATCTTGGGATTGACAGTAGGTGCGAATCACGGCGGAATAGGCCGGAGAAACGGTGTCGGCTAAGGCGACTTTTCCTCGCTTGGTCACGCGACAGGCCATCAATGCGGCCTCGGCCAGGCTGGTCGCTCCGTCATACATGCCAGCGTTGGCCACCTCCATGTCGTAGAGGTTGCATATTAGTGTTTGGAACTCGTAGATAACCTGCAGGGTGCCCTGGCTGGCTTCAGCCTGGTATGGCGTATAGGCGGTGATGAACTCGCCACGGGTTATCAACGATTTTACGATGGCGGGGATAAAGTGGTTGTAAGAACCGGCTCCCAAGAACGAAGGCCCACTACCCAAGGGGCGGTTCTTGGCCGCCATGCCGCCTAATTCACGCTGTATCTCAAGTTCGGACAGCGGAGTAGGCAGGTTTAGGGTCGGGTTGCGAAACTCGGCCGGAATATCGGCGAAAAGCTGGTCAATGGAGTTGATGCCCAATGCAGCCAGCATCTCGGCTTGTTCGTCAGTGGTATTCGGGATGTAGTGGGACTGGAAGTGGTCTTCGCCAGTTCCCGCAGCGCCGGGCCGGGTTGTGGTCATTACAGTCCAGCGGTGTAGGCGTCGTAATCTTGGGCCGACATTAGCCCTTCAGCCTCTGCCACGTCGTTCATAGTGACTTTGATGAGCCAGCCTTCACCGAAAGGGTCTTGGTTGACCAGTTCCGGATGGTCCAACAGCTTTTCATTAATCTCGGATACCTCGCCCGTGATGGGGGAGAATAGGTCCGAAACGGCCTTTACCGATTCAACCTCGCCCATCTTGACCAGGTGGGTTACGTTTTCGCCGACCTTGGGCAGCTCGAAATATACGATGTCCCCAAGTTGGTCCTGGGCGAAGTCGGTGATGCCAGCCACAGCGGTCTTGGTTGCTACGTCTTCAACCTTGATCCACTCGTGTTCTTGTGTGTATTTGCGGTCTTCGGGACTCACTTTGCCTAGGACCTCCTCGGCCGAGAATAAAAGGGAAGCTCAGTTAATGTCACTTGGGCAGTGCGGCCCCGGATGTCCAAATCTAGTGGGGTTCCAGGCTCAGCATGACGCTCCAAAACGTAGCCCATGCCGATGCTGGTGTCAAGGGTTGGCGAATAGCTGCCGCTGGTTACAATGCCGATAATCTCGCCCTGATGGAGCAGGCTATACCCAGCGCGTGGGGCGCTGCGTCCGGGCAGGGTAAACCCGACCAGTTTGCGTTCGACTCCATTCTCTTGCTGGCGTTGCAGAACATCGGAACCAAGGTACCGGCCTTCGGAGCGTACGAACCGGTCTAGGCCAGCTTCGATTGGGGTGGTTTCTTCGTTTATCTCGTGACCGTGCAGGGGCAACGCCGCTTCCAGCCGCAGAACGTCTCTGGCGCCCAGTCCGCAAGGTACGGCGCCGGAGTCGGTGAGGGCAGTCCAGACTTTGACCACATCGTTGCCCTGGATCATCATTTCGAAGCCATCTTCTCCGGTGTAACCGGTGCGACCCACGAGCACTGGAGCGCCCTGAATGGCCCTCTCAGTCCAAGAGAAGGGTCGAATCTCCGAAACCGGCTTGTCGGCCAGCTTGTCCATGGCATCGGGCGTGCCGGGGCCTTGGAAGGCGAGTAGGCCGGTCGAGGTGGTGACATCCTCCATGATGCAGCCTGGAGAGAATTTCTCGTCAATCCAGCGCTGGAACCAGGCGACAACCGCTGGGCGGTTGCCAGCGTTGGGAATCAGAAGGTAACGGTCTTCGGAAAGGCGGTAAAAGATGGTGTCGTCGATGACCCCGCCTTTCTCGTTGCAAATCATGCAGTACCGGGCGCGGCCCACGCGGAGGGTGGATGCGGAGCCAGTGAGCACCCAGTCAAGAAATTCGGTGGCTTTTGGGCCGGAAAGGTAGAGTCGGCCCATGTGGGAAACGTCGAACACGCCAGTGGCGGTGCGGACGGCTTTTACCTCGGCCAAGATGCCTTCGGGGTATTGCACCGGCATGTCCCAACCGCCGAAGGGCACCATACGACCGCCCAGGGAGACGTGGGTGTCGAAAAGGGCGGTCTGGAGGCTGTCTGTGGTCAACTGTGAAGGCGCTCCCGGCGCGGAAAACCCAGGCGATGGATAGGTGCGCTAAGAATGATAACTTCTGCCCGTTATCGAGGCAAGAGGAATGGGTGGCGGAGTGTTAAAAGTACTTAAACCTGCATGGGCCTGCATGGGCCTGCATGGGTAGGCCATGACGAATAGGTCATGGGGCCGGGGCAGGCTCTAGCTGCTTCGGGTCGTAGCCAACCAACTCTACAAATCCTCTACCGCCAATGCTGTGTTCACGGCTTGTTCCGGTGACGCGCACTTCCCCTTCCCAGTAGGCGGCTGGGGTGAATTTGCTGTTGGCGAATTCCGCGTTCACCAGTACGGGTTCGAGTTCCAAGCTGAGGTCTAGTGACGGGACTTTTAGCGTCCAGCCGCTGGGGTATTGGATGCCGGTGGAAGGACTGGTCCAGATATCGTGGGACGTTAGAGAGATGTCAGCTTGGGCCAGTGTCAGTGATGACCCATCGGGCGAAACCAGGGTGCCGTAGCCGGCGAACGGCGTCCTATCTGACGGGTCCCAGACCAGAACAGCCATTAGGTCGCTGCCGTCGTCCAGTTGCAAGCTTGCCCAGTCCCAACCAACCCGTTGCCCCATCACATCGCCCCATTGGTGGTCCATCCAGGTTAACCCGGTAACCGGACGTTGTTCTCCGTTCACGGTTATTGATCCGGTCATATCAAGGCGAGTACGCGAGTAGTAGAAGGTGTCCCCTGCTGGCCCCAAGTTCACCAGTCCGGTGTCTTGGTGCAACACTGGCGGGCGAGTTGAAGTTGCTTTTAGGTCTAAGAAATACTCGTCAAGGTTGAACTCTAGGCTGTAAACACCGTCGCTTACGCCCTTCATCTCCCAGCCGTTCACGCTAACGTCGACGCTGGTGGCATCGCTGTTCAGGGTGCCCAACAGCACCCCTTCCCCTGTTAGATGCTTGCCAGCCGTGTGGTCGCCCAGGCTGGCTTGCAGTAGGTGGGGGACGGCCGTGCCCACGCTTTCGCTCTTGAAAGTTACGTAGTGGTAGCTGTATTCGTTCCCCTGGTCGTCGGTCAACAGGCCGTTGAAATACCACCACTCGATACCGGAGTCGTGGGGGCCTTCGTCCTCGGGCAGCGATATCTCCGATGCGTGGTAATAAATGTGTGGCGCAGGCGTGGCAGACCCGCCGCAGGCTGCGGCCAGGATAAGCAGAGAGAAAATGAGAAGCGCTAGATATTTCATAGACCTGATTTGATATATTAGGGCAATCTTACGCCTAAGACGACCCTGAGGAGGCTTCATGGCGAAGCTTAGCCAACAAGAAACAGAACAATTTCTAGCCCAACCGAGGATTGCCCATCTGGTGACGTTGCGTCCAGAAGGCACGCCCCACGTCGCTCCGGTTTGGTTTTTATGGAACCAAGGCCGGGTGTTGGTAATGGCTGACGCCAATGCGGTGAAGGTCCGGAATATCAAACTCAACCCGGCGGTAGCCGTGTCCATCGCAACCCCAGAACGGCCTCTGTCCTACGTGGTGTTGGAAGGGCAGGCTGCGATTACTTCAGAAAACTTGGCTTCCGTGGTGGAGCGAATGTGCGTGCTCTACGACGGGTCGGAGCGCGGGGCCGAATTTGCCAAAGAGTTACTTGGTGACGAGCGAATGGTCCTATTGGAGATATCCGTTGACCGGGTAATGTCTTGGCAGGATGACAAAGAACTGGGATAACCCAGCTAGTCACCGGCCTTTAATGGCGGCAGCACCTTGGCAATCCAGGGAATCAGGTCATTTAGCACGTCATTGCTAATCTCGTGGCCCATGCTGTAGATGTGGAACTCAGGACTGTAGCCGTTTCCTTCTAGGAACGACTTGGCAGAGTGCGCGGTGTCCACGGAGACCATTTGGTCGTGGGTGCCATGGGCGACGAAGATTGGCTGGGTGCGTTCTTCTGGCAATTTGGTGGCTAGTTCGTCTTGGTCGGGAAGGGTGGCGCTTAGTGCCACCAGTGCGGCGAAGCGGCCGGAATCGCCCAGTCCGCAGCGGTAGGTCATGCCGCCGCCCTGGGAGAATCCCAATAAAAGCGCATCGCCTGGCGAAACATTAAACTGCTGGAAAACGGTGTCGAAGAAATCGCTGAGCAGCGATTCCGAGTTGGCCGTTTCCTCGGGCGTGCCTCCGCCGCGTGGCGTCATCCAGCCGAACCCGGTGTGGCCGGGGCCAAGGTTAAAGGGAATCGGCGCGTTGGGGCAGGCGTAAACATACCCCGTGGGGTTAATGGCTGGGGCCAGCCCGGCTAAATCCTGCATGTTGGCGCCGAAGCCGTGGAGCATGACCACTAGGGGGTAGGAGTCTTCCGGGGTATATTCGTCGGGGACAACTGTGACGTACTGTAGTCCCGTTCCCTCGTGTATCTCTGCGCGCATGCTGGAAGTCCTCCCTGTTTATTGCGGGTATCATCCTAACATCCTCCGCTCTGGGGTACAATTTGCGGCGACGTGCTGCATAGAAACATTTAATTTAACAAAAACGGTATTAACTACGGAGTTTTATTCATGGCTTTGATTTATCACCTGACCTACAAGGATGCTTGGGAGAACGCCCGGCCAACCGGCGAATACGCCGCCCCGAGTCTGGCCGAAGAGGGCTTCATCCACTGCTCCCAAGACATACCGCAGCTCCTCCGGGTCGCCGGGCGTTTATACCCCGGCGAGACCAGCCTAATGGTGCTAGATGTTGACCTAGACAAACTTACCTCGCCGCTTAAAGAAGAGCCCAGTCGATCTGGTGAGATTTATCCCCACATCTACGGGAAGCTGAACGCTGATGCTGTGGTTCAGGAGCGTGTTTTACAGGTGGGCGCTGACGGCGGACACTTTTTAGAAGACTGACGGGGGAAATAATGGTTCTAGACTACACAGCAGATGAACTGGCGGTGATTCGGCGCGCGATTGCTCCGCCACCGCCCAAGCCTCCAGAAGAGGTGATTGAAGCGATGCGCCCCGCTGCGGGGATGCCAGTGCCAGAGCATATGCCACCGTTTTGGAAGCTGTCGGACTTGGCCATGCCGCTATTTTTAAGGCTCTCAGGCGACCCAGTGGTCAAGGCTCTCTCCCGCTACGCATTCTTTCCCGAGGTATTTGACCGGCTGCGTGCGGGACAAGACATTCCTAAGTTGGAGTTCTCTGGCCGGGCTAGGGGGATGGTGGCCACCCTGCGGTTTGATGACCAGGCGATTGTGATAAAGCCGTTGCAAAGCGTAGGTGAGGACCGGATAGCGAGTATCTCTGGGGAGATTGGAGTTGGGCCACGCCAACTGGAGACCTTGCCCGGTTTTCTGACTGAAGAGTTTGTCGCCGGGACGTTCTTCACCGAGCTACCGGAAGCACAACTCACAGACGTCTTCTTGAATGGGGTTGGCGCTACGTTGGGCGCTATGATACGCCGGTTGCACCAGGCGGATATCTATTACAACGACGTGACCTTTTCCGACCCTAAGGGCCGGTCGCACCTGTTGGTGGACACCGACGGTTCTTGCCGGTTAATCGACTTTGGCGTCTCGGTGCTGTTGGCACGGCACCCGGACTTTAGACTGGATGAGGTGCACAATTTCGTCCGCACATTGCCTATGTACCGAGTTTTCCGAGGGATGGCGGAGGACCAAGACCATGTAGACCGGTTCCTGATTGAGTACGCCAAAAAGATGGCAGCAGCATCCAAATCGGAGATTACCTCCCGCGACCTAATCTTTGCGCAGGAGGGGTTGAACCTTGCGGCCCAGCGCATGGGAGAGCGAATCATAGAGCCGGTCAAAGAGGGGTTTATTCGGGCGTACTCTGCGTAGCTCATTGCATCCTGGATAAACAAAAAGGCCCCGCTGAAAAACAGCGGGGCCTTTTTAAATTTCAAGCTAGTGGGTTTAGTTGACTACAAAGTCACCGAACATGGTGAAGTTGTGACCGGGGAACGTGCAGACAAACTGGTAGGTGCCCGGCGCGGGCGCAGTGAAGGTTACTTCACCGTCTACTCCGGGGGTAAGCAGCTTGGTATGTGCAATGACCCTCGAATCTCCTGGGGTCACCCAGTCGTTCGTCGGACCGGCAGCGGTGCCGTCAGCCGCCACGGCATCTTTGGTTCCTGCCTTAACAATGACCAGGTTATGGGAGTTGTTGGCCGAGGGGTTGGTGACGCTAATAGTTACTTCGGCACCCGAGGCGGCAGTTATGCTCTGGGTGTCAAAGCCAAGGGTCTCACCTGCTACACCCACGACCAGGGTTACTGGACCAGTCATTATCGGGGTGTCCGTTTCCTTGGCACCGGTCTCGCCAGTCACGGCCTCGCCACTGTCTTTTTCTGCGTGCTCTTCGTAGGGAACGGCCGTATTCTGTGCGAACGTTCGTGGTTTGCCTTCGAAGCCGACGAATAGGCTGATGACTGCTATCCCAACCAAGAACGCGAGAGTTAAACCAGCGACGAATACCCTCAAGAAGAAGGGGTTGTCGAACTTCAGGTGCATGTAGAACAGGATGACGATGGCGAATTTAACCGCTGACAGTGCAACCAGCAGCGGTATCTTGGAAGCGCCAAGGTCATCGGCGATTCCGACCCGATCCCAAATTAGCAGGAATTCAACAATGGTGATGGCGAATAAGATTATCGCAATCGTCACATATTGTTTGGTCGAGGGATGGTTTGTTGTATGTTCTGTTTGATGGGCCATAGTGGTCTAAGGGACTCCTGAAGGAGTTCGGCAGAGATAAGCTAGGTTAATTTATTAGCCGCCCAGGGGAGCAGGGCCGGCATCGAAGCCGCCAATCAGATAGAGCAGCGTGAAGATGACAATCCAGACGATGTCTACAAAGTGCCAATATAGGCCGCAGAGTTCGACGTCTAGTGCAGTGTTAGGGCCAAGTCGGCCCTTCTTGCCGAGTATGGCCAGAGCCACGAGCCAGATGATACCCAGTGTCACGTGAGCGCCGTGGAAACCGGTCAGGGTAAAGAAGGTTGCGCCAAACAGGTTGCCGCCCAGGGTAAGACCCTCATTCTTGAAGGTGTTGAATTCTACTATCTGAAATCCGATGAATATCGCGCCCAAGAATGCGGTGGCTAGAAGCCAGCCGACTATCGCGCGTCTATTATCGGCGTGGGTTGCTGCCAGGGCTTGCACCATGGCGAAGCTGCTCAACAGCAACACGAAGGTGCTGATAGTCGTTACAGGAACGTTGATGATGTCTACCGGGTACGGGCCGACTAGGCTTTGGCCGCGGTAGACCATGTAGGTGGCGATTAATGAGCCGAAGAAAAGACAGTCCGACCCCAAAAATACCCACATGAGCATCTTCCGGTGGTTTAAACCGGTGGTCGTATATTCGTGCTCTATTGCGTGGGCCAAGTTCTCAGTCTCCTAGTGGTGGTCGTTGGGCGCGGCGGCGGGCTCGTTGCTCCAACCGATTACACCCACGAAAGCTATGGCTCCGCCCACAAAACTGAGGGCAAAATGGGAAAGCAGTCCGCCACCAATTAGCGCAACGCCAACCGCGGTGAATAACGGCCAGTACGATGGGCTGGGCATGTGAATTGACTTAGGATCTACAGTAGGCTCGGGTCCTGTGATGGGAGTCCCGGCAGCTTCCGCGTTTTCTTTGACAATCCAGTAATGGTCGCGGCCCAGAACCTGGGGGATTTCTGCAAAGTTATACGGCGGGGGCGGTGAAGCAATGCTCCACTCTATTCCAGGGGCGTCCCAAGGATCGTGGCCAACGTGCCGCGAGTTACGGGACTGCCAAACGTTGTACATGAAGACCAAGATGCCAATTAGAAGGACTAGGTAGCCAAAGCTGGCTATCTGGTTCAGGTACTCCCAGCCGAACTCTGCGGTGTAGGTGTAGATACGGCGGGGCATTCCGTTTAATCCGAGGAAGTGCATCGGGAAGAACGTTAGGTTCATGCCGATAAACAGCAGCCAGAAATTAATCTTTCCGAGAGTTTCGTTTAGCATCTTTCCCGTTATCTTGGGGAACCAGTAATACGTACCGGCGAAGATTCCAAACATCGACCCGCCAAAGAGCACGTAGTGGATATGGGCGACGATGTAATAAGTGTCTTGTTGCTGGAAGTCAGACGGTGAAACAGCGTGGGACACGCCGCTTAGACCGCCAATGATGAACAGCGCCACAAATCCCAAGGCGAACATCATGGGAGTTGTGAACTCGAGCGCCCCTCGCCATAGGGTGCCAATCCAGTTGAATATTTTCACGCCAGTTGGGACTGCAATCAGCATGGTCGTAATGGTGAAGACAGAGTTTGCCACCGGCCCGAGGCCGACGGTGAACATATGGTGGCTCCAGACCGCCCAGCCCATGATGGCGATGACGATTCCGGAGAATATGACGAACGGGTAGCCAAACAAAGGCTTTCGCGAGAAGGTCGGCAGGATCTCCGAAACTATTCCCATGGCCGGCAATATCAGAATATAGACTTCAGGGTGGCCAAAGACCCAGAACAGGTGCTGCCAGAGAATGGGGTCGCCACCTTGCGCTGGGATGAAGAAGTGGGTTCCGAAGTTCCGGTCCATTGTCAGTTCAATTAAGCCGACCGTAATAACCGGGAAGGCTAGGACTAGCAAAATCGACGTAATTAACGTCATCCAAACGAAGACCGGCATGCGCATCATGGACATGCCCGGCGCGCGCATGTTGATAATCGTCACAATGAAGTTCAGGCCACCAGCGACGGACGATGTACCCAGAACCAAGAGGCTGATGGACCAGAAGTCCAAGCCTCGGTCCACGCTAAAGGGTTTCTCAGTGAGGTTGGCGTAGGAGAACCAACCGGCGTCCGGCACCTGGTCTACGACGAAACTCATGTGTAGGAGAATCCCGCCGAATAGGAAAATCCAGTAACTCAACGCATTAAGTCTTGGGAATGCAACATCCCGTGCCCCAATCGCTAGAGGTATTACGAAGTTAAAGAAGCTGACTGACAGTGGCATGATAACCATGAACACCATGGTGGTGGCGTGCATGGTGAACATCTGGTTAAATCGGCCTGGGCTAACCAGAGTGCTGTCGGCGCTGGCCAATTGCATGCGGATTACACCGGCTTCGAGGCCCGCAATTAACAGGAAGATGAACGCGGTGACACCGTAAAGCACAGCAATGCGCTTGTGGTCGACCGTCGTCATCCAGCCCCAAAGGCCTTCGTAACTGGTTGGTCGTGGTATGACGCTGGTTATAGCTGCCATCGTTAGCTTTCTCCGGGCTCTTTACCGATTAGTCGGGTACAGACGCCGCGGTGTTCGCTCCTAGTTGGTCGATTCTATTGCAGGTCTAGCAGATACCCAATTAGGGCATCTATTTCTTCGTTAGTAAGGTTAGACGTCCCGGTTTCGGTTTTGTACATCACGGCCCGTTGGGACATGTAGTTGTTAGCTTTAATCTCACTGGGGTCGTGCAACCATGAGAGAAGGTTGGTCTCTGAGAGGTCAACCAAACCCGCTGCCAAGGTATGCCGGGTCCTGAGGTCAGTCAGGTTGGGCGCGGGAACAGGGGTGATGTCACCCCCGGTTAAGAAACCGGTTAATCGACTGGCCGAAAGCACCGGGTCATCGGGGCCGTCAATGGTATGGCATAGGGTGCAATTGGCCGCGAAGACCGCTTGCCCCGCTTTAGCTCTTGCCGAGATGGTGGGCGGTGGCCCGTAGGCTGCTGCCCAAGAATCAAAGTCTGCTTGGTCCATGACTGTGACTTGGAACTTCATCAATGCATGGGACAGACCGCACAACTCGGCGCACTGTCCGTACAGAGTTACGGGCAAGTCATCGTTAATTTTATCCGAGTCGGCCTGGAACCACATTTCGTTGGTGTGGGTCGGAATCATATCCAGCTTACCAGCCAGCTTGGGAACCCAGAAGCTGTGAATCACGTCGTCAGATTCCAAGCTCAATGTGATGGGGCGGTCAACCGGTATCCGCAGCTCATTGGCGGTAATAATCTTTTTGCCGTTGCCCGCGTCAGGGTATTCGAACTCAAACCACCATTGGTGGCCGGTGACATTTACGTGCAAGGCTTCTGGAGACCCTTCAGGCGGGTCTTGTAGGTCAAACAGGGTGAAGACGGACCAGATGGCTAATCCCAAGACTAAGATGGTCGGGATTATCGTCAGGGTAATTTCTAGTGATGTATTGCCATGGGTCTGGGGCGGCTTTGCTTGGCCGGGGCGCTTTCGGTACCGGATGATGGCGTAGAGAAGAACGCCTTCAACCAGGACGAAAACAATGACCATGACCCACATTAGGACGTTGAAAAGGTCGAGTTGTTTGGCGGCGACGGGACCCATCGGATCAAATGGGGACATGCCGTCTTTGCTGCAACCGACGGCAAACAAGAAAAGGGCCGCCAATAGACCAAAAATAACCGAACGGTTCTTCAGACTACTGCGGCGTCCTATGGACTTGGTAGTGTTCGAGACGGACTGCTCGGAAACGTTTCCTGTCCGCCGGAAGGGCAACAGCCCCATTTGTGACTCCCCCTGAGCTTTATTTAGCTCGTCTACCACGCTTTCGGCTAATCGTTCCAATGAGGCCATTTTGACCGTGGAATAATCGTCATTTGAGCGTAGTGTGTGCGAATTTTCACTAATCTCCGGGGACATTATCACAGCCCCGGCACGCCTGTCAACGTATCAGGGCATCAGTCCAGACCATTGCTTTCACTACTAAAACCGGAATACGGCGTCGGCCAACATAACGGCGAACAAAAGCGCCAAATAGAGCAGCGAGTATAGATACAGATGTTTGGCCTTCTTGGTTGTCTGGTCCCTTTTGAGGTTCCAAGCCATCAGGATAAACACTGCGCCCAAGACTGCGGCAGATGCCAAATAGATTAGGCCCACTGCGTCCGTAGTGGCGAAAACCAACGTTAGGGCTACCAGCGCCAGGCTGTAGGTGAAGATGTTCTGTACGGTCCGCTCTACTCCCATGACCACCGGGAGCATGGGTATGCCCGCTGCATGGTAATCATTTTTAATCATCAGGGCCAGTGCCCAAAAGTGGGGCGGGGTCCAGAAGAAGATGATGGTGAATAGGTAAACGGCGGGTAGGTCTACGGACCCGGTCACTGCGGTCCAGCCGACCATCGGCGGTATGGAACCGGCTGCACCCCCAATCACGATATTTTGTGGGGTGTTGCGTTTGAGCCAGCCGGTGTAAATCAAGACGTAGAACAACGTGGCGGACATAGTGAGACAGGCGGATAGCAGGTTGACCCCGTAGGTCAGAATTAAGAATGACCCAACATTTAGCGCAATGCCGAAGATTAGAGCGTGGATTGGGGAGATGCGATTGCTGGCCACCGGCCGTTTCACCGTTCTGGACATCACTGCGTCGATGTCTTGGTCCAGGAAGTGGTTGATGGCGTTTGCCCCGCCGGCGCCCAGCGCCCCTCCGATGCAGACCAAGGCGAGGATCCGGAGCGAAGGAACCCCTTCTGCTGCGAGGAACATTCCGCCAATGGCCGTAATGACCAGGAGAATTATTATCGGTGGCTTGGTGAGGGTTAGGTAATCTTTACCCAAGGCAATGAGACCGCTGTGGTTTTCATGGGCAGGCAGGCCAGCTTCGACATGCTCAGCCACGGGATATTCCGCTCCACCTGATACCGGGCTTGGAGAATATCAGCACAACGAGTCCAGAGACGGCAATCCAGACTCCAGTTGCCAAGGCCAGGTGCAGGGCGCGGGCTTCTTGGCTGAAGTCGGACTGGACGGCCCAAGCGCCAGCTATAACTTGCGCGACGATGAGCGCCACGGAAATCATGGAAAAGACACGTATCTCAGAAGGCTGGGTCTTCCCCCTAAATCCGAGATGCAGACTATACAAGACGAACAGGCCCACAATGCCAGCTATGTAACGGTGAATCATGTGAATGAGTTGAAGCCGGTGGTCTGGGAATATTTCGCCCTGGCATAAAGGCCACTCGAAACATGCTCCGGTGGACCCGCTGATGGTTACGTAGGAACCAGAAAGAAGCAGCAAAAATACCGCCACACCCGCGATTACCGCCAGGGTAGGAAACTTGCCAGTCTTGCCAGTCGCCCAATCGGGTTTTTCTAGTTGCAGTGGGCCTCGGTAGGCCACCACGGCTAGTACGACCAGGCAGGCCACCAAGGCTTCGCCGACGGCCAAGTGGGCCATGACGGTAGCACCGGGCAGTTCGGTAAGCACCGTGGCCCCGCCCAACGCTGCTTGGGCAATGACCAAGACAAAGGCCAACGTTGTAGGAATTAATACCCACAGCTCTCGCCGGTACCGCACCCAGGCGGAGATGAACAGAAACAATATCAGCGGACCGACCACGAACGATGCCGTAATCCGGTGGGAGTACTCGATTAGGGCTTTGGTTTCCCAGGGAGGAAAGATGCCGCCGTCGCAACCCGGCCAATCAGGGCATCCCAGGCCCGACCCGGTGACTCGCACAATCCCGCCGATGATGACCAAGGCAAATGCGGCAAGGACAGTAAAGGCGGATATTCCCCTGAACCAGGCGTGGAATCCGCTGGTGTTGCCTAGCGCCATAAGGTTGGCTCGGTAAATGCGGTTGAATCGACTAGGGTTGAGCTGAAGTCGCTTGGGGGTGGTAGCAGGCGGTTACTGCTTTTCATTTGTTTAGGGGTTCCTGGTTTGGGGGTCTATGAGAAGAGACCGGCGTCGTTTTCGGTGGGACTTGTGTGTTAGCGGGGCTCAAAATATCGCCACGGCGTTGTTCGCCGGGTTGGTAAACGTTTTTTAAACATGGCGGAAATGGGCCTGCCACCGCGTCACGAACATTATCATAGGGCCTAGATGATGTCAACGAATCTTGTGCGTGGCCAGGCACGAACCGCTGCCCATTGAACAAGGTAAGTTAACTCTTGTCCGAGATAGCGGCATCTTGGTGGAAACGGCCCGATTTAGGCGTACTCTGTGATATGATTCCTAGCTGTCATGGAGCACGCTGTCCAAGTTGAACATCTAGTTAAACGATTCGGCACTTTCACCGCGGTTGACGGGGTGACTTTTGGTGTTGACCGTGGTGAAGTCTTCGGGATACTGGGCCCGAACGGCGCAGGTAAGACCACCACGCTCGAAATTATCGAAAGCCTCCAGAAGCCGACGGAAGGGCGTGTCAGTGTATTGGGACTGGATGTTCAGACCAATGCGGCAGAAGTAAAAGCCCGTATTGGCGTCCAACTCCAGGCATCCGCCTACTACGACTATCTCAACCTCAAAGAGATACTGGCCCTGTTGGGCAGTTTTTACCCCAAACGTGTCTCCTCGGAAACTTTGCTCGAACAGGTAGGCCTATCGGATAAGGCCAGCAGCCGTATGGGCGAACTCTCCGGTGGTCAACAGCAGCGGTTCGCCGTTGCCGCCAGTCTGGTCAACGCGCCGGAACTGGTTATTTTAGACGAGCCCACCACCGGTCTTGACCCCCAGGCCCGCCGCAATCTTTGGGGTCTGATCAAAGAGGTCAACCAGCGCGGGGTCACTGTGGTAATGACCACCCATTATATGGACGAGGCGGAAAACCTCTGCAACCGATTGGCCATCATGGACCACGGGCAGATATTGGCCCTGGACACTCCCCAGAACCTGATTAATCAACTTGAAGCCACCTATACCGTAAAGCTGACCATGACTAAGCCAATGACTATGGCCCAGTTGAAAGCCCTAAACGGCGGCATCGAGGTTATTCAATCTGGAGAACAAGCGGGCGAGGAGCCGGGGCCGGAGAATACTTACTTGCTGCGCCTCACCAATAGCCCTTCTGCCCTTCAGACCATGCTGGATGAGATAGCCAAGGCCAACCTGGGTCTGGAGAACCTGCAAATTACCCCGGTTACTTTAGAGGACGTTTTCTTGGACCTGACCGGCACTGAGCTACGGGACTAGCCTTGATTGCACTGACACTGGCGAACCTCAAGATGATGTCGCGCAACCGACAAGGCATATTTTGGGCTCTATTCTTCCCCCTGCTCTTGGTGGTGGTGTTCGGCCTGTTCGACTTTAACGGAGTGGGCGCTGCCGACGTAGTTGTCATAGACCAGTCTGGTGGCCCGAGGTCCGAATTACTTCGGGAGCGGTTGGAAGGGATAGCGTTCCTGGAGATTGAGTACATCGACATTTCCCCGGACGAAGCATGGAATAAGGTGGCCGATGGCGACCTGGGCTACCTGATAATCATTCCGGCGATGTTCGACGACCCAGCAGGGCAAGCCCAAACCGGGGCTCCGGCGCCGGTGACATTGGTTTATAGCACCCGCGACCCAGACCGGAATCAATTGGTCGACGGCGCGGTGCGCAACCTGGTGTCAGAAATTCAATCTGATGGCGGCCCCATTGTGCCGTCCGAGTTGCTGACTTCGGACGTAATTAGTGTTCCAGAAGTCGATTATTTCGACAATGTCTTGCTGGGGTTGCTGGGACTGGGGATTATGACCAACTCCATAATTTCCATCGCAGTCCGTATCAGCACCTATCGCAACCAGTCCATCTTGAAACGGCTTCTGGTTACGCCACTGCCCATCTGGAAATATTTTGCCGGTGAGATTGCCGCCCACGTGATTTTAGCCATGGTGCAGGCGGCCATCATCCTGGCAGTGGGGGTCTTTGGCTTTGGCGGGCACGTCCACGGAAACATCCTGTGGGTCTTTGCTATCACGGCCTTGGGCAGCATCGTGTTCTTGAATATTGGATTCATACTGTCGGCTTGGGCCAAGAGTCCGGCGGCAGCTTCGGGCATGGGTAATGCCGTTGCCCTGCCGATGATGTTTTTGGCGGGAACCTTTTTCTCAACCGCGTCCTTGCCCTGGCTGCTGCCCCAGCTTTCCCTGGCCTTACCGCTGACGCCCATGTTGACGGCCCTGCGCGAAGTCGCAATCGACAGTGTGCCCATTTGGGACACCTGGCCCTATTTGGCGGCCTTAGGGGGCTGGATACTTGTCACCGGGCTTGCTGCCATCAAGGTATTCAAGTTCGGTTGACGATTAAGCGATTAGCGCTGGTCATGGCTTTGGGAGCAGTCCTGCTGCTTGTTGCTGGGGCTTGTGGCGGTAACGGCGAAAAGCAGGTAACGGGTTTGGTGCTGGCGGCGGTCGAACGCAATCTGGCAGAGATTGAGTTACTCAAGGTGCGGGACGACAACGGCAAGATTTGGGAGTTCGCTTCCGAGGGACAGGTTGGCACCAGCGCCGCCCATCTGAGGCAGCACCAAATCGGTGGCGAAAGGGTCTTAGTTACCTACCGGGAAGACGATGGACGCCTGATTGCGATTGATGTTAGAGACGCTTCTAGCCCTGGCGGTTAAAAAATCTCTAGAAGTCTCGCTTCAATTTCCTCGGCTGTAGTGAACTGCTCGAACTTGGCGTAAATCAGGCCCTTGCTATCGACGATGAACGTCCACGGTTCAGTGGGCAGGCCCCATTCACCCACGGCAGGCACCAGTCCACCGGTCGGTCGCTCTCCGTCCGCCAAATGCGGGTCCTCGAAGACTTCCACGTGGATATAGTTGGCCTGGTCTCCCAGTTTTTCTTTTACCTTGGTCAGTTCTCCTACTTGGGGTCCGCAGGTGGCACTGACGCAAAAAGCGGGAGTTGCGAACACTATCACCAAGGGCTTTTCCTGCAGCAATGCCTCGTGAATCGAGTATTCATATAGGTCCAAGTCGGGCTCGGTAGCGCTGGTAATGTGGGAAATGTCGTCTGCTTTGGCCGCAGTGTGCGTCACGCTAGTCGGGGCGGCGCCTCCAATGGCTGGAGTGCTGGCCGTTTCCTTAATGATGAAATTGGCCTGGGCGAAGATTGGGATGCCGTCATTGGACGTGAAATTTACGTCTAGTTCGTAGAGTCCGGGAATGTCCAAGTCAATCGGCGCTGCGAACACACCTTGTGCGGCGGTGGGCCACTTGATGAATGGGGCCGTCACCGTTTCTTTGAGTTCTCTGGCATCTTCCTGGGGAACCAGAAAATATGCGGCCACTTCTGAACTTGCGCCCGGCACGGGCATGCCTTCACGGTTGATGATGCCGAACAAGATGCGGTTGTAGCCCACTGCCAGGTCGGTGGTAATGATAACGGCCGAGTATTCGGGCCCGCCGGCTTCCAGTTCGCTGGAGATAATGGGATCGTTCGAGCCAGAAGAGCAGCCAGCGGCGAACAAGAGCAACAGCGGCACCAAGAAGATTAGGGTTTGGAGTTTTAGGCCTCGAGGGATCTGTCCTAGCCCGCTGGGCAGCTTAATTTTCAAGTTGAGTCCTTTGGTTTCGTGGCTATGAGAAACGCTGGGCGCAAAAACGGGGTGGCGCTCCGACCAACTCTTGGACGCTCACCCCGGTCTGTTTTTTCTGAATTAGCTTTGGTACTTTGATGTGCTTCGACACTAACAGATACGGAGGTTAATAGTTCATTCCACGGCCCGCGCCGCCTTCGACGGCGATGGTCTGGCCGGTGATGGCCCCGGCGCGGTTTGATACCAGGAACAGTATTAGGTCGGCGATGTCCTGAGACTCGACCATGCGGCCAATGGGAATGTCGGCAACGGCGCGGCGTTCAGCTTCCTCAACGCTAATGTTGCCGTATTCCGCTCGGGCCTTAAGGCTCCGGTCTTGCCGTTCGGTCCTAGTGGTGCCGGGATGAATGCAATTGACCAGAATGCCGTCGGACGCGAATTGGTCGGAAAGATTTTTGGCCATGTTGGAGACGGACGAATTGGTCACTCCGTTGCTGTTGGCGAGGCGATTGACCGACCGGGCGGCCATGCCGCCGATATGAATAATTCTCCCACCGCCCCGTTTTTGCATGTGCGGGATGACTTCACGGGAGCAGCGCACGTAGCCCATGACTTTGACGTTGATGTGGTTTAGCCAGTCTTCGTCGGTTAGTTCCATGAACGGCGCAGCGGTGGAGTTCACGGCATTGTTGACCAAGATGTCCACACCTCCCAGCTCGGACACGGTGGTGGCGACCAACTTCTTGATGTCCTCCGGGTTGCTCATGTCGGCCTGCACAGCCAACACCTTGCGTCCGGTCTTGGCCCGAATCTCGGTAGCGGCATTTTCAAGGTCTTCTGCGCCCCTGGCGCAGATGGCCACGTCCACACCCTCTTGGGCTAGGGCCAGTGCAGTAGCCCGGCCAATACCTTTGCTGCCGCCGGTTACGATGGCGATTTTTCCTTCTAGTGACAGGTCCATGGCAATTGGCCTCCAGAATTTTGGTGGTTTGAAGCTAGGCGGAAACGCAGGTGTTAATCAGATTGGCAGTTGCCAGTCCGGCACGATTTCACTCTGCGACCTGGGATTGGTGATAATAGGTTCGCAACAAGGGTCTGTGGGCAGCCACGCCAGATTGTATTCCGACGGGCCACAGCGGTCAACGAACGGGCGGCAAGCCGGGTTTAAATGGCAACTCTACAGATGCCGGGAAGAGCCGAAGACTGCTTATTCGGCTCTGGTGCTGTCCGTGTAAGCTTGAATAATATCGTGCCTACGGACCATGCCTAGGAGTTGGCGTCGGTTGTCTCGGCCAACGACGGGAATGTGGCCCACATCTCTTCCCCCAAATTGTGCCAAGGCGTCGTGCAGCGATTGGTCTGGATAAGCGACGACAACGTCGGACGTGGCGATTTCTGACACCATTTGAGTAGAATTGGGGTGAACCAACTTAAGGTCGGAAACAGTGACTATTCCGACAAGATTTTGATGGTCATCAACTACCGGGAAGCCGTGGTGCCCGGATTTTAGGAACAAGTCGTTGAGTTCATGCAGGGTGGCTTCCGGATGTATGGTCGGGTAGTTGGTGGTCATTGCGGTCGCAACCAGAATATCGCGTAGTGCGTCCCACTGATCATCCTCGGGAATGGATATTCCTTGTTGGCGCATTTTGATGGTGTAGATGCTCTCCCGCTGAATTAGCCGGGCCACAATCATACTAATGACCACGGTGGCGATTAGAGGGAGGATTATGTCATAGTCGCGGGTCATCTCGAAAAGTATGACGATGGAGGTGGCAGGAGCACGACTGGCCGCCGCGAAAACTGCGGCCATTCCGACCAAGGCGTAGGCACCTTCGGGTCCGGTAATGGCAGGAAATAGCTCATTGACAACGCTTCCAAAGGCCCCGCCTAACACAGCGCCCATGAATAGGGACGGGGCGAACACACCACCACTGCCGCCGCTGCCTAGGGTCAATGACGTTGCTAGAATCTTGATGAATATCAGCGGAATTAGCAGGCTGAGGGCCAAGTTACCGGCCAAGACGAATTCAACGGTGCTATAGCCAACCCCAAAGATTTGGGGGTAGTAGACCCCAATGAGGCCAACCGCCAGCCCGCCAATGACGGGCTTGAAGTACCCAGGGAACTTCAGCGCTTCGAAGAGGTCTTCACTTTTGTAAAGTACCTTCACAAAGATGATTGCGGTAAACGCAGCCAGAATTCCCAGCAAAACATAAAGGGGAAATTCCCAGGCGCTGACCAATTCATAATGGGGTATGGAAAAGGCTGGAGTGTCCCCTACGAAGGCGTGGGCTATTGCCGCCGCGGTGACGGAGCTTAATGCAACTAAGCCGAAGCTACGACCGGTATACCGGTGCAATATGACTTCCATGCTGAACAAGACGCCGGCTAACGGTGCGTTAAACGTGCCGGAGATTGCGCCCGCAGCGCCACAGGCCACCAACAGCCGCACGTCTTCAGCGGGAAGTCGCAGGATTTGTCCAATCGTGGAACCAATGGCAGAACCAATCTGAACAATTGGGCCTTCGCGTCCTACCGAACCGCCGCTACCAATGCAGATGGAGGATGCCAACGCTTTTACGACCGCCACGCGGGGGCGAATACGGCCACCCCGGGCCGCCACCGCCGCCATTACTTCTGGCACGCCGTGTCCTTTGGCTTCCCTGGCCAATAGATATACGAGCGGCCCCACCAAAAGACCGCCGGCAGCAGGAATCAAGATAACGTACCATTTGCCCATCGGACTCAGGAGATCCGCACCCCCTATGAAGAAGATGTCGTGGACAAAGCTCAGCAGATACCGGAATCCAACGGCGCCAAGCCCGGCCGCGGCTCCTACTAAAATGGCAAAGAGGGCATCGAGCGGAATATGCGCTCGGTGGAGGAGATTGAGAGTGCGACGGAGGGAGGGGTAAATGTCCAAATTGGGGTTGAGCCGGTGGCCCCAATGGCCAACACCGCGTGAGATACTTTTACCTAACAATACGTGGTACGCACCTGCGAGGGCAGATTAGTCGTTCGGCCCTGCTTGGCAGAGGCTTCTATCGTCTGGGGCCACCATCATCCGAGGCTTTTAATGTCCGGGGGCTTCCGGGCGAATCTGATTTAACAGGTTCGTTCAATGGCACCAGGTTGTGCTCTTCGGACTCTCACAGTTGAGAGGTTCGCCAGCACAAGAGAAGCGGGCGGGCACGAATTCCAATTAGTTCAGAATTCTATGCCGGTTGCCTGAGAACCGGTCAACCATTACCGGTTAACGAATCGGTGGTAATGAAAAAGATGGTTCCCGTGTATCAAGTTGCACTAAATGGTCGACGGCTTCGCCCATGATAATACTTCTGGTGGAAAGGTGCCATCCGTATTGGCTGGCTGAGCGACAACTTTGTTCGGAGGATGTCTAGCGTGCAGCTAATATTGCTGGTGGGGCTAGGTGGGTTTGTTGGCGCTGTGATGCGCTATCTGGTCACGGGGTGGGTTCAAGACCTTTTCTACGGTGCCTCGTTTCCCTATGGGATATTCACTGTCAACATTCTTGGCTGTTTGGTGATTGGAGCACTTGCGGGCGTTTCTGAAAGCCGCAATTTCTTGGGCCCAGAGGTGCGAGCCTTGGTGATTGTTGGACTGCTGGGTGGGTTCACCACTTTCTCGGCCTTTGGTTATGAATCGTTTGAGTTGCTAAGAAATGGGCAGTCCGTCGCCGCCTTTTCCAATATGTTTATTCAGGTCGCGGTGGGGCTGGCGGCGGTTTGGGTCGGATATTCCGTTACCCAAGCGGCGTAGTTAGCTTAAGGATGTTGTTAGGCGAAGGCCTGGTTACCGTCGAGCCAATCGATATTAGACTGTACCATTCAGATTTCTGACGTTGACGGCCTATATGAGGTCGTGAAGACGCGGCTTCAAGACAAATTTGAATAGCGCCAATACGCCGTTACTATGAGTGCCCCAAGAATGGCAGCGAAGACATCAAGCGTCCCAGGGCAACCTTGGTTCCTATGGGTTATCCGCCGCTTCCAGCAGCCTAACCCCTTCGGCTACCGACTCAGCGTCCCCGGCCAGCGTCACCAAGTCCCCCATTTCCAATAGCGTTCCGGTATGAGGAACCAGAGGCCGCTGCCCTCGCCGCACTAGGATGACGGTTGCGTCGCCAGGCAACGGCAACAGATGGATGGGGTGCCCCACGAATTGTCGATTGAGAACAGACGCCTCCAGAATCTCCACGTCCATCCTTGGCTCCGCAATCACCCGGAAGATGTCGGGCCGCACCAACAGGCTGTCCAGGGCAATGGCCAAAGCCATCGGCTCGCTCAATGCCCGAATGCCGTATTGGTCAAATTCCAAGCGCTGCCGTGGGTTGTCGACCCTCGCCAGCAGGTTCTTAACATTGAAGCTGTCCCGGGCCAACAAGCAAATACGGCGGTTGGTTTCGGCGTCGGCGGTGGCGGCTACAATGGCATCGGCTCCCAGAGCGCCCGCTTGAGCGAGGACCTCCGGCGACAATGCTGAGCCGGTGACCACTTCCAGACCACGACTTGCCGCTCGGGCGGCCCGTTCAGGGTCCTGCTCTACTAGAACTGGCCTCATGTGCTGCCCGGCCAGCTGGACTCCTAGCAAAGAGCCGACCTCGCCAGCGCCCACGACTATTACGTGGCTAGACTCGGGTTCCAGACGCGGGCTAAGGCGAGCAAATATGGCGGGCGCAAGGGTGGACGTTACCAGGGCCACCAGGATAATGCTGGAGTTGGTCGCCTCGTCAATGACACCCAGCCGCAAGCCTACGACCGAGGCGGCAATGATTAAGCTGAGCCGCGGGCTTAGCAATACACCGGCGCTAAGTGTTTCCCGCCAGGTGAATTTCAGCCGCAGGCAAAGGCTAGGCAGGATCTTAACGGCGATAGCGGCGACCAAAAGAGCTGGAATAAGTGCCAGGTTTTCGGTTGATCGCCCCAGGGCACCGGGGTCAAATGACGCCCCAACCGTTATAAAAAAGAAGGGCACGAAAAATCCGTAGCCAATGGCGTCCAACTTCTCCCGCAGGCTGGAACCTTCCTCTCGTGAAAGGGAAGAGATAGCAGCGCCTGCCAAGAAGGCGCCCAGGATTAGCTCGGCTTCCAGGGTTTCCGCCAGAACTACGAATACGATCATGAGGGCGAGGGCGCCCCGGACCTGTATCTGGGCCGTGGCGTGGGCAAGCTGCCCCAGAGTTGCGCTCACCCAGCTGTGTTCCCTGGCCCTGTCGCCCACCCGAATAGCCAGGAAAAATGCGGCGAACAGGACCGCGATAAGAGCAACCTCGACAACGTTCTCGCCCTCCATCAGCCCGGCCAAAAGAGTGAGGAGGACGACGGTGGCGAAGTCGGCCACAAAGGCGGCCATCAGTATGGTCTGCCCAATCGGTGACCTGGAGAGGCCCCTCTCCCGTAGGGTTGGTACTACAATCCCCACCGAGGTGGTAGACAGAATTAGCCCGATTACCAGAATACGGCTAAGGCTGTTAGCTCCAGGTAATAGCCAGGCCGCCACGAGGGCCAAGCCAAGGGTAAGCACGAAAATTACGCAGCCCGCCAGCAAAGGGTTCTCTATCCACGATTGCCAGCGCCAGAGACTCCCCCCGTCCCGTCTAGACAACAAGCCGAAGTCCACTTGAAGCCCGGCTAGGAACATGAGAAAGGCGAAGCCGAACAGAGATAGAAACGTTAGAATGGCCTGCTCTGGGTCGGTGGTGGCCATTACTTCCGATGCGGGATCGGATTTGATAATCCCAAGGCCAGCTCGCCCAAAGGCGATGCCCGCTAGCAGCTCACCGGCAACGATGGGGACCAAGCCGTGGCGAAACCGGGACAACACCACCGGCACCGCAAAGGCCAGACCGGAGACTACCAGAAGGGGCAGGAACGAAAAGTCTTCCACTTACTTACTTTTGGTCTTGGTATAAGAAATAGTTGAAAAAGTCATTCCGTTCCCTCAAGGAATTGGTGTCGAAACCAACATAGGGGTTCGCTAATTCCCAGCCTACGCCAAGCCTCGCTGCCGGGCGACGGCCGAGGGCGGTTAACGGATACAGGATTGTCATCGGTCACAAGGACATTCTGTGCAACTGTTTATAGCCCTAGCCAAGTCCCTGGGCAAAATCGAGCCAAACTCTGGCGCATGGCACCGGTAGGATGTGTTGAACAAAGCCTTGCACGCCGGGGAAAATTACCTTCCGGCCGTTCGGGAATAGGTCTGAGGCCCCCCTGAAATCCCCGAGGACTTCCTCTCGCAAGCTGGCCGCCGCCAGCATCAACATTGGCGTTTGAACGTTTTTCAGCAGTGGGCCGATGTCCCCGCTAGCCCTAGCCTGGAAGCCAGCCACCACATGGGCGGGGGTGGCCTTCATCTGCTCGGCATACCAGCGGATATAAGCCGGGTCCACAATCTGTGGGTCCAGCCGCCTTCCGATGGAATCTTCCACCCAGACATTTAATCCTTCCCGTTCGATAAGCTCTGCGCTCTCTTTGTGGTGGGCGTTGAAATTGGTGGGCGAAGTGCAGACGGTTAGCGACTTCAGCCGCTCCTGGTTCTTAATCGAGAAGTTCATGGAGATGGAACCGCCCACCGTCTCGCCGATGAGGTGGAACTTATCCAATTCCATCTTGTCCACGAACTCTTTCAGGTCGTCGGTAAAGCCGTCCAGCGTCCAATTGTGTTCGGGGCCAGACACGTCGGATAAGCCCATGCCCCGCATGTCGAAGCGAATAACCCGGTAATGCCGGGCAATTATGGGCACCCAGCCAAACCACATTTTATGGCTCTTGGCCATGCCGTGGTGCATCACCACCGTTTCCGGTTTAGTCCAGGGGTCGGTGAAGTCGTCAATAGTGTAGAAAAGCTCTATGCCGTCGTCCAAACGCAGTTTCATGATTCTACTCCAGCCTGGGTATAAGACTGAATTTAGCCTGGGTATAAGACTGAATTTAGATGGTTAGTCCCCGTTCCGTGAATACCGAACGTGCCACCCGCATGGCGGTGCGTGAATTTATGTACCCGCCGTAGAGGATGAGATGGACAAACACCTCCATCACCTGCTGCGGGGTCACGCCCACCTTTAGCGCGCCTTCGATGCGGCGGCGAATCTGGCGGTCGTATTGGCCCATCACGGTCATGGCGGAGAGAGCGCAGATGGCGCGGCTTTGCGGGTCAAGGTTGGGCCGGGTGTAGATTGCGCCCCAGTGATACTCGTCGATTAGGCGCGAGACTTCCATCTCCACAGAGTTGGGGTCATCCACGGGATACAGGACAGACTCGCCGATGTGCTCTTGGTAGCTCTGCTTGCCGACTTCAAACAGTTCGTCGGCGGTCCTGGTGGTGTCGTAGCTCTGGGTGGGCTTGAAGTCGATACCCCTGGCTTCGAAAACCACGTGGGTGGTCCGCATGGCGGTTTCCACGGACGACACCCCAACATAGAAGGTGAGTTGGATGAACATTTCAACAATCTGTTCCGGGGTCAACCCCACGTTCAAGCCGCGCTCAATGTGGCGGCGCAAAAGGGGTAGCTGCCCCAGGGCCATCAATGCCGAGATGGTCGAAATACAACGGTGCTTGGCGTCTAGCCCAGGCCGGTTCCAAACCTGACCGAACAGGGCTTCGTCAATGATGCGTCGCAGGTCGGGAGCCAAACGGTCAATGCCGGGTAGGGTGGAATGGGTGGGGTCGCCTTGAGCCATGAGTGCGCGTGTAGCCTGGCCCCTTTCGTACCGGTCATTCAAAGTTTCCATGAATCGCCTCCTGGTGTTGAAGAATAGGAATATCGCAAATTGTTATCCACAACCAGTTATTTAACGAAATATCTAAGTGACAGCCATGACCTCTTCCGCGAAGCTGGCCATCCGGTCTTCGTTTTGGTGGGGGTCGCCGGTGCGGAAGTCGAAGATTAGGTGGGTGACTCCCACGTCGGCGTAGGTCTGCACATCTTGGCAGACTTCATCGGGTGAGCCGGAGAACCGGCGCCGGGGGCCGCTGGAATTGCTGGCGTCATACAACGGCGCTTTCACCGAGACCTGAATCTTGGAGGGGTCGCGGCCTGCTTTTTCGGCGTACTGGCGCAAAAGAACCAGGTTCTCGGCCAGCTCTTCTGGCTCCAATGGAGCGGCGGGAATTGCGCCCACCGGGTGCCAGCAGTCGCCAATTTGTGCCGCACGCCGGATGGCCGGTTTGCTCTGGCCGCCAATCCAGATGGGTGGATACGGCTTTTGCACTGGCTTGGGCAGGAAGGTGATGTTTGAGAAATTGACGTACTTGCCTTCAAACACCGGGTCGTCCTTGGTCCAAAGCTCGATGAATGCCCTTAGGTACTCGTTGGTCACCGCGCCACGCTCGGCAAAGGGCTCTGTGCTCAGAGCCTCAAACTCTTCTTCCATCCAGCCGACGCCAGCGCCCAGAATCAAACGGCCCTTGGACAGCATGTCCAGGGTGGACAACATTTTGGCGGTGAGGATGGGGTTGCGGTAGGGAATAATCATCACGCTGGTGACCAGCTTTATCCGCTCAGTAATTCCCGCCAGGTACGCTAAGGTCGTCACCTGTTCCAGCCGCTCATCCGATGCCGTCTGATGGGCTTTCTGGATGTCTCCCGTCACGCTGTAGGGGTACTGGGACTCGACAGTTCTCGGCTGCACGATATGATCGGGCATCACCATACAGAAGAACCCCAACTTGTCCCCTGTGCGTGCAATGCTGGCCAGGGCGTCGGGCTGGGCTGATGGGCCGCCGCTGGGGAGATAAAAACCGTATTCCATAGCATGTCTCCTGGTGGGAAAATCGCCCGTAAACCGGTAGCGGGCAGCAGGCCTGTCTCAGGCAGGGAAACGTGCCTGAGCGCCGGGTCTTAGCTGGAGTTCACCAAACTATATATCGGCGTTGCTGGCCTGTCCAATCGCGAGCCTGGCTGTTAAAGCTACGATTTCTTGACACCAAACAGGGTGACTTGTAGACTTGCCGTGCACTGTGACTGGAGGTATTTCGTGACTACTGCCGGGTCTTTTTTAACCGAAGAAATGCGCCAACAAGCCATCGGCCAAAAGAGCGCGCCTCGCACCATTGACGTCGAGAAGGGCGCCATCATAAAGTTCGCCGCCGCCATTGAGGACGATAACCCCGTTTTCTCCGATGAAATGGCCGCCAGAGAAAGCCGCTACGGCGGTCTGATTGCCCCGCCGACCTTCCTACGTTCGGTGGGAGTTGACCGTCCGGCGTTCCCCTATGACATGCCCTTCAACAGAATGCTGGACGGCGGAAGCGATTGGGAATACTTCCACCCGGTGCGTGCTGGTGACCGGATTACCGCTATCTCCGAGATAGCCGACGTCAACGAGCGGACTGGGCGCATGGGCCTCATGATTATTACCACCATAGTGGTGACCTACCACAACCAGTTCAATCAGGTTGCCGCCACGCAGACCAGCACTTCGATTCGATACTAATCGATACTAAAACACTGTATTAAAACACGGTACGACGGGAGCCTAGGTATGGCCGAACAGGTCTATTGGGATGACGTAAAAGAGGGCACGGAATTGACGCCCGTGGTGAAGAACCCTACCACCCAACAATTGGTGAAGTACGCTGGCGCATCGGGCGATTACTACCAGATTCACTACGACCAAGATTTTGCCAAGAGCAATAATCTGGACGGCGTTATTCTCCACGGCGCATTGAAGAATGCATTCTTGGGCCATTTGGTCACCAAATGGATGGGCCCCCAAGGCGACTTGAAACGCCTGGCTTGCCAATACCGGGGCATGGATATGCCAGGCAGCCCAGTCACGGCCAAAGGCCTGGTCACCCGCAAATACCAAAAGCAGGGGGCCAACCTGGTCGACTGCGAGATATGGCTCGAGAACAAGGACGGTGAAAAAACCACCCCCGGTTCGGCAACGGTGGCTTTGCCAGTGCGTAATTAACCCTCGCGTAAGTAAATAGTAATTAGGGGCGGCTAGGGCTGCCCAGATTCAATCTAAACCCAGTACCCAGGGAGGCAATAATGGCGGAAATGTTGAACGGAAAAGTGGCCATCGTCACCGGCTCCGGTCGCGGTATCGGTCGCGGTATCGCCATGATGATGGCTGCAGAAGGCGCCAGCGTGGTGGTCGTCGACCCCGGCGTGAACGTCGACGGCAGCGGTAATGACACCTCAATTGCAGACCAAGTGGTGGCAGAGATTAAGGCCGCCGGTGGCAACGCCGTTGCCTGCCGCGAGTCGGTAACTGAGATGGAAGGCGGCGAAAGAATCGTTCAGACCGCGGTGGAAACCTTCGGCAAGCTGGACATCGTGGTTACCTGCGCCGGAATTCTTAGGGACCGCATGATTTTCAACATGTCCGAAGAGGAATGGGACGACGTGATTGCCGTTCACCTCAAGGGCACCTTCACGGTGGTGAAGAATGCCAGCATCCTGATGCGCCAACAGCGCTCCGGTCGCATCATTACCTTCACGTCCGAATCGGGCCTCATGGGCAACTCCGGTCAGGCCAACTATGGCGCGGCCAAGTCCGGCATCGCCGGGTTCACCAAGGTGGTGGCCAAAGACATGGGCCGCTACGGCGTGACGGTTAATGCCATAGCCCCCAGGGCCAGCACCCGCATGATTGCCGACATCCCCGGCAGCGCGTCTGAGATACGTGCCCGCAGCGGCGTGGCTCCCATCGCCGGAGAGGAAGACCTGGCAAACCTGGACCCCGACCATATCGCGCCCTTCGTTTGCTACTTGGCCAGCGATTTCGCGGATAACGTTAACGGCCAGACCTTTTTGGTCTATGGCGACACCGTCTCGTTGGTGTCCCAGCCCAGGCCACAACGGGCCATTTACGAGCCAACAGGCACCTGGGACATGGATAAGCTGCGTGTCATGGCCCGCGACGTTCTGACCAAGGACATCTTCAACCCGGCCCCGGCCAGGGAGTAAGCAAAGACTTGGCTGGCGATAAATTTGCTGGCGCCTGGCGGTTGCTGGAGTGCTATGGCAAGTGGACCGATGGCCGAATCACCTACCCTTACGGCAAAGAACCGACCGGCCTGCTGATGTATGACGGTCAGGGCAACTTCTCTGGCCAAATAGCCGGTAGCGGCAGACCGGAGTTCCAGTCGGGTAACCTGCTGAAGGGGACTGCCGAGGAATTAAAAACAGCATTCGAGGGCTACATCGCCTACTACGGAACCTACGAGGTAGACGAGGCCAATAGCCAAATGACCCACCACGTTGAAGGTAGCCTGTTCCCCAATTGGATGGGGGATGTTCAGACTCGGAATTACGAATTTGACGGTGAACAATTACGGCTGAACACCCTGCCGATAAAAGGGGCCAAGGCCGACCTTACGGTAACCCTGCTGTGGGAGCGGGCTGAATAGCTGACCGCAGCGCAATAAAGTTGACTAGTAATCAAATGGAGAAAATCCGATGGATGACCTGCTAAAAGGCAAAGTGGCGATTGTAACCGGTTCGGGCCGTGGCATCGGCCGGGGCGTCGCCAAGCTGATGGCCTCCCAAGGGGCCAAAGTTGTGGTGGTTGACCCTGGCGTCAACGTTGACGGCACCGGGGAAGATTCGTCCTTCGCCCAACAGGTGGTGGATGAGATTAAAGCTGCGGGCGGGGAGGCAGTCGCCTCTCTTGAGTCGGTGGCTACCATGTCCGGCGGCGAGAAAATCATCCAGACCGCGCTCGACAACTACGGCAAGCTGGATATTGTGGTCACCGTGGCCGGAATTCTCCGGGACCGCATGATTTTCAACATGAGCGAACAAGAGTGGGACGATGTTATTGCCGTCCACCTTAAGGGCACCTTCTCCATCGTCAAGAACGCCAGCGTGCTTTTCCGCCAGCAGAAATCTGGCCGGATAATCACCTTTAGTTCCACAACCGGGTTGTACGGCAACTCGGGCCAGGCCAATTATGGCGCGGCCAAAGACGGTATCGCCGGGTTCACCCGCGTTGTGGCCAGAGACTTGGGCCGTTACGGCGTAACTGCCAACGCCATCTCCCCCAGCGCCGCCACCCGAATGATTGGCAGCATTCCCGATGACGCCCGCGCCTTACGGGCCGCCCGTGGTATCAGCACTGGTGCAGCCCTAACGCTTCGCGGCGGGGCCGATGACATTGCGCCCATGGTGGCCTGGCTGGCCTCCGACGAGGCGGCCCACGTCAATGGGCACGTCTTCCACGTCACCGAGGGTCTAATCACCCTGCTCAACGAACCAGAGCCGGTGCGGACGATTCAGAAAGACGGCAAATGGACGGTGGAAGAATTGGTGCGAGTGTTCCCGGTGACCATTGGCATCGAACTGGTCAACCCGGCGCCCAGCCAGGTGCCGAGAGAATAGCGGGTCGCCGCGTTTTGTTCGGACCAGCCGCATAGCTATCGATAAGAAAAGAGGCACCAGAGATGGTGCCTCAATATTTTAATTACGAGATAATAAACAGGGGTTAAACCAATGATTCACAATTTTTCCGCATCATATGCGGGTCACGTGGTAGACGAAAATGTTGGGCTTGATGGAATGCCAGCCAACGAACGCTCGTACACCAATGAGCAATTAATCCAGAGTTTCGACTGGGCCTTGGACATTTCCAAGCACCTGGAGAAACTGGGGTTCCAGGAATTTTGGATGGCCGAGCACCACTTTCAGCCAGAGGGTTACGAAGCCATCCCCAACCTGTTGATGTTGGGACTCTATCTTTCCACCCAGACTGAAAAACTGAAGCTCGGTTGTGGGTTCAACATCGTACCCATGTGGCACCCCCTTCGCCTGGCCGAAGACTTCGCCATGGCCGATATCCTAAGCAAGGGCCGGGTCATCTTCGGCGTGGGCCGTGGCTATCACACCAGGGAAGTGGAAACCTTCGGCGCGCCGATGCTGGACTCCGACGCCAACCGGGAACTGTTCGAAGAGCAGGTGGAGGTCATGGTTAAGGCCTTTACCCAAGAGAAGTTCTCCCACCACGGCAAGCACTACCAACTGCCCCCGGATGTCCCTTACCGTGGCTACCAACTTAAGGAGCTAACGTTGGTGCCCCGCCCTCTGACCCAGCCCGTCGAGATTTGGCAGCCGCTGGTCAGCGCCAACCCCAGGGGAATCGACTTCATGGCGCGGATGGGCATCAAGCCGTTAATCGCCAATAACCCGGCCCCGGCCTTGGCCGAAAAGCTGGAGATGCTGCAAACAGCTAGGGCCAAGTACGGTAAAGAGACTGGTTTGGGTGAAGACGTGGCCCTGGGCTGCCGGATGTTTATCGCCGAGACCAAAGAAAAAGCCATTAAACTGGCCCGCCCCTATTTCGAAGAAGCCATGAAGTTCGCCGGGCCTTTGGGCGTCATGCCCCTAACGCCTGAGCAGAACGCCTCGGTGGTTAACAAGGGCCGGACTCCGGGAGTTGCCCTGCCGACCCTGGACGAAGCCGTCGAGGCTGGTTCCTGGCTCTGCGGCACATCGGAAGACATGGTCGCCCACTTCAAGGGAATCGAAGAGCAATACCCAGGCATAGAACGAGTCAACGTTGGTGCGGTAATGGGAATGCCCCTGGAAGTGTTCAAGGACCAACTAAGCATTGTCGCCGAAGAGGTAATGCCCGCGTTCAAGGGGTAAACGCTGATATCTCGGCACTTGGTACGGGACCAAGCTCTAACTAAAAAGAAAAGGCGGCGAGCCGCTAATCTAGCGGCACGTTGTGGAATGCCCCTTGGGTTATGCCAGGCTGTAGCTTTTCTGCCTGGCGGATGGCGTAATGGTCGGTCATGCCCGACACGTAGTCTATTGCGGCCCGCTCTGGGTCGGCGCCGGGGCCGAAGTAAGGCGGGGGTATCTGCTCTGCGTTCTCCACAAAATGGTAGTACAGCAGCTTTACGACCTCACGGCCCACCGCTGACTGTTGTGTCTTGCCCAGGGGCAGGTAGATGTTTTGGAACATGTATTCCCGCAGTTCCATCATGGCGTCGCGGGTTTCCGCGTCCATGGCAATCATTGGCTTGTCTTCCAGCGGTTCGCTCGCCAGTCCAGAGACCGGCCATGACTCTTGGACGATGCCGGTAATCAGGGCATTGGCCCGTTCCGCGTGGGTAGTGCCCAAGACTTGGTTGGCCCGTTTGGGCAGGTCTTCAACTTTTAACATGCCAGCCCTAATGGCGTCGGCGATGTCGTGGTTCAAGTAGGCCACCGAGTCGGCCAAGCGCAGTATCTGGGCTTCCAGGGTCAGCGATTCCTCCAGCTTGATGTCGAGAAAGTCGCCCCTGGGTTTTGAATGGGAGATTATTCCCTGCCGTACTTCTCCGGTGAGGTTTAGTCCTTCGCCTTCTTTGGCCAACTGCTCCACGATGCGCAGACTCTGGGCGCTGTGGGTGAAGCCAGGGGGGTAGACCTGGTCGAGAGTCTCCTCGCCCAAGTGACCGAACGGTGTATGACCAAGGTCGTGGCCGTAGGACATGGCTTCGACCAGGTCTTCGTTCAGGTTCAAGGCCCTGGCGATGGTGCGGCCAACTTGGGCCACTTCTAGGGTGTGGGTCAGCCGGGTGACATAGTGGTCGCCGGATGGGGCAAGAAATACCTGGGTCTTGTGCTTCAGGCGGCGAAAGGCGTTGGTGTGGATAATCCGGTCGCGGTCGCGTTGGAACTCGGTGCGTAGAGGCGACGGCGTTTCGGGTCGCTCGCGTCCCAAAGATTTGCTAGAACGGCTGGCGTAGGGAGATAGGTTCTCTTCCTGGGCCTCGAGCCGTTGCCGTACCTGTAGTTCCTCTACCGGCCTGGTATCCATTTATCCTCCCAACCTCTTCCGCATCTTGTAGGGCTCTAGTCCTTGAGCGGTATGGTTCCCCAGGTAATTGACCCCGAGTCTTTGGCGAGGCCCTTTTCTTTGGCCATGTCGCGGATGTTGAGCAGGGTGGAATTAACTTCGGGAGTTAAAAATACCCAATCAGGCTCGTCGGGAATCCAGTAAGGCGAATTGATGCGCACCACTTGATTGTCGTTGGCGTTCAAGTAGATGCCGAATTTTGATGCTTGCTGCATGAATCTCTCCGACCGGATTTGGTTTTTCCGGGCTTGGTTTTTCCGGGCTTGGTTTTTAATGAAATTTATCGGATCTTTATCGTGAACCTGGTTTAGATCGGCTGGCCGGTTGGTTTGTCCGCTGGCTTCCTGCGGTAGACGCCACGATACTCCGGTGGCAATTGGTCGGCGATACGGCCCATCACCATGTCTAGCATACTCGACATCACCGCCTTGCTGGGATTGCCTTCGATTATGGGCAGAGTGAATGGCGGCCCAATGACGGCTTTCATGCGGCGGAATGGAAATGGAATGCGCCAGAGCGGGAATTTTTCCGTGCCCGTAACCCCCACCGGCAGAATGGGCGCTTGGGATTTCATTGCCAGGTACACCACGCCCTGCATTGCCCTTTGTAAGGTTGCGTCCGGGCTGCGGTGCCCCTCTGGGAAAATCACAACGGCCCTGTCGCGTTCAAGATTCTGCATCAGGATCCGGATTGCGTCAATCCCGACGGTAGACCGATTGAAGGGTGACACGTGGAATGACCGCATGGCGAAACGGGTAATTACGTTGCCAAACAGCTCTTTCTTGCCGACGAAGAAAAGCGGCCTGGGGATGGCGGCCACCAATAGGGGCGGGTCGTTTAGAGATAAGTGGTTGCAGACCACAATCAGCGGCCCGTTCTGGGGAACACATTCTGACCCGGAAATCTCCAATCGGCCAAACACCCGAAAGCAAAACCGGGCCAACAACCGGCCCATGCGGTAGAGAAACTTGGTGTCTTTGAAACCGTTCAAAGGCTATTAGACCGGTCAATGATTTTCTGCACCACTTGTTCGATGCTGAGGCCGTCGGTGTTTAGCTCCCAGGCGTCTGGTGCTGGTCTGAGAGGCGAATCCTCTCGGTTGCTGTCTATCTCATCCCGGGCCAGAGTCTCGCTCAAGACGGTTTCAAGCTCCACTTCTTGCCCCCGGTCGCGCATTTCTTGCCAGCGTCTCTGGGCACGTTTCGCAGGAGAAGCAGTGAGGTAAATCTTGAGGTCGGCATCGGGCAGGACGACGGTCCCAATGTCGCGGCCAATCATGACTATCTTGCCTTGGGCGGCAATCTGCCTTTGTTGAGCGACCAACTCTTTGCGTACCGGCGAGGCCTTGGCGACCGCTGAGACATTGGTGTCCACCGAAGATTCTCTTAGCTCTGGCCCCAGGGAGTGGCCGGCAACCAATACCCGGCTGCCTTCACTACCCTCTATCGCGACCGGGTTGCTCCGGGCAAGCTTACCCAGGGCCGACCCGTCTTCAACGGAGGTGCCGCATTGCAGGGCCAGCCAGGTTACGGCGCGGTACATGACGCCGGTATCAAGGTAGGCAAAGCCAAGGTTTTGGGCCAACTTGCGACCCACTACGGTCTTACCGGCAGCTACTGGGCCGTCGATGGCGATTACGCTAATTCCTTGGGCCAATTGCTCCCTCGTTTTATCTTCTAGGGGTGTTAAGTAGGCGTATCTGGCACGCACGGGCATTATACACCGCAGCCTCGCGCTATTTACCTTGCGGAGATGAGGGCTGGAGGATTAGATTGGAGTCCAATCAACCAAAGGTTGGCGTATATCGCAGCAATGGAAACAACCGTAATAGACCGTTCGACAAGCAAGGTCTCTTGGAAGGCGGGTCTGGTGGCCGCCGGGGTTATTGGCACCCTGGTTCTGTTCGTCCTGGCCGCAGTGTATCCCAACTTCCCAGGCGATGAAGGCGCCATACAGCGATTCCAGGCGCTCCGCACTGGCTGGCTGGACGATTTGGCGTTAGCCTTCGCCAGTTTTGGGCACACCCTAGTATTTTTACCGGTGATGGCCGTGTTGGCCGGAGGATTGGCGATTACCCGCCGCCACGCCGATGCGTTCATGGTTGTAGCCGGGTTGGCGGTCATTGCGCTTGGCAACGGTCTGAAGGAATTGGTGGATAGACCTCGGCCGGAATATCATATGATTGGTCCCGACCCCAGTAGCCTGAGCTTTCCCAGCGGTCATGCCCTTTTGGCAGTGATTTTGGGCGGGATGGTGGTCTACCTAATCGAGCAGTTGGTGAAACCGATTGCTCTTCGGCGCGGGATACAAGCCGGGATAATCTTGGTTGTGCTGGCGATGGGGGCTTCTAGGGTCTACATGGGAGTCCACTGGCCCAGCGACGTTATCGGTTCGTATGTGTTTGGAGTGACGGCGTTGGTTGGCCTGGTCAGTCTTCGAAATGGAATAGCATCCGTCCGCTAACCCCCTTGGCGACCTGGAATTACGCCATGTACACTCGTAGTACCCGGCTTATGTGTCGGCCTACTGGAGATGGAGAATTATGAACTGGATTGATATTGCGATTTTGGTCGTTTGGGGAATCTCTGCTCTTTGGGGATTTTCCTCGGGGCTGCTACAAGTGGTGGTGCCATTACTATCGCTAATAATCGGTCTGGCGCTTTCCAGCCGTATTGGCGACTCGGTGGGCAACATCTTTGCTGGCGTCACCGACAATGAAAACGCTCAAACGGTGGCTGGCTTCATCCTGATTTTCGTAGTCCTGTTTGTTGTGGGCGGAATAATCAGCTTCATGCTCCGGAGCGTGCTGAAGATTATTCCGCTCTTTGGGCTGGCCAACAGTTTGGCGGGTATGGCCGTTGGCGTGTTGGTCGGGTTCCTGCTGCTGTCGGGAGTCTTGACGGGGATACAGCGGTTCCCGTTTCAAGACTTGGATAAGACGATCGACGAGTCGACCCTGGGCACGTTCTTGGCCGATAACTTTGATGTGGTAATGCGTGGTGTAAAGCTGATCCCAGGGGACTGGGACAACGAGCTGAATAAGCTGACGAATTAAAGACTAAGCCGCCCGGTCGGGCGGCTTTTTTCTAGCTTTAAAATTGTTCCGTAGCCTATGTGCTACCATAGCTTGCATCAGGCTCCGGGCGCAGGTTTTGCCCGCGCCAGGCCTAATATTCATGTATGGTGGCCCCGGCAACGTCCGGGCGGTTACTTCCCCCCAGCGCTTCTAAATAGCGCTACTTAACCAGAGTGTGGGAGTTCCAAAAGGCCGGCCGACATGGTTGAACAGGCAGAAATAAGACAACTGACGGCGATTGGCGCTTCCGAAAATGGGGTTGCGGAGGCGGTGGATGTTGCTGTACTCATCCGTGCGCCAGTCTTGGTTTTAAACCTGAACTACGTTCCGGTGAACGTCTGCACCGTTCGCCGTGCCATTGTCTTGGTTACCAAGGGCAAGGCCGAACTCCTCGAGAACCACCGGGGTCAGATTCATACCGTAAGTCAGGCGATTGACGCACCTTCAATCATTCGGTTGGACTACATGGTGAAGCGGCCCTTTTTGCCCCGCAAACTGTCCAAGAAGGAAGTTTTTCTGCGGGACCGGTTCAGCTGCCAATACTGTGGTAAGAAGGCCCCAGACTTAACCATTGACCACGTTATTCCCCGACGTCAGAACGGCGCGCATACTTGGGAAAACGTCGTGGCGGCCTGTAACGGCTGCAACCTTCACAAAGCGGGGCGTACTCCGGCTGAAGCAAAAATGCGCTTGGCAAAAACGCCGCGTGCCCCAGACCCCAATCCGTACCTAATTCTTCAGAACAGGGTGATTCTGGACGAGTGGAAGTTGTATATTCCCTGGTCCATTAGAGACTAACTGGTTAGTTGCAGACCGGGGTTGACCTGAGACTAAGGGGCTACTTTCGGGGAGTCTGATCCCTGGTGATGTCGGCTAAGGCCAGTTCCAGAATTCGGTCGTCCTGGTAGCGAACCGATACGGTTTCTTTCATCCGGTGTCCGACTATCACAGTGGCGGCCCCGGTGGGCGTTCCAACCAATTCACCAATCTTGGGTAGCGCCCGGTTTATCTCTCGGTATTGCTCGTATTCAAACTTTAGGCAACAGCGCAATCTGCCACAGGCTCCGGCCAGACCTTCTGCGCTGATGGGCAGGGCCTGTTCTTTAGCCATCCGCACTGAAATAGACTCGAACTTGTCCATCCACTGTTCGCAGCACAGCGACTTGCCGCAACGTCCTAGGCCTCCGGCAATCTTGGCCACATCGCGGTCACCCACTTGGCGTAATTCCACTCGACCCCCGATGGTCGAACTTAATGCGTGGATTAGCGGACGGAAATCCACTCGGCCCTCCGCGCCAAAGGTCACAACCATGCGGGAACGGTCGAAGACGTAGTGGGCGTCCACAACCTTCATGGGTATTTCCAACTCGCGGGCCTTGGTGCGGGCTAGCTTAAAAGTGTCCTGTTCTGCGCTTCGGTTCTCTTGCAGTCGTCCCAGGTCGCTGGCGGTCGCTTTGCGCACCACGCGAATGGTCGGCTCTTCATCGGGTTGGCAGGCAACCAGCTCCTTAACCTCCCGGCAAACCCAGGCAATTTCTTGCCCTTTCTCCATTTGCAATATGACCCATGTGTTCAGGCGCAGCGGTAGGTCGCCAACGCTGGCATAACTTACGGGGTCAGACTTACGCCAGCGCACACCGACAACCCGCGTCAAATGTGCCCTGCTTTGGTTAGTGGGTTCAGTAACCAAGGTCATACTTGACCAGCTTCTATGGGTAGGTTCAGCATTAATACTTCCATCGCCAGCCGGGGGCTGACGTTACTATCTAGGTTGGATAAGGTCTGCATTAGACGTTTGATGAACTGCACAATCTGCGCTGTGCTTAGGCTAGATGCTTGGCTGCGTAGAGAATCGGCGTGGTCCGCGTTGTGCAGGAATTCTTCGGCGCCTTCTTTGATTAAGAGAAGGTCTCGCCACCAACGAAGCCACAGGGCCAGCAGGGCCTTGGCGGCGTCGCGGTCGCTGCTAAACAGCGAGGCAACTTCATTGGCATAGGTGAACCGGGTCTCGAGCCCTGCGTCCAGGGTTTCTTGCATCTTTTCCAGGTCAGCCTGCCGTTGCTCCAGCACTTGGGTGTCGTCTAGTGCGCTGATAGCCCAGCCAAGGCAACCTCGTGATAGACGAAACAACTGCTCGGCCTGCTCCGGTGTTACCTGACGGTCTGTTACCAGCCTTTCCTCCATTTGATTTTTGGAAAGAGGAACCAGGGTCAAGGTCTGGCACCGAGACCGAACAGTGGTTAATACAGAGCTTTCGTTGGCTGTAAGCAACAGGAACATCACCTGTGGGGGTGGCTCTTCTAGTGTTTTTAACAATGCGTTGGCAGCTTCGTCACTCATGGATTCAGCGCCGTCAAGAATCACTACGCTGCACGAACCCTCGTAAGGGTTCAGGTTTGCCCGGCGCAGGATTTCTTTTATTTCGTTGATGCCGATAACGGTGCGGGCCGACCGGCCTTCTTCACCTTGGCCGGGGGCAAGTATCCGTATGTCGGCGTGGTGTCCTTGGGCGATTCTGGTGCACTGAGTGCAAGAACCGCAGGGCATTGCGTTTCCCTCTAAACAATTTACGGCCTGGGCGAGATTAATGGCAAGAGCCATCTTGCCCACATGGGGTGGACCGCTGAGTAAATAGGCGTGGGACTGTCTGCCTAGCCGAAGGCTGGGTTCAAGCTGCTTGAGTAGGTGGTCTTGTCCGAAGATTGTCCACATAAGTCTTTGGCGGCGTGGTTTTTAAACCACGTCGCAGTGCATCAGGTCTTGGTAGCTCTCCCGTCTACGAATCAAGCGGCTTTTGCCATCCTTAACTATGACCATTGGCGGTCGCGGGTTCATGTTGTAATTGCTGGCCATGGAGGGGCAGTAGGCTCCCGCTGCGGGAATGGCAATCAAGTCGCCGGATTCCATCTTGGGCAGCATTATATCTGAAGCTAGCAGGTCGCCCGACTCGCAATATTTACCTGCAATCGTAACTTTCTCGGTGGGTTCTTGGTTGGCTTTGTTGGCGGCTACCACTTCGTACTTCGCCTGGTAGAGTGCCGGACGAATATTGTCGCCCATGCCACCGTCGACGCTGACGAACTTGCGCACGCCTGGCACGTCTTTAATGGCGCCAATGCGGTAGAGGGCCACTCCAGCGGGGCCAATGACTGCCCGGCCTGGCTCAATGACCAAGGTCGGCGGTTCCATACCCAATTCTTGGCAGGTGGCAATCATGGTGGACACGATAGTTTCGGCGTAGTCGGACACCGGAGGGGGTTCTTGGTCGCGGGTGTACCCGATGGCGAATCCTCCGCCGGGGCTGAACCGCTGCAGATTCAGGCCGTCTTCCCGGAATTCGGCGGCGAATTTCAACACCAACTCAGTGGCTACTCGGTAGGGCTCCATCTCAAATATGGGCGAGCCCAAATGGAAGTGCAGACCGCGCAGGTTGAGGTTCTTGGCTGCCAGGCCCAGGCGGACCGCTTCGGCAGCGTGGCCGGTCTGAATTGAAAACCCGAATTTGGAATCCAAGATGCCTGTAGTGGTGTACACATGGGTATGTGGGTCTACGCCGGGAGAAACTCTAATCAGAATGTCTTGGGTCTTGCCTGCCAGACCCGCTAACTGGTCGAGCAGCTCAAGTTCATGAAAACTATCGACTACCACCCAACCGATGGAGTTCTCCAGCGCTTCGGACAATTCCTGGGGAGTCTTGTTGTTGCCGTGGAAATAGACCTCATTCATGGGGATGCCCGCGGCTATGAGGGTAGCTAACTCGCCGCCCGAGACCACGTCGAAGCCCATGCCTTCTTCTTGAAAAAGCTTGGCCAACGCGGGGTTGATGTAGGCCTTGCTGGCGTAGCTGACGTTGGTTGCTGGGTATAGCTTGCGGAACTCACCGATGAAGCTGCGGCAGCGGCCACGCAGGGTGTCTTCATCAAAAATGTACACCGGCGTGCCGTATTCTTCGGCTAAATCGGTGGCCTTGCACCCGCCCAGTATTAGTTGCCCTTGGGCGTCAATTTCGGCGGTATCGGGAAAGATACTTTGTGGGAACATTGAAGTCCTCATTAGTTAGCAAAAAGGCAGGTCGGGCGTCGGTGTCCAGTGGCCGCTGGGCAGACGCATCTAAAATCATAGGGCCAGGCAGGAAATTCCGCAACTAACAGGGCTGCGCCAGGCACGTTGACGGGGTATGTGGCCGCGTATATACTCGGGGCACTTCGGCCCCTGTGCCTATTTACGCCTGGAAACCAACCACCGACAACACAAACCTAGCAAACCTACTATGCAAGGGAGCTACCTTGAAAATTCAGGTAACCGTGAACGGAAAAGCCCATGAAAAGGATGTGGACCCGCGTACGTTGTTGGTCCATTTTCTCAGAGAAGACCTTGGACTGACCGGGACCAAGGTTGGATGCGACACCAGCCAATGCGGCGCCTGCGTGGTGAATATGGACGGCACAACGGTGAAATCATGCACCTGCCTGGCCGTTCAAGCCGACGGGAGCCAGATTACCACCATTGAGGGACTGTCTCCGAAGGGTGAACTGGACGCGGTCCAAGAGGCCTTTTGGAACAACCATGGCCTGCAATGCGGTTACTGCACCGCCGGAATGATTATGACCGCAGTTGAATTGATTGATAAGAACCCCAATCCAACCGAGGACCAGGTGCGAGAAGGCTTAAAAGGCAATATTTGCCGTTGCACGGGGTACCACAATATTGTGAAAGCAGTTCTAGCGGCTGCGGAAGCGAAGAGGAGTTAAGCCATGACGACTAGAATATTTGGCTCCGGAATTCGCCGTCGTGAAGACCCTCGGTTGATTACGGGAGGCGCGACTTATACCGACGATGTGAAGCTGCCAGGGATGGCCTTTGCTGCCATATTGCGTAGTCCCCACGCTCACGCCAAGATAAACAGCATCGACACCAGCGCAGCCGCTGCGGCCCCCGGAGTGGTCGCGGTTTACACCGGCGCCGACACCGACGGGGTGTTGAACCCCATTCCGTGCGCTTGGATTCCGCCCGATTCCGATGTGAAGGCAGTAGACCATCCGGCTTTAGCCAAAGATGTGGTCCGTTATCAAGGCGACGCGGTGGCGGTGGTGGTAGCCGAGAACCGCTACCAGGCTGAAGACGCCCTGGAATTGATTAAGGTGGACTACAGCATCCTTCCGGCAGTGGTCAATCCTGAGGCGGCGATGCAGCCGGGCGCGCCCCAGTTGCACGAAGACGCCCCCAACAACCAGGCGTTTCACTGGGTTGCTGCCGGTGGCGATACGGACGCAGCCTTCGCCAGCGCCGACGTTATCGTAAAAGACACCATCGTCCATCAAAGGTTGATACCCAACGCCATGGAACCGAGGTCGGCGGTGGCTACCTGGACCGAGTCCATGGGCGAGTTAACCCTATGGAGCACCAGCCAAAACCCCCATATTTGCCGGTTCCTAGCCTCGTTGGTGACTGGAGTAGCCGAGCATAAGATTCGGGTCATCGCCACCGAAGTCGGCGGCGGGTTCGGCAGCAAGATTCCTGTATATGCCGATGAGATGATTACCTCTTTTTGCTCCATGCAGCTGGGACGCCCGGTCAAATGGACTGCGACCCGGTCCGAGGGTTTCCAAGCGACCATCCATGGCCGCGACCATGTAGAGCATGTGGAAATGGCGGCCACCCGTGAGGGTAAAATCACTGCCGTCCGTAGCGTGATTTACGCTGGCATGGGCGCTTATCTGTCCACGGCTGGCCCCGGAGTCCCCACAATCCTTCATGGACTGATGTACTGCGGCCCCTATGACATCGCAGCGACCAAGGCCGATATTTACGGGGTGTTCAGCAACGCCACGCCGGTGGACGCCTACCGAGGCGCAGGCCGTCCCGAGGCCACCTTCTTGGTGGAACGGTTGGTTGATTTACTGGCGGTGGAGCTGGGGATTGATCCGGTGGAACTCCGGCGGAAGAACCTGATTCCCAAATTTGAAGACGGCCATGATGTGGCCAGTGGAATAACCTACGACAGCGGCGACTACGAGCCCATCTTGAATATGGTATTGGGTCATGTGGACTACCAAGCCCTGCGCCAAGAACAAGCCCGCATGCGGGAGCATGGCGAGTATATGGGCATCGGCGTCACCTGCTACTCCGAGATCTGCGGGCTTGGCCCCTCACAGGTTGCCGGGGCCGTTGGGTTCGGCGGCGGCCTGTGGGAGAGTGCCATCGTACGCTTCCACCCCACGGGCAAAGTGAATGTGTACACCGGAGTCTCGCCCCACGGACAGGGAGAGGAGACCACCTTCGCCCAGATAGTTTCCGACGAATTGGGCGTAGATGTGGACGATGTGGGCATTGTTCATGGTGACACCAGCAACACACCCATGGGCTGGGGCACCTACGGCAGCCGCACCACAGCAGTGGGAGCCGCAGCCTTGGTGTTGGCAGTTCGCAAAGTGAAAGAGAAGGCCCGGCTGTTAGCTGCTCACCTACTGGAAGCCGCTGAAGCAGACGTTGAGTATGCAGACGGCAAATTCTTCGTCAAGGGCTCGCCCGACCAGAGCAAGACCATCCAAGAGATGGCGACCATGGCCAACGTGGCCTGGAACATGCCGGAAGGCATGGAGCCAGGGCTTGAAGCCTCGGCGTTCTACGACCCGCCCAACTTCGTCTACCCATTCGGTGCCCACGTCGCGGTGGTGCATGTGGATCCGGACAACGGACACATCGAGGTCAAACGCTACGTGGCCGGCGACGACTGCGGCCCGCAGATTAACCCGATGATTGTCGAGGGTCAGGTCCACGGTGGCGTTGTGCAAGGGGCCGGCCAAGTGCTCTGGGAAGGAGCGGTCTACGACGACAACGGCCAACTCCTGACCGGCTCGATGACCGACTACGCCCTGCCCAGGGCCCACATGTTTCCGAACATTGAAACACTATTCACGGTCACTCCGTCGCCCCACAACCCGTTGGGTGTGAAGGGAATCGGCGAAACGGGGGCCATCGCCTCCACGGCGACCATCTACAACGCAGTGATGGACGCCCTACGGCCACTGGGCGTCACCGGCATAGACATGCCCCTCACCCCGGAAAAGGTCTGGCAGGCCATTCGCGAAAAGCAGGGGAGCTAAACGATGTTTGCAACAGAGTTCGAATATAAAAAGGCCAACTCCGTGTCGGAGGCGATTCAGCTTCTGAGCAACGACGCCGACGCAAAGCTAATGGCTGGCGGACATAGTCTTATCCCGCTGATGAAGCTGCGGTTGGCCCGTCCCGGCACCGTCATCGATATTGGCGGAATCGCGGAGCTGCAAGGCATCACTGCCAATAATGGCATCCTTCGCATTGGTGCGCTGACCACCCACGCCCAGCTTGCCGAGTCGCCCCTAGTACGGGACTCGGCCCGTATCCTGTGGGAGACCGCCTACGGCATCGGCGACCCCCAGGTAAGGAACCGGGGGACTATCGGCGGCAACGTGTCCCATGCTGACCCTGCGTCCGACCTGCCCACGGTTCTGGTGGCAATGGATGCCAAGTTCACCATTCAAGGCCAGGGTGGAATTACCCGCCGTGGCTCAAGGACTGTGGCGGCAGCCGATTTCTTCACGGGTGCGTTCAGCACCGTCTTGGCCGAAAATGAGATTCTGACGGCCATCGAGATGCCGGTTTTGGCAGCCAACCAGCATTCCGAGTACGCCAAGATGGCCCACCCAGCCACATCCTATGCCGTGGTCGGTGCTGCAGCGGTGGTGACCATGGACGGCAACACTTGCACGGTCGCCAGGGTTGCCGTGGGTGGCCTCACCCCCAGTCCAGTGCGCGGCCAGTCTGTAGAGCAAGCACTGGTGGGACAGGAACTGAATGCGGAGACCATCGCTGCCGCCGCAAATTTGATCGACAACGACCTTGGCTCCGACATCATCGGAGATATTTTCGCGTCGGCTGAATACCGGCGTGCCATGGCGGCCATCGAACTGAAGCACGCCATCTTCCACGCCACCGGACTGGCCCACCACTAGGCAATCGACGGCAGGTCGACCTTACCGCTCCGATTGTTGGCGTTACTGCGGGTCAACGTTAACCCCCCGTCATTCCAGCGTTCGCTGGAATGACGGTAGGTGCTGTTACTGCTCATGGCAGTTCAAGTTCCCTACTTTTGTGTTTAGAAATCCCGGCTGATAAAATACTACTCATTGCCTGGTGTTGAAATAATGGGCGGTTTGGACAAAGCGAGACACATGAAAATACTGGTCATAAACGACGATGGAATCAACGCACCCGGCATCTGGGCGGCTGCCCGTGCTCTGCGTCAGGTTGGCGAAGTCGTCGTGGTCGCTCCCGACCGCCAACAGAGCGGCGTGGGCGCTTGTCTAACCCTCCATGCCCCGGTCAAGGCGGGCGAATGGACCGTGGCACCCGAATTTCAGGCTGAAGGCGACGGGCTATTCCCGGTGAGCGCGTTTTCGGTAGAGGGCACTCCTGGCGATAGTTGCGTCTTGGCCCTGGAAAGTCTGGTCAAAGATGTCGATCTGGTGGTGTCTGGAGTAAATGCTGGCTCGAACGTGGGCTGGGACGTGATGGTCTCCGGGACCGTTGGCGGCGCGGTGCAGAGTTTTGTGCGGGGCATCAATACGATTGCCATTTCTGTGGCCGCTGTGACCAACACCAAGTACGACATTGCCGAGAAGATCCTGAAACCCCTGGCCGAGAAGTTTAAGGACTACTCCGGTGACCCGCTGTTCTTGAACGTCAACATCCCCAAAATTGAGATGAGCCAAGTGGCGGGAGTCCGGGTTACTAAATTGGGTGGCCGGTCGTGGGGCGAAAACGTCCGAGCAGAGAATGTCGGGCCAGAGAAGCGCTACTGGATATCCAGGAACAAGCCCAACAATGCGACCCCTGATCCAGACAGCGATATCGCCGCGATCAAAGGCAACTGCATTTCTATTACGCCGATGCACATCGGCCTCGGCAATAACGCGGCCATGCCCGATGTGGAATCCCTGCTGGGCGAAATACCACAACAAATGCTGGATCGGCCCGACTAAGGCTATCTGAGAGAACGTAAAAGGCCCCGCCGAATTTGTTTCGGCGGGGCCTTTTTTATTTTGACATACAGGGTTGGCTAGCTGGTGGAGACGGACTCCGGCGATAGGGCCAGCGCGACGCCAATCATGCTTTCTTGGGTGATTAGCTTGGCCAGTTCTTCCTCGCTCATGCCTTCAGTGCCAGCGGGCCGAGTCGGCAGCACTAGATAACGGTAGTCGGCGCTGCTGTCGATGACCCGAACTTGAACCGACTCATCTAGCTCGGTGCCGAATTCTTTCAATACGCCCCTGGGGTCAACCACGACCTTCGAGCGGTAGGCCAAACCCTTGTACCAGGCAGGAGGCCGCCCAATAATCGCTCTTGGATAGCAGGAACACAGCGTGCACACCGCCATGTGGTGCACCTCTGACGTGTTCTCCAGCACGGTGAGTCGGGGAGCAGTTTCGGGCAGGTCGTAGCCCAGCTCTAAGAGGGCTGATTCGGCGTCGGCCAAGAGGCGTTCTTTGTACGCTGGGTCCACCCAGGCATGGGCCAGCACCTTGGCGCCGTCCTTGGGTGAGCGGGAGTCCAGCTTGTCGGCCATGGACAGGATGTCGTTGATGCTACAGACGCCTTTCTCCACCAGGAGGGCCTGGATGGCCTCGGCCCTTAGGGCGTAGTATTCGGCATTGTCGCCGTGGTTGTGTCCGTTCTCGGCCATGGGAGGTCTCCTCCGCGCTAGATGGATTCCAGCCAGTGTTCATAGATGTCGATGAGTAGAGTATCGGTGGCGGGGCCGCTGTAGTTCTGCCACAGGTCGGTCTGGGCGAACTCCACTCGGTAGAGCGGCTGGGCGGGCAGTCCGTCGCCGCCGTAAGCCAGGGACTCTGGGTTTTTGAATGCTCCGTAGAGGGTGTCAATCCTGCCAAGTTTGCCTTGGACGTATTCAGGCGTTCGAAAGTGAGTTGGCGGAGTGCCGACTCTAATGCGTACTTGGTCGCCGGGACGATAACGTGCTGTTGTGCTGCTGGCCACGGCTACTTTTGCCCTCGCTCCAGCTCAGACATCTTGGCGTCGATTTCGGCAGTGGTCATGACACCCTGTTCGACGAGGAGAGTCTCCATGGCCGCCGTCCATTTCTCGTAATAGCTCAGCGACTCATAGGTCTTCAGGTCGAGACTTTCAATGGCGCGTCGCAACTGGTCGGTGTTCTTGAGGCCCTTCTCGCCCAGCACGCTGCTGAGGGCGTCGACCTTCCGCTCCCACTCTTCCATTTCGTGCTCAGAATGGTCGATGGGGTCGTCGTTGGGCCAACTGCCGCGGTCATGTACCTTTGGCATGTTTTGCTCCTGCCTGGCCTGCTGAGGCCGAGGGCTCCTCTAATATGGGCACATGGTAATTGCGCAGCGGTGGGTTGGCAAGGGAATCGGTAGACATACGGCCACCTAGTCCGGTGGCCGTATGTTCTGCGCCGTATTTATTTAATCGACTTGCTTAGTCCGGTCTAATTCCCGTCGTCGCTGGCGGACATGGCCGGTTCGGCTCTTCGCGCACCCTCGATGCTAATCTTGGGCAGCCATTCCAGCCAATTGGGGAAGTACCAGTTCTTATCGCCCAGCAGTTCCATGCTGGCCGGGACTAAGACCATGCGGACGATGGTTGCGTCCAAGATTACCGCGACCGCCAGGCCGAAGCCCATCTGCTGGAACATGGACAGCGGGCCGAGGGCGAAGCCTCCGAAGACAGCCACCATGATTAGGGCAGCACCCGTGATGATTGAAGCCGTCGAGTGCAGGCCGTAGACCACGGAGCCGGAGTTATCGCCGGTCTGGTCGTACCGCTCCTTGATGCGGCTGAGCAGGAATACGTGGTAGTCCATGGACAGCCCGAAGAGGATGGCGAACAGGAACAGGGGAATCCAAGATTCAATGACCGGGACTTCTTGGAAGCCGAAGAGAGTGCTCCCCACGCCCTTCTGGAAGACCAGTACCACCATGCCGTAGGCAGCACCGACCGATAGCAGGTTCATCACCACCGCCTTCAACGGCACAACGATGGACCGGAAGGCAATCAGCAGCAATATGAAGCTCGCCGCCAGCACTGCGGCCATGATAATCGGCACGTATTGCTTAACGATGGCGACGGAGTCGATCACTTCCGCGGTCGCGCCCCCCACGAGCACTTCGGCGTCCACATTAGCGAATGCTGCCGGAACATAGTCCTCGCGCAGGCGCTGGATTGCAGCGATGGATTCGGCGCTGGAGATATCTCCTGAGATTGAGAACCGAATGTCCATGAGGTCGCCGTTTGGCCCAGTCAACGATTCCGTAGTTCCAAAGAAGTCGTCGGACTCGATGGAAGCAGACAGTTTTCCGATGGCCTCTTGAATTGCAGCAGTGCCAATGTCCGGTGCCAGCACCACGACGTCGGCAGTGATGATGCCATCGGAAAACTTGGATATGACGATATCGAACGCGTGCCGCTCGTCGGTGTCATGCGGTAGCATGCTAATTCCGCCCGAGCCAAGATTAAGGGTTGTTACCGGCAGTGTCAGACCAATTAGGATGGCCGCAGTAATCATTACACTGATAGCTGGATGGGCCGTGACAACGCCGGTAATGGCGCCCCAGAAACCGCCGCCGCTTTCTGCCGACCGCCGCCGACCGATGATTGGGATGGTCAACCAATTAACGCGGTCACCGAGTAGGCCGAGCACGGCTGGGAGTAGGGTCAGCGCCGCCGCCACTGCGGTTACGACGACGACCATCGTCCCAATCCCGAAGCTCTTGAAAAGAATGTCGGGCATGATTAGCATGCCGGCCAGTGCGATGGCCACCGCGCATCCAGAGAAGAGTACGGTGCGGCTGGCGGTGGAGCCAGCCATGATGATTGCGTCGTAACGCTCCAGACCGTTTTCACGCTCCTCGCGAAATCGCTGAACGATGAACAGTGTGTAATCAATGCCGACGGCCAGGCCGACCATGGTGGTAACGATTACGGTGAATTCGTTCAATTCCTTGGCCATGCTGATGGCTGCAATAATTCCCACCGCCGTGAAGATGGCGACAATGGCAACCAGAATCGGAATGATTGCCGCGACCACGGCACCGAACACAGCAAGCATGATTATGAGTGCCGCGATGATGCCAATCATCTCGCCCTTTTTAAAGGTCTCGTCGGCCATCTCGCCAAAGAGGCGTGTCACGCTCATGTTGCCGATTGTAGTGACCCGGAGGCCAGAATTTAGGTTCGCTTGCTCGATCACGTCCAAGATGGGGTCGGCAGGGTCGAGGTCATCATCAATGCTGAGGGTGGTGGTGACCTGGATTATTGTCATGCGACCATCGGGTGTGCGCAATGTCTCGGCCCCGTCCAGATAGCTAGTAACCGAGCCCACAACCGGAATCGCACGCATCTCGGTGACGATTGAACTGACAACGGAGGCGAGTAGTTCTTCGTTAATTGGGCCAGGATTGGACTCTACAAGCACGTATTCTTCAGCGCGCTGGTCTTCCCCGGTTGCCTCCTCAATCAGGGCGCTAGCTCTTCGGGCATCGGTGGTTTCAACACCGCCCGCGCTCGATACGCTCAGATTGCCGGACAGAAGGTAGGCGCCTCCCAAGACAAGTACCCATGCTGCGATGGTGATCCAGGCGTGCCGAGCGGTCCATCCGGCTACTCGGCCGGTGAATGAGGCTGAAGGTGAAGACATATTATCCCCCAATTCGCCGAAGGATTAGCTATGCGCAAGTCTATATTAAATCGGCGAGCGCTGATTATGAACAGAGTCACGAGACCCAATTCCAATCGCTCAATCTGATTAAATCTACCTATTAAATCTACCTAGCAACTAATACAAGACGGTAGTCAATTGGTTGCCGTCTAAACCCACAGCTTGGCAACGTCAATGGCCCGCATGAACTCGACGTTGGGGAAGGTCTTGATGTGCTTGATGAGACGTTCCAGCATCAGTAGTCGACCCGGCCTGCCAATGTACTGTGGGTGCATGGTCAGAGTGAAAGCGCGGCCATAGCGATACAGGCCTTCGAACTCGGCGGCCCAGGTGCCGTAGACCTCGTCGGGATTACGCATGGGGCCAAGCCGGTTGGCAACTGGCGCGTAGACAAAGTTGGGGGCGTCGTCCAGTAGCCAGTGAATAGGAATCTCAACGATGGTCTTGCCGTTGGTCTCGGAATTGACGATGTAGGGCGCATCGTCGCCCATCAGGCTGCTGTCGTAAATGAACCCGTGGTCGGTCAGCAATTCCAGGGAATGCTCACTAAGTTCCCAACTGGGGGAACGGTAGCCCAGGGGTTTCTCGCCGGTGATACCGCTGAGAATGCGGATGCCCGACTCGATGACCTCGTTCTCTTGCTCTCTGGTTAGTGAGGACGGCGGCTCGTGCATGTAGCCGTGGTGGGCGATTTCATGGCCCCGCTTGGCAATCTCGCGGACCATGTCTTCGTGGGTCTCGGCCACGTAGCCGGGAATGTAAAAACTGGCGGGGACAGAGTTGTCGTCCAGCAAATCGAGGATGCGCGGTGTGGCGACTGAGGGGCCGTACTCGGCCATGGACATGAGGCTGGGATGGTTGATGAAGTCTGGGTTGCGGTTCAACCAGGACGACACACCGTCCACGTCGAATCCAAGTAGCACCACGCACTGAGTATCACCGGGCCATATTCCCGCCATCGTTATCCTCCGGGCTGAGTTTGCCGGGCTGGGTCTGAATGCAGGCATTCTAGCCCACGGAGGGACGAGTGTCGAAAGGTGCGTGGCTGAGAGGGATTGGCGTGCGGCTAAGTAGTCGCTGCGGGAATCACGTCAAACCCGGTGTAGGGGCGCAGCACTTCTGGGATAACCACTGAGCCATCCGGCTGTTGGTAGTTCTCTAGGATGGCAATCATGACGCGGGGGAGGGCCAAGCCAGAGCCGTTCAGCGTATGGGGCAGACGGGGACGGCCACCCTCTTCGGCCCGGTAGCGGATGTTGGAGCGGCGGGCCTGGAAGTCGGTGCAGTTGGAGCAGGAGCTGACCTCCAGCCATTCCTGGCACCCAGCGGCCCAGACCTCGATGTCGTAGGTCTTGGACGATGCGAAACCCATGTCGCCGGTGCAGAGTTGCAGCACCCGGTAGGTGAAGCCCAGCTTGCGGCAGACATCCTCGGCGTTGTCCACCAAGTTCTCTAATTCCCGGTTGGAGGTATCGGGTTCCACGAATTGGTACATCTCAACCTTGTTGAACTGGTGCACCCGCTTGATGCCCCTGGTGTCGCGGCCCGCCGATGCCCGCTCCCGGCGGAAGCAGGGCGTTTGCGCGACGTACTTTAGGGGCAGGGTGTTGGCCGGGATTATCTCGTCCCGGTACAGGTTGGTGATGGGAACCTCGGCAGTGGGTATCATCCAGAGGTCGTCTTCGGCGTCGTGGTAGAGTTGGTCGGCAAACTTGGGTAGGTTGCCGGAGCCTTCCATAATCTCGCGTTTCACGACTGCTGGCAGCGAAATTTCGGTATATCCGTGCTCCAGCGAATGCAGGTCGAGCATCCAGGATATGAGCGCCCGTTCCAGCTTGGGGCCGTAGCCCAACATGGTGTAGAACCGGCTGCCCGCCAGCTTGGTGCCCCGTTCAAAGTCGATGATGCCAAGTTCTGGGCCCAGGTCCCAATGGGGCTTGGGTTGGAAATCCAATACCGGAGGCTCGCCGTTCTGGCGAACCACAATGCTGCCCGACTCGTCTTCGCCAACCGGAACGTCGGCTTGAGGCAGATTGGGCAGTTCGAGCAATAGCGCATTTAGCTTCTCGCCCAAGTCCTTGGTCTGCTCGTTAAGGACGTCGGCCTGGTCGCCAATCTTACGCATCTCGGCCCGGGCTTCTTCGGAGACTTCCTGGCCTTGGGAACGCGCCTGCCCTAGTTCTTTGCTGACCCGGTTCCGTTCGGCGTTCAAGTCGTCCCGCTCGGTGATGACGCGGCGAATCTGGGTGTCTAGTTCCAGTATCGCGGTGATGGGGTCGTCTTCGCCCCTGGTCTGTAGGGCGCGGCGCACCTCATCGGGGGTTTCTCGTATTTGTTCAATGGATAGCATGGTTATTCCTGGACTGGCTCGTCGGAAGCATCTTCCGTGGAGCCGCCTTGCAAGGTACGCATCTGGGGAAATAGGAGCACGTCGCGAATCGACGGTTGGCCCGCCAGTAGCATCACCAACCGGTCGATGCCAATGCCGAGGCCGCCGGTTGGGGGCATTCCGTACTCCATGGCGGTGAGGAAGTCTTCGTCTTGCCGGTCAACTTCTTCGTCTTCGTACAGTTCGCGAATCTGCTCTTGGCCCTCGAAGCGTTCCCGTTGCACCTTGGGGTCGTTGAGCTCGCTGTAAGAGTTGGCAATCTCCATACCGAAGGCAAAGGCCTCGAACCGTTCCACGTAGCCGGGGGCGTCGGGCTTGGCCTTGGCCAGGGGGGACATTTCTTCTGGGTAGTCCAAGACAAACGTCGGCTGGATTAGGTGTGGTTCCACAAAAGTGGACAACAGCTTGTCGATCAAGCGTCCTCGGCTTTCCAGCACTTTGGTGTCGATGCCCAACTCAGTCGCCCGTTTGCGCAGCGCTGCGTCGTCCATCGACTCCAAATCGACGCCGCTGCGGTTTTGTAATTCCTCGCGCAGGCTGACCCGCTGCCACGGTGGGGTGAAATCGATAACCTGCTCTCCCATTGTCACCTGGGCCGAGCCGTTCACTGCGATGCAGATAGAAGAAATCATCTCCTCCACCATATTCATCACGTCGTTGTAGTCGGCGTAGGCCTCGTAGCTTTCTAGCAGAGAGAACTCGGGGTTGTGGTCCTGGTCGATACCTTCGTTGCGGAAGACTCGGCCAATTTCGTAAACCTTGTCGAAGCCGCCGATAATCAGCCGCTTCAGGTAAAGCTCGGTGGCAATGCGCAGGTAGAGTTGCTGGTCAAGGGCGTTGTGGTGGGTGACGAAAGGTTTGGCGTGGGCCCCTGCGGCCACTGGCACCAATATGGGGGTGTCCACTTCAAGAAAACCCCGGTCGTCCAGGAAGCGGCGGATACCGCTGATTACCTTGCTGCGCAGGACAAATACCGGCATGATTTCTTGGTTGGATATCAGGTCCAAGTAGCGCTGCCGGTAACGGGTTTCAATGTCGCGGAGCCCATGGAATTTCTCTGGCAGCGGGCGCATGCCCTTGGCGGTGACGGTCAGCTCCAGGGCGTCGATGGTTATCTCGCCAGTGCGCGTCCGAATCAGGTTGCCCCGAACCCCTAAATGGTCGCCTAGATCCAGGTTCTTGAGCAGGTCGAAGCCCTCGTTCAGGTTGTTTTGACGCAAAAGGGCTTGGATACGGCCAGAAGCGTCTTGCAAGTCTAAAAAGGCGGCCTTGCCCATGGTTCGCATGGAGACGATTCGTCCGGCCAAGGAGAGATTTTCGAGTTTATCGTCAGGCTGCTCGCCGCGTTCCACGGTCTCAAACAATGCGCTGGCCGTGGCGGCGTCGCAGGTGCGGTGGAATCGGGCTGGGTAGGGGTCAATGCCATCGGCGCGCATGCGTTCGAGCTTGGCGGCCCGGTTGCTTAGGAGTGTGTCTTCTTGGTCTGCCATCAAGTCCTAAATAGACGCGCGAAGCTGGGCGCGGTCTGGCCGGAATTTTCTGCTTATATCTTGAACAAATACCGGGAAATACCTGGAGAAAACAGCGAAATGCGTCATCTCCACTGGGTAGCGATTGTAATGCCGGGCTTAGGCCTTGTAAAGGAATCTTCGGCCTGGTCAGGCAGGAACAAAGGGCTATTGATAGCTAGGGTATTTGACAGACTATATATAGCTCATTAATATTCTTTATGTGTCAGCCACGAACAGCATAACTAACGGGAATCCCAACCCCGGCTTTACTTGAGTCCGTGCCTATGGGGCCTGGACTGGCCGGCGGTCCCAATGGGTTTTCTTGTAGCACCGGGTAACTAAACCCCGATTATTTGCTCGCCCTTTCCGCCTTTTTCCTTTCCAGCCCCAGGTAAACCGTTGGATTACCACAATCTTGTTGGTCATTCATCTGAGCGTTATAACGTTGCGCCCGGTAGACCGCTAGATAAGCCCAGACACATCGACCGCTGGGCAATTCGCTGGGCAATTCGAATGATAAAAGGGATAAGGGAGTTTTGAACAAGAAACCATGGCTCGGGCTAGTTCTCTTTGGGATATTGTTGTTGGTCGTTGCTTGCGGCGGTGGTGGCGACGCCCCGGCGCTTAGGGTCGGCGGCATTCCAGACCAGGACGCCGCTAGGCTTGTCCGGCGGTACGATGGGTTCGCCGATTACCTCTCCCAAAAACTGGGGGTGGAAGTTGAATATATTCCCAGCTCTGACTACGCAGCGGTGGTCACGGCATTTACCCAGGGGAACCTAGATTTGGCTTTCTTTGGGGGGCTCACCGGCGTGCAGGCCCGTTTACAAGACCCCGGCGCCACGGCCATCGCCCAGCGGGAGAACGACGCGGCATTTCACTCCAATTTCATAGTCCGAGCAGGTGTGCCGGTTAACTCCTTGGAAGACTTGTTGGACCAAGCAGGGAATCTAACAATTACCTTTGGGAGCGAAAGCTCGACGTCCGGCCATTTGATGCCTCGTTTCTTTCTTAGAAAAATGGGTTTGGATTCGGACTCCGACTTCAAGTCCGAGCCGAATTACTCGGGTTCCCACGATCTGACTTGGCAGCTAGTGGAGAGTGGGACGTTCGATGTAGGAGCGTTGAGCGAGGAAGTGTGGGCAAGGGCGGTGAGCGAGGGCAAGGTGGACACCAACAAAGTGCGGATTCTAGAGACCACCCCTCCATATTTCGACTATAACTGGACTGCTGCTTCGGGGATGGATGAACGGTTTGGCGAAGGGTTCACCCAGAAGGTCCAAGATGCGCTCTTGGCGCTGAATACCAGCGAACACTCCGAAATATTGGAGCTGTTTAGCACGGAGCGATTCATCGCCACCAAGAATGACAACTACCAGGCTATTAAGGACGTGGCCCTGGGCTTGGGAATCATCAAGTGAGCCAGCATTAATTGAGCCAGCCGCCGAGCACGAACGAAGTAGGCGGATCCGGTGCGTCTACGCCGCCTAACGGTGGTGTGCGGCCCATCGTGGATAGCCGCAGCATTGGTAAATCCTTTGGCGCGCTCACCGCTTTGGCGCCCTTGGATTTCACCGTAGGCCCAGGTGAGCGAGTGGCGCTGGCCGGTCCTAGCGGCAGCGGCAAGACCACTCTGCTTTACATCCTGGCCGGGCTGCTACAGCCAGACCGAGGCGAGCTATTCCTAGACTCCCAGGCGGTCTCGCGGCTTCGACCTGGCAAAGAACTCTCCGAGATTGTTGGCTTAATCCAGCAACAATTGGATTTGGTTCCCCAATTGCCGGTGGTACAGAACGTGCTTGCTGGGCGGTTGGGCCAGTGGGGCCTCCTGCGTTCATTGGCATCATTGGTATCGGCCAGGGAGCGTGAAATGGCATACAATGCTCTGTCGCGGCTGGGCATTGCCGACAAAATAGATGAGCGGACCTCCCGGCTTTCAGGGGGAGAACAGCAACGAGTAGCCATTGCCAGGTTGATGCTACAGGCTCCGCAGATTATTTTGGCCGATGAACCGGTCTCGTCCTTGGACCCGGCTCGCGCCGACGAGATACTGGCCCTCCTCACCGACCTGGTGGAGGACTCTAAGGGGGCCGTGATAGCTAGTCTGCATGACCCGGAGTTGATTAAGAAATATTTCTCCCGGGTGATTGGATTGCGGGAAGGCGTGCTCCAATTCGATATCCCGCCCCAACAGTTAACCGCTCCGGTCTTAGCAGCGCTTTACGGTTTCGATAGAGACTTCCCAAATAACAGCGCGCTATGATTTGGATCGAACCTCCCAGGCCTAGGCCAGTGTCCCGATTTTTTGAGACTCGGCGATTGCTGAGTCTCATCCTGGTTGCAGCCCTGGTATGGAGCGTGGCCAGCGTCGATTGGACCGGCGGCATCGTTCACTCCGGTGGAGGGAATGCCCTTAAAGACTTCTTCTTGGCCCTATTCCCGCCGGATCTCTCTCCTGGATTCTTGAAGTTGGCCTTGGCCGCCAGTTGGCAAACGGTGGTCCATGCTGTGGCGGGAATTACCCTAGCGTTGATTATCGGCTTGCCCCTCGGCGTTCTTGCTTCCGGGTCATTGGGCAACCCAGGGCGTTCACGGTTGGCCGTGGCCGCGACCGTTCGTTTCGTGTTGGCGTTCATGCGCTCAATCCACGAGTTGGTCTGGGCGGTTTTGTTCGTTACCGCCTTTGGGTTATCGTCCCTGGTTGTGGTGCTGGCCATCGCCATTCCCTACGCCGGAATACTCGGGCGCATCTATTCCGAGTTGCTCAACGATGTTCCGCAAGAGCCACTGGACGGCTTACGTTCTTCTGGGGCTTCTCCAGCGAAAGTGCTGCTCTATGGTCGTCTGCCCATGGCGCTACCAGAAATGCTCAGCTATGGCTTCTATCGGTTTGAGTGCGGCATCCGGGCCGCCGCCATTATGAGCTTCGTTGGCATCCGGGGATTGGGCTATGAAATACAGCTCTCCCTGAATGACCTTCTGTTCAGCCAGGTGTGGACGTTGCTGCTGTTTCTGGTGGCCTTGGTGTTGTTGGTGGACTATTGGAGTACCAGGGTGCGCCGGAGTCTTGGCTCATGACCGGCCCACGTTCGACGCTGCGAGAAGTGGCGCTGGGAAGGCGCAGGCTCACCTTCGCCAGGGCATCCCTCTATGGCTTTGTGGTGCTTGCGGTGTTGTCGTGGGCCTACATTCTGGTGGGCGTGGACAGTGGCTTGGGCGATCTTTTTTCGCACCGCGCCTGGGGTAACGCTGGCCATTTTGTACGCCAACTGTTGGGGCTGGAAGCAGGACTGGTAGATGGGGGGAGACCGGCATTCTTGGAGGCTAGCCGGTGGGCGGAGACCGGAAAGCTGGCTTACAAAACGCTGCTGATGAGTGTCTTAGCCATGAGTATTGCTGGAGTGGGTGTGCTGCTGACATTTCTGCCGGCGGCGCGAAATGTGAGCAACGGAGAGTTGGGAGGTAGGTCTTCGTTTGGGCTGGGCGCGTTGTATTACGCGATTCGGTTGGTCTTTGCTTTCACCAGGGCGGTGCCGGAGTTGGTGTGGGCCATGGTCATCGTGTTCTTGCTGTCACCGGGCGTGTTGCCTGGGGCCATTGCCCTGGGACTGCACAATTACGGAATCGTGGGCAAGCTTTCGGCCGAAGTGGTGGAGAACATGGACCCTGGTCCGGCGCGGGCGTTGCGCTCTGCTGGGGCGGGTAACCTGCAAATGCTGGCCTACGGAATTATCCCGCAGGCCCTTCCCCAGTTTCTGACCTATCTGCTGTACCGCTGGGAGGTGGTGATTCGCACCACCGTAGTGGTGGGATTTGTCAGCGCCGGGGGGTTGGGACGGGAGTTCCGGCTAAGTCTTAGCTACTTCCAGTACACCGACGTGGCGTTGATTATCGTCTGGTACCTGGCGCTGGTCATTGCGGTGGACCTGCTCAGCGCGGGTCTGCGGCGTCTAATCCGGTCGGGCTGATTGACGCGGGGCCAAGCGGGACTAACTCTTGTAGATGGTAACCGGATAGATTACCTGGATGACCTTATTCTCCCGAAGACCCTCGAAGTAGGGATGGGGCCGGTCGGGGGTTTGCAGCCAGCGGCGGATGAAGTACGCGCACAGGTTGGACAGTTGATTACCCACCGAATGTTCTGGATCCAAGAAACAAATATTCTGCATTAAAGCAGTGGAGTCCATTCCATCGTCGGAGCGTAAAAACTCGGTCATGAAGCGGGACTCAAAAGAGGTCGCCGTCTGGGCGACGGGTAATGCGAAATTGGAGGGTGGTAATGCGCCATCCATGATTTGATCGCCGGATAGCAGGGACATGTTGAACTCGTCCATGAACATGCTCATGGCGAACAAAAACTTGTTCACCACCGCATGCGCCGGGGTGTCGAACGCAACTAGGTCTGGGTCGACCGCTGCTTTCGCGGTGGCGAAATCCTGTTTGTTGATAAACGAGGTAACCACCGGAGTCTCGCGCCGGATTAATATACCCAAGCAGTCTTGGATTAGTTCGTTTCTTTTTAATGTGGGCCAAGAAGAGAAGTACCCCAGGCCTTGGTATAGGTCTACAGGGCGTATTTCAGCGGGTGCCCCCTCTTCGCCTAAAGGAGCGCCAAAATGACGCCGACAGAGGGCGCTGAATTCGCCGGTCATCGACATCGATTGGCTTTCGTGCACAAACAGCCCGGTGAAAACCAAGTGTGGTTGGGAAGGATCAGTGGCACTGTTGCCGGTGCTTCCGGATTCCCCGACGTAGGTTAGAAACATTTTCCCGTCTCCAAAACAACCGCCGGAGGCTGCTGACCCGTTAGGGTTCGCTCCTCCGGCGTTCGTAAACTATATTGATTCCCCCAAATTAATCTTCCCATTGGGGGCTTGGCGGGCGAATAAGCGCCATTGCCCTGGGTCCAATTACTCCGAGGTACCTTCCGAGTCTCCGCCTTCGGCCCCTGCTTCGCCTTCGGCACCCGCTTCCGCGCCTTCCTCTTCGGAAGGGGTAAACTCTTCCGCAACCCTGGGAAGCTCAATACGGGCGACGAGTTCTTCACTGTCGGTGAGGACAGTCGCGTTACCGGGAATCGGCAGGTCGGCCACACGAATCACCGAGTCTTGCTCGGCCATGACCTCTAGGTCAATTTCAATCTGGCCGGGCATTTCCAGAGGTAGGGCCTGAACGTCAACGGTACGGAGTTGTTGCACAACCGTTCCGCTGATGTTGCGGGCTCCGGGGGATTCGCCGGTAAGGATAATTGCTACCTGAGCTGTAACCGGCGTGCTTACATCCGCGGCCACGAGGTCCACGTGCAGGAGGTCGTCCCGCCTAGGGTCCCATTGAATTTCTCCGGCAAAGGCTAAGTGCGTGCCGGATTCACCTTTGACGGTAATGTTGATTGGCGTGGAGCCTCCAGCCTTGGATAGCACCTGTATCAACTGGGCGGCCTCGCACTGTAGTGACCGCGATTCGACGGTGGGGCCGTACAAGTGCACGGGAATGATGCCAACACGGCGCAGGCGGGCGACCTTTTTACCCATCAATTCTCGTGGGTCTAGTTCAAGTTTAATTGCATTATTAGCAGTGGTCATTGGACGATGGTCTCCGGTGATGTGATTGCCGTTTTTCCCAATAGGGACGTTTAACAATCAGATGAGTGATTCTAGCCGTCTAATAATAGCACCGGTCAGATGGAAAGTGAATGCCAGGGCTAGTCGGGGCGTGTGCCAGTAACGAATCTTGACACTCGGTTTAGAATTGGTTTGGAATCTGGCCGGAGGGAAAACGAAAATAATGGCGTCTCATTCACTTGGGCTTTCACTGTACGAAGCGGCGCGGCGTATGGGCGTGCAATTTACCGAGGAAAATGAGCCTAAGGACCGGACGGTCAAGGCCAACGGTATGAATTTTCACCTGTTGGAGTGGGGAGACTCGTCAAAACCGACTTTATTCATGCTGCACGGTGTTTCGCAACAGGCACATAGCTGGGACTTCGTGAGCCTGGCCCTCTCTCCGAATTACCACGTACTAGCCATGGACCAGCGTGGTCACGGCGACACCGACTGGGCATCCGATGGCAATTACTCCATCGATGCCATGCAAGCGGACATTGACGGCGTTATTGACGCTTTGGGTTTGAAAGATTTCAACCTCATGGGGCATTCCATGGGTGGCCGCAACAGTTTCATTTGGGCCTCACGCCACCCAGAAACCCTGAAGTCGCTGACGATTGTGGACACCGGCCCCGAAACCCAGCGGCGAGGCCAAGACCGCATTCGTCAGTTTAGGGAACTGCCCAATAACCTGGATAGTTTTCAAGAGTTTGCCGAACGAGTGCGGGAATATACCGGGCGGACTGAAGAACAGGTTTTGGGGGCGCTTAAGTACAGCATCCGCGAGACGCCAGACGGCAAATGGGCTTGGAAATGGGACCCGGAAACCCGTAACCGTACGCGGAGCGGGGCCGACCCTACCTGGTCCACCGAGAAGTTATGGGAATGTGTGCAGGCCGTCGATTGCCCGTCGTTGGTGCTCCGTGGCAGCCGCAGCGACATCTTTGCCGAGGAAACGCTGACCAAGATGGGACAGGTGATGACCAACTGCACCACCGAGACCATTAAGGACGCCGGCCACCTGGTGCAGGGCGATAACCCCGTCGATTTCATAGCTGCGGCTCAGGGACTTTTGTCTCGAACCAACAGCTAGCCGACCACCCCAACTGGGCGCGTAGCAGAACGTTTTAGGTAATCAGCCGTGGAATCACGTCGCCAAGGGCAAAGCCGATGCCGGCGGAGATTGCGCCAATCGTCAGGATTTCCAGTCCTTGCAGCAGGGGTGAACGCTGCACCAACCGGCCCTTTCCCACGCCGAGGAAGAATAAGCCGGTTAGCGCGGCTCCAATGGAAACGCCGATGGCTGCTCCGCCTTCCAGGAAGAAGTGGGGCAAGATGGGGATTATGGCGGCCAAGATGAATGCCACACCCATGGTGAGGGCGTCTTTCATCGGGCTGGTGGTGTCGTTGGGGCTGATGCCCAGTTCCTTTTCCACCAAAGTGCGCAGCCACAGGTCTTTGTCCTCGGCAATCGTGTCGGCCATGCGCCGGGCTTCTTGGTAGGTCTTGCCCTCTCGCTGGAATAAGACGACCAACTCGGCCAGTTCCTCGGCGGGGTTTTCCTCCAACTCTTTGGCTTCCCGGGCAATTTCGGACCGCTGGACGTCTTGCAGGGCGCGGGAGCCCAAAAACGCTCCGGTGGCCATGGACAGCATCCCCGGCAGTGCGGCGGCCAGACCGGCGACCAACACAGTGGTCTGGCTCTCTACCGCCACGGCGACGCCGGTTACCAGCGCCACGGTGCTTAGCAGGCCGTCTTGGGCACCAAAGACCACCTCACGCAGGCGACCCATGCGGGCAACGCGCCAGCGTTCCTTGTCAATCTCGGTGGTTGCGCTGACGTAGGTCTCCATGGGGATTCCGTCGGTGATAATGGCCATTCCGCCACCCGGCACAGGGGCAAACGCTTCGCGTGGCGTCGAGTTTGCAGGTTCTCCGGCGGCGGCACCCGCGATTGTCTTGGCTTCGAGCAAGTTTAGGGCGTTGGTAAACACCTCTAGATGATGGCGTTCGCGGTCCATGGCCAAGGCGAAGGAATCTGCCGCATCATGGCGGCCTTCTTCCAGCGCATCCCGAATCATCTTGGGGTACATGGTGCTGTATTCTTTGGACTCGCCTTCAGTCACCGTTCGCAGGTTGACCAAGGTGGATTTAAGGCTGCCGGACACCCGTAGGTGGTTCATGCCGTGGATGGTCTCGGCCCCGGCTACCTCCTGGAAGACTTGGGCAACCTCGGGGTGGCCTTCTTCCAGGGCTTTGTGGGCGTAGGCGTTGTATTTCAAGTAGGCCATCGCCTCGGCGACGATGGCCGACCAAAGATTTCGTTCCGTCTTTGAAATAGACGGGGAGTCTGAAGCCATGGTTGGTGTCCTTTTCTGTTTCCCGCTTATGGTGTTATAAGGCTGCCCGATGGGCGTAGTTCGGCCCGGCCAGGTGCTCGATTAAGGGGCTGGGCAGCGCAGTCTATTTTACCAGGCGGGGGCACTATCTGGTTAGAAGGACCGTTGCAGTTTACGACCGGCCAAGAGGCCGGTTAATACGGGGTGACGACCGGTTTAGCCGCTGCCAGAGGCATGGTGGGCGACCATGCGCCAGCCGTCTTCGTAGCGGGCGAACACGTTGGTGGCAAAGGTGCTGAAACTTCCGGCATTCCCTTGCACTACGCTGTTGATGCCCTCGACGCAGGTGATGCAACCGAACTCGCCTTGGACCACCACGTTCAGGTAGCGAATCTGGAACTGCATCAGGTTGGCGTTCTGGAAGATGCGATCCCAACTCATGCGAATAGACTCCCAACCGACCAATGGTGTCCATCCGGGGTGCACGCACATGGCGCGCTCCGAGTTCTCCCAGACGTTGTCCATGCCAGAGATGTCCAACGCTGAGAATGCGTCGTAGAACCGCTGGTTAGCGGCCTTAATCTCTTCGACAATCTCCGGTTCAGGCTGGGTCATGATTATCCGCCTTAAAAAATTACTGGGCCAATCAAAAGGCCGGGAAGGTTACCCCAATCCCGGCCTTTCAACAAAGTTCTACTTGCTAGACTACTCGTCCCAACAAAACGCGGCGAACCGCTTAGTGCATGGGGGAGAATGAAGCGGGGACTAGGATTTTGCTCTCTTGGCTAACCAAGAACTCCCTGGTTGGCGGCGGCCAGTGGGGAGTCGCGGACGCTTCGGCGCGAATCTTGTTCCGCTCTTCCAAGTCCTTGTAAGGCCAAATGTGGACCCACTTGTTCAGTCCGCCGGTCTCGGTGTACATGGCGGCGGCCAGGGGCGAGAACTCCTCCCGGTGGGGGACGGCGTCTTTCCAGATGTCGATAACCTTGCCCATGGTTCCGGTCTTGTAGGTATAGGAGCGCATCTCGTAGACGTTGCCCAAAGCCTGGTCACCACCCAAGGGCCGCATGAACGGCGCGGGGATGAAAATCTCAGATTGTTGGTGCACGTACATCTCGGGGTCATTGTGGGGCGGCCAGTTCGGGTCTTTAACGGCCTCGGCGCGAATCCGGGTACGCTCGTCCAGACTCTCGTAAGGCCAGACGTGGATTACCTGGTTTAGGGGGCCGATATCGGTATGCCAGAAAGCTCCCAGCTTGGAGAACTTCTCACGGTGGGGCAGAGCGGCACCAAAATTCTCTTCGAATTTGGCTACGCTGCCAGGTTTAAGGGTATAGGTACGCACTTCGTAAATCATGGCGACTCCTCTTTCCGGGGTGATTGCTTGTTACCTGTAAAACCAGGCTCAATCCCAGACTGGACAGGCGGAACCAAAGTACCGCGTCAGTGTAGCAAAACTGATTTACCGGGGCAAATTAGTTCGCATTTGCAGATGGGTTATCTGGCTGTTTGAATAACCACCTTGTCGCGATGCTTCTCGGCCCAAGCGGTGAGGTCATTTTAAGGCCCCGGCAAATGCCAGAGAAGTGGGAACCTGTGATGGTACAATTTTCTTAGACTGTATCGGAGCACGATGAGCCAAGCTAGGAACAGAACCGCCACGCCTGCGGCCAGCCTCAGTGGAGACTGGCTACCCAAGGAGCGGCTGCGCAATCTTCTGAACGTCCGGAAGCCCTCCGAAGGTGAGATTGCTTCGTCCATTTATCTCAAGCCCGGCGACACCGCCGAGTCTAGCGAATGGCGTGAACGTTTGGCCCGCTTGGGTGGGACGCCCGAGGAGAATGGCTGCGGGCTGGTGGGCCTTCGCTCTGGGAACCGAGCGTTGGTCATCGCGCCGCCCTTCCCGGTGACCGAGAGTAGCCAACACGACAGTTGGAACGAAGAACCCCTCTGGTCTTTGGTGGAAGCAGAGCGTCTCGTGGGCGTGGTACTGGTGCGCTTAGGCCGCTACTCAGTCGCGGTATACCGAGGCGAGGACTTGGCTTCGTCCAAAACCGATTCCCGTTATGTGAAGGGCAAACACCATGCCGGGGGAACGTCACAACTCCGCTTCACTCGGATTCGGGAAGGCCAGATGCGCAGCTTGTACGTGAAGGTGTGCGAGACTATTCGCGTTCAGTTTGAGCCGCTGTCCCGTGAGTTGGACCATATTATTTTGGGCGGAGAAAAGTTCACCCTGAACGGCTTTCTCAAGGTTTGCCCACGGTTGGACGAATTCAAGGACATTACGTTGAAGCGGCGATTAAACATACGCGATCCCAAGCGCGATACCCTGGACGATGTCGGCAGCACAATTTACGAGAGCCGAGTTTGGGCCATTGAATGGTGAACGCTAGCGGTGAATATTGAGCGACGCTGAACTAGAAATTAATAATCAACCCGAATTCCCTCGCCGAGTTCCGGTTCGTGACTGGAATAGCGGCTTGGGCGGCTTCGACGTTTCCGGGCCGTTGCTTGAGTTCGACAAGGTGCAAGAACAGGTTGCCAGTTACACCCGCACAGTCGTCGGTGGTGAGAGAGCCAGGGGCCTAACTCCCAGCAGGGACTTGCTGGAGATTGCCACCAGGCTCCAGGAGACCACCGAGGCCCAAGAGTATCTCAGGCAGGGCGGGGCCTTGGAATTTGGGCCGGACCAGGATTTTAGGGAGTTAATCCAGCGCGGATTGCTGGGCGGTATGCTGCGGGGCGAAGAGCTTTTTGCTATTCGTGAGTTGCTTCGGGCAGCGCGCTACAACCGCACCGAACTGGGCCGCCACGACGATCTATCGCTGATTATTGGCATTTCCGAGAATATCCCCGAATTGGGAGACCTGGAGCGTGCAATTGCTGGCGCGATTAGCTCCACCGGCGAGGTTTTAGACAACGCCAGCCCGCTGTTGCATAACCTGCGCGTGGAAGCGCGCCAGGCCCAGAACCGGCTTAACGAAATCATGGAGCGCAACCTGCGCCGCCTTCAGCGGGCCGAGGTCGTACAAGAACCGTTAATCACCCAGCGCAACGGCCGGATGGTCCTGCTCATCAAGGCCGAGTACCGCGCAAGGGTGCCTGGCATCGTCCATGATGTGTCCGACACCGGGGCGACGGTGTTTGTTGAGCCAATGCCTGCCATTGAGATGGGCAACCGCTGGCGAGAGGCCAGGCTGGCCGAGGAGCGGGAAATCGAGCGGGTGCTGCGGCAGTTGTCCGGCATGATTGGAATGTCGGGAGAAGAACTGCTGCTGACCCTGGATTTAATGGCCCGCCTTGACCTGGACATGGCCAAAGCGCGGTTCTCAACCGCCACCAATTCCGTGGCCCCGTGGGTGTCCGACCAAGAGGTGTCCGATCGGCATTTGAAATTGGTGCGGGCCAGGCATCCGCTACTGTCAGGAAATGTGGTGCCGGTGAGTGTTGACCTAGACCGGGAGCAGGGGGTAATGCTGATTACCGGTCCCAACGCCGGAGGCAAAACCGTAACCCTGAAAACAGTGGGCTTGTTGGCGTTAATGGCGCAATCGGGCCTCCACATCCCGGCAGAAGAAGCCCACATACCGAGATTCGACGGCGTCTACGCAGACATTGGCGACCAACAGAGCATCCAACAGTCGCTGTCCACCTTCAGTTCTCACATCACCAACCTGAAGAGCATCATGTCGCGGGCGACCGTGCATTCCCTGGTGATGGTAGATGAACTGGGCACCAGCACCGACCCGGAAGAAGGTTCGGCCCTGGCCAGCGCGGTTCTCCGTTACTTCCAAAAAATAGGCTCATTTGTGGTAGGCACCACCCATCACCGGGGCGTGGCCAGGTTTGTGCAAGACCAGCCGGGCATGGTCAACGCCAGCGTGGATCTCGACCCCACCACCCTGGAGCCGACCTACCACCTCACCCTTGGCCTTCCGGGCCGGAGCTACGCCCTGACTATCGCGGCCCGCTTGGGAGTGCCCCAAGAGGTCATTGATGACGCCCGCGATGGCATCTCCCCGGTGGAGCAGGCCACCGAAAGCTTGTTGCAGGAATTGCAACAGGAACGGCGCGTGGTGGAGGAACTGCGGCAGGAAGCCGAGATTGCCAAGTCGGAGGTGGTGCGCCAACAGCGGGAGTTGGACGTTCAATTGGCTGACGTGGAATTAGCCAAGGCCAATCTGGTCGAAGAATCGCGCCAGGAGTTACAGCACCGCATCAGTGGAATTCTGGACCGGCTGTCCAGAGCGGAACGTACGCTAGAGAGCGCCGAGTTGCGGGCCAGTGCTGAGGCACGGGCCAACACTCAGCATCGAGCAGCCGAGTCTCGACAGGAAATGCAGGCCCATCGCGCTGAAGTCCGGGAAGTGGAGCGGCAACTGGACTCGCCAGCTTGGGCACCAATTGAGGTCCAACGGGTGCCGTGGCAGTTCAGCTTGAAAGATGGCGACCGGGTCTACATCCGGGGTATCGCCCAGCCAGTGGAAGTAATCTCTCCGGTTGACAGCCAAGACCGGGTGGAAGTGTTGCTCGGAACCATGCGGGCCAAGATACCGGTGTACCAGTTGGAGAAGCAGGCCGAGGTGGCGCACCCGGCAGCGGCAGCGCAACGTGTTTACATAAGTCGAGCGCCGCGCAAAGGCCCCAACACCGAGTTGGACCTGCGTGGCCTGCGAGTAGACGAGGCACTGAGCCAAGTGGACTTGGCCTTGAATGATGCATCCCTCGACGGAGCAAGTTCGGTCCGGATAATCCACGGCAAGGGCACTGGGGCGCTACGCCGGGCCATTCGCGAATTTCTGGGCGGTCATCCCTTGGTGATGTCGGCCGAAGACGGCGAGGGGCCAGGCGGAGACGGAATTACTTTAGCGGGCTTGGTGGAATAAGCGGGTCAGCCGTTACTTGCCCTTATTTCCCCTGAAAGCGAGCCTGGCGGCGCTCGGTAAATGCTTTGATTCCCTCTTGGAAGTCGGCGGTCAGACCCATATCGGCCAGTGCTTTGGTTTCCGCATCCAGTTGGGTCGTTAGGTCGCTGCCCCACGAACTGTCGAACAACGCCTTGACCCGCGCGTAGGCCAGGGTTGGCCCCTGCGCCAGCCGGACTGCCGTTTCCATGGCGTGCCGTTGCAGATGTTCGTCTTCGACCACCTGATTGACCAGCCCCATCTCCAAAGCCATCTGCGCGCCAATGGGCTGGCTGGCCAGGTAAATCTCCATGGCCCGGCCCGCACCCACCAGCCGGGGCAGCAGGTAGGTTGAGCCGCCATCGGCGGTGGCCCCAATGTTGGCGTAGGCCATTAGAAATCGGGCACTATTGGCCGCCACCCGGATATCGCAACCCAGGGTCAGGCTAAAGCCCGCACCCGCAGCGACGCCGTTGATTCCGGCCACCACGGGTTTTTCCAGCCTCCGTAACCCCAGAACGACCTTGGAATGAAGTTCCTCGGCCAGCTTCTGAATGTGGTCATGCAGACCTTGGGGGCCGTCCGCTGCCAAAGTCGCCACAAAGTCTTTAACGTCGGCCCCAGAACAAAATGCGCCACCGGCGCCGGTTAGCAGCACCGCCCGGACTCGGGGCCGTTGGCACTGTTCGATGGCTGCGCCCAACTGCGCAATCATCTCCGGGGTTAGGGCGTTGCGGGCCTCGGCGCGGTCCAGGGTGATGATGCCCACCCCATCTATTTCTTCGAATTTGATGTGTTGTTCAGACATCGAAATATTCCTGGCGTTTAGACGCCGTCCATGTACTCAGAAATTTCTTCCAAACCAAAGCTTTCAATCGCAATCTCCGGAGCCCAGGTTACCTGGTCCGACGACCAACGCACGGTGGCCCGGTGTTGGGAGGCGATGCCCAGCGTGTTATTGATTAACCGGAGCACGTTGTCGTTCATGCGCACGGTGTTGGGCTTCAGCGGAGCGGCCAGCTTGCCGTCTTTGATTAGATAGGAGTCGCCGATTATGGTGCCGCTAAAGTCGCCGCTGGTGATGCCGTTTACCGGATAGGTGTACCAGATTCGGCCAATGTAAACACCATCGCCAACTAGCCGAAATAACTCTTCCTGGGTGCGGCCTTGGCTCCCTTCAATCACCAAGTTGCTGGATATCGCACCGGGCGCGGCGCCGAAATCCCGGCCACCGCCGTTGCCGGGGCGGAACCCGTTGCGCGGGGCAATGCTTTGCAGCGCGTCGGCGGGTGCAACACCCAGCTTCTCGCGCCCTGCGGGGTCGTTCAGAATGCGCTGATAATTGTAGTAGTCGGACAGCATCCCCGAAAGCTTGCCATTGCGGATTAAGTCAGTGCGTCCTGTGGGCAGACCCTCGTCGGTGATGGACTTGTAGCTGGGCAGACTGGGGTCTCCCCCGCTGTCATAGAGGCTAAAGTCTTCGGATGCCACCATTTGGCCCAGCTTGCCCATGAAGGGTGAAGCCCCAGCGAAGAACATGTCCAAAGACAGTCCCGGCATTAACACCCATTCCAGTATTTCCGCCACCGGCTGCGGCCCAAGAATTACTTTGTAATTACCGGATGGAATACGCTGCCCGCCGATGGATGCAATTGCGTTCCGGGCGGCTTCGGCGGCGGCCTCCCCGTTGAAATCGGCCAGCTTGCTGACCACCGACCAGCCGCTGCCCTTGCTCTGTTGGCTTTCCACCATGGCGGTGGCGAATGACATAATGAGCGTGTTCTGCTCGGACTGCACCTTGGGAATGTGGGTGGACGCGATGGCCATCCGGTCCTGGAACATGACCACGTCACCGCCGAGTATCAGGCCAAGCTCGGTCATTTTTTCCGCCGACCCAGTTAAGCCCATCAGGTCTTCCGACGACTGGAAAGAGTCCAGCGCCCGGTCCATCATCCGCCAACCGGCGTCCACCAATCCCTTGCCGCCGATGCGTACCACGGCGGGGTCGTAATTGGCCGGAGCAGCATTCTTCATTTGTGTGGGCGTGGGCGTGGCTTGCAGAGCCGAATCCAGCTTGGGTAGGGACACATACTCTGCGTCGGAGACCGCACCGGAGCGGGCCTTGCCGAGGGCTCGCGCTGCTCCCTCTAGGGAGAGGTCGGTGGGCTCACTGCCGAATCCCGTTCTAACGCCACCAGGCGTCCGGAAAGAGGCCCGAATGCCCAGTCCGTAGCTCTCGGTCGACTTTGGCTCTTCTACCCCGTTGCTGGGGATGTGGGAGGTGTAATTTAGGCGCACGGTGAGGTTGGCCCCCGTCGAGGCAAAAACCTCGACTTCCTCCACGTCGGCTTGGGCCGAGGCGAATGACAGGGCGTTCTTAACGGCGCGGCGGAGGTCGGCTAAGGGCAGCAAATCTCATAGTCCTTATGAACGGCCGCGGTTAATGTTCGCGGCTGGTGGGTATGACTAAATCTTTAATCGCCGTCGGCCAGTGCATCGGCCAATTCGGGTTCGGGTAATTCGATAATCTCACTGTTGTCCGATGCTATGGGTAGCCCGCGTTCGACCCGAATCGCTTCTATCCGGTTCAGTGGACGCTGTAGTGCCCGTAGCCTGGTTCCGGCCAGCGTCTCAAAGTTCTTCTGGGCAGACTCAATCCTGCTTCGAACGGTCTCCAACTGCCGCACAAATCCCGTCCACTGCTTATTGAACGCACCCAACTGAGAGAGTATCTCGTTGGAGTCTTGCTCTAGGGCAAAGTTGTCCATGGCCTGCCGTATCACGCCCAAGATGGCGAACAAACTCATGGGTGAGCAGAGCACAACCTTGTTGCGTAAGGCTTCGTCGATGGTGGCGGCGCCGTGCTGCTGTATGAAGGCGTACACCTGTTCATTGGGTATGAAGACCAACACGTAGTCCAAGGTTCCTTGAGACGGGTCGATATACTCGCGGCCTACAACTTCTTTAAGCCGGTCTCGCACATCTTTCAGGAACGAATTGCGAGCTTGCTCTTCGGCTTCCTTAGTTTCGGCGTCCATGAACTTCATGTAGTTCTCCAGCGGGAACTTCACGTCCATGTTCAGCTTTTTGTGTTGGGGCAGGTGGATGGTGAAGTCGGGACGTGAGCCTGCGCCAGACTCAGAACCAGGGATAGTAACCTGCTTGTCGTAGTTGGTTCCCTCTAGAAAGCCGATGACGCGGAACACGTCTTCCGCCATGCGCTCGCCCCATTGGCCGCGAACTCGTGAGTTGGCCAGGGCCTCTCTGAGCGCGGCGTTGGTGCTGTTTAGCGCTGTCATCTGAGACCCGATGTTGGTCATCAGTCCCTTCATCTCGCTGGACTGGGCGGTGCGGTCGGTCTTTAGGTCTTGGATGGACTTGCCCACGTTTTCCAAGCCATCGCGCATCTCTTTGACCTGGTGGTCCAGGTTGCCGTCTTGATTCCCACCCGCGCTTCGAGCGTTTGATAACTGGAACACCAGCACCACCACCAGCCCCATAGCTAAGATGGCGACCACGCCCAGGATGATTACTGCTGCTTCCATATTTTCTCCAGACGTTGCTGACGGATTATTAGCCTGGTCCTGCTTGCCGGGCGACGCCTCGCCTACTAGGCCCGACGTTGTTGACGGATGATTAGCCTGGACCTGTTAGCCGGGCGACGCCTCTCATAGTAGGCCCGCCGTTGCTCATGCGCTTGGCCTGCATAGGCTGGCCCTTACCGCAGTTGGGTATGGGGTTCACCCGCAGGTCGTTGCCCACAGCGTCGATGGACATGAAGTAGTCCCGACTGTCAGATGTGATGCCGCCGTCCCGGTATAGCTGTCCCAGTTGACCGTTTTTAATCTCGTAGACCTTTACCGCAGTGATGCGGAAGTTCTCCCGGGATTCGGCGATGGACGGTGTCCGATGTCCATCAATGTAATAACCGTCTTGCACTTCGGAGATGATGTCTTGGGGGTCTTGCTGCCCAGGGCCGAAGATGGTGTTGGTCATGCGAATTAGGGGAACCAACTGGGCCTCGGTGGAGCGGGCCGACCCATTGGGCGCAACGCCCATGATGGCTGCAGTTTGGCGGTTGTTTAAGAACTCTTCCAGTACACCGTCGCGCAGAATGTAGGCCCTTCTGGCTGGGGTGCCCTCGTGGTCGTACTTGAAGGAGCCGTAGCCTTCAATGGTCGGGTCGGAGTAGGCGGTGACCAACGGGGATGCAATCTGGTTGCCCAGTTGGTTGTCTTGCATGTCTTTGAGGAACCAGGAACGCCCAGCGTAGCCCGTTTCGTACTTCAACGCCCGGTCTAGCTCGGATGGATGGCCGACCACTTCGTGGACCAACAGGGTATTGAAGTGAGGGTTGGTGACCACCGTGACCTCTTTGTCCGGTGGTTTGAGCGGCGGGGCGGCGGCGACTTCCACGGCGTCCGCTCCCAACTTACGGCAGAAGTCCATGAAGTTGGGGATGATGATGGGGCCATTGGAATAGCCGTCGGTCATCACTTCCCAGCCGCGTTGGTGGCCGGTGAAGTCGTAGTGCTCAAAGTTGCCGTTGGCGCCGGCACAAATGGCGATGGCGAAACCCTCAGTCTGGGCGAAGCTCTGGTCGATATCTGCGCCGTCGGAGCTCAGGAATAATTCCCGAAGCAGGAAGGTCGAAGTGGAACTGGCAGAGTAGACAATGTTGCTGCCCTGACTTTGGAGTGTCTTACATCCGTCAACGGCCATCTTGACGGTCTCTGACAGTGGCACTTGCCGGGGGTCTACGGTATATGCGGCCAAAACGGTGTCTTGGCAGACCGTTACGGGGGCCAGTTCGGTTGAGGTTAAGCTACTGCCCAGGTGGGCATAGCGGCCCTTCATCTGCGATTTTTGACGGGCGCTGGCCCTGGCTCTGCTGTGGGCCTGGGTGATGCCGTCCCAGACCACATCTTCTAGGCGGTCTAGGTCGGTTGTGCCTAGCACGCGGCCAAAATAACCGGCAGCGTTGATGCGGCCTCCGGCGATAACGCGGACGCCGAAGTCAAAGGCATAGTCCTCGGAACTGGCCTTTTCCGCGCCGTTCTCGGCCACCGCGCCCTTCTCCTCGCGGATCTCGATGCGCAGGTCACAATAGCGGAGGCCGGTGAGGGACTTGGCCTTCTCGGCCACAAGCGACTGGAGATTACCCCGGAACCGGTCCAGGGACTCCACACTTACCCGCCGGGGCACGAGCTATTCCTTTCGCATAGTGGTGTGGGCAAAGACTGGAAATGCCACATAGATGGAGTCTCGTATTAACCTGTTATATAACTTTCGACATGTAACGGCAGGTGCAGGGCCATCAGGTCGAAGTGCCGGTCGCGGTGAAGCAATATTGCATCGGACTTAACGGCCACTGCGCCAATGAGCAAGTCAGTAAATGGCACGGTAACGCCTTGACGCCGGAGTTGAAAACCCATTTGCGCGGCTTCCTCCCAAGTTTCCTCTGCCACCGGTAGGCGATGGAGGGCCGAGAGGTATTCTTGTAACCGGTCCCATTCTTGTTGAGAGCGGACTCCACCTAGTAGCTCCAACTCTACCATTCCCATAGTTGCTACCTGGTCTGCAGCCAGCAGCGCGTCAACACGAATTCGGAGATCAGGGTTCGTATCGCGTGGCGGCAGTACCTCCAGCCATACTGAAGTGTCCAGAAGGAATAGGTTACTCTGCATCCCGCAGCCTGGTTACTTCCTCTAAGGTGAGCCCCAACTCCATCGTACCCAACGACTTACGGAGTTGCTCTAGGCGATGACGGCGAATTACTTCCCGAAGGGCTTCTTCAACGGTGTCCCGAATTCCCTTGGTGCCAAGCAACAGTCGTGCATCGTCTAGCAAGCTATCTTCAATGATGACCGTCCGCCGCATTCGATGCGCCTCCTAGACACATATTCACTATGTGTATCTATTATACGCATTCATTAAGCACAATTAACAATTATCAAATCAGATAGGGTACTGAAGGCGGTATTGGTTACCGGCGCTAGGCCGCCTCGACCACGGCCTTGGCGACGGCCTTGGCTACTTCTAGGTCCAGCGACCAAGGGATGACATTCTCTTTGGTTGGCTCTTTGACCAGCGCTGCCAGAGCCTGGGCAGCGGCCAGTTTCATTTTGGTAGTTATCTTGGTGGAACGGGAGTCTAGTGCGCCACGGAAGACGCCGGGGAACACCAAGCTATTGTTGATTTGATTGGGGAAGTCGCTGCGTCCGGTGCCGACCACGGCGGCTCCTGCGGCGCGGGCGTCCTCGGGCCAAATCTCTGGGATGGGATTGGCCATGGCGAAGACGATGGGGTCTTTGGCCATGGAGGAGACCATTGCCGGGGTTACGGTGTTTGCTGCGGCCAGGCCGATAAATACATCGGCCCCGCGCAGGGCATCGGCCATTCCGCCATGGAGGTTTTCGGGGTTGGTCGTTTCCAGCATGGCTGTTTTGATTGGAGTTAGATTAAGGCGGTCTTTAGAGATTATTCCAACGCTGTCCACCAGGGTAATGTTGGTGGCGCCATATTCCAACAGTAGCCTGGTCGACCCAATCGCGCCAGCGCCAGCGCCAGCAAACACGAACTTGGTGTCTTCAATCTTCCGGCCGGTGACTAGGAGAGAATTAATTACTCCGGCCAGCACTGCAATGGCGGTGCCGTGCTGGTCGTCGTGGAACACGGGGATTCCCAGGTCTTGCAGGGCGTCTTCAATCTCGAAACAGCCGGGTGCGGCGATGTCTTCCAGGTTGATGCCGCCAAAGCTGGGAGCAAGGTTGCGGACGGTCTGAATAATGGAGTCTTTGTCTTGGTTTGCCAAACAGAGGGGAATGGCGTCGATGCCTGCCAGCGCTTTGAATAGCACCGACTTGCCTTCCATGACGGGCATGGCTGCCTCGGCCCCAATATTGCCCAGGCCCAATACTGCAGAACCGTCTGTTATCACTGCGATGGTGTTGGCCCGGTTGGTAAGTTGGAATGACTCTGAGGCGTCCCTAGCGATGGTCATACAAACCGTTGCAACTCCGGGGGTGTAGGCAATGGACAGGTCGTCCAGCGTCTCCACTTTCATTTTGGGGGCAATGCTTATCTTGCCCCGGGTTTCCCGGTGACGCGCGACAGCCGCTTTTCCGTAATCCTTGCCTTCGCTGGTCATTTTTCTATATCTCCAAAACATCGTTTTCTGTGTGATTTGTGATTCTATCTGGTCTATTTAGCGTACTCGATAAGAAACAGTAGTCCGACCGCCAAAAGCCCCACCGTCGCGACGGCGAACCGGATTAACCAAGGTGTTGGCCGAGTTAGTTTGCCGGTCTTTTCAGCCATGCGGCGGCGCAGGGGGCCGGTCATCTCGGTGAAGGAATCGTGTCCCTCGGCCCGCAACGCTGCGATGGTTTCAAGTTCTAAGTCGTTGTAACTCTTTGGCTTTTTCGGCATGCTGCTACCCGGTCACTGCCACTAAGTTCAATTGGTAAGTTGTTATCCCGTCACCGCATCCAACCCCAGGGCGAAATGGAGTGCATGGTTAACGGCTTGGAGTTTGTCGCCTGGAAGGCTGACGATATGCTGTTGAAGCGTGTTTTTCGGGATTGTCGTTATGCTATCGAGATTCGCCGCGCATATCCTAGGCAATCCATCTTCCGGGCCTAATGCCACTTCTGATCGGATGCCTCTGGTACGGGTTGTCACGGGGGCAATGGTGACTAGCTCACGAAAAGAATAAGCTTCGTCCCGAGAGAGTAGCACAACGGGCCTACGCCCAGTGGGTGGAGGTAGATTGGCCCACCATACTTCGCCGCGCCTCACTGGCTCGGCTCTTCTTGCCACGGATTTTCCGCGAATACCCCATGTAATGTGGATTCCGCCATCGTCACCTCTTCTACCGTCTCTGGGTGCTGTTGGTACGCTTTAACGTACCGTGCAACGTCATCACGCTCGGTTTCTTGACGCAGGCGTTCTTCTACTGCAACTCGAATATACTCGCTGCGGCTAACGCCGCGCTCCACCCGGCTTTTTTCTAGGTCCTCGTAAATACCATCTGGAAGGCTAATCGCAATCTTGACCATTATCACACCCATGGGCATACTCTAGTTATACTATGGTATGCCGTTATTTATCCAATGGCAATGAGGCCACTTTTTACCCCGTAACCGCCCCTTTGGATGCTGAAGATACTAATTTGGCGTATTTGGCCAGGGCGCCGGTGGTGTAGTTGGGCGGAAGGGGCTTCCACTTGCTCCGCCGGTCAGTGAACTCTTCTTCGGTGAGCTTCACGTTCAACTGTCGTCCTGGTATGTCCAGGGTGATGATATCGCCCTCGTTTACCAAGGCTATCGGTCCGCCAACGGCAGCTTCGGGGCACACGTGACCCACCATCGGGCCGTGGGACGCTCCGGAGAACCGCCCGTCGGTGATTAGCGCGACATCGTCGCCCAATCCCTGACCGACGATGGCGGCTGTGACCGACAGCATTTCTTGCATGCCGGGTCCACCCTTGGGGCCTTCGTAGCGAATGATTACGATGTCGCCAGCCTTAACGTCGCCCCGTTGGATGGCCTGGAACGCGGCAGGCTCTTGGTCGAAGACCCGCGCGGGCCCTTCGAATACCTTTTCTTGGTGTCCGGCGACCTTAATTACTGCGCCCTCGGGGGCCAGGTTGCCCCGTAGTATGACCAGTCCGCCGGTGGGGCTGCGTGGATTTTCTATCGAGTAAACGACGGGCTGGTCGTCGATGGTCGGGACGGCCTCCACGTTTTCGCGCAATGTCTTGCCGGTTATGGTCATGGCGTCGCCGTGGAGCAGTCCGGCGTTCAACAGTCGCTTCATAACCAACGCTATGCCGCCGTAGCGGCTGAGGTCGGCCATAACGTACTTGCCACTGGGCTTCATGTCGACGATGTAGGGGGTGTTGCGGCTGATGCGGTCGAAGTCGTCCAGGCCAAGTTCAACTCCAGCCTCGGTGGCGATGGCAATCAGGTGCAGCACCGAGTTGGTGGACCCGCCCATGGACACGGCCACGGTAATGGCGTTCTCAAAGGCCTGTTTGGTCAGGATGTCGCGGGGACGTATGTCCTCTTCCAGCAGGCGCATCAGTGTTCGGCCCACGTCCCTGGCCTCGCCCAGCTTCCTGGGGTCGATGGCCGGTGTGGAGGCGTCGCCGGGGAGCGACATACCCATCACTTCAATGCAGGTGGACATTGTGTTGGCGGTGAAGAGGCCGCCGCAGGAACCCTCGCCAGGACAGGCCACGCATTCCAGCGCGGTCAGGTCTTCCAGTGTCATGTCGCCCTTGGCGTAAGCGCCCACGGCCTCAAACACGTCTTGGATGTTTACGTCTTTACCCCTGAATTGTCCGGGCATGATGGACCCACCGTACATGAAGATGGACGGCACATTTAATCGGGCCATAGCCATCAGACAGCCGGGCATATTCTTGTCGCATCCGGCGATGGTAATCAGGCCGTCCATGCGCTCGCCAAAGGTGACCAATTCGATGGAATCGGCAATAACTTCGCGGCTAACCAGCGAAGTCTTCATGCCTTCGGTGCCCATGGAAATGCCGTCGCTCACCGTGATGGTGCCGAATTCGAAGGGCACACCATCGGCGGCGCGGACGCCCTCTTTGGCTGCCTGGGCGAACCGGTCCAGGTGGACGTTGCAAGGGGTTACGTCGCTGGCCAGGTTGGCGATGGCGACGAAGGGTTTTTGCAGGTCATCTTGGGTCAGGCCCATCGCCATCAACATGGCCCGGGCCGGTGCCCGCTGGGGGTCTCCGGTTAATTCGCTGCTGCGATGCTTCATGTGGGCGGGGCGGCTTTTTGTCGCCACAGGGTCATCTCCTGGGTGCTGAAATCGTGGGGAATTTGGCTGGTATTTGGTTGGTATTTGGTCGGTAATCGTGCGGGTACGCTGGGGTTTGCCCCAGTGCGTAATTGGACAATTATAAGTGTCTATGTAAAGAGGTTACAAGACAGGCACGACCGGGAGCCTGACTCAGGCGTGGGAGCAGACCGGGAAGGGGTTGCGCCGGTACCGATTTTTGATTACTCTTGGGTCTGTTTCAAATCAGATGTAGTCAGGAGAGGCTGCGATGTTTAACCCCATTGGCTGGTTCAAGCCAGGAATTGCTCAAGCTCATTGTGATGTCCCTTGCGGGATCTATGACCCCGTATCGGCAAAGATAGCGGCACAGACCGTACAGAAAATGGTCCTTAGGATTCAGGCTTTAGCGCGGCCCGATGGCAGCGATGCCGCCGCGCTCCAGGATTACACCAACAAAATAGCCCGGTATGTGGCGGTCAAAGAGGAGCATGCGGAAACCTGCAAGCATGAACTCACCGTGCTCTGGGCCGATTACGGATGGCCGAACACCCCCGCCGGTTTCGACCTACACGGGACGTTCAACGCTGCCCTGAAGTTGGCCGGCCAGTGCAAGCAGAACGTTGACATGGCCAAGTGCGAAGAACTGGTCGCGACCTGTGACGCGGTTGCTGCGGCCTTCTGGGCGACCAAAGGCGAGACGTACAGCGACCCTCATGCGACTGCCCGTTACGGCGCTTAGGCATAAGTAACCGGCAAACCGTCTCTCCGGTTGGGAGGCAACAACTAAGGCAACAAAAAGGCTCCCCATCTTTGGGGAGCCTTTTTGTTGCGCATTTTTAAAAACTTACCTAAGGGTTTGCAGTGCTTCCGTTGCCTTGGCGATGGTGTCGTCGATGTCGGCCTCGCTGTGGGCGGTGGAGACGAAACCGGCCTCGAACTGGGATGGGGCAATGTAGACGCCCTGTTCCTGCATGGCGTGGAAATACCGGCCATACATCGCTGTGTCCGAGCCCTCGGCGTGGGCCAGGCTAGTTACGGGGCCAGCATTGAAGAACCCGGTGAACATGGAACCGACGCGGTTGATGGTGGAAGGTATCTCCACGCTTTGGAAGGCCTTGGTCAGTCCGTCGGTCAGCCGCTTGGCCAGTGTTTCCAATCGGTCGTAAGTGCCCGGTTTCTGCAACTCGGTCAGGGTGACAATACCCGCGCTCACGGCTAACGGGTTTCCGGAGAGGGTGCCAGCTTGGTACATGGCCCCGAGGGGCGCGACCATTTCCATCACGTCTTTGCGTCCGCCGTAAGCCCCTACTGGCAGACCCCCGCCGATAATCTTGCCCATGGTGGTGATGTCGGGCCTGATGCCAAACAGACCTTGTGCGCCGTTGGGCCCGACTCGGAACCCGGTAATCACTTCGTCGAAAATCAGCAGCGCGCCGTTCTCCTGGGTAATCCTGCGTAATGCATCCAAGAACCCTGGGGCCGGAGGAACCACACCCATATTGCCCGCCACCGGCTCAATGATGATGGCGGCGATATCAGTGGGGTTGGCCAGAAAGAACTTTTCCACCGACTCGACGTCATTGTAGTCGGCGACCAGGGTTTCGCTGGCGTAGGACTCGGGGACTCCCGCGCTGGTGGGTATGCCATGGGTCAACGCCCCAGAACCGGCTTTGACCAGCAGGCCGTCGGCGTGGCCGTGGTAGCAGCCAGCGAACTTGATTATCTTGTTGCGGTTGGTGAAAGCCCGGGCCAGCCGGATGGCGCTCATGCAGGCCTCGGTGCCAGAACTGACCAACCGGACCATTTCCACTGAGGGCAGGCTGCCGCAGATTAGCTTGGCCAGCTCAATCTCGCCTTCCACCGGCGCGCCGAAGCTCGTTCCGCCTTCGGCGGTCTTCTTCAGAGCAGCGACGACTGCTGGGTGGGAATGCCCCAACACCAGCGGTCCCCAAGAGCCTAAGTAGTCGATGTATTCGTTGCCGTCGACGTCCCAGACCCGCGAACCTTTGCCGCGTGCGATAAAGGGCGGCGTGCCGCCCACGGCCCGAAATGACCGGACGGGGCTGTTAACGCCGCCGGGAATGTACTTCTGTGCCTCGGTGAATAGTGCTTCCGACTTGCTAAGTTGCATTAATTGTCCTGATTAAATGATACGTGTGAGGAGTTTTATTCCGACTCTTTCAGCCAGCGGGCCACTTCTTTCGCATGGTAGGTGAGGATGGTGTCGGCCCCGGCCCGTTTGATGGAGGTGAGGACTTCCATGGTCACTGTTTTTTCGTCAATCCAGCCCTGTTGGGCGGCGGCCTTAATCATGGAGTATTCGCCGCTGACATTGTAGGCGGCCAACGGCAGGTCGTAGCGCTCTTTGGCCTGCCGTATCACGTCCAAGTAGGACAGGGCGGGCTTTACCATGACGATGTCTGCGCCTTCTGCAATGTCCGCTTCAATCTCGCGCATGGCCATCCGAGAGTTTGCCGAGTCCATCTGGTAGCCTTTCCGGTCGCCAAATTGGGGTGAGGAATTGGCGGCAACACGGAACGGACCGTAGAAACCGGAGGCGTACTTGGCCGCGTATCCCATGATAGGAGTGTCTTCGTAGCCGTTGTTGTTCAACGCCTGGCGGATGGCCCAAACTTGGCCATCCATCATGGCGGAAGGGGCAGGCAGGTCAGCCCCGGCCTGTACGTGGGAAACGGCGGTGCGTCCCAGCAGTTCCAGGGTCTGGTCGTTATCAATCTTGCCGTTGTCGATGATCCCGCAGTGGCCGTGGTCGGTGTACTCGCACATGCAGACGTCGGTGACCACCATCATGTTGGGGTGGTTCTTCTTAATTATCCGCACTGCTTCTTGCACGATGCCCTCGGGGTCGTAACCCTCGGTGCCCAGGGGGTCTTTCTCGGCGGGTAGTCCGAATAGCAGCACAGCGGGGATGCCCAACTCGGCGGCCTCGCCAACATCTTCGGATAAGACATCCAAAGACATTTGGAACTGGCCGGGCATGGGTTCGATTGGTTCTTTAACGCCGTGCCCGTGGGCCACGAACAAAGGGTAGATGAACTCTTTGACCGACAAGCGGGTCTCCCGCACCATGTTGCGCATGGGCTCGCTGCCGCGCAGGCGGCGCAACCGTGAGTCGGGATAGCTGGTCATGGCGTCCTTCTCCTTGGGTCTGGTGGGGCTTCGTGTCGGGGCCGCTGCTAAAGGCTAGGTACGGGAAAACTCGCCGGTCGAAAAGTGATTGGTCAGGGCGTCTACCAGACCCTCAACCGTGTGCTCGGTTGCTTCCAAATCCACCCTCAGTCCCAGTTCGCGGGCGGTGGCAGAGGTGACCGGGCCGATGCAAGCAATGAAGCTAGCTTCCAGGGCTTGTCGGTCGCCGTCCAGCATGTCAACCAAGTTCCGCACGGTGGAGGAACTGGTAAAGGTTACGACATCAACGCCGTCAAGGAAAGCTTGTTTGGCTAAGTCGCTGACACCCGCGACAGTCACGTTCCGGTAGGCAGCCAAACGGTTGACCTTGGCCCCGAGCTTCGTGAGGCCATTTTCCAGTTCGTTGCGGCCAATGTCGGCGGACGGCAGTAGCACCGAAACACCGTTCCAGTCGTGACTCGAAAGCTCTTTCAGCACCGTTTCTGAAACGGGGCGGCTGGGGACAAAGTCGGCGGTGATACCTCGACGGGAGAGGGCCTGGGCGGTGGCTGGGCCGATGGCCCCAATGGTAATTCCGGCCAGGGCGCGGGCGTCTTTGCCCTGAGATTCCAGTCGCTCGAAGACCGAATCGACGGCGTTGGCGCTGGCGAATACTACCCAGTTATATTCCGGCAATTTTGTTAGGGTGGCGTCCAGTTCTGAAAAGTCCTCTAGCGGGGCAATCTCAATGGTTGGCAGTTCTACGGAATGGGCGCCAGCCTGCTCCAATAGACTGCACAGCCGGGACGCTTGGGAACGAGACCGGGTGACCAGCACGCGCTTGCCGAACAGGGTCCGCTTGTCGAACCAGGCCAGTTCTTCGCGCAGGTTCACCACATCGCCGATGACCGTGATGACTGGGGGCGTTAGCCCAGCGTCTTTGCCTAAGTCCAGGATGTTATCGATGTTTCCGGTGACGGTCTTCTGGTCGCTCCAGGTACCCCATTGGATCAGTGCGGCGGGAGTGGTTGCCGGCATGCCTTCTTTTTGCAGGGTTGCGAGTATTTTCTCCAAAGACGCCCAGCCCATGAGGACGACTAAGGTGCCGCCGTTCTTGGCTAGGACTTCCCAAGGCACGGTGGACTCGGGCTTGGACGGGTCCTCGCTGCCGCTGACAATTGTGAAGCTCGTTGAGATGCCACGGTGGGTTAGCGGGATACCGGCGTAGGCTGGCCCGGCGATGGCCGAGGTTACACCGGGGACAATTTCAAAGGGCAGACCGTTGGCTTTCAGCTCAAGGGCTTCTTCACCGCCTCGGCCAAAGACAAAGGGGTCGCCGCCCTTTAATCGCACCACAATGAGCCCTTGGGCAGCTTTGTCGACCAGGAGTTGGTTAATCTCGGGTTGAGTCAGTTCCTGGCGGCCCCTGGCCTTGCCCACGAAGATGCGCTCGGCGCTTTCTGGCACGACCTGTAATTGCACTGGATCCACGAGCCGGTCGTAAACGACCACCTGGGCTTGTTCCAGTGCGCGCATGCCTTTAACGGTGATTAGTCCGGGGTCGCCGGGTCCGGCGCCCACCAGATAGACTTTACCGGTCAATTCTTTCCACCTGTAAAACCCTTTGGGCCGAAGCCCATTAGGTTGAATAATTACGCTTGTGCTGCTCTCGCGGCGGCGACCAATTCTGCCCCGCCCCGTTCCACCAGCGCCAAATAGGCGTCGTTGGCCAATTGCAGAGGGTCGTGCTTTAGTCCTTGTATCTTGTCGGTGAAGTTATTTTCACCGTCTTCGGAGCTCATGAAGATGGTCATGATTATGTTGTCTTCGACGCAGCGAGCGTATGCGCCCACTGGCACGCTACAACCGCCGCCAAGTCTTGCGAGAAAAGCCCGCTCAGCAGTGGCTTCGTAGCGGGTGTTCGAGTCGTTGATTGCGTTCAGCAATTCCAGCATTCGGTAGTCGTCGGCCCGGGCCTCCACCGCTAGTATGCCCTGTCCGGGTGGGGGCACGAACCGTTGGGCGGAGAGGTACTCGGTGACTTGGTCTTGCAGTCCCAGCCGAATCAATCCAGCAGCGGCCAAGATGGCCCCGTCGGCTTCTTCGCCCTGGGCCTTGCGTAGTCTGGTCTCGACGTTGCCTCGGATTGAGACCACCTCCACCTGGCGGGCGTACATTTTCAACTGTGCGGCCCGACGGGGGCTGCTGGTGCCAATCTTTGAGCCTTCTGGTAGCTCCTCTAGGGAGCAGCCGAACCGGTTTACCAGCACATCGCGGGGGTCTTCCCTGGACAACACCGCGCCCAGTACCAGGCCGTCGGCCAACTGAGTAGGCATGTCTTTTAGGCTATGGACGGCGATGTCGAGCTTGCCGTCTAGCAGTTCTTGTTCCAGTTCTTTGACGAAGATGCCGAGACCCATACCGGCTAGGCGCGAGGTCTGGTCGGCGTCGCCCCTAGTGCGGACGGTGTCAATCTGGAATTCAAGGTCCGGGCTGTTGGCCTTTAGGCGGCCAATCACCACTTCGTCTTGAATCAGGGCTAAGGCGCTGCCTCGGCTCCCAACTTTGATCGTGCGGCTATCAGGGTTTTTGGGAGCCACCTGGCTAGTCCCCTGCGGTCTGGGGCGTGCGGCCCCGGCTAGTAGAGGAACCTCCGGTCATTTGCTTCCTGGTCGGGCAGCCGCCAGAAACACATTCGCCTATGTTGGAGCATCGTTCCCCGGTTCCATTGGCGCCGGTTCCATTGGCAGTGGAGTCCTTGCCCAACAGGCCGTCCATCAGCATTTCCAGGGCTTCATCTTCGCGGCCCGACTGGGCCATAGACAGCAGCTCTGGTGTCATGTAGCACTGCCAGCGCTGGGGGTCAACGGCGACCTTTTTGTCTTTGATTATCTGGCGGGCCCTGGACAGGACGTTGGTCGCATCGGCCCAGTCCAATTCTGAAGAACCGTCTAGAATCTCACGCAACTTGCGGGCCAAAGCGGGGCTGGCGCCGCCGGTGGAGATGGCTAAGGTTACCGGGCCGCGCTCCACGATGGCTGGCGCAATGAACGAACAGCGGGGCGGGTCGTCGACCGCGTTTAGCAAAATGCCTTGGCTTTCGGCTTCCTGGAAAATTTCTTGGTTGACCACCGGGTCGTTGGTGGCGGCAATGACTAGGAATGCGCCTTGGAGGTCGCCTGCTTCGTATTTTCGCAGGTTGAACTCAACGGCTCCCCGGTCCGCGGCGTCGCGGATGGCCTGGGTGGCGTCGGGGCTAATTACGATTGTTTTGGCGCCTGAGTCAATCAGCTTGAGAACCTTGCCCTCGGCAATCTGACCGCCGCCGATGACGACACAGCGTCGTCCTTCTACATTAAGGAATACGGGGTAAAAACTTGTCATAAACTCTCTATAGTTAAGCCGTGGTTACGGCATCTGGGTTTTCGGATTGCTGGTATTCGTCGTAGTCCGGCACGAAGTAACGGACCCGGGTTTTCTTGTACTCTCTGGTGCTGTACAAGGTGAGGCGTTCGGTTATTCCGGTGGCCTTGCTAATCTCTTCGTTGATTTCCTCGCAACCCTCGGGCGTGGTGGCGTGGACCATGGTGAAGTGGGTATAAGGCCAGTCGGGGAAGGTTGGCCGTTCGTAACAGTGGGTTACGGCATCGTGTCCGGCCATCATCATGCCGACTTCTTCGGAACGCTCTTCGGGCACCTGCCAAACAATCATGGCATTGGCTTTAAAGCCCGAGCGCCGGTGGTGCAGCACGGCGCTGTAACGCCGCATGATGCGTCGCTCTTGGAAGTCTTTGGCCAAGGCGAACAACTCGCTGGTGGTCATGCCCAATTCTTGGGCAATTGGGTCGTAGGGACGCGGGATTAGGGCCAGGTCTTCCTGCATTCCGCGGATGGCGTTCTTTTCGGCTTCGGTGATTTCCACCACCGTGTTCCAGGAGTCGGCGGCTTCTTTGTCAAAGCCGTCGGGGCTGAAATTGTAGGAAGAGCCCTTCTGCTTGACCATGTCGAAGTTAACGCCAATCTTAAAGAACCGTTTGGTGGGCATAATCCGCTGTTCCAAGGCCCCGGTCTTGTTGGCCATGTACTTGGCGGTGGCTTCTAAGTCGTGGTTCGGGGGCACGGCCAGGGTGAACCACAGGTTGTAGTAAGAGCCTTCCCGGGCGTAGTTATGGCTAACGCCGGGGTGCTTGTTAATCTCCAACGCCGCCTTGTGCAGCTTCTCCGGCTCGTAAGCCATGGCCACCAAGGTGGTCTTAAAGCCCAGACGCCGGGTGTCGAAGATGGCGCTTATCTGTCGCAGGACGTTGGTGCGTTTTAGTTCGCCCAAACGGCCCAGAACTTCTTGTTCGCTAATCCCGGCCTCTTCGCCCAGTTCCTTAAATGGCTGGTCCACCATGGGGAAGGGGGCCTGGATCTTGTTCAACAGCTTGCGGTCGATGATATCCATCGCTGTTTTGATTCCTCCTGCATTAGATGTTCTATTCGATGTGAAAGGCAGTGCCTGCCTTATATTCGCTCTACGCTATTTTTTGGATTTCGCGGCCAATTTCTCGCCGGACTTTTTGTAGGACTTCTCGTAGGAATCGGTTACTCCCACCAAGACCCGATCCGCAGCCTCGATTATCCGAGTCCAGGCGCTGGGGTGGGTCGAGTCCAGCACCATCGTCCGGAAGAATACGAAGGCTTCCACGGTGTCTTTGAGACCCACACCCCGTTCCGACATTTCGGTGCCGTACTCGCAGCCAAGTAGATTGGCTTCTGCAAGGAGTTCTTGTCGGCGTCGGCGAGGGCCGGTTTCCTGAAGCAGCAGTGATAATAGGCGGCGTCCGAAGAGCCGCATGCGCATCTTGCCTTCTTCCTCGACGCTCTGGTACCAAGACTGTTTCACCACGGTGTCGCGGCTGAGACTGCGGCGAATCTTGCGGAGGGCCGAACCTTCTATGGCGTCGTCACGGCCTTGGTCTTGAGCCTGGGCGGGAGCGTTGGCGAAGCCGTCAACGTCTTCGCGGAGGAACCGGCGGTGTCCGCCAGGCGTGCGGTAGACGCGGAGGTAGCCGCTATCCGCCCATTGCCTAAGGGTGGTGTCGCTGACGTCAAGCATGCGGCAAGCGTCGCGAAGGGAGAGCCACTGGGCTTTGTCAGAAAATGGCCGTTCGGTGGCCTGAATATCTACCACAGAATTTTAATCCATCGTTTTCCGGCGGAATCTAGGCCGAAAAACCTATAAAAATCTCTAAGAAACTACACGTCAATAAGGGCACTTATAAAAGGCTAGCATACGGGTTTGTTACAGTCAATCAGCCTCGGCGGCAAGGGCAATCAGTCCTAATGTTTAGGCTGAAAATAAGGCCAAAACCGATGCTGTCTGGATGCGGTTTGTATGATTACATAACGTTGTTGTTGAGTAAGTTATGTAATGTTATATTTGAATAGATGCCAGAACGTGAATTAGAAAAGAAACTGAGCGCAGATAGGAAGAAATTATTCGCCAGTCTGCGACGCAGCATCAGGTCGAAGTCGGTCTTGCGGGCCATGCAACGTGTGCCTAGAGATGTGTTTGTGCCCTTCGACGACCGCCATCTGGCCTATCTGAACATACCTCTACCCATCGGCGAAGGGCAAACCATTTCCCAGCCTTACATCGTCGCCTTAATTACAGAAGCGCTACGCCTACAGTCAACGGACAACGTGCTGGAAGTGGGCACTGGCTCCGGCTACCAAGCGGCAGTGCTGGCCGAGCTGGTCCCCGAGGGCAAAGTGGTCACCGTTGAGGTGGTCCGGCATCTGGCCCAACAGGCACGGGAGACCTTGTGTGATTTGGGTTATAGAAATATTTTCGTCGAAGATTCCTCTGAAATCTTGGGTTGTGCTTGGCGCGGGCCTTACGACGCGATTGTGGTTTCTGCCGCCGCTCCTTGCCTGCCAGCCAGCCTGATTTCTCAGCTCGGCGTTGGCGGCCGGATGGTGGTTCCGGTGGGTAACCGCGAACAACAGGAATTGGTCTGTGTTCTGCGCACCGGAGAGGGAATCTCGCTACGGATGCTAGGCCCTTGCCGTTTCGTTCCCCTCATTGGCCGCGAGGCCTTTCCCTCCTCCCTCTAGCTGCTACAACAGGTCATTCATATCGGCCTCAAGAACGGCAGCGTCACAGGCGTGAAATGATATAATCCCGGCGCTGGAAAACTGGGCATTCTGCCCTATTTCATACCTCGCACTGGGAGCTTCTCCTGTTTGCTTCTCCTGTTTATAGAACCCATACTGGCCCGCTTTGGATTGGGCGACCCCGAGTGGTTGGATCCGGCCACCGCCGCAGTCATCGCTCTGATTGCTTTTGTGGTGGCGGCGCTGTTCCACAAGGTGGTCTTTCCTCTAGTCATCCGCCTCACCAATTGGACACCAACCGATTTGGACTCACGGATGGTGAAGTCCGCCCGCTGGCCCATCACAATTGGCATCATTATTCTGGGCGTGTACTTGGCCCTAACTATTGCTCTTGATCTGACCGTCGCGCAGCAGGGCCGGGTAGACACCGTGGCGAGGGCCCTGGTCATCGTGCTTGGGATAGTCGTCGTTGTCGCCCTGCTTTCCAGCGCCAGTGATTGGTACTTGGCAAACCTGGCCACCCGCAGCCGCCATGTTGTGGACCTGAGGCTGTTCCCGCTCCTGCGCAGGGTAGGCGGCGTGGTCATCTACGGCATTGGCGCGTTGTTGGTGCTCGATGTTCTGGACATCAACATCAGTCCCCTTATCGCGGGTCTGGGCCTTGGCGGTCTGGCCGTGGCTTTGGCCATCCAGCCGACTCTGGCCAACCTGTTCGCTGGCACCTACGTGATGACCGAGGGTGTTATTTCCACCGGTGATTACATCGAGCTTGAGGCCGGAGTGGCGGGGTACGTGGTGGAAGTCGGCTGGCGCAGCACTCGCATTCGCACCTGGGGCAACAACCTGGTAGTGGTGCCCAACGCGCGCTTCGCCGAGACCATCATCACCAACTATCAGCAGCCCGTCGCGGCGGTCAACGTCTATCTGACCTGCGGCGTTAGCTACGACAGCGACTTGGATTTGGTGGAGAAAGTGTCTCGGGAAGAGATGGACTACCTCATCCAGAACGACAACGATGCCGTCGCCAGTTACGGCTCTTGGTTCGCTTTTAACGCCTTCGGCGAATCCAACGTCGAGTTTTGGTTGTTCTTGCAAGCCCGCGACCGTATTGCCAGCTTCAACATCCAGTCATCCTTAATTAAGAACCTGCACCGCCGCTTCAAAGAAGAGGGCATCGTAATCAACTACCCGGTGCGCACTCTGCAGTTCCCCGACGGTTGGAGCCCGCAGATAGCCGCCGGACAAGCCTCAGCTTCCGCTGGGAATCGGCCTCCCTCTACGCCCGGACGAACGCGCGCGCCCAGAGACTTTAATCCAGAGCCAGAGCCCGAGCCCGAGCTAAAAGGCCCCGACATCGGCGGCGACCCCCCTGGCGTGCCAGACGGGCCTTAGGCAGTTCGCTGCGGTTTCATGAGGTAGGTGGTTGGACTGATTTGTCACTCTACTCACCCACCCACCTTGCCGCTACACTACCCAGTCGCTATAATCCAACGGTGGCATTGGTCACTGCCCCTATGTGGGCCTGTAGCTCAGGCGGCTAGAGCGCGGTCCTGATAAGACCGAGGTCGTTGGTTCGAGTCCATCCAGGCCCACCATTTATCAAAAAGAATGCCCCGGTCATTTATGACCGGGGCATTTATTTATCCAGGACCGAAGCCGAGTCCGCAATCAATTTCCTCAGAGAAAACGCTGTTTCGCTGTTTCAATGATCCGCATCCGATGCGGCGCCGCTTCATTTACGCCATCTAACGGTTGTGGTAACTGGTCAACCATCTTAAATCAGGCGTAGAATATGGGTAATGCCTCTCGTTGATTGAATTGTTGAGTGACGCTTCACCATAATTCGGACGGGATTGTGGGACGAGCTTCGGATAGCACCGGAGGGACCATGTGTAACCGCAATGGTGGCGACGAAAACGGGGTAAACCGCAGACAAGCCCTCAAGACTTTTGGATTCTGGGCGATTTCTGGTATCGCTGCGGCCGTGGTGGGAATTCCGGGGATAAGATTTCTCATCGGTAATTCCCAAGTCCTACGCGAGCCGCAATGGGTTGACGCCGGATTAGTATCCCATCTCCCCACTCCTGGTGAATTCATTCCAGTGCGATACTCCCTGTTGGCCAAGGACGCCTGGCGGGAGGTACGAAGGGAAGGTCTGGTATGGATTGGGTCGAGCAAGGAAGGCCAGGCCTTTGCGCTGTCGGCCACCTGTCCCCACCTGGGTTGCCTTGTGCGTTGGCGCGATGACGAAGGTCTGTTCGTCTGTCCGTGTCACACCGGCAAGTTCGATGCCGAAGGCAACGTAGTCTCAGGGCCGCCACCCGGCCCCCTGCAACGCCTAGACATCATGGTAGAAGACGACAAGGTCATGGTGAAGGTGTAGCTTGATGAAGCCAGCTCGCGCCGTTGCTGCCTGGCTAGAAGACCGCACCGGTTGGAGCGGTCCGCTCCGCACTCTATTGCGCTACCCAGTGCCCATTCATGCCCATCGGAACCCGATGTTTTCGCTGGGTTCCCTGGCCATTGCGTTGTTTTTGATAATTGGCGTGACGGGCATGCTGATGGCCTTCTACTACGAACCCTCGCCCGAAGGCGCTTACCAAAGCACCGACTATATTCAATTTGAGTTGCCTGCGGGTAGCCTAATCCGCGGAATCCACTACTGGGGAGCCAGCTTCATGGTAGTGGTGGTTGTCCTTCATATGCTCCGCGTTTATCTCTACACCGCCTACAAGCGTCCCCGGGAACTGACCTGGATGATGGGCGTCGTCATGCTCTTGATCGTGGTGAGCTTCGGTTTTTCGGGCTATCTCCTGCCCTGGGATCAGAAAGCGTACTGGGCAACAAAGATTGGCACGAACATGGCCGGGACGATGCCGATTATCGGCGATTGGTCAATGCGTTTCATGCGCGGTGGAGCAGAAATGGGCCAAGCGACCCTCACTCGCTTCTTCGCGTTTCACGTGTTTTTGTTGCCCGGAGCTTTGATTGTGTTTATTGCCGCCCATATTGCACTGATGCGGCGCAATGGGTTGGCACCCCCGCTCCGTGAAGCGCCCGAGTCTGGGCCAGGGTCGAAGAAAACAGTGCCGTTCTATCCCGACCAAGTACTTCATGAAGCGGTGCTAATCTTGGGCGTGGTAATCGCACTTGTTGTGATGGCGACTATCTTCCCAGCGCCCTTGGAGGTAGCAGCAGACCCTACCGACACGTCGTACGTGCCCAGGCCGGCCTGGTACTTGATGTTCTACTTCAAGCTTCTTGCGTACGTTCCAGGGAGACTGGAGTCGGTGGCCACCGTTCTGATACCGGTCATTTTCTTCGGAACCCTGGCATTGCTCCCGTTTTTCGACACTAGCGAAGAGCGGCGGCCCTGGAAGAAGCCGTGGACCAGCTTTGCCGTCATGGGCTGCGGTACGGCCGTTATAGCGTTGACAATCCTGGGTTATGCCCAGGATTAGTGAGATACAGGATTAGTGAGATAATAGAAGATAATCGGTTGAAGAGGTGCAGCAATGAGAAGGTATGCAGCAGGCATATTATTTGCGCTGGCCACAATGCTGGTGTTGTCAGGTTGCGGTGGGGAACCCGATCCTAGCACCCTCGAAGCAGTTAAAGGCACGGCATCGCTCGACGTTGCCAATGCCGTTTGGTCTTCCGCCCCAGTCCTGACTGTGGCCGCCGCGCCAATAGATGGGATTGAAGGTGCTACTCCCGCCGCTACGATAAAGGTTCAGGCCGTCTACAACGACACCGACATCTGGATGCGGTTTGAGTGGCCCGACCCAACCAAAAGCCAGACTCGCCTGTGGACCTATGACGGAACTTCTTGGTCTAAGGGCGGTAACGAGGACCGTTTAGGGTTGTATTGGCAGATTTCAACGCTGGATAAATTCGGCACCAAGGGATGCAATGCCCTCTGTCATGACACCGCCGACAATCCGGACGAATGGTACATGATTAGCCCCAAGGACGGTCAGCGAGCCGACAACTGGCATTGGAAGGCCCAGCGAGCGTTGCCAGTGGGCTACGTGGACGATAAATGGCTCGGCGGTGTTCTAGAAGACCCCACCGATGTCGAATCGGCCAACCACGGAGACTCGAAAGATTCCGGCGGCTACTCGGCCAATGCCTCTGAAGATGGTAAAAGCCCAGCATTCATGCCGCCCAATCTTGGCAGCGCCGTTTTAATTAAATCCGAGGCCGTTCCCATCGACGTATCGATGATTACGGATGGGGTGCAGATTCCTCGGGAGCTAATTGAAAGGCCGATTGGTAGCCGTGGTGATATCGATTCCATGGCGGTTTACGACAACGCTACTTGGATCACGGTTATGCATCGTAAACTGGACACCGGCAACAATGACGATGTCCAGTTTAATCCCGCCCGCAGCTACCCATTTGGGGTAGCGGTATTCGATAACGCTGGCGGGTTCAAACATGCCATCTCCCAGGAAGCGCTCTTCCTAAAGTTCAAGTAGGAGTACCTTTGGCGAATTAAGGGGCATTGCGATTACTTAAACATTAATGCCCCGGCCACTAACGGCCGGGGCAGTTTGTTGCCCAGAACCGGAGCCATAAAACAAAATGAGAGAGGGAAGAAAAGATAGGGATGCGGAAATTGAAACTAATCGCAATCATCTGTTTGGGGTTAATCTCAATTTTGGCGGTGGCCTGCGACAGTAGGGAGGCCACCCTGACGCCCGCGACCTTGACGACCACGCCCCCAACGCAACCCCCAACCGTCACTCCGGTGCCTGGGTACACTGTCTCCGGAACCGTGCTCGATAGCAGCAATAATTATTTGCTGGGTGGCCTGGTGACGCTAGAGCCCACCGGAAGGTCGTCAATCACCAGCACTGATGATGGGCTCTATATAATTTCTGACGTGCCCGACGGCGAGTATTCGGTGTCTGTTGCTCCGAAGTGTGTTGCCTATGGTTGCTATCCGCCCAAGTTACTGATTATTTCAGGCAGCGACATTTTGGACTTTCATTTGGCTCCAGCGCCAGCTTCGATATTGCCCGGCGGCCCGGCGGCGGCCAGGTCAGTGATTGAAGGGTCAATCGCGTTGGAGCGGGTGGAATTCCCCGGCGACAACTTGGTCCTGATTCGCCCCAACGACATGCAGCCAGGTGATACGGCCCAAATCGTTTTGGCGGCTCCCGAGTGTATTCGGTGCGTCGAGTTGGTGGCGGTGGATGCCCCGGTTGTCTGGTCGGTGGAGCCAAGGGTGGGTGCCGGCATCAACCCGGATACCGGTCTGCTGTCCATTTCTTCCGCTGCATCGACCGATTTTGCCTACACGGTGACCGCCGATGTGGGAGATGGGCAATTCTCCGTATCAGCCGCGGTCAATATTTACTCGGCCAAAGAAAACCCTTTGGCAGGGGTTTGGACGGAATCTGAGACCGGGAATATCAACCGGCTTCTGCTCACCGCGGACGGCGAATTCGCAGTAACAATTAACCCATACGGGAATTACCAAGACTACTGGGGCAATTACACATTTAATCTAGACACCGGCTTCATCGAACTCACGGCGACCGGAGCCAACCAGGTGGCCCCTGATGGCCAGGGCACCGGCACGTTCGTCATTGATTCCAGCGGGGATTCCAACGGAAAGCTGTCTCTGGAAGGCGGAATCTGCCTCGGCGGCTGGGATAGCAACACCCAATCCCCAACGATGAACTGCGGACATGAATTCGTGAGACAGCCATTTAGCCGCTAGCGCGGTATGTTCTTCTCCACCCACGCCAGTTCTTCTTCGGCGGTGTCGAAGTAGTCGAAGCGGTGGAACAGCTTGGTTGGGCCTTGAGAACTTTGTACTCCTGGGAATCCATCTGGCGGCGCGGAGCGAGTCGCGGTCGTTTTCTTCTGGCCGATTCTAGTATTATACTGTATGTATAGTAGAATTATTAGAAGAATATACAGGGATGGATTTTATGCGCTTCACGATATTGGGACAAGACTACGATATAGACCCGGAAGATGTAATCAAGGTTGCAGAAGAAGCGGCTCCAGAACCGGTTGACGCCAGACATAAGTTTTTCGTGAGCTTAAGGAACCGTCGTTATCCAATCAAGCAACTGCTTGCTGGCGCTACTGGTTTGAGGAATTCCAAGTTTACGGCGCAGTATGCCGAGCGCATTCTCCCAAAGCTAGGATTTACAGTGGAAGAATTCGGTCCGCCGCCGCCGCGACCACATTTTAGCCCTAAGCCCCAATCGTCCCGAGGCCTAATTAACGGACGGGAAGACATAAAGGTAAAGCAATTCGCTGTTACGTTGGAGAATGACGAGGACGGGTTCTTTGTGTCGAGTTGTCCTGCTTTGCCCGGTTGCCACAGTCAGGGACGAACGCGGGACGAAGCTCTTAATAACATTGCTCAAGCAATCCGAGGGTATTTAGCCAGCATGCAAAAGCATGGGGAAACTATCCCTGAGGCTAATTGGGAAGTGGTGGAGGTTGTTCTTTAGTGGCTCGACTGCCCGTAATATCCGGGGATGAGCTTGTGCGAATTTTAGGCCATGTCGGGTTCATCTGGGACTATACGCAAGGGAGCCACATGATTCTGCTAAATTCAGATGGGCGACGCGTTTCAGTGCCTAGGCATAGCGAGATTGGAAGAGGCCTGCTCCGGGCCCTAATCAGAGACGCGGGGTTAACACGAGACGAGTTTTGGGAGCTTTATCGGCAGTAGGCACGAGTAAAGTGCCTGCGCCATTTTTTAGGAGTTGGTGCGAGCCGCTAGCGAGGGATGTTCTTCTCCACCCACGCCAGTTCTTCTTCGGCGGTGTCGAAGTAGTCGAAGCGATGGAACAGCTTGGTTGGGCCTCGGGAACTTTGCATATTTTTACGCGTTGTTTCCGTAGCGTACTGGTCAACAATCATGCTCACGGCGTCAATGACCACTCCGTAGGAATGTTGGGCTGCTTCGACGCTTACAAAGCCGTCTAAGACATCGTCCAAGACCAGGTCAGCCCCCCGTTCCAGCGGGTCGCCCCACCCGCCGCCGCCAGCGGTGTAGACGCGCACCAGGTCGCCCTTTTTCCAAATATTGTCGTCGGAGAACGCACGTATTTCCTTCTCGTTGGGAGTGCCGGGGTTCATGACTACCCTGGATGTGCCGCCGCCCATGCCGCCGGACACGCCCCAGGTGGGAAAGATGTTGTTCTCGACGCGTAGTCCGAATGTTCCCTCGTCGGCCAGGATGCGCACGTCGCGGATGATGCCGCAGCCGCCCCTGAACTTGCCGGGTCCGCCGGAGTCGGGGGCGATGGCGTAGCGTTCCATCCGCAGTGGGTACTCCATCTCCATGAACTCGCCGGGGTAGTTCTCGTTGTGACGATTGTAGATGGCGTCCAGACCGTCGGAGAAGGGACGCGCCCCGTGGCCAACGGCAATCCCGTCGGTGCAGAGCAGCCAGTTGCCGGTGTCGGACTCTTTCATACGCCAGTAGGCGATCACGTAGACTGCCGAGCCAGCCATGACCTTGCCGCCGGTGGCCTCGGCCAGCAAAGCCCGCACCGAACTTTTCAGCTTGGTGAAGGTGTGGGCCCGACATCCCAGGGCGGCGGGCCAGTTCGGTTGGAGGATGCTGCCTTGCCGGAGCTTCACCTCGTCAATGGACGCCAGCAGCCCGTGGTTGGACAGCATCGAAGTGTCGTATTGGTGGAAATACTGGCCGAAGTAGGCCCCTAGAGACCCGTCGCTGGCCATGAAATTTATTGAGCCGCCAGCCTGGTCGTCGCTCTGGGTCGAGTCCAAGGTGATGCGGTCATTTGCGCGGCTGAGCGTTAGGTGGTAGGAGTGCCAGCCGTCGTTGACGCCATCGTGGTCCATGAACTCTCGAACGCTGGAGCTACCTTCGGGAATTAGTTCCAGTGCTTTCTCCCGTACCATCGCCGCCGTGTCGGCTTGGTCGGCCTCTAGCGCTGTCAGCGTGGTCTGCTTGCCGAAGCGGGTGAACATTTCCAGCAGCCGTTCTTGGGCCCGGTTGGCGGCGGCCATTAATGCCCTGGTGTCGCCTTCCAGCAGGTCGGGATAGCGGGAGTTGCGGAGGATGATGCGGTAGGCTTCGTCGTTCAGCTTGCCCTGGTCGACAATCTTGATTGGCGGCACCAACGTGCCGTCGTGGAAAATCTCGGTGTTGGCCGGGCCAATGCTGCCGGGTCGTGAGCCGCCCAAATCCCAGAAATGAGCGAAGGAATGGCAATAGGCCACTGGCTCGCCCTCAAAGAACACTGGGGCTAGAAAGACCATGTCTGGCGTGTGGCTAACACTGCCCTTGGAGATGTACGGGTCGTTGTACCAGTACAAGTCGCCGTGGGTCATCGTCTCTGCTGGATAGTACTCCCAGACGCACCGGACAATGTCGCTGCCCATGCTGTCGCCGTAAATCTCGTGGCCGGCGCGGTCGAGGAAACTGACTTGATAGTCCTTCTTTTCGCGGATGAACGCCGACATGGCCGTGCGCTCAATCAGCAGTTCGCACTCCAGCCTGGCTGCGCGCAGGGAGCCGCGAATCAGTTGTCTGGTCACCGGGTCCACGATTTGGTTTTGGTTACTTCCTTTCATTGAGACCCCGAGACCCCGTTGGTTTAATCTATTGGTCAATTTAGCTTGGACGCATGATGCAGTTGCCGTAATCGTCTATCAGCCCGGCCCAACCGGGATTGATGATTACGGTGGAGTCCATGCCCTCTAGGATGGCTGGGCCGGTGATACTGGAGCCAGGCGCCAGCTTGTCCCGGTCGTAGATATTGCACGGAACGAAACCGCCCGCGCCATTAAACGATTCCGGGAAATAGACCGGACGTTGGCTGGCAATGGCTTGTTCGGGGGCGCTGAGGCCAGCGGGACGCCGGGGCATTGCCACCGAGCCAACATCGCCGGATGCGGCAACGCGTAGGGTGACAATCTCCACCGGTTGGTCCAGCGCAAAGCCGTAGAGTTGCAAGTGTCGGCCGTGGAACTCTTGAATCAGGGCGTCCAATGCTTCGGCGGTTACCCGGTCGGTGCCAAATGACACCGTTACCTCCGACCCTTGGTGGGTGTACCGCAGGTCGGCTGCGCGGGAGAAGACGCGCAGGTTCTCGGGGACCCCCTCTTCGCCAAGCCACGACCGGCCTTCGCCTTCTAGCTCGGAGAAAACCCGCTCCATGCCGTCCAGGTCGTAATTGGGTGGCGTCTGCAACGAAGTCCGGGCGTAGTCGTTCTTCAACTCGGCCACCAACAGGCCATAGGCGGAGGCTATGCCGGGGTTAAGGGGAGCCACCACTTGGTCTATGCCCAACAGGTTGGCGACGTCGATGGCGTGCATCGGCCCCGCCCCGCCATAGGCCACCAAGGAAAATTCTCGAGGGTCGTGTCCCCGCTCCACGCTGACGTTGCGAATCGCCCCAACCATGGTGTTGTTGGCGATGCTGAGGATTCCGCTGGCCGCATCGTGAAGTTCCATGTTCAGTGGCGCGGCGATCTTTTCTTGGATGGCCTGTTTGGCCGCAGCGGCGTCCAAAGGTAGCGAACCCCCGGCGATGTGAGTATTGATTCTGCCCAGTACCAGGTTGGCGTCGGTCACCGTTGGCGCGGTGCCGCCCTTGTCGTAACACACCGGGCCAGGGACGGAACCGGCGCTGGCAGGACCAACAGTTAGGCTACCGTAGGGCGATACATTGGCGATGCTGCCGCCGCCGCAGCCAATGGTTGCGATGTCCAGCATGGGAAGTTGGATGGGCCAGTTACCCAGCCGTCCGGCCAGGCTGGTTGTGGGGCTCCCATCTCGAATTAGGGCAACGTCGGTGCTGGTGCCGCCCATGTCGAAGGATATGGAGTTGGTTACACCGGTATTTCGTGCGATTTGAAGTGTGGCCATGACCCCGGCGGCGGGGCCGGAAAGGGCGGTGTGCACCGGCTGTCGCACGGCGATGTCCGCTCCAATCATGCCGCCGTTGGACTTCATGATTGAGAATGACGAGTCGATGTCGCCAGCCCGCAGCGAGCGTTCCAAGTTGGCGATGTAATTGCTCACCCTGGGCATGACGTAGGCGTTCAAAACGGTAGTGATGGTGCGTTCGTACTCACGGAATACGGCCAGCACCTCGGACGAAATGGAAACGTGGGCGCTGGGGTATTCCTCAAGGATTAGCTCCCTGGCCCGGTTCTCATGCTTGGAATTGGCATAGGAGTGCAGGAAAGAAACGGCGATGGACGTAATCTCGGCGGCCAAAAACTTGCGGGCGGCGGCTCGTACCGCATCTTCGTCTAGCGGTGTGAGCACCTCGCCGTTGAACCCGACCCTTTCCGCCACTTCGGCGATGTCGCGCGGACGCACCGGTCGCTCGGGTTTGACCCATGAATTGGGGTTAACCAATCGCGGCGTGCCGTGACGACCAATCTCCAGCACAAACTTGAAGCCCTCGGGCACCACCAACCCCACGGGCGAGCCATTGTTCTCCAAGATGGCGTTAGTGGCGATGGTCGTCCCGTGGAAAACGTGCTTAACCTGGGTCGGTGCGACTGAATTAGCCGCCAGTATCTCCCGGAGTCCGGTCAGAAACCCAGTGCTGGGGTCATCGGGCGTGGATGGGGTCTTGTGGACTCGCTGCTCGTTGGTGGCCAAGTTGCAGAGAACGATGTCGGTAAAAGTACCCCCAACGTCAACCGCAACTGAATAGTCGTCCATGTTTGTCCTTAAAGCGCAATGCCGAGCCCATAGATTGGGACTTAGGCTTTCTCGAATACTTTGCCGTTAACCGCTTTCAGGACAGCCGGTACCCGTTCCAGTGGTCAACGGTCCAAAACCGTGAACAACGACCACAAGATGATGGTCAGGGCCGCTGACCCCGGTACCGTCACAATCCATGCGGCTAGAATATCACCAGCTACTCCCCAGCGAATACGGGACTTTCGTCCCTGCAACTCTGCCCCTATCAAGGCTGCCCCGCTAACGTGAGTTGTGGAAAGTGGCAGTCCAAAGAAACTTGCTGAACCCACTATTGTGGAGTTGCTAATATTGGCCGCGAGACTGTTATGTGAGTCTAACTCTACCAGCCGAAAGGCCAAGGTCCGACTGACCCCCTTGCTCGCCCAAAGGCCGCCTGCAGCCATGGCGACTACCGTCCCAACTATCAACAATACGCTATTGTCGAATACGGCGATGGGGTTGCCGATGCCCAATACTAGCAGCCCAACTCCAGCAATCTTAGGGGTGTCGTTCAATGCCCTGGCAGCCGTGGCGCTCACAGCAGAGATCCAATGGAGGACACGCAGTCCAAATTCTTTCTGCTTGAACCAAGGTAATTGAACAACCCGATTGGTAGCGAATCCAACAAGCAGGCCAAGGAAGGGTCCTGCGAGTAAGGGTACCGCCACAGCTAGCGCAAGGGTCTGCCATCTAACACCTCCCGTTCCCACGGCCACTAGGGCTGCCCCCAAGGATGCGCCAACAAGCGCGTGAGTGGTTGATACAGGTAAGGATAGTCTAGTGGCCAAGAGCACCCAGCCGGTTGCGCCGCCAACGAGGGCCAGCGCAAACTGGGGGTGTATTGACGCGTCGACTGCTGTAATGCCGCCTGCTGAAAACAGGCCCAGCAGCCCTCCTGACAGGAGGAGCGCGCCCCCGCCACCAAGCAGGGTAGCCACTGTACCGATGAACAGGGCGGTGCGGTAGCTGAGGGCTCCGCCACCTACCAGTGTCGCGGTGCTCTTTGGCAGGTCGTTAGCTCCGTTGGCGAAGGCCAACGCCACCACTCCAATCAACCCCGCCACGACGAGACCGTCGACGCCGCCAAGGGAGCGGGCCGCAACAAACCCAGCGGCAGCGATGGCAAATAGCGATGCGCCCTGGGCCAGGTCACGCGGCTTGGGGAGCGCTAACCAGTCACGGCCAGTCGCCACGCTGGCGAGCAACTCCGTTACACATTGGAGTACCATGCTGCGGATTGAGCGGACCTCGTGGACTGATTTACCTTCTGGGTCTTGTATGTCCCAGTTACGAATATCAGTTGTCGGAACTAGCCCCGCTATGTCCTGCCCACCGCCCATTGTTACCACTAGGTCCGCCCCCGTGGCTCCCTCTTGGGTCAGTGCTTTTGGCCGCATCTTACTTAGGTCGTAGCCAAGCTCCCTCATGACCTGGACAACAGGGAGGTGCAGACGGGTCAGGGGGTGTGGACCCGCAGACATGGCAACTACTCGTCCGCCTCCGAGGGCGTTGCAAAATGCTTCTGCCATTTGACTCCGCCCCGCGTTGCGTTCACACAGGAACAATACTTGTAGGGGTTTCAAACGTTGCCTCCAGCGCTCAATATTGGCTTTGGCCTGAACGGTCTCTGAAGAATGTGGTAAAACAGCATTAATCTACCGTTGCTTGAGATGTCAGAACTTGGTTAGGAGATTCAAGGGTGAATACTTGGTTGTAGCAGGTATGCCCATATACCGAGTTGCCTGGACCGGAGCCAGGGTCTTTCGACTGTTAGGCAAAATTCTAATCTCTAGCTATTTCTCTGAACTGAGGGAGGCGAGGCGGTTGATGAAGGAAGTGCACGCGCATACACGCGCATAACTGAAAGACCTGAGCCACATCCTGGCTTCGTTGACAGCCTGTAGTCTCGTGACTACACTCCCTTCAAATGACATAACCGCCCAATCAGTTCCGGGCGGACCTTAGGGGATCCTCGCAAAGGGATTTAAACATGAAGAGATTTGAATATTTGGAAGCCCGGACGTTGCGGCAGGCCATATCCCTGTTGGTACGCCACGGCGAAAATGCCCGTATCGTGGCTGGCAGCACCGATTTCTTGGTGCGCTGGCGCGCAGGAGTCTGGAACCCCGACTACGTAGTAAACATTCAGCGAGTCGCTGGCCTGAGCCGCATTACCTATAGCTCGCAAAACGGGCTTAAGATTGGCGCTTTGGTGACCGTGCGAACCCTGGAACAGCATCCAGCGGTGCGTCGGCGCTACCCCGGTCTGGCGGCGGCGGCAGCGTCCTTCGCTGGAGTCCAAGTGCGCAACCTGGCAACTGTGGGCGGCAACATTTGCAACGCGTCGCCGTCGGGAGACACCATCCCCGCATTGTTGGTCTTCGGTTCGGAATGCCGCATCGTTGGCCCGGACGGCGAACGTTGGGTAGCGCTAGATAAGTTCTTCACTGGCCCTGGCCGAACGGTGTTGCAAACTGGAGAACTCCTGGCCGAAATCAGGGTGCCAGCGCCAGCCCCCAACACCGGGTCGCATTACATCAAACACAGCCCCAGAGGCGCAATGGACATCGCCACCGTGGGCGTCGCTTCACTGGTCTCGCTGAGCGGCAAGTCCGGACCTTGTTCCGAGGCAAGAATTGCGCTGGGGGCGGTTGCTCCCACGCCAGTGCGGGCCTACGCCGCCGAGGATGTCTTGAGGGGTCAAGACATTAGTGAACAACTCATCCAAGCAGCGGCAACTGCTGCCCAGGATGGCGTAACCCCGATTGATGACGTTCGCGGCACGGCTGCCTACCGCAATGAGATGGTCGGTGTGCTTACCCGCCGTACCCTTGAACAGGCCTATGCCGCGGCCGCCCAAGGGCCGTTGGCGTTCGAAGAACAGCGGAGGCTTACGATTCAAGCCGCGTTCTGATTTTCCTGTCCATAGCGACCTCACCAAGTAATAACTAGGTAATAACTAGGAAAACTTCAATCATGAAAAAACAATTGCAAATGACAGTAAACGGGGAACTCAAACAGGCTCTGGTTGAGCCTTACTACTCCCTTCTGGATACATTACGCGACGAACTGCACATGACCGGCACCAAGAAGGGCTGCGACGAAGGAGACTGCGGCGCATGCACCGTTTTGCTCAACGGCAAGGCGGTATGCTCTTGCCTGGTGCTAGCTCATGCTGCCCACGACGGCGAAGTCACGACCATCGAGGGCTTGGCCAATGGCCAAGAGTTGCATCCAGTACAGCAAGCCTTCGTTGAACACGGCGGACTCCAGTGCGGTTATTGCACCCCCGGAATCATCATGAACACCGTGGGATTTCTGGAGAGCGGTGAAGAGCCCACCGAAGAGAACATCAAACATGCCTTGGGCGGCAACCTGTGTCGTTGCACCGGCTACTCCAAGGTAATTG
>JABMNL010000036.1 GCA_013204585.1 SAR202 cluster bacterium | reverse complement strand
TTTCTTCGCCCTGGCCTATCCAGGCTCATCTTCGTCGTCATCATCATCTCCATCCTCGTCTTCGTCATCTTCGTCATCTTCGTCTGACTTCTTTGCTGCCTTTTTCTTGTCAGCCTTTGCTTTTTTCGATTTGGCCTTAACTGGCTCGTCATCGTCATCTTCGTCTAGGTCTAATTCATCATCATCCAGGTCGTCATCGGCCTGAACCTTTATCTTTTTGATCTTGTCTAGAAATCCCATAGTTAGTCTCCTGTTAAGTCGTGCCAGCGCCGTTTAGAAGAATGCCCGACGCAATGGGCGGAATAAGAATCAGGTTGAATCCCGTCATAAGACAGGTGATTGAGCCGAATAATGCGGTCATTAATGAACTGCCGCCCATCGCAAATTTAGGGGCGAGAGCATTGGCAATCGTCAAGGAAATCAACGCCACCATGGTAATCGCCGAGAGGGAACCCATATCCTGGCTCTGGAACACCGGGAGAGGTGGCAGAAGAGACAGCCCTTGTCCGCTGGAAGTTTCGTTCAAATCAGACAAAGCCAGAGTAATCTGACTGTTGAACGTCACCATGATCTCCAAGATGAATACCATCAGCCCGGTCATGGCAAAATGCAGCGGTATGGTCAAGACAGCAAATGGAGCTGCGGAAACGGCTCTTCTGTCCCTAAGCAGGGCAACTTCCATCGCGTATTTAGAGGCGATGACACCCACTTTGTCCGCTGCGCCACCCAGCATTACACCATCAATAAACATCCTGGAAGTACTAGTCAGAAGGGCGCTCCCCGCTTCATCGCGAAACGCCTCCCAGGATTTTCCTACGTCCATGGACCGGTTGAGCCGAATCTGAAGGCGTCTAATAAAAGGGTCAAGGGCGGCCAACGATTTCCGGTCCATCTTTGCCAGACCAACAGATGTTGTTGAGCCCAGAGACGCCGTGACGTTGCCCAAGGACCGGATGAATGACGCGGTTTCCTTATCGATTTTGCCAACTCTTGAGCCATCTAGAAATGCATAAACCCCAGCCGGAAATAAGCCCAAACCAATCGTAATGAACACGATTGGCATCCCGTAACTAAGGCTTAAGAACATCCCCGAAATCACACCGAGTGGCGCCCCAATTACCAAACATCGTTTCGCCATTCGCCGATTTTTGGGACCTCGCTTATTCTGATAAATCATGTCCTCGGACGGCGCTGTCCGGAAGATGATATACACACCAAACCCCGTAACAAAGACCATTGAGAACGTGAGCATAAGCAAGAAGGAATTACCTAATGTACTGAGCATGGTGGAGATCATTGCCACCACGACAACCAACGTGACCGATACCAACAATGCGGCATATGCATCGGCCCATTTAGACAACGTCTCCAGTGACCGATGGTAGCTGCTCTGATACTGCTCGGCCTCAACCGTGGCCTCTTCAAGCAGGAAATCTACCTCTGAAACACCGGAGTTAATTGCGCCTGCGAACCTGAGAAGCAGATTTTTAATGGTATCCGCGCCAGCCTTGTTGGCCACCAACCGGAAAGCCCTGGAATATTCAAATCCCATCCGCTTGGTAAGTAGGTAAACCTGACGGAAGAATATTCCAGTCTTGAACTCCTGAGCCAGTGCCTTCTCCATGATTAAATCACGGGACGGTCCGCCAACAGAAAGAGCAGCCATGTATGTCAGATTCGAATATAAATCGAAGCTGATATCGGCGTTGTCTGAAGAGACATTAACACTCGATCTCTTTTTCTTTGTCTTAGCAAAAATCATGAAATTAATTGAGCAGGCATCATTCTATTTAAATATGCCTTCTTTGTTAGCTTGGGCTAGCACCGCGAATATCTCGTGGAACCCAGTTACTCCTTGGTCTTTGAGACGGCGAAGTAGGTTGGTCCGCCGATTCAATTCGTCATAAATCTCGCGTTTCCGACTGGGCGGAAGTCCGCGCTTAGGCGCGATAACTTCCTCCAGCATGTAGCTATTCATATATCCGGTGAACTCAAACTCATCTTTGGCAGGGTCCCACCGGAACACCTCCACGTAGGAGAATGAATCAGATGGCGGATCGTAACCCACAATTTCGTTCAAGCTAATTAAACGGCGACCGGGCTTTCCATTGGGAAGCCTGACCATGCTTTGAATGACTACCAGGTTAAGGTTGTCCACATAGGTTTTGGGAATGCTGATTGGACTACCAGTCAGCCGCTGGATAAGCTTTTCTACCGAGTCAGCATGGAAGGTCGCCATGCAGGCGTGACCTGTTTGCATAGCCTGAAACGCGATGGCACCCTCGGCTCCACGAATCTCACCAATAATTATTTCGTTGGGACGCTGCCGAAGAGCAGCCCTCAACAAGTCAAACATACCCACCGATGCTCCTGATTCTCCGGTGGAGGCCCGGACTACTTCCCGGCACCAGTTTGGATGCGGTATTTGTACCTCTGGGGTGTCTTCGATGCTAACAATCTTGTCGGTAGCGGGAAGGAACGTGGTCATGGCGTTCATCAAAGTCGTCTTCCCTGACGCCGTCTCCCCGGAGACAAATATGTTCAGTCCGTGATGCATTGCCAACGACAAATATGCCGCCATTTCATAGGTAAGGCCGCCAAATTCCACTAGCTGCACAATACTGATAGGGGTTTCTGAGAATTTACGAATGGTGAAATTGCTGCCACGGAGGGAAACGTCCTCACCGAAAACCAGATTGATTCGAGAACCGTCGGGTAGCACGGAGTCAATGATTGGCTGACGATAGGTCACCGGTTTCCCAATGCGCTCTGACAGTTGAATTACAAAGTCATCAAGCTCCCGGTAGTCTTTGAAGATAATATTGGACTTGAGGGCTTTGAACACCTTGTGCTCTAGAAAAATCGGCCCAATTCCACTGCAAGAAATATCCTCAAGATAGGGGTCAAGAACCAATGGTTGAAGCACACCCAGGCCCTCTTTATCACGGATTAATTCGTATTTGAGGGTTTCGTACTGGACCCGGGTAACTGGCACGGTTCCGTCATCCTTTTTTGCCAATTTCTCACGGGCTGCTTGCAATTGCCCAGGCTTAACGATGACGCAAATTTGGTCCAATACGCCCAACAGGGCTTTGGTTCGGTCAATGGTCTCCCCGCCGCTAAGATCGTCCAGCTCTTCGACATAGTCGACCAAGTTGGATTCCAACATGTTCATGATTTCGACGCTGTCGACGCTCATACCGGGTTCGATAGCGTAGTAAAAGTTCCTAGCATCTGTTGGGTCTGGCAATATGTGAATGTAGAGCCCACCGCCAATCGGGTAAATTATATTGGGGTTTTTCATGTCACCCGATTTGCCTGTCAGCACTTCGTGGAACTCGGGTATCCCGATGGTCTCTATGGGCAGGTCATGGATGTAGTCCATGAGATGTGGGCTTATTTCCACCTGTTCCTGGAGGTTCTTGGGCAGCAGCTTTACCACCGGGCAAGTTTTTCCCTTTTTATGGACGTGGGACTTTTCTTTGGACTTGGGTCGTTCCTTAGATAAGACCATGGATTAGGCCTTGGCCTTGGAGATTGGGATAATCTTCATCCCAATGCCCGGCTCCACGTCAAAGCTGATGATGTTTCCGGTGGACTGGTCCGCGTTTCTAACCTTGGCAACTTCCATGGTCTTAACCAGCCGCTCACCCAATTGGTCGATTTTCATCACCAAGTGAGCGTCGCAGAGGGAACGGACGCGAATCAACATTTGGTCGTTGAACGCATAGGAGTGGACAATCGCCACAACGGTACGGCCTTGGTCGCACAGCTTCTTGCAACTGGCGAAGAAGTCGATTATGCCGCGGTCATCGGCGTGGGCGACCATACCCGTTAATGAATCGAATATGATGAGCTCGAACCTAACCGGAAGGGCGGCAAAATGGTTCTTGACCGCGGAAAAAGCCTCTGCCGTATCCGAGTCTTCCGCAGCCATCTCTATCGGATAGATACGTAGCCGGTCGCAGAGGAAATAGTCGGTGACATCCAGATTCAACGAGTTCATCTGGGACATCAGACTCTTTACCGTATTTTCGGTCGTGTAGCACGCCACTGAAATTTTACTTTTCAGTGTGGAGTGAGAAAAATGCTGGGTTAGAACGCTCTTCCCGGCGTCTGACTGGCCTTCTAACAAGACCAATGACCCGACGGGGATGCCGCCACCTAGCTTTTTGTCTATTTCATTGCTGCCAGTAGTAATTGTCTTCGATTGGCTAACGTTGGGAGCTGCCATCCGTTCCTCTCCTCTGGGGCATATTGGTTAAATAAAAGAATGAGTGCTTAGAGGGTTAAGGGTTGGTGAGGTCGGACTGGTCTGTGACTCCCTGCGGAGTTCCTACCACGATGTTGGCGGAAGTTCCTGATTTTATTGATGGGGTTACTTGAATATCTAAGGTCAGAACCTCATCGGAGTCCCAGGCGTTCGGGTTGAACGTGTCTGGCTGCACTCCGCTGACGGGCACTGTCCACTGATTTACTCCTGCTGATACTGAATTAAATGTTAAATGAGTGAGATTGGTAGCGTCCAAATCATCGGTATACTTAAGAATTACGTCCATCTCTGAAAAATCGAATACCGATTCTGAACCTGTATTGTCAATCGATACCCGGACATAAGCTGATCCAGAAGTACCAATCGTTGCGCTTGTGATATTTAAGGCCGATCCGGCCAAATGTTGATTAACCACCGCCTGTTCTTTTAGTGCTTGGCTCTGCTGGGCAGAGCCGTTCAAAATTGATCCGAACATCAGGGTCGACGCTACTAAGAACGTCGTAATCATCAATATTCCTGCTACTAGTATTCCCACTAGACTAGCTGCTCCCTAATTCTTAGACCCCTAAATCTAGATACTAAAGTCCTTGTCGGCACTCACGCCGTTGAAAACGCTTACTCGAACGGAATATACGCCGGTAGACAATGTGGACAGGGTAAGCGTAATTTTCACGGTTTCTGTCTTGCTCCAGTCTGCTGCGCCGCCTTCTAAAGCGTAATCCCAGCAGTCGGAAACGCACCCTGAGGTGTAGCTAAGCCGACTGAGTGAAGACGGGGTATCGAGAAAAATATCCGAGGCGGTGATGTCTTTAATGGTTGTCGCCCCAATGTTTTTCACCCAGACCGTCACCGTTTTCGCAGCTGTATCACCAGTCGCGTGGACTATCTCGATATCAGTTTTTATACGCTCGGAAGCCTCGGCATTGGCGGTAACCAATGCACCAGAGCTCCTACCTAAGGCCGGCATTACAGCGTTAATAAGGGCAATTGTCGCCACTACGCTGGCTATAATAAGCAAGGCTGAAGTAATGGCTTTGTCCACTACCAGTCACCATTGTTATTTCCGTTGCCGTTGCCGTTGCCGTTGCCGGCCACAAAGTTAATCTGGCTGTGTATCTGGGGAACCTCAGGCACTGGTAGGGCCGCCGTCAAGATTCCGTGAAGATGCGCAATCAGGTCCAACGCCTCCTGGGCCGTTTGTCCCGATTCGGGCGGCTGGTCGTCGACAATCGACGAGATATGGGTCAGTGCTTCCTTTAATCCCGGAGGGGCGCTTCTTGACTGGACATAAAGTTCAATAATGTCATTAAGCCGCTTCTCGCCTACTTTGTATTTGGCCAGCGACGCCCAGCGAACCAGGCTAGACACCAGGTTAAGGTCCATAGGCGCTGGCTCTGGCGTCCATTCTTGCGGGGCAGGCCATTGTCCGTACCCGGCAGGCTGCTGGCTCCATTGGCCGTTGGGCCCGTAGCCGCCGTTAAACCCGTTGCCGCCATTGGGTCTGTAACCGCCGTTAGACCCGTTGCCACCATTGGACCCACCACTATTGGATGGACCATAATTACCAGGAGCCGAGCGATTGTCTCTAGGCGCTCCACGACCGTTTGCCGGTGGCCTAGACATCCGCTGAGGCCGGGAAGGCTCCTGGTATCCGCGCCCGTAATCTTGATTGCGGTCGTCGTAATAGTTGTCGTTGTTGTCCTCATACGCCCGACGTCCCGCGTCCGGTCGGCGGGGCCCACGAGATCCATTGTTTCCGTTAATTTTGGGTTCCTCCTCGTATTCGTAGGGATCGAATTCGTCCATCGGCCTCGCAGATCTCGGCCTAACTTCCCTAGGGTAATCCCAATCCCTTTCCTGTTCTCTAGCCCGTTCTCTAGGATGAACGTTTTCGCGGATGACGGAATCTGCCTCTGGAATTTCGTATTCCCGGTTGTCGATCGGATCTACACTGTCCTCAAAATCCCGGTCTTGCCGACCAATACTGGGCGCATATTCATCTTCCCGGTCGCGTTCTTTGCTGGGCGAGTAGTCATTTTCCCGGTCGCGTTCTTTGCCGGGCGAGTAGTCATCGTCATCGTTCTTCTGGTCGCTGTCGGCGCTAGATGAGTAGTCATCGCGCTCGTCGTCGTCCGCGCTAGCAGAGTATTCATCGCGCTCGTCGTCGTCCGCGCTAGCAGAGTATTCATCGCGCTCGTCGTCGTCCGCGCTAGCAGAGTATTCATCGTCATCGTCTGCGCCGGGCGCGTCGTCGTCGCGACTTTCATTGGTCTCAGGCCCGGTGGCCCCTTGATTGTCAAAAAGCGCTTTGATGGCATCTTCATCCAAGACACCACCATTGTCTGGTGCCGTTTCTGGTTCTGAAAGGCCTTCAATTTCATCTTCCATTTCTTCACCTCGGCGACTGATATTACGGAAACGCTCGTCTTCCCGATTAGATTCGTCCCCGTCATTCTTACGACTACCGTTACGAGTCCTACGTTTCGCCGCTAATTCCCGTAGTTCTCGGTCAACACGTTTCCGTTCATCGTTTTCTTCTCGGACTTTACGTTCGCGAGTTTCTCGTTCCGCTCTTTCTTCACGGGCCCACACACGCCGTTGCTGTGCTTCTACTTCTTCCCGGTAGGTTGGCTTGCGGTTCTTTGGACTATTGTTTGGTCCGGCCGCATCGCTATCACGGCTCTCCGATTCATCAACTTCTTCGCGTTCCACGCGCAATTTGCGGTTTCCCCGCTCTTCGTCTTCTTCCCGCAGTTTGCGGTCGCGCTTCTCTCGGTCTTCATCTTCCTCGCGCAGTTTGCGGTTGCGCCTCTCCCGCTCTTCATCTTCCTCGCGCAATTTTCGGTTACGACTTTCCCGCTCGTCATCGTCTTCACGAGGTTTGCGATTACTCCGCTCTCCGTCTTCATCACGAAGTTTGCGGTTGCGGTTCTCCCGCTCATCATCTTCTTCCCGTTGTTTGCGGCTGCGTTTTTCCCGCTCATCATCTTCATCCCGTTGTTTGCGGCTGCGTTTTTCCCGCTCATCATCTTCTTCCCGTTGTTTGCGGTTGCGTTTTTCCCGCTCCTCGTCTTCTTCACGCTCTTTCTGGTTCTTGCGATTTCGCAGTTCCTCGTGGTCCTCGTCTGCTTTACTGCCCTTTGATTGGCTATTCTTGCGTTTTTCCTGCTCTTCGTCTTCTTCCCGCTCTTGTTGCCTTTTGCGGTCGCGGCGCGCCTGGTCGGCTTCTTCTTCTTTACGCTCCAATTCCCGCTTTCGAGCACGCTCGGCACTCTGGGCCTCTTCTGCTGCCTCTTCCGCCTGGATACGAGCCCGGCGTTGGCGGGCCCGTTCGGCATCTTCCTCGGCATCTTTATCGCGGTCTACCGGTTGAGAGGGAGCCCCCGTTATACTGCCAGCAGATGGTGGTGCTCCAGGAGGTTGACCAGGAGCCCCCGCTATTACGATGTCGCCCAACCCCGGTAGCCCTGCTAAAGCCGAAAACCCTTTGGGTGGGGCACCCGGTGGCGCTATCACAACGGCGGGAGCAGCTTCTGGAGCAGGCATCAGATTTACTGTCGTAGTGAGTCCAGCGGCAGCCTGACCGGGTGCCGCAATCCGGTCAACCAACCCCCCAGTCATCAATGGTGAGTCCTCCCGCATCAACAAGGCGCGAAGATCCACTAAGGTGCGGGAGACCTCTCCCTTCAACACCTTCATCTCATCTTCCAGAACTTCTATTCTCTGGTCGCCTTCTGCCATTGAGTACTCACTTCCAAGATTGGCCATTAGGCCAGCAGACCCCGGCGGGGATTAAGGGGGGACAATCCGCCACCGGGGCCAGCTGTTTATCGATGGCGCTGCGGAGGACCAAAGGGACCAACGCGCACCCGGACCGTCTATGTAACTTGCCGAGATTGAATCAATCCCTCAAACTTTGACCTAAATTTGACTCCCTAATTCAAAAAATTGAACTGATCCATATATATGGGTGTCGTACGTTCCAGCATGAGTACCGAGCCTTCGGTCGGTATGACTTCAAGGGTGAACGTCTCGTTCACGCCTACCGGATAGGTCAATGAGTTGTCTCCGCTGCCGGTGACATCCAAATTAACCATCCTAACCTCGTAAGTTTCGTTTCTTTCCAGCAGATTGTCGGAATCAGATCCTCCGATTCCAGCGACCTTGATTCCGCTACTTGAACCAAATACTTTGGACTGGCGCTTATCGGTGTATTTGATAATTAACGTCCCAGGTGTTAAGTCGACTTCAAATCCGCCAGCCGCTTGGCTGACATTGAACTTCAGTTCGGTAAGAACGCCAGTGACGCCGAAAGCATTCGCCTTGCCTATAATCGAACCTTTTAGCTCCAGGCTGGTCCTGGTATTCTCCAGGCCAACCATATGGACTTCTCTGGACTTGTCGCTGGCAAACATTCCGACTGATAGCGTCGCGAATGCAAATACTGAAGACACCACTACAAACGCTATCAAGACGATGGCCGTTTCCAGGCCAGTTATTCCGCGCTGCCCGGTATACGGCCAGCGTATCGTCGGTAATATCCGCGCATTCATGATTCAATGATTTGCCACATCTACCCGGGCTTAGGGAAAATTTACTCCCTGAGAAATACCGAGTTTTAGTGGGAAAGGTGTCCCGTCCTTTATTGGCTTCTTGCGACATTAACCGCAAACCAAGAATTAGTTCAGGAAGTTAATCGCATCCATGAAGATGGGCGTGGTCCGCTCAATGTGCACGACTGCACCCTTAGTCGGTATCACTTCCAATGTGAAGGTTTTGTTGGTGCCTAACGCAGCTTGCAGGGTGTCTACGCCAGTAGAGTTATAACCGCTATCGAGGCTAATAAGCTCGACCTTGTAAACTTCGTTACGCTCCAGAAGTTTGTCGGTGTCAGCGCCGCCAATACCCGCCACCGTGAAGCCAGCGGACGAACCGAACAACACGCTCTGTACCTTGTCGGTGTATTTTATGACGGTGGTACCCGGTGTCAGGTCTACGTCAGCTCCACCTGCTGACTGGGTTACGTGGAAATTTACCGTCGTCATGCTGCCAGCAGAGCCGGTTACGGTAGCGGTCCCGATGACCGAACCCTTGAGTTCCATCGTGGCACGGGTTTGGGCCAGACCAGCGGTTACTGTCTCTCTAGCTTTATCGCTGGAGAACATACCGGTGGACAGCGCTGCGAAAGCGAACACCGAGGAAACAACCACGAACGCTATCAACACGATGGCCGTTTCTAGGCCGGTGATGCCCCTTTGATTGTTCCGAATCGTCAATAATTTCTGACGATTACCTTTGCTGTCTATCATTTCATCTACCTTACCTGATCCTGCCTATCCTGCCTGCAACGCCGCCCAGATATTCATCAAAAG
>JABMNL010000035.1 GCA_013204585.1 SAR202 cluster bacterium | reverse complement strand
TTATTCAGGAACACGACGATCTTGGGCACATTCACCTGACGAGCGAGCAAAATATGCTCGCGGGTTTGGGGCATAGGACCATCACCGGCCGCGACAACCAAAATGGCCCCATCCATCTGGGCGGCCCCGGTAATCATGTTCTTGATGTAGTCGGCGTGACCAGGGCAGTCCACGTGGGCGTAGTGCCGGGCCTCTGATTCGTACTCTACGTGGGCGATGGCGATGGTTACGCCACGGCTCTTTTCTTCCGGGGCGTTGTCAATACTGTCCATGTCCAAGTAATTGGCCAGGCCTTTATCAGACAACACCTTGGTGATGGCCGACGTCAACGTGGTCTTACCGTGGTCTACGTGACCAATGGTGCCTACGTTTACGTGTGGTTTCGTCCTGTCGAATTGCTGTTTAGCCATCTCTTAGGTGTCCTCCCTACTACTCTTAACTCGTACTTTATTTTTTATTCGGGCCAATTCTTGCTGGAGCCCAGAGGCGGGATTGAACCGCCGACCTCGTTCTTACCAAGAACGCGCTCTGCCGCTGAGCTATCTGGGCTAATTAATTAATAATCGCCTAGATCCTTAATCTCTTTAACCGTCTTCCGGCCAACGCCTCTTGGTCGGTTCACCTTGATCAAGGTTGGTGGAGGGAGCAGGATTCGAACCTGCGAAGCCCTTCCGGACGCCAGATTTACAGTCTGGTGGCTTTAACCACTCACCCATCCCTCCAAGCATAGGAATCTTCGCATACTACATAGTCTCGGCGCAATCGTGGAGAGACGCAATCGTCGCAACCGGCTTGGCTAGACCTTTATCCTGCCGGGAACTGTCCTGGCCGGGGAACGGTACCGGCGGGACTTGATTTACTGGAGCCCCAGAGGGGATTCGAACCCCTAACCTGTCAATTACAAATCGACTGCGCTGCCATTGCGCCACCGGGGCATAGGGGCATTAGGAACCCCGGCACCGGTCTTTGCGATAATTCAATTCGCACTAAAAAATAGCCCCAAATCAAGTGGGGCCATTTCGTTACCAGGAATCCATTTAGAATTATATGAATTCGCTTTAGGAAAGTCAATCTCATTTAGGCTCATGCTTGACGAATTCCGACCGTGTTCTCCCCTAAGGCCGTCGCCTTGACGGCGGCAATGCCTTAACCTACACTTTTAGGCACGAGTCCAGCAGCCTATTTCATGCCCGCCACGGGCATGAAATCATGAAAATTGGTTATAAAAACCAACGGTAAATTAACGGCTGGACAGCCGACGCCTCCACTATGTTAATCCCAACATTAATTCGGGTCACTAGTGCGGGGTGTCAGGGCGAGTAACATGGACCTGAGAAAATACATTAGAGACGTGCCCGATTTTCCTGAACCGGGCATCATGTTCAAAGACATTACCCCGCTGTTGGGCAACGTCAAAGCCTTTGATTACACCATTTCCCAGTTGGTGGACCATTATAAGAATGTTGATTTCGACGTCATTGTGCCCATCGAGTCCCGGGGATTTTTGTTCGGTGCGCCGCTGGCCCGCGAACTGGGCAAGGGCATTGTTCCTGTTCGAAAACCGGGCAAATTACCGGCCAATACCCACTCGGTCGAATACACCCTGGAATACGGCAGCAATACCATGGAAATCCACGTCGATGGCGTGGAGAAGGGCCAGAAAGCCCTACTGATGGACGACCTGTTGGCCACCGGCGGAACCCTGGCTGCTACCGCTCAACTGGTTGAAATGGCCGGCGGATCTGTGGTCGATATTGGAGTAATCATCGAGTTGAGCTTTTTGGAAGGCCGCAAGAACTTGGCTGGATACAATGTCTACTCAATGATTCAATTCTGAACGGAATTATCCCGGATGGCCCCACCAGCTACCCATCTGCATAAACCTAATCTATTACCTATATAAAGAGTTAAGCCATCTCCGATAGATTCATTCGGGGCGGCTGATTTAAGGAGTGTTTCTTGGCTAATCAAATCACAGTAGGCAACGTCGAGATTAAATTCGTTTTGGATATGCTGCCGCCGCCACGGGACCCATCGGTGATGTTCCCCACCACTGATGCCCATGATTGGGAGCCATACCAAGACACCCTCGAAGACTGCCAACTTCAACTGTATTACGGGCATTTCTACCTGCGGACGCAGGGCAAGACAATCATGGTGGACACCGGTATGGGCCCTGGTCCTCACCCGTCCCGGGCCAATCGCACCGGAGATATGTTGAACCAGCTAAAAATTTCTGGCGTAAACCCGGAAGATGTTGACCTAGTGCTTATTACCCACATGCATATCGATCACGTGGGTTGGAACATAAATTATACCGGCAGCCAGCCCAAGCCCTATTTCCCCAACGCTCGCTATATGGCTCCCCGTTTGGATTGGGACCATTTCAACAAGCCAGAATTTTTGGCCAATGCCCCGTGGGTTTCAGAGAACGTTATTCCGCTACAGGAAATGGGGCTGTTGGACCTCTTAGAAGACGGCCAAGTGATTACAGATGAAATCACGGCCATCTCCACACCGGGCCACACCCCTGGGCACATGGTCTTCGACATTACCTCTCAGGGAAAGAGGGCCATGGTTGTGGGCGACTTGCTACACCACAAAGTGCAGGTAGAGCGGCCCGATTGGACAGCGGGGGTCGATACCGATAAAGAAGCCAGCCAACGCAATCGCAAGATGATATTAGATAAGGCCGAAGCGGAAGATGTTGTAGTCGCCGCCGGTCACTTTCATCCCGACGACCACATCGGCAAGGTAATCACGGCCCAGGGCAAGCGGTATTGGCAAGTCATTAAGTAATACCGCCTTTTTGAATCAGGAGACACTTTGAGCTCGGACGACTTCGCAAAAGACTTGGACCAAGCTGCCATGGATTTCCGGCAGCGCTATTACGGTCCCGATAACAACCCTGTCCCGCCAGCGGCCATGGCCGAATTGGCGCCAGAGATTATGCGCCTGGTTGACTCGGTCATCTACGGCGAGATATACAACCGCCCGGCTGTGGACCTGAAAACCCGCAGCCTCTGCACCATCGCGGCGTTGGTGGTGCTGGGACACAGTCCGCAGATGATTAAACGACATATCTCTGGGGCATTGCACATTGGCGTCACCCGGGAAGAAATTTCCGAGATTATCGGCCAGATGGTCTTTTATGGTGGCATGCCAGCGGCGGTGAACGCCTTCCGGATGGCCAAAGAGGCTTTCGATGAATCGCCTGACGGGCTGGGAAACTCGCCGGAACAAGTTCGCCCGTCGGTCCAATATTCGGTCCAATATAAAGAAGTTAGCGAGGACTCGACCTACGGTTTGGCCCCGCCACCGGAGCGGCCAGTTGTCGCGGACGAGCTGGATGACCCAGACGCTCAGAACGCCCCACGCGTCCGCGATACATCGGATGCCCCGAACCCCCGAAATAATAGACTAAGAATGCCGGAACAACCGCCGATGACGGCGCGACGGCCACTAAGTAGACCATCTGATTTAAGTAGGAGTGAACGCGATGAAAATAGGTTTCATCGGGACCGGCAACATGGGAAATCCAATGGCGGCCAACCTAATCAAAGCCGGCCATCAGCTAACCGTGCACGACCTTCGGCAGGAGGCCGCAACCAACCTCCTGGAGATGGGCGCAAACTGGGTGGACAGCCCAAAGGAAGCCGTCCAGGGAAACGAAGTGGTGTTCACCTCCCTTCCGGTCCCCAGGGACGTGGAAGCAGTGGTGCTGGGGGAAAACGGAATCCTGGAGGGCGCAAGTAACGGGTCGGTATTCTTCGACCTTTCCACCAACTCCCCCACAATGATTCGCCGACTCCACCAGGAATGCGCCGCCAAGGGCGTTACCCTACTGGACTCGCCGGTGAGCGGTGGTACCTACGGAGCGGCCGCCGGGACGCTGGCCGTGATGGTCGGCGGCGATAAAGCGACCTTCGACCGATTCAAGCCGACCCTCGATGCCATTGGAACCCACGTGGTCTACTGCGGGGATATTGGCAACGGTTCGGTCTGCAAGATATGCAACAACCTGCTCAGCATGGGCACCGGAGTCCTGCTGGCTGAAGCCCTGACATTGGGCGTCAAAGCCGGAGTGGAACTGGGGTTGCTGGCTGACGTTATCAACAACAGCACTGGCGGTTCCAAGCGTTTGCTTGATAAGTTCCCCCGGTTCCTTTTCCAAGGGAACTTCGAACCTGGGTTCGCCACCGCCTTGGCCGCCAAGGATGTCCGCTTGGCAACCGACCTGGGCCGTGAGTACGGCATTCCCATGGAGCTATCCAACATGGTTGACCAGCGTCACGTCGAGGCCATGTTCCGTGGTTGGGGCCATGAAGACTCGGACGCCGTAGCCAAGCTTCAGGAAGAAAAATCCGGAGTCCAACTCCGGTTGCACGACTAAACGTCGTTAAACCCCACGGGAAACCCCACGGGCTAGGCAGGCCGGTTTTCCTGGCAGACTCTAAATTCGGAGAGAAGCATGACAACCAATAACATGGAACGTTCCAAGATAGTGGAGTCCAGCGACACGATTGAGGCCATCGAAGAATGCTATCGAATGGGCTGGAGCGATGGTCTGCCCGTGGTGCCGCCGGTGGATTACAAGGTCAGGGAGATGCTGGAAATGTCCGGGATGACCGGAGAAGAGGAGATTATCTCCCTGGAGATGCGCAACCGGGTGCTGACCTCGGAGAACGTGGCAGCCAACGCCGTAATGGCGGGCTGTCTGCCAGAGTACTTCCCAGTCTTAACCACTACCCTTAAGACCTTGGAAGAAGAGAAGAACTTCGTCCACATGGCCTCGGCTTCGACCAGCTCTCCGGCCATCTTAATGGTGCTGAACGGCCCGATTCGGGACGAGATAAGCGCCAACTATAAAGATGGACTTCTGGGGCCGGGCAATCGGGCCAACGCCTGTTTGGGCCGGGCGATTCGTCTCTGCTTCATGAACGGCTTCGATGCCCGTCCCGGCACCCTTGACCGGGGCACTCTGGGCAACCCCAGCAAGTACACCCTCTGCTTTGCGGAAAACGAGGAAGACTCCCCCTGGGAGCCGCTCCACGTAGCCCGGGGGCACAATAAAGAAGACAGCACCGTGACGGTGGCAGTGGCCTACAATCCCATCACCGTGAACAATGCTTACGGCCACACCGGCGAGTCGATATTGATGACCATCGCCGACACTCTAAAGTCGGCCTCAATGGCTTTTCGCTATCCCTCCCAATGGGTGTTGGTCATCGGCCCAGAGCACGCGATTACCCTGAATGACGACGGGTGGACTCGCAGAGGCATCCAAGAATACATCTTGGAGAATGCGGCCCGACCCCAGAGCGAACTCATACGCTTGGGCATCGCCCAGGGTCCGGAACGGGAAGGCGACGATAAGATTATTCGCCACTGCGCCCAGGACGCTGATGACATTTTAGTGGTCATGGGCGGCGGCACTGGCGGACGAAACAGCGCCATTATTGATACCACTAGGTTCAAGATTAGGACCACCAAAATAGGCGTACCCCAGGGATAGCGACCACAGAATTTACTCGCCGGTCTGGCTCTAACCCAGGCCACCAGAGTCTTGCATAACGCAAGCTCAAGAGTATGATTAGGGCACGTAAATTCCCCGGCTATCCAGACCACATAGAACCAATACAAACAACCGTCTGGGAGGAATCATGGCAGAGACCGTTACCGTAAGAAACATGAGACTGGTCAACCCCACCGGCACAAGCCTTTCGTCCGGTGAATTCCGGTTGAACGAACGACCCGACAGCCTTAAGGGAAAGACTCTGGGCCTGCTGGAGAACTCCAAAGCCAATTCGGATAAGGTTCTCTACGAACTGGGCCAGATGCTGAAAGAGAAGTACGACTTAAAGGATATTCTCTACTTCGGCAAGCACTCTGCGTCGCTGCCGACCAAGCCGGACGTGGTTCAGGACATGCTGAACAAGATTGACATACTCATCACCGGAATTGGTGATTGAGGCTCTTGCAGTTCGTGCAGTGTGCACGACGGAATTGAGATGGAGCGTTTGGGTCTGCCCACCGCGTCAATCATCACCCATGTGTTCAATAACACCGCCAAGGCCATGACTCGCATGATGGGCGTGCCCGACTTCGAGTACATCGTCGCCGAGCATCCCCTATCCAGCCTAACCGACGAACAATGTCGGGAACGGGCCGAGACCCTCTTCCCCGACGTGGAGCGAATCCTAGTCGGGAGCGCCGCCGCCAAGACTGACTAAACGGTCGGCGCGGTTACCTTTTGCATCCAAAGGGGCGAGCAATACTCGCCCCTTTTTTGTTGTCCTAATCTATCCGTAACTCCGTGGTAATTGCTGGGCAACTATGGATTTGGAGATAGGTTTATTAGATAGGTTTATTGTTGAATCACCCCTGTGCCTGTGGTACGATTCCGCATGGATTGTTACCAATTTCACGAACTATTATTTTGGTGTTTAATTCCGTGAAATTCCCCTCGCCAGGACCCATCCCAAGCCCGATATTTCAGGAGCCCAGTCCATGAGCGGGCTAGTACAGCAAATCCATGACGCAGTCCACGGTCAGACCCAACCGACCGTCACCGTACTGTCATCCCTGCTTGCCGTAGAAGATGCATTGGGTTACATCCCCAAAGAAGCGGTGGAGTTTGTGGCCGGTTTCTCCAATTCCACGGTCAACAACGTTTGGGCCGTGGCCTCTTTTTATCCCAACTTTCGCTTCGAGCCTCCCGCCGAACATTTGGTTGAAGTCTGTTGGGGCGCTTCTTGTCATTTGGTCGGAGCCATGGGCGTTTTTAAAGCCGTTCTAGATGCTTCTGGCATGGCTGACGAAGGCGATACCCCAGACAAGCGGCTGACCGTGAGATTCAACACCTGTCTTGGGGCTTGCTCCCAGGCTCCGGTGATGTCGATGGACCACCATCTGGCCGGTAGGGTCAATCCCGAGTTGGCCGCCAAGAACGTGGCGAATCTGCTTGCGCAGGATGGCCATGCCTCCTAGTTTCTTAGAAATAGGTCTGGAAGCTGCTCGGCGTTGGCATGAGCTCACTGCAGGCGAACGTCCCTGGATCAGAATCGGCACCGCCCTCTGCGGCGAGGCCGCTGGCGCTAATGCCGTGGTCGCGGCTGTGGAATCGGCCTTGGAAAGTCAGGGAGTCTCCGCAGAGGTAAGCCAGGTGGGCTGCTTGGGTCTTTGTTTTGCCGAACCTTTATTAGACGTAATGCTTCCCAGCGGACACCGTGTTTTCTACGGCAATGTAAACCCGGAAAATGTGGCCGAGATAATCGCCACCCATGTTTTGGGCGGCACACCCGTGACCGCCATGGCCCTTGGATATATAACCGACCCTGATAGCGACGCGCCGGTCCCCGATGGCATTCCCGACCTCAACCAACACCCGATGCGCATTTGGGAGAACCGGATTGCTCTCCGAAACGCGGGTAACATCGACCCGTTAGACATCTACCAGTACGTGGCCAATGGCGGCTACCAAGCCCTGCACAAATCCCTAACCAACCTTACCCCGGCGGGGACCTTGGATGAGGTTAAAAGTTCGGGGCTGAGGGGTAGGGGTGGTGCGGCATTCCCCACTGCCGTTAAGTGGGGCTTTTTGGCCGGGAACCCAGCGCCCGAGAAATACGTCCTCTGCAATTGCGAAGAGGGTGACCCTGGCGCTTTCAACGACAAGAACATTTTGGAAAGCGACCCAAACACTCTGCTGGAAGGGGTGATTATCGCCGGGTATGCCACCGGGGCCAGCAAGGGTTATATTTTCATTCGCCACGGCCATGACGGTCCCATTGAACGCTGCCGGGCCGCCGTTCGTCAGGCCCAAGAACTTGGCTTGCTGGGCGAAAATATCATGGGTTCTAACTTCAGCTACGACGTCGAAATCGCTTTGACTGGTGACTCATACGTCGCTGGGGAAGAAACAGCGCTGATGGAAGTAATCGAAGGTAAACGGGCCATGCCCAGGTTTCGCCCGCCGTTCCCGGCGGCAGTTGGTCTTTTTGGCAAGCCAACCAACATCAACAACGTCAAAACTTTGTCCTACGTCCCTGAAATTATCTCCAGGGGTGGCGAATGGTTTGCGGGCATCGGTCACGACACCAGCACCGGTACCGCAATTCTCTGCCTGTCCGGCGCTTTGAACTACACCGGAATGGTGGAAGTGCCCCTGGGCATCAACTTGAAAGACGTAATTTATGAGGCCGCTGGCGGAATAAAGGACGGTAAAGCCCTTAAGTTCCTGCAAACTGGCGGGCCTCTGGGCGGCGTGCTTGGCGCAGACAATATTGACGTGGTGTTGGACTTTGAGGTGTTGCGGGCCGCCGGGGCCATCGTTGGCTCGGGAGGCATTATTGCTGCCGATGAGAGCACCTGTGTGGTCGACCTAACTCGGTCTTTGATTGCCTTCTGCCAGTACGAGTCCTGCGGCAAGTGCTTCCCCTGCCGAATGGGAATGAGTCACCTGCTGGAAGTTCTGGAGCGTATCTGTGACTTAGAAGGCACAGACGAAGACCTAACCCTGATGCGCAGTATCGGCGAAAACATGCAGGCCGGTTCTCTCTGCGGCCACGGCCAACTGGGCTTCAACCCGGTTTCCTCGGCCCTGCGTTACTTCAGACCTGAATTTGAGACCCATATCGTGGAACGAAAATGTCCGACCGGGATCTGCACCATGCCCCGGTTCTCTCCGGCGCTTTCGCGCCGCTAATCCAATTTGAGTTATGACCGGCCTGGCCGGTAAAGAATAGAGGCTGTCGAATGGCTGACGAAATTACCGACCAGAAAACCGACCAAATAACCGACCAAATAACCGACCAAATAACAATCAGCTTTGATGGCCAAGAGGTAACCACCAAACCGGGCAAGATGGTGCTGGAAGCAGCCATTGAGGCCGGAGTCTACGTTCCTTATCTTTGCTATCACCCCGGCATGAAACCCTACGGTGCCTGCCGCATGTGCGTGGTCAGCGTGGAGGGCCAACGGGGCTTCCCCGCCGCCTGCACCCTGCCGGTGGCCGATGGGATGAAGGTCCAGACCGCGTCTACCGAAGTCAACGATCTGCGTAAGTCGGTCATGGAGATGCTGATTGCCGAGCATCCCAGCGGCTGCCTCACCTGTCACCGAATCGACATCTGCGGCCCCACCGACGTATGCCTGCGCCATGTCTCGGTCAACGACCGCTGCGTCACCTGTCCCAAGAACGAGCGTTGTGAGCTAAAAGACACCGTCCGCTATTTGGGTATGAACCTGGAATCGCCACTGAACTACAAGTACCGGGAGATTCCCCTGGAAGTGGCCGACCCCTTTTATGACCGCGACTACAACCTCTGTATTGTCTGCGGACGTTGTGTTCGCGCCTGCGAAGAACTGCGGGGCGACGATGCCATCGGGTTCGTCATGCGCAGCGGACAAGCGTTGGTTGGCACCTCGTTTGGCACCTCCCTTCTCGAGTCGGGCTGCGAGTTTTGTGGTGCCTGCATCGACGTTTGCCCCGTGGGCGCGTTGGTCGAGCGGGACAACAAGTGGGAAAAACCCCGCAAGGTCGAGCGCACTATCTGTCCCCTCTGCCCCGTCGGCTGCCAGATGAATGTGGAGTACAATGATGACGGTGTCCTAATCCGGGCCGTTCCCGAGTTCAATTCTCCGGCTAATCACGGCCAAGCCTGCTTCAAGGGCAAATTTGGCCTGCAATTTGTGAACGACGCCAGCAGGTTGCAGACTCCTCTGGTGCGTCGCGACGGCGAATTAGTGGCAGCGACTTGGGACGAAGCATTGGAAGTCGTGGCCAATCGTTTCGCTGAATATTCCGGCGAGTCTTTCGCCTTCCTGACCTCCCCGAACAGTACCAACGAAGAGCATTACCTGGCCCAGAAGTTTGCCCGAACGGCCATGAAGTCCAACAACGTAGACCAGACCTCCAACACCCAGCCAGAACTTACCCGGGGTCTGGAGCAGTCATTGGGTTACGCCGGGGCCACCAATCCCATCTGGGACCTGGAAGAAGCCGGCTGCATCATAGTATTCAGTAGCAATGTCACTGAAGAACACAACGTGGTGGGCGTGCCAATCAAGCGAGCAGCCCGTAAGAACACCAAGTTGGTAGTCATTGACTCCAGGGAAGTGGAGCTGACTCGCTACGCCCATGTTTGGCTGCGGCCCGCTCCGGGCACCGAACGGCTGTTGCTGGGCGGGTTGCTCAAGTCGGTCATCGACCAGGGATTCCAAGACGACGATTGGCTAAATGAGAACTGCGAAAGCCCGGCTACCCTTCAATACGCCCTCAACGCCCTCGACTTGGACGAAGTCTCCGTGGCGACCCAGGTTCCCGCTGCCGACATCGCCGAAGCGGCACGCCTGTATGGTGAAGCTGAAACCGGAGCGCTGGTCTACGCTTTGGACAACATACTGCCGGAAATGGCCCGAGGCTGTGTCTTATCCCTGACTAACCTGGCATTGGTTACCGGCAACCTGGGCAAAGAAGGCGCGGGTATCTACCCCATGAGGGCCGGAGCCAACGAGCAGGGCGCTTGGGACGTGGGCTGCGTGCCCGACCGATTGCCGGGATACCGGAGTGTGTCGAACGCGAAAGATCGGCAAGAAGTCGAAGCCATCTGGGACTCATCTATCCCCGATGCTCCAGGATTAGGGTTGGCCGAGATTATCGAAGGGGCCGCAAACGGTCGGGTTAAGGCCGCATTCGTTATTGGGGATAGCCCCAATTTCAGTAATGGCAAGCTGGGTGATGGACTAGCCGCCCTGGACAACCTGGAATTCTTGGCGGTCAGCGACTCTTTCTTGAGCGCCACAGCCCAACGGGCCGACGTGGTATTCCCCAGGGCGACCTTCGCGGAAAAAGACGGCACCTACACCAACCTCGAACGGCGTATTCAGCGGATCAAGCCTGGCAAGAGCCTACCCGAGGGAGGCGCGCGCCCTGAGTTGCGGGTGATTTGTGAGGTGGCCCGCAAGATGGGAGCGCCAGGCTTTCTACTAACATCACCCTCTGAGACAATGGATGAGATAGCCCGTGTGGCGCCTATTTACGCCGAGGTTTCCTACCGGAAACTGGCGGGTCAAGGCGGACTTGTTTTAAAAACTCAAATGGAGAGTCCCCAGCCGACTCAGGTGCTGTACGCCAGCCGAGAAGAACGGGGACTGCAATGGCCGATACAGAGCGACGGCAAGGGTTCGCCAATTCTCTACGAAGGCGGGTTCAAAGAGCGCAGAGCCGAGCCCATTACCCCGGCCTTTGCGGTGGTTGAAGAAGCGGCGAATGCCGACTTCCCGCTCTGGTTCGTGCCGGGACGGGTGCTCTTGCAGCAAGAAAGAGAAATTAAAATCGTCAAAGGACGCCGCAATACCATCCAACGAGATGAATTTGTTGAGATGAACCCCGCCGACGCCGCCTCATGGTCAATTGAGGATGGCGGCAAGGTGCAGGTTGAAATGTCGATGAATATTGGCACGGGTAGGCTAGCCGGTTTGGCCCGGATTAACGAGTCCGTTCCAATCGGGGTTGTCGCCTCCACTTCGCTCTTCGGACAGTTGGCGATAGACCTGCAAAACAGCGAAGACATGGAGCCCGCATCACGGGTGCCGGGACTTAATATCTGCAGGGCGCGTATTAACAAAATAGACTAGACGTGGCCCAGAAGAAAGCAGCGAAAAATAACTAGAATTTGATAGATCGAATCTTGGCCTCCGAGCCGAGTGGCGTTAATCCGAGTAGCGTTAATCAATGGCACAGGACCAAGGAGTAACAATGGCAGAGGTAACCACAACGGACCAGGCCGGTGGACCGGACCTGACCCCCAACCCAGCGTTTCCCACGGCGACATTGGTGGAGCGTCGGGACGTGACAGATGACCTGATGGTCATCAAGCTGAGACCGTCCGAAGATTTCTCGTTTAAGCCTGGCCAATATTGCACGCTGGGCCTGGGCAAAATCGAACGGGCCTATTCCATCGTCTCCGCGCCCTACGAAAAGGACTTGGAGATTTTTGTCGAGTTGGTGCCCGACGGTGAACTAACTCCCAAGATGTTCGCCCTGAAGATTGGCGACCAAATGTCCGTCCGGCCCAGGGCCAAGGGCATTTTCACCCTGGACCCGAAGTTCCACCACCACTTCATGCTGTCCACCGTCACCGGTTTGGCGCCTTCGGTCAGTATGCTCCGCCAGTACCTTCATGACGGTGTGGATGAAGGGCACGTTTTCTACATCATGTACGGCGCCAGCTACGTCGATGAATTCGCCTTCGACAAAGAACTCTACGAATTGGCTGCCAAGTATCCTGAGACGGTCAAATTCGTGCCCACGGTCAGCCGTCCCACCGAGTCCAGAAACGCCGGTTGGAAAGGCGTAACCGGACGGGTCAATGCCATTGCGGAGGAATACTTGGCGAAGTTCAACCTTCCCAAGGACGACACCAAGGTCTACGCCTGCGGTCACCCTGGGATGATTGAAGAGATGAAAGGGAAACTCCTGCCCAAGGGCTGGAATTTTATCGAAGAACGTTTCTGGAAACCCTAATTTCCAGTTAGCGATTGCTCCCATCGGATAACAATTGGGAGTAGAATGGCCGGTGTAATCCACAGGGCAGGGTTGGGTAGTGACGCCGATACGCCGCCAATATCTCAAGATTAAGAACGCCCATCCGGACGCTATTTTGCTGTTCCGAATGGGCGATTTTTACGAGACCTTCGATGAGGACGCCAAGCTCTTTGCCAAAGAGCTTGAGATTACTCTTACCTCCCGCAGCATGGGCAAAGACCTGCGAGTGCCATTGGCCGGAGTGCCTGCCCATTCCCTGGACAACTATCTGGCCCGGCTGGTCAAAAAAGGCCACAAAGTCGCCATCTGCGAGCAGTTGACCGACCCAGCTGCCTCCAAAGGGTTGGTTGACCGAGGCGTGGTCCGAGTAATCACCCCTGGCACCGTGCTCGAATCTTCAATACTCGACCAGAAGACCAACAACTACCTGGCCGCCGTAGCCGAGGGTTCCAACAATGACGGTCGGGTGGGTTTGGCCTACGTGGACATTAGCACTGGCGAGTTCTCGGCCACCGAACTGGGCCAGGTTGAACTTCTCCTAGAGCTAGAGCGCATCGCCGCCGCCGAGGTGCTAATCGCTCGTTCGGACGACTCGCTGTCGTGGGCGGGTGGGGCGATTAACGGGGCTGGGCCGGGTTATGAACTAACCACCGTAGAACCGAGCGCCTTCCATCCAGACGAAGCCCGACAGGCGTTGCTATCCCACTTCGGTATCTTGACCTTGGAGTCCTTTGGCTGCGAGGGCATGAACCTGGCCGTTGGGGCCGCTGGGGCCATCGTCGATTACCTGGCCAGAACCCAGAAGGCTGCCAAACTTAAGCTTTCCAACCTGGCCATTTATTCCACCGCCAGCTTTATGGCCCTGGACTCCCAAACGCGCCGCAACCTGGAACTATTTGCTGCCGGGCGTAACGAGAGCAAAGCACTGTCACTGCTGGCGGCGCTGGACCGCACCAAGACCCCCATGGGCGGTCGGTTGTTGCGGCAATGGCTGGGCCAACCGCTGCTTGACCTGCCTGGGCTACAGCAGCGGCTCGACGCGGTGGACCACTTCTATCAGGACGGCCTCAAGCGCACAACTGCCATTTCGGCTCTGGGCAAAGTCTCAGACTTGGAACGCATCGTCGGGCGTGTCGTCTCTGGAACAGTTGCCCCCAGGGAGTTAATTGCCTTGAAGGACGGCTTGGCTGCTGTGCCCGGCCTGCGGGAATTACTGGACGGCCCCAAGTTGGACTGGCTTAACGCCCAACTCACCCCATTGGCCGACATCTGTTCTCTTATCGAAGAGTCCATTTCCCCGGACCCGGTGGGTAACGTGGGTGATGGCAATGTAATCAAGCCTGGGTTTGCGCCGGAGATGGACGAGCTGAAGAGCGCATCGTCCAACGCCCGGCAGTTCATTGCCGGACTGGAGCAACGGGAACGGAAGCGCACGTCGATTAAGGGTCTGAAAGTTGGCTATAACCAGGTCTTTGGCTACTACATCGAGGTCAGCAAGCTTTACTCAGACCAAGTTCCCGAGGACTACATACGCCGCCAGACCCTGACCAATGCCGAGCGGTATATCGTCCCTGAATTGAAGGAGTACGAGTCCCTGGTGCTGAACGCCCGAGAGCGTCTTGAAGAGGCAGAGCGGGCCGTCTACCACCGGGTCTGCGCCCAACTGGCTGAATCCGCCAGTGCAATCACTCGCGTTGCCACTGCCATTGCCAGGGCTGACGTTTTCTCTGGCCTGGCCGACGTCGCTGTGGAGAATGGCTACGTCCGTCCTGTGCTGGATATGGGCAACGCCATCAAGATTACTAATGGCCGCCATCCGGTGGTGGAGCGGGTGTTGGGCGCTGGGATATATGTCCCCAATGACGTGGACCTGTCCAACGACGAAACCCGAGTAGTGGTGCTGACTGGGCCCAACATGGCCGGCAAGTCCACCTACATCCGGCAGGTAGCCATCATCACCCTAATGGCCCAGATTGGCAGCTTCGTTCCAGCGTCAGAGGCTACGATTGGGTTGGTTGACCGTATTTTCACTCGAGTCGGTTTGCAGGACGACTTGGCTACTGGCCAGTCCACGTTTATGGTCGAGATGGTGGAGACGGCGGCCATATTAAACCAGGCCACTCCCCGCTCCCTGGTGATTTTGGACGAAATTGGCCGGGGAACCAGCACCTACGACGGATTGTCCATTGCCCGCTCGGTGATTGAACACATTCACAACGACCCCAGGTTGGGCTGCAAGACCCTTTTTGCCACCCACTACCATGAGCTAACCCGGCTGGCAGCGAGCTTGCCCGGCGTGCGGAACCAAAGCGTGGCGGTGACAGAAGAAGGCAATAGCGTGGTCTTCTTGCATAAGATAGTTCCCGGCGGCGCGGACAAGAGCTACGGCGTGCATGTGGCCCAATTGGCCGGGCTGCCCCAGGGAGTAATCAACCGGGCCTGGGAGGTGCTGGCCGAACTGGAGGCCCAAAGCGCTGGCAGCGTCAGGCCGAGCAACCGGACAAAGGGTCAGCCTTCGCAGCAGATGGCATTGTTTAGCAGCGACCAGAAATTGCAGAAATTGCTTCAAGACCTGGATGTTCCAAACTTGACGCCCATCGAGGCGATAAATAAGCTTTACGAGTTGCAAAAAGAAGCCCAGGAAGGTGGTTAAACTCGCCCCTCTTTCCTCTGGCTCGCCTTGGGTATAGAATACGCCGGGGATTTTTAATCCCGATTGGGGAAGTTACCCTAGGAGGCCTCGTTGGCCCAGACCGTCGAATTTTACTGGTGGCCCCGTTGATCGACCTGCCGCAAAGTAAGGGAGTTACTCTTACAGAAAGGACTTGAGGTCACTGACCGGGATTTCTTCAAAGAAATCTTCAGCGAGGCTGAGGTTAGGGAATTGGCGGCCATGGTTGGAACGGAAAATATCTTCGCCCGACGCAGTCCCAGCCTAAAGAAAATGGGACTTGCCGACCAAGCACTGTCGGATGACGAAATGGTCAAGCTGATGCTGGAAGAACCCAAATTAGTGCGTCGGCCGCTGATTAAAGTAGGGAATAAATTGATGGTCGGAGCCGGGAACGCCGTAGTCGAAGAGGCCATCGCCGAGGCTAGTTAGCCTGGACCGGTCCAGCACTGATTATTTGACATAATTGATATGTTTCAACAATGAATCTGCGACCCGTCTGCTCTATAATCCAGAATCGTAATCATCTTTCTTCTAGAAAATCTAGACAAAGAAGGCCCAATACCTGCCCATGAAGATATTCTTCGATGTGGACTACACCATCCTCGGTTTGGACAATAGCCTGAGGCCGGAAACTAAAGAAACCTTTCAAGCGCTGTTGGACGAAAAGCACGAGATTTATATCTGGTCCGGAATGGGTGAGCGTTGGGAAGTCGTCAACAAATTCGAATTGAACCCCTTTGTGAGCGGTGTCTACGAAAAGCCCACTCACCACTTCCACGAACGACTGGAAGAGCTGGGCGTGCCCTTTGAACCGGATTTTGTCATCGACGACTATCCCGAGGTTGTTGCAGCCTTCGGCGGCGTATGGGTTCCGCCCTACTTCTTCAAACGGTCTGTGGACAAAGAGATGGAGCGCATTTACCGCATCGTCTGCGACTTTGCCGCCACCGGCACGTCCGAAGACAAACAGTACCGCAAGAAGGGTACCGTCGTTCCCCTCTTCTGACCAGCTTTCCACTAATTACATTTGGTGGCTTTCTTCCGACGGGGCCTAAATAATGCCAATTAAAGTCTTATCTCCAGACTTGGCCGCTAAGATTGCCGCTGGCGAAGTGGTGGAACGGCCTGCTTCGGTGATTAAGGAATTGGTCGAGAATTCCATTGATGCCGGGGCCAGCCAGATTACCGTCGAGATTAAGTCCGGTGGGGTGGAACTGCTCAAGGTTATTGACGACGGTCACGGCATCCCTCCCGAAGAAGTGGCGGTAGCTTTCCAACGGCACGCCACCAGTAAGATAGACAGCCAAGAGCAGCTGGACGCCATCGCCACCATGGGATTCAGGGGCGAGGCCCTGCCCAGCATCGCCGCCGTCTCTCGCACCGTTTTGACCACCCGCCAACCCCTTGAGCCCGGTGGGTTCCGCATGGAACTGCTTTGGGGTGAACTGGTGTCATCGGGTAGTCAGGGTAGTCCTCCAGGCACCACCGTTGAGGTCTTCGACCTCTTTGGCAATCTACCCGCCCGGCGTAAGTTCCTGCGTTCCGCATCGGCAGAAACCTCCCGCATCCAAGAACTGGTCAGCCGTTACGCCTTGGTCTTTCCTGGTATACGCTTTCAGTTGGTTGTGGACGGTCGCACATCGTTCACCAGCCCCGGCAACGGCGTCCCCAGAGAAGCACTGCTGGCGGTCTACGGGCCCCAGGCGGCCACTGGCATGTTGGAGGTCCACAGTGAGGACTCGGCGAGCGGTTACCAAGTGGACGGCTTTGCCAGTGCACCCAGTCTGACCCGGGCCAACCGCACCTACATGACCTTCTTCGTAAACCGCCGGTGGGTACAGAGTCGAATGCTTTCCTTCGCCGTGGAAGAAGCCTACACGGGCCTGCTGCAAGTGCGACGCTACCCGCTGGCCTCGCTGAACATTAGCATCCCCTACGAGGACGTGGACGTTAACGCCCACCCGGCAAAACGGGAAGTGCGGTTTAGGGACGAAAGCCGGGTGTTCTCCACGGTGCAGCGCGCTGTTAGAGCCGTATTGGTGGCCGATTCTCCGGTGCCGTCACTTGCTTCGCCGTCCCCAGACTACGCCGAGCCAGCAGCATCGTCGTTCTTCCCGCGTAGCGCCTTTGGCGGCGTTCGACACGGCGGCGGTATGTCCGACTTCTCGGGAAGCGCACCGGCGGATGCAGCCGTGTCTCGTCAACCAGCCCCGCCATTGAAAGTGGTGGGACAGCTTAAGCTTACTTATATCGTGGCTGAGGGGTCGGAAGGAATGTTCCTCGTGGACCAGCACGCGGCCCACGAGCGAGTACTGTTCGACCGCATCTGCCAGAAGACCTCAGAACAAGAACCGCAGTCTCAACCGCTGTTGGAGCCGGTGTCCGTTGAACTAACTCCGGGCCAGGGAGACACCCTCAGGACCAATCTAGAAGCGTTGGAGAATTATGGGTTTCAATTGGAGCCCTTCGGAGATGGCAGCTACCTGCTACGAGCGGTTCCTGCAATATTCGGCGAGGGCGACCCAGCCAAGGCGTTGTTGGACGTGCTGGATATGACGGCCTTTGAGGGGTTGGTGCGGCAGAAAGAAGACGTGATGGCGGCATCGATAGCCTGTCACGGAGCGATACGGGCGGGGAAGTCGTTGACTGAACCGGAGATGGTTGCGCTGCTAGAGCAATTGGAGGCTACGCCCAATCCCCACACTTGCCCCCATGGCCGTCCCACCATGGTGCATTTCAGTTCATTTCACATGGAAAGGGAGTTTGGCCGCCGCTAGGTAGTTTCCAGAAGAACGCGTAATATGCGAGTGTTTTAGATGGAAAGGGAGTTTGGCCGCCGCTAGGGGGACATTGCTTCCCCGCAAGGCTAAGACCGAAGTTTACGCGTTGCGGCGGGGGTCTTTTCGGGGGTCCGAGGCCGGACGGAAGATGGAGTCTTCACTAGCGAAGTCCTGGGAGGCGGCGGTTTCCTGCTTGCTGCGGAAACGGCCCAGCATACCCAACGGTCCGCCTGCAATTGCCAAGGCGGCTACGCCCAAGCCCATTTTCCCTAGAAAGCTACGGCGGGACTCGCCGGACTTCCCGGATTTGTTTGTATTTTCAATCTCGTTGGCCAAGGTATTCTCCTGTGGTCCGCCCCTCGTGGGCGCGGTTTTGCCGCGTTCAGATAGATTGTACAAGACCGGCCGGGATTTGCAACACTGGAATCCAGACCGAATTAAGGAGTCTTGGACTCGGCATCGTCCATCACCATCTGGGCCACCTGCTTGCCCATGCGCACCGAATAGTTGGTGCCCCGGTCTTCGGGATATATCTGGGTGGTGTTGGCTAGGTACAGGCCCTTATGCGGCGTGCGGTGGTCGGGAATGCCTGCACCGTAGTTTATGCCCACTATCGGCTGGGCACCGTCGACCCGGTGATGATGGTGTTCAATCACCCAAGACCGGTCAAAGTCGGGGTTGATTTTCTGTAAGTGAGGCACGAACAACTCCATCAGTTCTTCCGCCGATTTCCGGTACAGCTCACTGTCACGGCTGGGGTAGTTACTGATGTAGAGGATGTGCTTGCCGCCGTACAAATTTCGGTCAATCAAGTTGGTGTGCTCAATTAAAGCGACAAATGGCATGTCCGAGTCGGCGATATTCAGCCAGTACTTGTTGGTGAAAGGCCGGTCCATCACCAGCACCATCAGCACCGCCGATAAGTAGTTGGTGCCTTCCAGCTTGTCCTGGTACTCCTTGGGCATGGGCGGTGCTAGTTTGGTGAACACGTAGGACGGGGTGGTGGCGATGACAGCGTCATACTCCCGGCGTTCGCTTTGGGAGTCCTCTAATTGCACGTCCAGCGCGGTTGCCGCTCCGCCAGATTGCACTATCTGGGTCACGGTGGCGGAGGATTGAATTTGTCCGCCTTGTTCAGTTATCCGCTGGGCGAGAACGTCAATCACCTCCCCAAAGCTGCCCATAGGGTAGCCCAGCCGTTCGCGCTGGCCTCCCTTGCTTCGGGAGGCCACCCGGAGTCGCACCTTGCCCCAAATCCAGGTCATGCTGATGCGGTCGTAAAATTCGCCGAACTTTCCCCGGAGCATTGGCTCCCAGATTACCTTGTAGGCATTCTGGCCCATTCTGCGGCTCAGCCAGTCTTTGGCGGTAATATTCTCGAACTTGCGGTAGTTTTGGGTCTTCTGCAATAACAGAGTCCAAAGGCCGACTCTGACGCGCTGGAAGATGGACAGTGGTTTGAACCGGAGCAGGTCCATGGGTGTGGCGAAGTCCCAAATCTTGCCGCCGTAATAAAACCCGACACTGGATTCCAACCAGGCCAACCTGTCGCCCAGACCCAGCTCGTGGATTAACTCGGTGATGTCGGTGTCGCTGACGAAAAGGTGATGGTAGCCCCGCTCCAAGCGGCCACCAAACACGTCGAAAGTTGACGCTTGGCCGCCGAGGAAAGGCGCTTGCTCGAACACCTCTACGAAGTGTCCTTGCTTGGTTAATTGGTAGGCGGCGGCCAGTCCGGCCACGCCCCCGCCGATGATGCCCACTCGCATCAGCTGCCATCTCCAACGGTGTCCCCGGCCAGTCCTGGGGCTATTTCCAAGCTGTCGGATCGCGGGGACTGGGTGATTTCTCGTAGCGACAGGTTGCTCTTCCATAAGAGGATTAGCCCGGCTATGTTGACTGGCAACCAGAGCGCGATCAAATGGACGAACCCGCTGTAGGCTCCCGCCAGGGAAGCCCCCACGCCCAGGGCCATCAATGTCTGCTGGGCCACGACTTCGAAGGGGCCGATTCCGCCAATGGCGCTGGGCACCGAAGTTGCCAGGTTGGACGTGGCGGTTAGCAGCATCACCACCAGCAGCAGAACCCACACAGAACTGAAGTGGTCGTCGATGCCAAAGGAGTAGGCCAGCAGGAAATACATGGACCCTTCCAACAACCACACCGGCAGCGAGTAGATGAATAACCCAAGGTGCTTGGCTGGGGAGTTTAGCACTGCTAGACCGGTGACGAAGGTTCGGAATATTCCCTTAATTTTCGGCCGAGGGCCAGGGGGAAAGATGTTCAGCCAATTCTCCATGCGGTTGGCGAAGGACGCCGAACTGCCCAGGAGTGTGAAGAATGTCAGCAAGACCGAGAATGCCGAGACGGTTGCGATTAGAAAGATGATTCCGGTGGTTCGGGAAACGTTGGCTGCCCCGTCAAATTCGCCCAGCAACAGCAACCAGGGCGCCGATAGGGCGGCAAAGGCCAGCAGGGTGACACCGTCGTAGACTCGCTCTACGACGATGGTCGCCAGGGCCGAGCTGGTGTTCAGGTTCTCTTGGCGGGCCAGGTAGTAGGAACGGACAACCTCGCCCAGGCGCACCGGCAGCAGGTTGTTCGCCATGTAGCCGATTACCACCACGGGGTAGAGGCGGCGGACTGGAATCGAAGCCATTGGGGATAGTAGGTAACGCCAGCGGGCGGCGCGGAAAAACACAGCCACGAAGTAGATTGCTATCGACGGGGCAAGCAGGGTGTAATTGGCGTCCCGGAGGACGTCTTTAAGTTCGCCCAGGTCCACCTGGTACAGCAGGATGAGCAGCAATGACAGGCTGACACCTGCGCCCAGCCAGAACTGCCATTTATTGGATTTCAACTAACCTGATCCTTGTTCTTGGGCTGGGAACCAGTATACCCGCCCGGACAACCAGCTAGCCCGGTCGCCAGTCATCGCTTGAACCGGTCATCGCTTGAATAGATAATAGTCGCCAGTGAACCAGGTTTGTTCCAGTTCGCGGAAGATCCAATAGTCCAGGATGCTACGCCATGCTTCTCGGCTGGCCGCCACGTCTTTGAAGAACCCCAGGTCATAAGCGAGTTCGTCCTGCCACGCTTCATCGAGTCTGGCTTCCGACGGTCTGCGGTAGGTCTCGGGAAACCACAGCAGGCTATGGAGCTGTTCGCTCTTCTCGTATGCCTGCAGCTCGGCCCCATTCCGGTTGGCGTGGGACGAGGTCAGCATTAATGTGGTCGGTGTGAATTCATCTTCTCCACGTGGTTCTTCCAAGGAATTACAGCCGTCATTCCAGCCTTCGTCGTCCTTTTGCTTGAAGCAAGTAAACCGTAGTAGCCCGTCCCGTTCGACGTTCCGGACGTACCACTGGAAGGGGTACCAAACGTCATAGTCCACCTCCACCGCCCGCCGAGCTTCGATAATGTTTCCTGCCACATCGAGTTCTGCGGAAAAAACCTGCTCCTCCATAGATGCAAAGGTCTCGCGCAGGTCGGAGCCTCCTTGGGCGTAAACCAAAATCTCGGGGTTGGAGTCGTCATAGGTGTAGCTGGCGCGTAGGGCGCTCCACGTTCCGAATCCCAAAAGTAGGGCCGCTAGACCCAGGGCTGCCACTGCCCCGCCCCGTGCGGGAGTGGTTACTCGGGCCAGGTAGGCTGCCGTTGCCAAAACCATGACCGAGCCAGCCAGGACTATCCAATGTTGGGCGGATATGCTGCCGCCACCTCCGGTATAGGTGTACAGGAAATAGAGTCCTCCAAGAAGCGCCAATGGCGTCAGAATAAACAGAATAAACAGGCCCGCAGCTTCCAGACGCACGGCCCGGTTCCAGCGGACGGACTCAACCAACTCGCCCAAGAATTTGGCCGACAGGAAAATCATCGGCAAGGTGATGTTGACCAGCAACCAGGGCATCTTCTCGCTGGCCATGGAGTAGGCGAGGAAAGTCACACCGGCCCACATGGTGAGGGCCAGCCCTAGGATGTCGCCGCGTTTGATGAAATAAACGGCCCCGGCGATGCCAAAGACCACTGGCAGCAACTCGTACACCGGCAGGCCCACGAAGTAGTAGTACCAAGGTTGGTTTCCCCTTGCCACATCCTGCTGGGCAACCCAGTAGCCCATGCCCTGCCAAGACCCGCTGAACAACCCAGATAAGTTGGTGAACAGAGTCGTATAGAGGGCGGCCCAAATGAAATAAAAAATACCCGCGCAGACCAACCAAGCTCCGCCGAGCCAGCGCACCCCGATGACGATGGATACGATGATTGTGCCGGACAAGATGCCCAAGGCAACCACGTAGTTGGCGGGTAGCCCATTGGACGCCGCTCCGATGGTCACCTCCCTGGGCAGAATTGCGTCCACCACCGCTTGGAGGTCGAGTGCCGGAGTGAACAGGATTGCGTAAAGGGCCGTCACCAAGGCCGGCAGGAATAGTAGCAAGGCGCTGCGCTGGGCGGGATAACGGTGGTAGAACAGGGTAGTAACTCCTCCGACGAGGAGAATAATAGCCAGCGATAAATCAAGGGCTGGCACTCCACCGGTGCTGATTAGGTCGGCTAACGGTCGGAAGAGCAATAGGGCAACCCCGGCAGTTGCCGCCAGTGGCGCTCCAACTATGCAGGCAATACGCTGGGGCGTTAAAGGCCCTCGGCGGAGCAGCCAAGCCAACAACGCCAGGCCCAGGACAACAACTGCGATATGCACGCCAAGTGGAAAGTCTTGCACGGGGAGCAGCAAGGTTTTACCCGCCCAAGCCGGAGCGCCAACCAGCCCGATGGCGCCGTCAACATTGGCAATGTTATTGCCCGTCTGCGGGTCGGGATTGGTCAGGGTCAGACCCAGAACGTTCTGGAACATCCCAGATAGAGCCGACCATTGGGGCAGGCTGATTGTTACCAGCAGTAAGAAAAACCCGGTTGGCAGGCCAACTTGGGAGAGCTTTATGCGGCCCAACGCCCAGGGCACCAGGTCACTGATGGAGAGGACAAAGAGCAGCAGTCCGAACACGGCGACCACTAGGTAGGCGGTCTCTTTGGTGGCGAACATGAAAGCCAAAATGGCTGACGCCAAATAGAGGTAGCGGCGGTGTCCCTCGTTTACGTACCGCCACATCAACACCAATAAGGATGCGGCGAAGAAGGCCATGATGATGTCGTTGCGCCCGAACCGACTGAAGTAAAGGAGGGTTGGCGAAAGGGCCAGCATCACCGCCGCCAGGAACGCGCCAGAGCGACCCAGGTAGTCGCGGAAGAAGTAGGGCACGGCCACCAACGCCGTGCCAAAGAGTACGTAACCCAGCCGGGCGGTGAAATCAGTGTCGCCGAAGATGCGGAATATCAGGGCCGTGAACTCGATTTGGAACGGGCCGTGCATCCAGGGCGAGTGGATGTAGTCGGTGCCGAACACCCAGGGCCAGCCGAGAAAGCCGCCGCTGCTTTCGGCCAAACGCCAGGCAAAGTGGAGGTGGATGGCCTCGTCGTAGTGCATGGTGCGGCCACCCAGTTCCCAAAGGCGCATGACCAAAGCCAAGATGACCACGGCCAAGAACCCCGCTTCCAAAGGGCCGAAGGTGCGGCCAGCCCAAAGTCGGGGAATTAAGGTTTTAGGAGAGAGAGTCGTTTGGAGCCGGGCCGCTGCTCTTTCCGGGCTCATTTGTTGTCAGCCGTTGGTTGGAACATCTCGTAGATTATTACGCCGTCTTGCTCGAAGGCGGTTTTAAGAAATTCGCCGAAGTTTGCCAGGTTCTCGCCTCCGTAACTTTGACGCTCACGCGAACCCAGGTAAACGTAGCGCACATCGTAGTTGTTCAGCAACCGGCGCACTTCCTGGGAATCGTTACTTGTGTAGATTGCCTCGACGTCTTCCTCCCGGCCCTGGAACGACGCGGCAGAACTACGCCACTGTAGTTCATGCCCCTTCCAGCCCAGGATAGTCGGCAATCCAGTGCTAGAAGATATACGGCCATAGTCGGAGTAATCGTCGCCAACGGCCTCGACCATCCGGCCCCAGGGGGCAGCGTCCCGCAGCCACTCAATCGCCGCGTATTCTCCGGGCGCTGGCTGTTGTAAAAAGGCCAGTCCGTTCAGCGTGTTGTCAGCCACAGTGTGACTGTCATCAAGGATTCCGGTGCGGTCTTGGACTGCGCCAACCGGGTAGTAAAAAGACGCCACCAGCAGCACCGCTACGGCTCCGGCCCACAGGTACCGGCCACCGCGCAATACCCGCGAGATTTGGGCGGAGGTCTTGAGCGTGGAGCGGGCCGACCATAGGTAATACAGCCCGTAAGAACTGACAATGCCCAATAGCAGCCAGGCCTGGTAGTAGGTTTTGAAAACCGTGTTCATCCTCCGGAACCCGCCGCCGAACTGGTCGACGATATAAAAGAGTTCGGCCCCGACGATTAGGTAAAAGGCCAATCCAGCGAGCAGGAGCGGAAACGCGGTCACGGGCTCTAGTTTGAGCCTGGCCCGCTGCATGGCGCTGAACCCCGCTAATGCGACCAGAGCCAGCCCCGGAACGACCAGAATCGTACGACCGCCGATCTCGCTGAACGCCGCCTGGGTGCCATCGTCAATCCAGGTCATAAAGAACGCCAGGCCAACCCAGGCCAAGAACGGCGTCAATGCGACCACCATTATCAAAACCGCTGCCGAGCTATCGTCATCGGACGGCCGCTTGAGACTTGTTAGCTGCCGGAATAGGAATGAAACAGCCAGCAAGATGAACAGCCCCAGCACCAAGAACAACAAGAAAGGTCGGGTGTTCACGTCCCGTAGGGGTAGGATGCCCGACGTCGGAGCATCGAACCCGTTATAGAACGGCAGGAACAGAATCACAGCCAAGACCAGAACGGGAACTACTATCACGGCGGCATCTCGCGCTGCCAATGTCATTCTGCCGTCATGGTCTCCGTAGGCTTTCACCAGCGCCACGGCCGCCAGCATTGCCGCTATTACTGGGAAGTCCCAGAGGTTGATGAAGGCCAACGACCCAATGAACAGAGCGATGGCCGCTGCCTCCACTGGATGGGCCTTTAACCAACTCAGCCCCAATCGCTCTGGCGACTGGAACAGATTGAGACATAGGCCTAGGCCCAAGATTACGAAGGGCAGGTTCATCACATGGGGGTGCAGGTCGCCCAGGATGAAGCTGAAGATGGGGAACTCGGTAATCGTGTAATCCAGGCTTTGGCCGCCCGACAGGGTGTCGATGACCCGGCTAGCCCTAAACCACCACAAATGCCCGTCAGGGAACCCTCCTGAGCCTGTTTCGGCTCCCGTTAGTTCCTTGATGCCGACCCACTCCCAGAATCCGCTGCTACCCCAGCCCTGGAGATGCACGAACTCCATGGCTCCCTCCAGGTTGCCAGCCAGGAGTATCAACGCCGGGGCTGCGCCGCCAAAGACCATGCCGGACATGCGGGTTCCCCCCGAAAGCCGCACCAGGTTGTAGACCAGGCCGAAAGCTCCCATGGCCACCAGCGCGGGAACCAGGGCCACGCTTAGGTTGTAGCCCACACTGGACGTTACGCCGGTCAACTGGGCCAAGAAGGCCATCATGAAATGGCCGAAGTAGTAGTAGCTGATGGAATTTCCTGAGAGCCAAGGATCCTCCGGCGGGAAGAACCGACTCTGGAGCACGGCGTTCATGAACCCAAAGTCCATGGGTTTTTCGGTGTGGTTGATGGCTGCGGCCTCGGAGATGATGCCCAGCCACATCAGGAAGAACCCGATGAACAACACCTCGGCCAACACCAGCGCGGGCCAATGGTCTTTGACGAAGTCCTTGAACTCGGGCAAGACTCGGCGGAATAAGTAGGCGCTGGGGATGGCGGCCACCAAGAGGATTAGGACAACGGTCAGCTGCGTGTTGGGTGCGATATGAGACAGGCCAAGAACCCAGAGGACGTAGGAGAAGAAGACCATGGCCGCCGGTTTGGCCAGGGTGAATCCCCGGTCGGGCAGCCGCTTGAATAACACGAAGGCCGCAGGAAGGGCCAAGATGCCCAGGGCCTCGATGGCGATGAACCAGCTAAGGGCCTCTAGCATGGGTTATTCGCCGACGGCCGAGGAATAGTTGGTCAGAGTCAGGAGACGGGTGCCAGTAGTGATTCCACGAAGTCTCGGGTGTCGAAGGGGGCCAAGTCCGTAACACCTTCGCCGGTGCCGATAAACAAAATGGGCACCTGTAGTTCCTGATTGATGGCAAGAACTATGCCGCCCCGGGCTGTGCCGTCCAATTTGGCCAAGAATATGCCGGTACAATCCACTGCTTCCTTGAATGACTTGGCTTGGGCCAGGCCGTTGTGGCCGGTGGTGGCGTCGAGGGTCAGAATAACTTGGTGGGGGGCTTTGGGTTCCAACCGGGCCAATACCCGGTGTACCTTACGCAGTTCCTCCATCAAGTTGGACTTGGTGTGCAGCCTGCCAGCGGTATCGACGATTAACACGTCGGCGCCCCGCGCTTTGGCTGCTTGGTAGGCGTCATAGGCCACCGCGCCAGGGTCGGCCCCGGATTCGTGGCGTATTACTTCGACGCCAATCTGCTTTCCGAGGATTTCCAGTTGCTCGGCGGCAGCGGCCCTAAAGGTGTCCGCCGCGCCCAAAATCACCTTCTTGCCCTCTTGTGTGAAATGGTAGGCCAACTTGGCGATGCTAGTGGTTTTGCCCACGCCGTTGACGCCCACCATCAGTATCACATACGGACCGGTGACCTCAGTATCGTCCATCCATAGAGATTCGGCGTTTTCAGACTCTATCCCGGCGACCAGAGACTCTTTTAGCGACTCGAATATCTCTTCGCCTGATTCCAGTCCCCCTTCCTTTACCTTGGCCTTCAATTCTTCAATTATGCGCATCGATGTTTCCACGCCAACGTCCGAGGAAATCAGAATTTCTTCTAGTTCTTCCCAGACGGAATCGTCAAGCTTGGATGTCCGGAGCACACTAAGAATCCGCCCAAACCACCGCTCGCGGCTGGGTTTCACCGCGTCTTTGGTGTGTTCAATGTTCTCTTGGCGGTTCCGTTTGAAGAATTTGAGCATTTATGGTCCTGTGGGCGAATCGGGAGCTAGGGGGAATCAACCGGAATTAATTGGTTGGGCTACACGTTGCCGGACAGCGCGGCCAAGGCGGCCCGTGCGGCGGCGCCTTCAGCATCGGACTTCTTGCCTCCCGTCCCGGTGCCAACGACCAGGTCGTTCACCAAAACCTCGACAGTAAACACCGGGTCGTGGTCGGGCCCATCACTGCTTACGAGACGGTACGTGGGCGGATTAAGTCCCTGTCCTTGCACCACCTCTTGAAGGCGGGACTTGGGGTTCTCCGGAGGCCCACCGGCTTGTTCGGCCTGGTTGAGTTCGGCGTCCATCAGGTTGAGTATGAATTGTCGGGTGAATTCGTTGCCTTGGTCCAGGTAGATTGCAGCGACCAGGGACTCGAATGCTGCCGCCAAGACCGAGTCCTGTTGGTGCCCGTTGGTGACCTCGACGCCCTTGCCCACGATCAAAAAAGAGCCCAAGTCAATGCGGCGGGCTATCTGGGCGAGGGTTTCGCGGCGAACCAGGGACGAGCGAGTCTTGGTTAGTTCGCCTTCGTCAGCGTCCGGGAAGCGGCGGTAAAGCTCGGTGGAGATGGCCAGTTCCAAGACAGCATCGCCCAAGAACTCGAGTCGCTCGTAGGACTCGGACGGATCGAGGCCGTTTTCGTTGCAGTAGGAGGCGTGGACTAGGGCGAGACGAAGCAGGCTGGGGTCCTTGAATGGAAACCCCAGCACAGATTCGAGAGCCTTAATCGAGGCATTGTTTGCTTTAGATAACCCCATGAGGCCAAGGGGGCTGAGGCCGCTTGAACTCGCCGACGTGGTCGAACTGGCTCATGGACTTTGTCATCGTCTCGTAAATTTCGGCGGCCTGTTCATCTGGGGGTATAAACATTTTCAAGAAGGCGGCTTTGCCCTCGCCAAAAACAAATGTCGGCACACCGAAGGCCCCGTGCTCTTCCACGGCGATGGTATGGGACTCGCCGATATCTTTTAGCAATTCAGGGTCTGCTTGGTCCTCACGGAAGCGGGCCATGTCCAGACCAGCGGCAACGGCGGCTTCTTCCATGACAGCCGGGTCGAGCAGGTCCTTCTTGTCTTCGTGACGGGCCCGAAGCAAGGTCATGAAGAATGACCGGAAGGCCTCATCGCCCTGGCGTTTGGCGGCCAAACCGGACATATGGGCCAAGAAGGTGTGGTCGGAGCCGTCTTTAACCCCAGGTTGGTCCCAGAGCTTGATGTCTTGCTCTTTGTCGCTGTTGACCTGGGCCAAGGAAAAGGGTTGCCAATCGACTTGAATCTTCTCTCCGGTGGACTCTTCTACTTTCGACAGCCACACGGCTGCGTTATAGACGAAGGGTCAACGGAAGTCGTAAAAGGTGGTGAACTGGGCATCGGCCATGGTGTTACCTCCCAAATCGGCTGGGCGCGTCTTACGCCTGTGCACGTCTGGATTGTATCGACCGGCCTACATGTTGTCAAAGCGCACCAGACAGATTTTACTCGGCTTTGGACTCAGGTTTTCTGCACTAAGTACGCGCCCGACGTAAGGAGTCGCGGTGCTATAATTTTGACTCTGGACTCCCCATTTCCAGGAGGCACTCAACGCCAGATTCATCTTCAATTAGTATCTCATTAGACCAAGTCGCCGCCGGTGTCAGCGGAGGCCAGTTGGCGGTTTTTCAGGCCCTGCGCCGACGGGCGACCAACGACGGACTTGCGGTCTACTTAGTGGGAGGCCCAGTCAGAGATTTCCTGCTCGGTATGCCGGTAAAGGACCTGGACTTTGTTCTGTTGGGCGACGCCCCTGCTTTGGCCGAGGACTTGGCGAAAGAACTTGGTGGCGAGGTAACCGTTCATCCCCGATTCGGCACTGCGACGGTGGAGATTGAGGGCGACCGTGTGGACGTGGTCACTGCCCGAAAAGAGGTCTATCCCTTCTCCGGTTCTCTGCCAGAGGTCTCGGCCAGCGGCCTTGAGGATGATTTGGCCCGGCGGGACTTTTCGATTAACAGCTTGGCCCTCCCGTTGTCTGGTGATTCGCCCGCAGTTATCGACCCGCAGGGTGGTATCCAAGATTTATACAGCAAGTCGGTCCGCACCCTCCATACAGGTAGTTTCCCTGACGACCCAACTAGGATGCTCAGGGCCGTTCGGTACGAGCAACGGCTGGGTTTTCAAATCGCCGACAGCACGTTAGCCGAATTGAAAGAAGCTTTAACCGGAGGGCACGTAGCGGCGGTCACTGGCGACCGTTGGCGGCAAGAGCTTCAAAAAATCTTTGATGAAGACCGTGCAGTTGGTATGCTGGTCCGCGCTGTGGAACTGGGAATTCTGGCGGCAGTGCATCCCTCTCTCTCGGACAGCCAAGGGTTGGCCAGACTTGCCGCTGAGCTGAATCTTGGCTCCGTCGACTATTTGGCTGCTTTGGTTGTGTCTTTATCTGCTGCGGATGGCAACTCGGTGACCAGCCGCCTGAACCTGCCCGCTGCCTGGGCGCGGGTGGTACGTGATACTATTGCTTTGGCAGATTTGGCACCGGCTATTTCTGGCTCGTCCGTCCGTCCATCGGCCATTTGCCGAGTGCTGGATGGGTTGGATTCGGATGCCATCGCAGCGTCAGTTCGGCTCTCCCAGGACGATCAGGTTGCCGCGCGGCTGCAACAGTATTTGGATGAATGGCGGCTGATTGGGCCGATATTAACCGGCGACGATTTGCTGGCGATGGGCGTGCCAGCGGGGCCTAAAATTGGCGAGGTCCTTAGGGAACTAAACACAGCGAAACAAGATGGCCTGGTCGGCAATGAAGACGAAGAGCGGGCCTTGGTCAATCAGATTATCTCGCGAGGGAGTTAATCCCCAACACATGGCAGAACAGACCGGCATCCCCGAGAATCTGGAAACTCCTGAAAACGAATTGGAGTCCTGCGTTATCTGCGGCGAAGCCTTGGACGGCGTCCAAGAGACTTCTTGCCAGATGTGCGGTGGGAAGTTTCATCAGCCGTGGAGCCAGGACAGCGTTATACCCCAATGCGGCCGCATCGGCAGTCATGAGGACGCCCTGGCAATAGTGTTCCTCTGCGACGACTGCTACTATGGTCGCCGACCCTAAGCGATTCAATCGACCCCCGGTTTTCTATTCCCTGAAATTCTAAATGCTGACAGCTGATGGCTGAAAGCTAATGCCCAAGGAGAACGCGGCCATGAAAGCGGTGTATATCGAAGCCCACGGCGGCCCCGAGGTACTGACCTACGGAGAGCGGCCCGAGCCTGAAGTGCAAGCAGGCGAGGTCAAGATTAGGGTGAAGGCGACGGCCCTTAACCGCCTCGATCTCTACACCAGAGAAGGCGGTCGCGGCCTGGAAAAGGAATTTCCACCGCCGTTGATTCTCGGCGGAGATTGTGCCGGAGAGGTAGTGGAATGCGCCGATGGCGTGGCGGGATTCAAACCCGGCGACCGAGTCGTGGTCAACCCTCGGCTCAGTTGCATGCAGTGCGCACCGTGCTTGGCAGGTCAAGACGACCTTTGCCGCCGGTCTCGTTTCCTGGGTAGCGCCATTGATGGCAGCTACGCGGAATTCATTTCTGTCCCAGCGGCCAACGCCCATCTGTTGGCAGACAGTGTGTCCTTTGAACAGGCTGCTGCGGCTCCCACCACCTATCTCCCAGTTTGGAACATGTTGGTTCGGCGACTCCAGTTAAAAGCTTGGCAGACGGTCTTGGTGCTGTCGGCTTCCGCCGGTGTGGGAACCGCCGCCATCCAGGTGGCCAAAGATGTTATCGGAGCCACGGTTATCGCCACCACCAGCAGCCCTGAGAAAGCCGCCAAGGCCACAGCCCTGGGCGCCGACGTGGTGATTAACTACACGGACGAGGATATTCGGGAGCGGGTGCGGGAGATTACCGGCGGCGCGGGTGTCGACTGTGTGGTCGACCACGTAGGAGCCGACTTTTTTGCTCCGGCGTTCGCTTCGTTGCGCACTGGCGGGCGGTACGGCATCTGCGGGGCCACCACCGGTCTGCGGACCGAGTTACATTTGGGCCTGCTCTTTAGTCAGCAGAAAGAGATTTACGGCGCGTTTATGGGAACGAAAGAGGATATGCGGGAAATTGTAGAGATGTTGAATCGGGGCATCGTTAAGCCGGTGGTTGACCGAACATTCCCGCTGGCCGAAGCTGCTGCCGCCCATGCAGCAATGGAAGCGACTAGCTTCTTCGGAAAGTTAATTCTGACCCAATAAAGCTGATGGTCGATGGCGGTCAGCTTTTGTTTCTGAGCCTTTGGCCGTGGAACAGGTATTGCTGGGCGTAGCCGCCGTAACGGCCAAAGTGGTCCATCGCCCACTCCAGCAGCACTCGATCGGGCGGGACTTTTTGGTCGGGGAAATACCATTCCCCCAGTGCCCGACGAATCCACACGTCGATGGGGAACGCTTCTAATTTTTCCAGGGAGAACACTGCGACGCAGTCAGCAATCTTGGATCCGATTCCCTTGCGCTCCATTAATGCCGCCTTGGCTTCCAAGTAGGGCATCCGAACCAGGGCTGGCAGGTCCAAAACGCCATCCAATACGGCCCGCGCAGCCAGGTCCACGTAGGGCGCGCGAAACCCTAACCCTAACCGCCTCAGTTCTCCTTCACCAGCCTCGGCAAGGTCGGCCGGAGTGGGGAAGGTGTACCGTGTTTGGCCGTTGAGGGAGAGCGGGCGGCCAAACTCCTCGGACATGCGTTCCATGATTTGGTGGATGCGGGCGATGTTGTTGTTGGCCGAACAGATAAACGCCACTAAGCATTCCCAAGGTTCGGTGCGCAGGATACGCAGGCCCGGATACTTGCTGACCATCGCCGCTACTCGGTCGTCTCGGTTGATGTCCGAGTAGATGGCATCAATATCGTCGTCCAACCGGAAGTAGTCGCGCAGCATGGCGGCGGCTGACGCTTCAGGGGAAGGCCCAGAGGAAAACTCCACCACTTGGCCCTTCTGGCGAATCTGAATAAATTCGCCTCGAACCACTCCGGAATACCAGTCGTCCAACTTTTTCCACCGGTGGGCTTGGCCGCTTTCCAGGCTGGATCCCAAGTCAAATGGCTGGTCGATGGTCAGTTCCAAGGTTTTCTCCACCTCAAAGTCGCTAAAGTCGTTTGATAAAAGCTGGCTAGGCAATCCACTTGGCGGCTAGTTGGCCGACATCGGCCAATCTGCTGGGTTGCAGGGTGCAGGGGGGAATGGATCGTATGAAGGACTTCCCGTAGCCGCGCGCCGTAATGCGGTTGTCCATTATGACGACGGTTCCGCGGTCTTCTTTGTTGCGAATGAGTCGGCCAAATCCCTGGCGGAATCGCAGCACGGCCTGGGGTATGGAGTACTGGCTAAAGGCATCGTCATATTGCTCCGACCGCGCCTTAACCACTGGGTCGGTGGGTACCTGGAAGGGCAGTCTGGTCAAGACCAAGGCCTTTAGTACCCCCGATGGCAGGTCGACTCCCTCCCAGAAACTGGCGGTTCCCAAGAGCACACTGTTAGGTTCTTCGGTGAACCGGGTCATCAACTGTTGGGGCGAACCGTCAACACTCTGGGCCAGCACCTGGATGCCCTCACCCATCAGTGGCGCACGGAGCCGTTGGGCCACTGCCCTCAGCGAAGCGTAGGAGGTGAACAGGGCCATTGTGTGGCCTTTCATGCTTGTGCCCAAGTCGGTCAAGACTCGGACCATGGCATCGACATATTGGTCTGAGTTGGGCGGCGGCATGTCCTCGGGTATCAACAGGAGGGCCGCTTTCTGATAATCAAACGGCGAACCGACCAGCAGTTCTGTGGCATCGCTGCCCACCCCGACGCGGTTCTTGAAGTACTCAAAGCTGCTCTCGGCGCTGAGGGTGGCGCTGGTCAGAACCACGCTGTCTTTGTGCTGGAACAGATTGGCGGACAGGGTGCCGCTGATGTCCAGGGGCGCAGAATTTAGAGAGACAGTGAAGTTGCCCCGCACCTGGTCGTTGCTGATCCAGTGAATGTTGTCGTCCAGCGGGTTGCCCAAGATGGAGTCGAACTGCCCCCTTAGGGATTCCACGTCGTCCATCAGGTTGGCGGCTTCCATCACCAGTGCTGGCTGGTCGTTGGCCCCAGGGAGTTTGGTCGAATCCAAAAAGCGATGCAAACGGCCCACGTTCTGGGCTGCCTGTTGCAGGCCAACATCCAGGTTCTCCCAACCTAGATGCAACTCTGCCCAACTGGGAGTGCTCCTAATCTGGGGTGTCACCAGCAGTTGGTTGCCGTTGTCTTGGGAGCCGGACTTCTGGTTGGCTTGGAATCGCTCTACTTCGCCCCAGAGACGGCCCCAAATCTGTCGAATTCGCGCGCCTTCGCCCTCAACATCGGATACCGCCTTCTCAGCCTCGCCGCGAACTGCCGAGTCCATGCCTTCGGCAGCCATGGCCTGCCGCACTTGGGTGGTCAATCGGGTTTGGGGCTCCCAGATTTCGTCCAGTTTGTCTTGAGCGACCTTAAAGCCAAATTGTCTGGTTGCTTCATCTTCCAGGTTGTGGGCCTCGTCGATGACCAGATGTTGGTAATCGGGGATGAGACCGCCGCCTCGGGCTAGGTCGGACAGGAGCAACGCGTGGTTGACAACAACAATATGCGCCTGCTCCGCGCGCTCTCTGGAGGCCCGGAGGAAACACGGCGAGCCGTCCCGCAATCCGGGGCAGAACCCCTTTTCGCCAGCGGAAACGTGGTTCCATGTGCCGAAGTCGCGTCCCGAAAGATTTATCTCTGCCCGGTCGCCGCTGAGGGTGTATTGCATCCAGACTGAGGTCTTGGATAGGAGTCGAGCGTCGTCCACCGTCGGCGATTCGCTGCGGGCCAGATGGTTCCACCGTCGCAGGCATAGGTAGTTGGAGCGGCCCTTGAGCAGCGCGGCCTTGAGGACTCCCTTCTGCACCAGTCCCGATTCTTCCAGCACCTCGGTTAGCGCGGGAATGTCCTTGTTCATCAACTGTTCTTGCAGGTTGATGGTGTTGGTGGAGATGACCACCCGCTGTCCCTTGGAGATGGCGAAGAGCGCCGCTGGCAGCAGGTAGGCCATGGATTTACCGACGCCAGTGCCGCCTTCGACCACCAAATGTTCGTTGTGGTAGAAGGCTTTGGTGACGCCGGCCAGCATCTGTTCTTGTTCGGCCCGGTGTTCAAACCCGGAAAAGACCTTGGCAAAGGGGCCGTTGGTGGCCAGCAACCCAGCGACTTTTTCCTCGCTTAGGTCGCTGAGGGACGGGTCGGCCCGGCGTTTTTCTGGCGCTCCCAGCCGTGCGGCCATTTGCTGCAAGTCGAGGCCTGTAAGCCCCACGGTGGAGGTTGTGCTGCCACTTGCGCCCTCAAGACCGGCCAAGATGCCGCTGATGGACCACCGGCTACGGGCGGCCAGGTTGGATATATAGTTCAACAGGCCAGAGTCCTGCTCCGCGGCCAGCCGTAACAACTTGATGTAGACGTTCTTGGTAGCCATTGCATCGGCCAAGGCCCGGTGGGCGTCGGCATGCTCGACCTCAAAGTAGCTGGTCAGGTACTTGAGGGAGTACTGCCGGGAATTGGGCAAGAAAATCGAGGCCAAGTCCCAGGTGTCATAGGAGGGGTTGTTGAGGGGAACTCCGTTGTTGGCCAAAAATCCGATGTCGAAGGAAATATTGTGGCCGATTATGGGATCCGCCCCGAGAAATTCCTCAATCTCCGAAGCGACTGACGAGAAAAATGGCGCGCGCTTTACCTGCTGGGGGGAGATATGGGTGAGGCGCTGGATGAACTCGGGTATGGGTTGGCCGGGGTTGACCAGGGTCTGATAGGTCTCGATGACCTCGTCGCCGCGAAACCGCACGGCGCCGATTTCCATGATTGCGTGGCGGGATGAGTCGAGGCCAGTTGTCTCCAAATCTAGGGCGACGTTGACCTGGTCAAATGGGGAGATGTCGATGTCAAAAAGGGCCATGTATTTCCCGTCACAACCTCACACGTTGATTGTCATAACCCGTAGTTATGGCTGGGTTATGACTGGGGCAGTTTAGCACGAGCAGGGACGCTGGTTCGACCTGAGAGTTACAGTTTTAAGGCGTGAATTGGGCAGTGTCCGACTTAGTGGGTTGGTTCTGCGAGGAAGACTGGGATGACGCGGTCAGTTTTCTCCTGGTACAACTTGTAATTAGGAAATGTTGCGACGGCGATATCCCAGAGGCGCTGTCGCTCTACTGAGTCCACTACCTCGCGAACCTTCATCGAATAAACGGCTGCCTCATCGCGAATTTCAACCTTTGAATCCGCCTTTAGGTTGTGAACCCAATGGGGATGCTTTGGCGACCCGCCCTGAGATCCGACGAGGATGTAATTGTCTCCGTCGACCACTCGCATCAAAGGCGTCTTACGGACCGCACCAGTTTTCACCCCTCGATTAGTCACGATGACGACGGGGAGACCGGTGTCGCGCAACGTGAAACCCTTGGTTCCCTGGCTTCCTTCATATAGTTCTACCTGTTCTGCGACCCAATCTGTGGGGCTAGGAATGTATTCGCTCATAGTTACTTCGTGTCTCCCTTTTGGGCTAGTTGGTCTGAAAAAGCGTTCTTCAGAAGGAAATTAACTTCTGAAGAGTCGTATCGCTCATTTGAGTAAGCATTGACGTTTCCGGTTTGTAGCCAGTTACCGGATGGAACTGATTGGCTAGGCGGTGTATTGCTTTAGATTGCCAGTGCGGAGCCCCTTCATTGGGTGGAACTGCTTCGAATGGAGGGCCTTTAAGAACTCGGTTTCGTTTGTAACTTCGTCGTGAAACTCGGTTAGGAATTTGCCCAGGCCGTGGACCGAATGGGCGTCGCTGCCACCGGTCACCGGCAGCTTTAGGAGTCCGGCGACTTGCATCGCGAAGTCGTTTTCCCGGTCAACGGTGCCGCCGTTGGCAACTTCTACCGCGTCGGCCAGTTTGAATAGCGGATGGTCCAGGGCATCCTCAGGCACCTCGGGTAGCGGGTCGGGGATTGATTGGTAAATGAGCGCCCGACTGCGACTGCTTCCATTACTGAGCACACCCCGAAATGGATGGGCGGAAACCACGAACCCACCGGCGGCGGTGGCGGCCTTGCGCAGTTGCGCCGCCTTGTTGTATCCGGCCTGGTAGCTGTCCATACCGAAGGCCAGCATGTGGCCCATGTCGGTTTCCACTTCCATGGCGCGTATTAACACGACGTTGTGCAGGCTGGCGAACTTCTTGAATTCGTGTCGATCCCAGGGGCCGGAGTGTTCAGTAAGGCAGAGGCCGCGTAGACCCAGGCGGTCGGCTTCCAGAATCAGGTCTTCCGGGGTCAGGCTGCTATCGCTGCTGCCTTTGGTGGTATGGATATGGAGGTCAAATAACTTGGCCATAAATAGAGGTAAGCTCTCAGCGGTCAGCCGCCGCTTGGCGGCAAATGGGGTGTTTCCAGTCTAGTCAGGGTTACGATTATCGTCAACGCTTTGGGGTGGTTACTCTTGCCGGTACGCGGTTGCTTTGGCTAGGTCTGGGAACTGCGCGATGGGCAACACCTCACCCGTTTCCTCGAAGTGGTTGACCAGTTGGCGGATGTCATCCGGCACTCGTTTGCTGGTTTCGGTGACGGCGTCATAACCCACGTAGATGGCCTCGACGGAACTCAGCAAACGGTCGCTGCCTGCGGGGTAGATTTCCATGTTCAACGTCAGGCTGGCGTTTCCGATGTTGGACACCCGGACGTGGAGTTCGATGATTTGGTCTACCCTGGCGGGCGCTTTGAATTCCAAAGTACTCTTCACCACGGCGAAGTCGAAGTATCCGCTTTGGGGGATGACATAGATGGCGAAGCCCAGGTTTCGGTAATACTCCGACTGTCCAATCTCCAAATAGCCCAAGTAGGCACCGTTGTAGACGATTCCCTGGGCGTCGCACTCCATCCAGCGGACGCGTACCGAGGTTTTGAACTTGAAGTCGGCTTTAGCCATTAGTCCTCAATGCTAGCGCTGCTCCGGCGGTATATAGCCTAAGGATTCCAGGTATTTGAAGTCGGCAGGGCTAAGTTCGGCGGTCAAAAGCATGTCGGGGCGGCGTTCTAAGGTGCGGCGCAGTGATTGCTCCCGACGCCACTTGTCGATGTTGGCGTGGTGGCCGGATAGCAGGATTTCCGGCACTTCCATGCCGTTAAATTCTGCCGGGCGAGTGTAGAGCGGGTGTTGTAGCAGGCCAGAAGAAATTGAGTCTTCGGCCACATTCTCCGGCGAGCCAATCACCCCCGGCACCAGGCGCGACATGGAGTCGATCAGGGCCATTGCCGGTAGTTCGCCGCCGGTCAGAACGAAATCGCCCAGGCTTATTTCTCGGGTGGCCAAGTGTTCGGGCACGCGGTTGTCGATGCCCGCGTAGTGGGCGCAAATCATGGCCACTGCGGGGGCTTGTGCCAACTCCTCAACCAATTTTTGAGTCAGTATTTCTCCTTGGGGAGTGAACAAAATGATGGGAATGGCGGCCCGCTCGGCATCGGTGTAGCCGGATAGTGCGGCCTCGGAGGCTTCGAACACTGGCTCGGGTTTCAGCACCATGCCGTGACCGCCGCCGAACTGGTAGTCGTCGGCCGTGTGGTGCAGGTCGTGGGAATAATCGCGGATGTCGGTGACATCAATCGACACCAGGCCCCGTTTTAGGGCCAGGGCCAACATGCTGTATTCAAGGGGCTCCCGGAACGCGTCCGGGAACAGGGTTAGGACGTGAAAGCGCATTGGTCAATGATACTAGAAAACTTGTTCAAGGCAGTGCATCCACTGGCATAGGTTGGCTGGAGGTTAGCTATAATACCCACGGGTCGATACTTATATTGAGCACCGCGATGTGCAAAGGAAGCTTGAATACGTGGAAGAACCGAGGTTATCCAAGGAAGATATAGAACGCGTTCTTAAATTCAAAGGATACGGAAACAAATCTGGGCGTTATTGGTTTCTTGGGATGGAAGAGGGCGGCGGGTCAATGGACCAGTTGAGGAAAAGGGTTTGTTCATTCGACCCTGTTGAAGAGCTTGAATCGGCGATTATAAAGCTTGGCTTTGATATCGATATTTACGTTCCGACTTGGCGTGTTATGTCAAAGTTGGTATTGGCAATGGATGGAGTGGCCGAGTGGCAGGAGAAAGATCGCGCCAAACGGTATCAGGCTAAGAATTTGGGACGTTTTGGCGGGGACACCTTCCTTACAGATTTAATGCCGCTGCCATGCCCTAGGCTGAACGAATGGCCTTATGACGCGATTTATCCGACAAAAGCCGAGTACATCGCAGAAGTGCGTCCAAACCGCATCGAATGGCTACGCTCGGAGATGTCCAAGTTCCAGCCACCCTTCGTGATCTGTTACGGCAAAGGCAACTGGCGGTATTACAAGGAAATTTTTTACGGCGTCGATTTCAAGCCAGAATTCGACGAGAAAATTCTCGTGGGCAAACGTGGAAACAGTCTGATTCTCTTGGTGTATTTCCTATCCCCGGACTTGGTAAAAACGGAGCTGATTGGTCAGATAGCCAATATGTTTGGAGCAAAAAACCAATCGAGATAAATTCTATTCCCCTTCGCGGTCGTTGATCTAACTTTTTATTCCTGTTGGCTAATCCCCCACAGCCTGGGGGCGACCAACGGGCAGATTGTCAATGTAGGTCTTGCCACCCTTCATCACCATCTTAATTCGTCCTTCGCCCCGAAGGACGCCGATGTCCTTAAGAGGGTCGCCGTCCACCACTAGGAAGTCGGCGTACTTGCCAGCCTGGACGCTGCCAATGTGCTTTTCTTGGCCGACGCACTCCGCCGCCCAGATGGTGCCGGTCTGGATTGCCTGCATGTTGGACAGACCACGCTCGACCATCAATTCAATCTCCCTGGCGTTGTCGCCGTGGACGAACCCGCCAGCATCGGTGCCCGAGACCACCTTGACCCCGGCGCTAATGGCCTGGTGCATGCTTTCTTGGTGTATCTGCATCAATTGTTTGGTGCGCGCAATCACATGGGGTGCGCTGACGGTGGAATGGAACTCGTAAACGTCGAAGGTTGGCGCGAAATAGGTGCCCTTGTCGGCCATTATCTTGACTAGGTCTGGGTCTTCGGCCAGGTAACAGCCGTGTTCCACCGAGCCGACACCGGCTTCGATGCACATGCGCAGCCCGGGGCCGCCGACGGCGTGGCACATGGTGAGTTTCTCTTGGGAACGGGCCTCGTCAATTAGGGCTTTGACTTCGTCGGGGCCAAAGGCGATGTCTTTGGGGCCGTGGCCGGAGCGGGAACTGGCCCCGCCGGTGGTGGCGAACTTAATAACGTCGGCCCCCACGCGCACCAATTCCCGGACGAGGGCCCGTACGGCGTCGGGGCCGTTGGCTACTCCAGACGGGTGCATGGGGTCGTGGTTGAAAGTGTTTCGGTGGCCTGATGGGGCGACTCGGTCACCGATACCTCCCGTGGGGGAGACGATGCTGACAGCGGTGAGTAGCCTGGGGCCATCTAGCAAACCCTCTTCGACCGCGAACTTGAATCCGGCGTCCAAGCCTCCAGCGTCGCGGATACAGGTGTAACCCGCGGCCAGGGAAGCTTCGATGGCCTTGGCTGTTTTTAGAGTGTTTAGCGAGGCTGGGTCTTCAATTTCCCAGCGGCTAACCAGGCTGTAGTTTTTGTGGGCCAGGTGGTCGTGGGTGTCAATCAGGCCGGGAAGCAGGGTCAAGCCGGTTAGGTCAATTTCTTCCGTGCCCGGCGGCAAGGTGACCGCAGCCCGTGGGCCAACCTCTTTGATACGCTCGCCGTCTATCAAGATGGCCGAGTCTTTCAACACTGGGCCGCCGTTGCCGTCAATTAAGTCGGCCCCGAGTAGAACTTTCATGGCCTACCTCGCTATTTGTTAGGTTGCTGTTTGTTAGCGGTGTCTGTTGGATGGAAGTGCGGCGTCTCCGCAGGTTGGGCAGATGCTAGACAAGCCCTGTCCCAGTGTCAAGAGTTGCTGCCAGTTCGGACGTCCCGTGGCGATGCAAAAACTTTGCCCTAATCCGGCACTTTCTACCAGACCAACAAATGTCTAATTTTGACTATAATCAGCCGAGTGTGGGACAGGTGTTCGAGCCATGTCATCCAGGCAGGCCTGTCATTCCGGCAGGAACGATAATGGTCTTGGGGAATGGGCGGATTGAAAAATAACCTTCCGGCAAAAATCTTTACCTTGGGCCTTGCCTTGGCTTTGGTAGGTCTGATGGCATTGCTCGTCGGCTGCGGTTCGTCCAGCGGCGATGAGATTGTCTTCGTGTCCGAAGTGGATGGCGATGCCGAGATTTACGTTATTGACCCTAAGTCAGGCAAAGCCCGGCCTCTCACTGACAACCGCAGTAAGGATTACAACCCAGTCTGGTCTCCCGACGGCAAAGAGATTGCCTATGTTTCCGACGAATCGGGAGATTTGGAGATTAACCTGGTCGATCGCAAAGGCGAGACCATTATCCGCTTAACCCACATCGCAGGCAACGATGAATCTCCGCTTTGGTCTCCCAACGGAAAGAACTTGGCTTTCATTTCCAACCAGGACGGCAACTCCGAAGTCTATTTGTTGGACCTCGAAGGCAGCCAACCGACCCGGATTACCGCCAAGTCGGCCGATGACAGCATGGGCGACTGGTCTCCCAATGGGGAGTGGCTGGCATTTGTCCGGACCGGCTCGGCTGAAGAACGAGGCCTCTGGTTGCGCAACCCAGACGGCGTGAACCTGGTCCACCTGACCCAAGAAGAGGATTCCGACCCGGCCTGGTCGCCCAACGGCGATCACATAGTCTTTGTTCGACAGACCGATGGGAACTCGGACCTGTTTTTGATTAGTCGCTTGAAGGACGGCACTTGGCAGGATGAAGTAGAGCAGACGCAGCTGACCCAACACCCGAGTTACGATATTGCGCCAGCTTGGTCTCCTGATAGCAAAACCATTGCCTTTGTTTCTGATCGGTTCGGCAACGGCGAGATATTTGTTATGGACGACGACGGCTCCAAGCAGCTTCGCTTGACCACCAACGAGGCCGATGACCTGGATCCGGTCTGGTCTCCCGACGGCCGCCAGATGGCCTTTGTTTCTCACCTGTACGGACAGGGCGAGATATTCGTTATGGATGACGACGGGGCTAACCAACGCCGCTTGACGACCAACGACGCAGAGGACCATTCTCCTGACTGGTAGCCACCGGTCGGCGGTGCTACACTCTCCGCGCTGGAATGGGGCCGTATACCAGAGTTGGGCCGCTTAAATGCTGGACGATTAGCATGGACTATGCCGAAATTGCCCCAATGATGGGTACGCTTTGGTCACCCTTAGCGGCGGTCACCAGCCAGTGGCAGGGCCGTGACAATGTGCAAATAGCGGTGGCAATTGCAGCGGCGTCGATAGTTCCGGACCGCCCCAGGGTGGCCCTCCAACTTTATAAAACCAATCTCAGCCACGATATGGTCCTCGCCAGCGGGGCGTTTGCCCTAAACTTCTTGAAGTCAGACCAATTGGATTTGATTGGCGATTTCGGCCTGGTATCCGGGCGTGAAAAAGACAAGCTAGCTGAGGTGGACAAGGCTGCTGGAACATCTGGCAGCCCACTGTTGACCGATTGCTTTGGCTACCTGGACTGCCGGGTGATTAACGCCATGGACGGCGGCGACATGACCTGCTTCCTTGCCGATGTGTTAGATGGCAAGACGCTGGCTAAAGGTAATCCGCTCTGGTGGCGGGACGCTCGCCGCAAACTGCCAACCGAATGGATGACCCGCTGGGATCAAAAACAATCGACCGAGGTAGAAACTTCCCGCGCCACCATGGACAATATTAACCGTACAGTCTGGCAGCCAAGCTAGAAGTTCCTTCCCCCTCGCAAGGGGGAAGGTTAGGATGGGGGCGTTTCTTTAACGCCGACCAATTACTACATGGAAGAGATGCGACCACATATAGAAAAAATTCACGCCACGCCCCACAAGGCGGTGGTTGCTGTGTCGGGCGCAGGCACTCAAGCCGTGGCTTGGCTGCTGGGAGTTGCCGGTGCTTCCCGTACCGTGTTGGAGGCTTTGGTGCCCTACGGTCGGGAATCGATGAACTCGTTCCTGGGGTTCGAGCCAGAACAATCGGCGTCGGCCCAGACGGCCAAAGACATGGCCAGAGCGGCCTACCGCAAAGCCAAGTCCCAACTTGAAGACGACTCCCCTGCTGTTGGCCTAGCCTGTGCCGCCACCATCGCCACCGACCGGCCCAAACGCGGCGAGCACCGGGCCTTTGTATCCGCTTGGGACCAAGACTCCAGTACCACCTACTCGCTGATTCTGCACAAAGGTTTGCGAGACCGGGCCGGTGAAGAAGAGTTGGTCAGCCGACTCTTGGTCCATGCCCTGATGCTGCTGTCGAGCCTGGATTCAGATGTAGAACTGGGCCTGACTCCTGGCGACTCTTTGGAGATTGACCGGACAGAACACCCCTCGCCATTAGCCCAACTGCTCTCCGGCGAGGCCGCTTGGATTGTTGCCCGTGCTGGGGTTTTGGAAGTCGAAGGAACTGCGCCCGGAGCTTTACTGCCTGGCTCATTCAGTCCAGTGCATCAAGGGCACCGAGGTCTGGCACAGGCGGCGAGGGAAGTGTTGGGTACCGAAGTAGGCTTTGAGCTATCGGTAACCAACGTTGATAAGCCAGCGCTGGAAGAGGCGGAGATACTGAAAAGACTGGCGCAGTTCACCCCAGAAGAGACCGTGGTGTTAACCAGGGCTGAGACTTTCTTCAAGAAAGCCAGACTCTTCTCGGGTCGGACTTTTGTTGTCGGATGGGACACCGCCGTTCGGATTGTCGCCCCCAGGTATTACGGAGACGGTTTCGAAGACAACCAAGTCGCCATGTTGGCCGCTCTGGCGGAGATGTGGGCCGGAGGAACTAGGTTCCTGGTTGCTGGTAGAGAAGACCAGGGCACCTTCAAGACGTTGAGCGATGTATTGATTCCCCCGGCATTCGAATCGCTGTTCAGCGATGTGCCCGAGAGTCTGTTTAGGGAAGATGTCTCATCAACCCAACTTAGGGCCGCCGAAGGTAACTGACATATGTTGACCGGTCTATCAAGTAAGGGAACCTGAATTTTGACGACTGATTTCTCCTGCGGGCGGGCGTCGAATTTCGTTGACACCCCTCTGCGGCCAGTGATATATTTCGAGCGTAATTCGAGTGTAAGTCAACCTGTCCACCGACGCCCTTCGGACACTGCGGTGGTATGTCTTTTTTCCCCACGATAATACTTCAAGCATTTAACCCAGAACTGTTCACGGAGAACTGGACCGCGGTTGCAATTTCCGCGGTGGTCGCCACATTGGCAATTGGTGGCATGTTCTCCGCTTCGCGCGTCCTCTCCGCCAGGCGTTACTCCGAAGCTAAATTCACCACTTACGAATGTGGTATCCCGCCCACTCCTTATGCCTGGTCCAACATTAACGTACGGTTCTATATCTTCGCGATTTTGTTCCTAATTTTTGACGTTGAAGCAGTGTTCTTGTTTCCTTGGGCGGTGATTTTCATGCAAGAAAAGATAAACGAGGCCAACGCACTTCCCTTCTACGCTATGATGATGTTCTTGGGAGTGCTATTTTTCGCCATTGTTTACGCCTGGAAGAAAGGGGTCCTTGAATGGCAGAAATAATAGTAGGGCCGGGGATGCCAGACGGGCGGGGCAACGTTCCAGGTTCCAGTTTGTTTGACCAGGCCACCGCTGGAAAAGTGCCTGGGGTTATTACCACCTCCACCGACCAATTATTTGCCATGGCACGTAAGTCGTCCCTTTGGACCCTGTCGTTTGGCCTTGCCTGCTGCGCCATCGAGATGATTTCGACCTACATGGCCCACTACGATTTTGATCGCTTCGGTGTGGTCACTTGGCCGTCGCCGCGTCAGTCGGACGTGATGATTGTGGCGGGCACGGTGGTCAAGAAAATGGCCGACCCCATTCGCCTGCTCTACGAACAAATGCCAGAGCCCAAGTGGGTTATTGCCATGGGAAGCTGCGCCACCAACGGCGGTCCCTATTACCGCTCGTATTCGGTGGTGATGGGCGTAGACCACATCGTGCCCGTTGACGTCTATGTGCCGGGCTGTCCACCACGGCCAGAAGCGCTGATGTTTGGCATACTAAAGCTCCAAGAAAAAATCATGCGCGACGCCAAAAAATAATGGCCGAGCAAGAAGAGAATCACGAAGCCCCGGCGGAGCCTATAAAAGATGCCCCGCCGGAGCCTATAATGGACGCCCCGGCAAAACCGGCAGCTGCTGGCCACGGCCATGCTGACGACGGCCCCCCCGCTGACCCGCTGGCAGCACTGACCCCGGCAGGGCGAGAATTGCTGGACGTTTCGCTAGAGGTTCTCAAAGAATTTGATCCTCAAGCTGGCGCTTTAGACGACATCCCCCAGGTCAGCGTTGCGAAGCAAAACACCCGGCAAGTCTGTCAACTAATCAAAGACGACCCGCGCATTGCGGCCAAAATGCTGCTTTGTATGTCCTGCGTGGACTATTCCGAATATTTTGAAATGGTCTACGTTTTTCAGTCCCTAGAGCCCGAGCGCACCTTTGCTCTTCGGACTAATGTGCCATACTCCGATGCCATCGTTCCGTCTGTGACTGCCGTGTGGCGGGCGGCAGATTGGTATGAGCGCGAGGCCCACGACCTGTTTGGCGTTAGCTTCGACGGCCATCCTGACCTTTCGCCGCTGCTGCTCTATGAAGGGTTCGAAGGGTACCCAGGGCGCAAGGAATTTCCGTTCAATGAATATGAAGAGTTTTAGCCAGGAGGCTAGATGATTATGGAGACAGTGGTCTTGACCGCCAAGATAGACCGTGATGAGGCCCGGGTTGTCGCTCGTATCGACGACCTGAACCTGGAAGGGGAAGGCGAAACACTGGAAGCCGCCCAGGATGAACTGATACAAATCATGCGGGCCTGGATTGAGTCCCACGACGGCACTGATACGTTGGCCGCAGTCCTAGCCGACGCCGGGTATTTGGGCGTTGACGAAGAGACTGAAGTCCAATTGGAGTTCATGGAAGCCGCCGTATCGTTTGAAGGCGAAGGCGAATAAAGGCAACTGCACGTGGCCAATAAACCCAAGCGCGGGAAGAAAGCGCCTTTCGACCGGATTGTTTATCAGATTGAAGAGTCCAAGGCCGGGACTGGCTACCAGGCGGTTTGTCCTGAGTTGGTAATTACCGGGTTTGGCGACACGGCTGAAGATGCAAAAAATTCGCTGCGCCGCCAGGTATCGGAATATCTAGAAGATTGCGAAAAGATGGGGGTTTTGGAAGCGACCCTGATTGATGCCGGTTTTTACTTCAACGACGAGGTCTGGATGAGTAGTGAAGTTGAGCCGCCCCAGGAGCCGAAAATCAGGTTTATCGGTCGTCCAATCGACAGCCAACCGGAATAAAAATGGCCCAGGTTTCAAAAACAACAAACCGTAACGGCGAACCAATCGAGATGCTGCTGAATATGGGACCGCAGCACCCCTCGACTCATGGCGTCTTTCGAATGGTGCTGTGGGTGGACGGGGAAAAGATAGTGGATGTGGAACCTCACATCGGCTATCTCCATCGGGGTTCGGAAAAACTGTGCGAAGGCGAACAGTACAACCAGGTCATCACCCTGTTTGACCGCATGGACTACATTGCCAACTTCAACAACGAGCAAATTTACTGTCGCGCGGTTGAGAAGCTCATGGGACTGGAGGTCTCGGAACGCTCCGAGTACATCCGAGTCATCCTCTGCGAATTAAACCGAATTGCCAGCCACATGCTGTTCATTGCCACCATGGGATTGGACGCTGGCGCAATGACTCCTTCCATGTTTTGTTTCCGGGGCAGGGAGCGCATCCAAGGCCTGTTCGAGGCCGTTTCCGGCGCCCGGATGATGCACAATTACTTCCGGTTCGGCGGTTTGAAAGAAGATGTGCCAGACGACTTCGTCCCGCAGGTTAGAGAATTATTAGAGCTGGTAAAAGCGGACACCGATGAGTCGGACAAACTCCTCAGTTTCAATGAAATATTCCTGGCCCGTTTGAAGGGCATCGCAGTAATGACGGCTGAGGACGCAATTGACTACGGGCTAACCGGGCCTTGTCTTCGTGCTTCTGGCGTGGACTACGACGTCAGAAAAGCCGCCCCGTACTCGGTCTATGACCGGCTCGACTTTGACGTGCCGATAGGCTTAGATGGCGATTGCTGGGACCGGTATTACCTGCGTGTTCAAGAGATTTACCAGTCGATCCGAATCGTCGAGCAAGCGCTGGACCAATTGCCGGAAGGCAGCGTGGAGTCATCCCTGGGACGGCGACTACTCCGCCCACCCGCTGGCGAGGTCTACGTGCGGGCTGAGAACCCGAGGGGGGAGATTGGCGTTTACCTGATTAGCGATGGCAGCGACAAGCCCTATAGGGTCAAAGTGCGACCACCCTCTTTCTGCAACCTTTCGGCGTTGAAGCACATGTTGAAAGACTGTTGGATCGCCGATTGCGTGGTGATTCTCGGCGCGTTGGACATCGTGCTGGGCGAGGTGGACCGCTAATGCCGGCCACCATTCTCTTAACAATAGCCCTGTCTGATTTCATCTGGATAGTGGTTGGTCTGCTGGTCATGTTCACCACTCTGTCCATTGTGGTGCTGTCATTGACCTGGCTGGAGCGCAAGGTACTGGGGCGGCTTCAACTGCGTTTGGGGCCCACTCGCACCGGCCCCATGGGCTTGATGCAGCCGGTGGCCGACGCCCTGAAACTTATCCTCAAAGAAGACATCATCCCGGCCTCGTCGGACAAGGCCATCTTCTGGGCTGCGCCCATCATAGTTGTTGTTTCGGCGTTCATGATTTGGGTGACCATCCCCGGCACTCAGAGCGCGGTGATACAGAACCTGAATATGGGGCTGTTCTACATCATCGCCTTCTCGGTGGTGGGCATTCTGGGCCTAGTGTTGGCGGGCTGGGGTTCGGCCAACAAATATGGAACCCTGGGCGGACTGAGGGCAGCGGCCCAACTAATCAGCTACGAGATACCTATCATCATGGTGGCAGTCTCGGTGGCCATGCTGGCCCAGTCGCTGGACTTAAGAGAGATAGTCAGCGCGCAAGACGAATACATTTTCTTGCTGGTGCAGCCTTTGGGACTGGTACTGTTCTTCATCGCCGGGCTGGCGGAAGTAGGCCGGACACCCTTTGATATTTACTTCGCCGAGTCTGAAATTGTCGGCGGGCCTTTCGTCGAATACAGCGGTGCCCACTGGTCGGTCTTCTTCCTGGCTGAATACATCAATACCTTTGCCGTTGCCGCGCTCACCGTAATCCTGTTCTTCGGTGGCTGGTCCGGGCCTGGACTGTCTGGCAACTGGGAAATCATCTGGTTCCTGTTCAAGGTCTACATGGTCATCATGGTCATCTTCTGGATTCGGGGTACCTTCCCACGGCTGCGTATCGACCAATTAATGGCCTTTGCCTGGAAAGTAATGGTGCCAATGTCCTTCCTGTCAGTGGTGATGACCGCCGTGTACCAGTTCTACGAATGGCCAGCCTGGTCTCTCACCGCCATGTCGTCAACAGCTCTATTAGTGGTTGGCTACTTGATATACAAGCGGATGACCGGCTCCACACGGTTGGTGGCTCAGGTTCGGAGCAGGCAGGAGGCGTTGCAAGCCCAACGCAAAGCAGCGGCGAATGCCCCGGCAGGAGGAGACTAACAGATGTTTAACAGCCTGAAAGGGTTGGTTGTGACTCTGGTGTCGACCATGCATGGGTTGCGGGCGCCGGTGACGCGCCAATATCCGTCCACCGGCAATCTGCTGAAACGTCATGACGAGCCAACCCCGGTGAAAGACCGGTTCATGGGCTTTCCGGCGCTGACTTGGGATGAGACTGTGGGTGAACCCTACTGCACCAGTTGCATGGTCTGTATACGGGGTTGCCCGACCCAATGCATGTCGGCGGTGATGAAAGATAATCCTCTCTTCATAGAGGAAAAAAGTACCCGTAGAAAGATCGTTGATACGTTCGAGATCAATCTCAACCGGTGTATACTTTGCGGGATTTGCGTCGAGGTGTGTAATTTCGATGCAATCGTGATGACCCATGAACACGAAATGAGCACTTACAACCGCAACGGAGACCGTGTCGACTTGTCGGCTTTGCTGGAAATTGGACAGAAGCATCAGAAGGCAACGGACTGGATACCGCCGACCAAACGGGTGAAAGCAGTAACGGGCGGTGACACGGGCACCGGGCCAGCGGCTGCCGAGGCTGAGTCCAAGTAGATGGCTTGGTTCGTTTTCATATTATTGGCCGTATTGACCATTGGCGGCGGGCTGGGTGTAGTCGCTACCCGTAATGTAGTGCACGCAGCGTTGTCCCTATTGGTCTCTTTGGTGGCAGTGGCCGGCATCTATTTGGTGCTGTTCGCCGAGTTCCTCGCTCTGGTGCAAGTATTGATTTACGGCGGGGCGATAATCATCGTCCTTCTGTTTGCCATCATGATGACCCGGAACGACGAGTATCCCCGCATCACCGACAACAAACAGTGGCCCTTGGCCGCAATCGCCGCATTGGCGCTAATGGGGATCCTTGTCCCGGCCTTCGCCATCAACTCAGTTGAGGGAACTCATTCCCAGAGCGCTTCTTTGACCGGCATTGGCGAAGCACTTTTCACCACTTGGGCCGTCCCCTTTGAAATTGCGTCCTTGGTTCTCTTGGTGGCCTTAATTGGGGCGATTATTATTGCGCGTTCCGATGACGGGGCGCGTTCCGACGACGCGGCCAGCCCAGACGACGGAGATAACTAGACGATGGTTGATTTGGTCTGGTTCCAACTCCTCAGCGCCGCCCTATTCGCCATCGGCATCTACGGCGTCATGGCCCGACGCTCCGCAGTGCTCATTGTGATGTCCATCGAGCTAATGCTGAACGCGGTGAACATCAACCTCATTGCCGCCGCCTCCCACATGGAAGGTATCGGCAGCTTTGCCAACTTCGATGGTCAGTTAATTGCGATTTTTATCATCACCGTGGCTGCGGCCGAGGTCGGCTTGGCGTTGGCCATAATTCTGCGAATGTTCCGTAACAAGTCGACGGTCAACGTCGATGAGATTGATTTGATGAAATGGTAAATGCCCAAGCACATAGGGTGACCGTTTGATGCAATGGGCTTGGCTGATACCAGTGTTCTGCTTCGCCGCCGCGCCGGTGATTGTGGTCTTTGGCAGATATCTGCCCGAGCGTGGCTCGTGGCTGTCAATTTTGGCCATCGCCGGTGGGTTTGTCGTCTTCTGGTTCGTGCTCAATTCTTGGCTGAATGCCGATGTCGCCACCATGGGTTGTTTCATCAGCGAAAACTCCGGAATGCTGACCTGCGATTATGACCGGAGTTGGTTCAACGCCGGAGTAATCGGGGCGGTCGGCAGCGTCAGTCTGCACTGGGGAATACTAATTGATCCGCTGACCATCGTGATGCTGGGCTTGGTGACCTTTGTAGCCCTGATGGTCCAGATTTACTCCATGGTCTACATGGAAGGCGACCCTCGTTTTGGCTGGTATTTCGCCGTCCATTCCATGTTTGCCGCCGCCATGTTGACCCTGGTGCTGGCCGACAACTTCCTGCTGCTCTACATCGCCTGGGAGCTGGTGGGAATCTGCTCGTATCTGTTGATTGGGTTCTGGCACGAACGGCCCGAGCCGAGGGAAGCGGCCAAGAAAGCATTTATCGTCACCAGAATAGGCGATGTTGGGCTGTTGATTGGCATTTTGCTCATCTGGCGGGACGTGGGTAGCTTTGGCATGACGGACGCCTTCGAGGCCGTACGTGTTGGGGTAATGACCCATGGACAAGAAGGTATGAGTCAAGGAGTGGCCACCGCAGCTGCGCTGCTGCTGTTCTTGGGCGCAATGGGAAAGTCGGCCCAAGTACCGTTCCACGTTTGGTTGCCCGACGCCATGGAAGGCCCGACCCCGGTTAGCGCGCTGATTCATGCTGCGACGATGGTGGTGGCGGGAGTTTACCTGGTGGCCCGCACCTACCCCATCTTCTCGGCCTACGACGCCGACCCGTTACTGATTGTGGCTATCGTTGGCTTGGTTACTGCGCTGATGGCCGCTTCCATCGCCCTGGTTTCCACCGACCTAAAGCGGATACTGGCCTACTCCACCATTAGCCACCTGGGTTTGATGATGCTGTCCTTGGGAGCGTTCGGCTACACCGCTGCCATATTCCATCTGATGGCCCACGGGTTCTCCAAGGCGCTGTTGTTCCTGGGAGCAGGCAGCGTCCTACACAGCACTGAATTTCAAGACACTGGCGAAATGGGCGGACTCAGGAAGGTCATGCCCTTGACTGCCCTGGTCTTCTCCATTGGCGCATTGTCCCTTGGCGGTATTCCCATCTTGGCCGGCTTCTGGAGCAAGGATGAGATATTGCTGGCAGTGAGTGACAATCGGAACACCGCGTTCTTGGTAATGGCCTTATTCACCGCCCTGCTGAGCGCGCTCTACATGGGGCGGGCGATGTTCATCGTGTTCTTCGGTGACTTGAAGGAAAAGAACAACCACGCCCACGAATCGCCCATCGGAATGACCATGCCGATGGCGTTGTTGGGAGTGCTCGCCTTAGGGTTCGGTCTCATCAGTTTCAACTGGCCCGGCGATTTCGGCGGAATAGGCACCTTCGTGTTCTTTGGCCACGGGGAAGAGTTCCACTTCGAGGTCTGGCTGGGCGCGGTTTCCATTGTCCTGGCCGTTGGTGCCTTCATCTTCGCTTATCTGACCTACGCCAAACGGAGCATAGATCTCGACTACGCGCGTTCGCGTTTTTCCTGGATTCTCAACGTTATCGAAAACAAATATTACTTCGATGAGGTCTATCAGTGGACCATCGACCGAGTGGTGTTAGGTATCTCTGGCTTCATCGCGTATTTCGACCGGGCAATCGTTAATGACATTATCGTGAACGGCCCCGCCGATGTGGCGCGAGAGGTCGGCATCAAGATGCGGCTGCATATTACCGGACACGTTTATGCCTATGTGCTGGGAATGGCCCTGGGGACGATTGGCTTGAGCATTTTTGTTTGGTTGAGGACAGTGTAAATGTGCGCTGAACTCTTCATAACAATTGCTAACTTCGGCTCTGCGCATCTGGTGACGGACTGTCTATCATGAATGATTTCAATCAAGTAGCGCTGCTGCTGCTGATAATGGTGCCACTTGCTGGGTCGCTGTTGATGATGTTTATGCCGGGCGAAGATAAGAAAGAAGCCTGGTATTTCGCCATCTTCGTATCTGGTATTTCACTGGCCCTGTCGCTAATCATATTCGCCCGGTACGACTACGACTTGGGTGGGTTCCAGTTCATTAGAACCTACGAATGGCTGCCCGGCCCGCTGGACATCAACCTGTCCCTTGGTATTGACGGAATCTCGGCCCCGCTGGTACTGCTGAATGGCATCATTCTGTTCGGCGGAGTGCTGATTTCCCAGACCATTAAGCACCGCACCCGGGACTTCTTTGTGCTGCTCTTGGCCTTGTCCGCTGGAGTCTATGGCGTGTTCGCCGTTCGCGACTTGTTCTTCCTATTCTTCTTCTACGAACTGGCCGTGCTGCCCATGTACCTGTTGATTGGCGTTTGGGGCAGCAGCACCGATTTCGGGACCTTCCTGCGCACCAAAGAATACGGGGCGATGAAGCTAATATTGTTCTTGGTGGCAGGTAGCATCCTAGTTTGGGTGGGCATCTTGGCGGTGTACGTCGAGGCTGCCAACAACGGCGCGGCGACATTCTCGCTCCAGGGCTTGGGGGTACTCGCCCAGACCGGCCAATTCGATCCTACGTTCCAGACCTGGGTGTTCCCACTGTTCATGGTGGGCTTTGGCGTGCTGGCTGGCCTTTGGCCCTTCCATACTTGGTCGCCCGACGGCCACGTGGCCGCACCCACTGCGGTAAGCATGCTCCATGCTGGCGTACTGATGAAACTGGGGGCCTACGGCATCATCCGGGTTGGCATATTCCTGCTGCCCGAGGGCGCCGACAACTGGATGCCGGTGTTGGTCAGCTTGGGCGCGGTGAACGTCATCTATGGCGCGGTTTCGGCCATGTCTCAGAAGGACCTGAAGTACATCATCGGATATTCCAGCGTTAGCCATATGGGCTATGTGATTATTGGTATCGCCACCCTGGACAATGTCGGCATGGGCGGCGCGGTGCTCCAGATGTTCTCCCATGGCGTCATGACGGGCCTGATGTTCCTACTGGTTGGAGCGATTTATCATCAGACTCACACCAGAGACATCATGGTACTCAAAGGTCTCGTCGGCCGGATGCCGGTCAACAGTTTCTTCTTCGCCATAGCCGGTCTGGCTTCTTTGGGCTTGCCAGGGCTAAGTGGGTTCGTTGCCGAGTTCATGGTGTTTGTCGGCGCGTTCCGTACCTATATGCCATTGGCTATTATTGCCGTCATAGGCGCAGCGCTGACTGCGGTTTATATTCTGCGTCTACTTGCGCGCACTTTCTTGGGCGAGGCAGACCCTCAGTGGCCCGATCTTAAGGATGCCAGCCCCATCGAAATGTCTGTTGGCGCAGCCTTTGTGGGAATCATTATCTTTGTCGGCGTCTGGCCGGAACCGTTGATGCGAGTCATCAACGTTGGCGTCCAGACGATTCCAGGGGTGTAGCCGCCATTGAATAACCTCACCGACAATCTTGAATTACTGACGCCGGAATTTGCTCTGGCAGGCTTGGCGTTTCTGGTTTTTGTAGTTGACCTTTTCCTACCCAAAGACCGGAAGGGATTCTTGCCGTGGCTTTCCATCGCCGGTCTCCTGGCCTTAATCGCTGGGTCTCTGGTCATGTTGTGGGACGAGGAGGAGCTACTCTACGACGGCCTGTTGGCTGTGGACGCTTTTGCCCTTTTCTTCAAAATCTTTTTCATGGGTCTGGGCGTGTTCATCATCCTCAGTTCCATGGATTTCGTTAAGAACAAACTTGACCACCAGGGCGAGTTCTACGGAATTCTGCTGTTCTCAATCCTGGGTATGAACATCATGGCCCAGTCGCGGGAACTGCTGACGGCCTACATCGCTTTGGAACTGCTCAGCTTCAGCCTTTATGTGCTAGCGGCATATGCCAAAGGCGATGCCAGATCCAACGAAAGCGCACTGAAGTACATCATCATCGGCGCGGTTTCCTCGGCCATATTGCTCTACGGCGTGAGCATGGTTTACAGCACGGTGGGCGTGACCAAATTCGACGACATCGCCTCTGCGCTGGCGTTGGCCGCAGAGGTTAGCCCGGCCCTCTGGGTTGGCGTGGCATTGATACTGGTGGGGCTAATGTTCAAGGTCTCCGCAGTGCCCTTCCATATGTGGGCCCCCGACGTTTATGAGGGAGCGCCCTATCCGGTAACCGCCTATCTGGCCATCGGCTCTAAGGCGGCGGCATTTGCCCTGATTTTGCGGTTGGTTGCGGAAGGGTTTGTCCCCGCTGGAGACCGCTGGGAACAGTGGCAGCTAATTATCGCGGTGTTGGCTGGCGCTTCCATGCTAGTGGGTAATTTCGTGGCCCTAGCCCAGAAAAACCTGAAACGGTTAATGGCCTATTCCAGCATCGGCCACGTCGGTTTTATTCTGGCCGGTATCGCTGCGCTTTCATCAAGTTCTGACCTGGCCTCCAACGGTGTGATGTTCTATTTGGTCGGCTACTCAATCACCAACCTGGTGGTCTTCGCGGCAATAATTTCTTTCTTTAACATGACTGGCAAAGAGATGATTGCCGACCTGGGCGGCCTGGCAGACCATCAGCCATTCTTGGCGGCGTCAATGGCCATGGGCATGTTCTCCCTGGCAGGTTTGCCCATCTTCGCTGGGTTCACCATCAAGTTTTACCTCTTTACCGCCGTGGCGACTGAGGGCTTGCTCTGGCTGGCTGGCTTGGCGATTTTTAGCAGCCTAATCTCCCTGTATTACTACCTGCAGATTATTCGCCAGATGTACATCGAGCCGGCCCCGGCCGCCGATGGCGGCGGAGACCTCTTGCAAGCGCACCCCGCCCTGACGCAGCGGCCATCCCTTACGTTGTTGACGGTGTTGGGTTCTGGTATGGCGGCCATTATTTGGCTGGGCGTTTATCCCAAGCCGCTGATTGACACCATTCAAGCTGCCAGCCGCGCCATCTTGCCTTAGACCTAGGCTCGATAACCTTTGCCTTTGGCTCGGCTGCTACCTTTGGCTCGGCTTCTAATGGATAAATGGTACGGTCTGATATACTTGTCCCGCTCCCCATTGGGCTATCTGTGAGGCGTAATTGCCCCTATAAAGGCTATTGTTATTAGATGATAATTTCAGTGATTGGCAGCAGTAATCCCGCCAACCGTGAGCATGTGGAATTGGCGGAAGAGGTCGACCGCGAACTGGCTCGCAGAGATATCAAGGTTGTCTGCGGTGGACTCAGCGGAATCATGGAGGCTGTCTGCCGGGGAGCCAAGTCCGAAGGCGGGACCACCATCGGAATTCTGCCGGGCCGGGCCGCCGCCGAGGCCAATAGCTACGTGGACATCCCGATTGTGACCAGCATGGGTTATTCCAGAAACGTAATCGTCGTTCACACCGGAGCAGCAGTGATTGCGATTGGCGGGGCCTTTGGTACCCTTTCCGAGATTGGCCACGCCTTGAGCGACGGCATACCGGTGATTGGCCTCAAAACTTGGCCCCTGACCTCCAATGGTGACGGCGTCGATATTAATGGCTCCATCATCCAGGCCTTGGATCCAGTTGACGCGGTTGAGAAGGCTATAGCCGCCGTGGCCGCACGCAGCAACCATCGTAAAGATAGTTAGTCCCCCGCAAATCGATTTCAAGACAAAAGGGTGTTATGAGCAGCGCTAGTAACGACGTGACCATTACTGCTGTCCGGGGTCGTGAAACCCTGGACTCACGCGGCAACCCAACTGTTGAAGCCGAGGTTGTCCTATCAACCGGCCTGAAAGCTCACGTCGCCGTGCCGTCCGGCGCCAGCACCGGCAGCCACGAGGCCCTGGAATTAAGAGACAGGGATCCCTCCAGGTTTAACGGTGGCGGCGTGCTTAAGGCTGTTGCCAATGTGAATGACATTATTGGGCCATGGCTGCTGGGCCGCTCGCCCTTGGACCAGGGAGCCATCGACGCCGGACTGATTGAACTGGATGGCACCAGCGATAAGAGCAACCTGGGGGCTAACGCGATACTGGCAGTGTCCTTGGCGGTAGCGAGGGCTGCTGCTGGCGTCGATAGCAAGAACGGCTCACTGTGGCATTACTTGGCAAACGGGGCTGAAGTCAGTCTGCCGGTTCCCATGTTTAATATTCTGAACGGCGGGAAGCACGCTTCAAACTCGGCCGATATCCAAGAATTCATGGTTATGCCCGTTGGAGTGCAGACGTTTAGTGACGCCCTCCGCGCCGGGGCAGAAATTTACCAGGCACTGAAAATTCTGCTAAGCAGCGGCGGTCATAATACTAACGTTGGTGACGAGGGCGGGTTCGCCCCCAGTCTGCCGTCCAATCGAGACGCCCTGGAAATGGTGCTGAAAGCCGTGGAAAAAGCTGGCTACACTCCTGGTAAAGATGTTTACATCGCTTTGGACGTTGCCGCCTCCGAGCTATACCAGAAAGGTCACGGCATGTACGTGCTGGAGCGTGAAGGAACCAGTCTAACCTCCGCCGACCTGGTTAAGTTGTACCAGGAGTGGGCGCGCCAATACCCCATTATTTCCATAGAAGACGGTCTTTTCGAGGACGACTGGGCAGGCTGGACGGATTTGCATGACCGTCTCGGCGGTTCGATCCAAATATTGGGCGACGATTTACTGGTCACCAACATCGACCGAATCAAGAAGGGTATCGACGAAAAAGCCAGTAATGCTGTATTGCTCAAGCCCAACCAAATCGGCACCCTGTCCGAGACCCACGCTGCCTACAAAATGGCCCGGGAAGCTGGTTGGGGTGCCGTTATGAGCCACCGTTCCGGCGAGACCGAAGACACGACCATCGCCGACTTGGCGGTGGCTTGGGACGTGCGGCAGATTAAGACCGGCGCGCCTGCCCGCTCGGAACGGGTGGCCAAATATAATCGACTCCTGAGGATTGAGGCTGAATTGGGCAATAAAGCCCATTACGCTGGCGAGTCGGCTTTCGATTATTTGCACCGCTCCTAGGGTCTTTTTCAGATCCATCTAGGCGTCGTTTTCTTGTGCGTTGCTGTATATGCTCCTAATGGAGGCTAGCTGCGCTTTCCAACCGCCTTGGTGACAGTTATTATGTACCGGCAACATTGAGCATTTGGGCACGTCGCCGCTGCAGGTTCTGCCCGGTGCTTACTATAAAATAGCGAATAATTGAGAGGTAGAGCATGGTCACTCGTATCGGGATTAATGGTTTCGGTAGGATTGGGAGACTCGTGCTGCGGGCCAATGAGAGCCGCAACGCGGGAAAGGTTGAAGTGGCTGCCGTCAATGACTTGACTGACGCTGAGACCAACGCCCACCTGCTTAAGTACGACACCAACTATGGCCGTTACCCAGGAAAGGTAGAGGCCAACAACGGCGACCTAGTGGTCGATGGCCGGAGCATCAAGGTCTTCTCCGAGCGCGACCCGGCCCAGATTCCTTGGTCCGAGATGGGCGTCGACCTGGTAATCGAGTCCACCGGAATCTTCACCGATGCCGACAAAGCCGCAGGCCATCTGAAAGGCGGCGCCAGCAAGGTAATTATTTCCGCGCCAGCCAAAGGCGAAGACTTGACCTTGGTGTTAGGCGTTAACGAAGACAAGTACGATGCCAGCAAGCACCACATAATCTCGAACGCATCGTGCACTACCAACTGCTTCGCCACCATGGTCAAGGTGCTCCACGACAACTTCGGCATTGAGCACGGCTTGATGTCCACGATTCACTCCTACACCAACGACCAGGCCATTTTGGACCAACGTCACGGCGACCTGCGCCGGGCCAGGGCCGCTGCGGAGAACATCATCCCAACCAGCACCGGCGCTGCCCGGGCTGTGGGCTTGGTGCTACCCGAACTGAACGGCAAACTCCACGGCATGGCCTTCCGAGTGCCGACTTCAACTGGCTCCATCACCGACTTCACAGCCACGGTTTCCAAAGATGTCACGGTTGAAGCAATAAACGATGCCTACAAAGAGGCCGCCGCAGGAAAAATGAAGGGTATTCTAGACTTCAGCGACGAGCCCCTGGTGAGTTCCGACTACAAGGGCAATCCCCACAGCTGCATCATCGACGGTCTGTCCACCATTGTCATGGCTAACCGGATGGTGAAGGTTAACGGCTGGTACGACAATGAGTGGGGTTACTCTTGCCGCACCGCCGACCTGGCCGCCTTGATGGCCGAAAAAGGCATCTAAACTTCAGGTTAAACCGTAAACTAGAGCGGGGCTTTCGGTAGCTCCGTTAGGCTTTAAAAAGTCCCCCGGCTCCGAAAAATGGAGAGCTGGGGGACTTTTTTATACGCGGAGTATTCGGCACCGGCAAATATAATGCAAAGCAACATTGTCCTGGATTCGATTACAATCCCCAGTCAATCAATTTGGAGCGCATGACTAGTCTTGGCGTTTAGGGAGCAACATTTTCTGAGCTTTGGTGGCCGGGTGTCCTGGTCGTTCTATTTGTTGCTGTTCATTTTGGTGGTGGCCCTTGGTCTGCGGCTGAACGGCGTCAACTGGGACCAGGGCTACGGGTTCCACCCCGACGAACGGGACATCTACATGCGTTCTGGTTGCATGTACGACCTGCTGACCAACGCGCTCAACGCCCAAGACTGTGGCTATCTCCGCGGGGAGCCGGACGCCCAAGCTGGACTTCCGGGCATCGTAACTTTGTTCGATGCGGACCGTAGCCCCCTAAATCCCCATTGGTTTCCGTTGGGCAGCATCCTCATTTACTTGATGGTGTTCTTCCGGTGGATAGTAGAGCTCTTTACCGATATCAGCGCCCTGGACATGCGCTACATCGGCCGGCCGTTGTCTGCTTTGGCCGATGTCGGTTCGGTGGCCATGGTGTTCGTATTGGGCAGGAAGCTTTACGGCAAAGAAGTGGGCCTGTTGGCGGCCGGTCTGACGGCTTTGTCGGTAATCAACATCCAGAACAGCCACTTCTTCCGGCCCGAGACATTTTCTGTGTTCTTCACCCTGGCCAGTTTCTGGGCCATGTTGCGGATGGTGGAACGTAAGCGGCTGCAGGACTCGGCGTTATTGGGGTTGATGCTGGGGCTGGCTCTCGCCCCCAAAGTGAGCATCCTCCCCATCTTGGCCCCCTTGGTCTTGGTCTATGGCTACCGGGTGTTGGACGATGCCAAAGGCTATTGGTCTGACATCACGCCGGAAATGGTGCAACGGATATTGGGCCATGCCGCCCTTGCCGGTGCGATTGCAGCCGGAGTGTTCTTCATTACTGCTCCCTACGCCCTGTTGGACATCGGCGCTTTCGTGGGCGACCTGGCGGCCCAGACTCGGATGGCTCGGACCGCCGGTCTATGGCCGTTCACCATCCAATATGTTGGGACACCGTCCTTCTTCTATCAGATACAGCAGTCAACGGTCTGGGGGCTGGGAATTCCGCTGGGGGTCGCGGCCTGGTTTGCCATCCCGTTTACGGCGATGTTTGCTGTGATTAGCAAAGGGAACCGGAGGGCCGACCTGTTTTTGTTGGCTTGGGTGGTTCCCGGGTTCATCTTCCTAGAAACCTTCGAGGTCCACTTCCTCCGATACATTTTCCCATTGATTCCGGTCATGATTATCATGGCCGCCCGGATGCTGGTTTGGATGGTGCAGGCCTACCGTCCGTTGTCGACGCATCTGGTGTGGCAGAAGGGCGACCCGGCGCGGTTTCTGCCCGGAATCTCTTTGGCGGTAGTGGTTTTTGTAGTCGGAGCGACCGCTTTCTATGCGTTGGCATTTCAGAAGGTCTATTCGAATGACCATCCGGCGGTTACGGCGTCGGCGTGGATTAACGAAAACATACCCAAAGGTACAGCCATCGTTAGCGACAACCACTGGGACGAGTTTGTGCCCAACCTGTACTCCTACAACGTTTGGCAGTACCCGGTCTACGATGCTGACACACTCGAAAAGATGGAAACGCTGGCCGAGAAGTTAGCTACATCAGAGTACCTAGTTTTCTACAGCAGCCGGCCCTACACCAGCGCCGCCCGCGACCCCGAGCGTTTCCCTTTCAGCAACCAGTATTATCAAGAGCTATTCTCCGGCGATTTGGGCTACGAACTCGACCGTACCTTTACTAATTTCCCAGAGCTGTTGGGTGTGTCGTTCCGTGATGATGCGATTGGGCGAGCAGGTCTAGAGCGGCCAGACCCGTTAGCCCCGGAAGATGGCTCACTCATTGGACTTAATCTGGGTTACGCCGATGACAACGTCGTTGGCTACGACCATCCCCAAGTCATGTTGTTTAAGAACGTGGCCCATCTGACGGAACTTGATATTCGGTACCAACTCAGGAGCCCACCTCTGGCTGCTGGATTGGAACAAGAAGGGCTGATGCTGTCCGGGGAAGACCTAGTTGCCCAACAAGAAGGCGGCACCTTCTCTGATATTGCGGACCGAGACAGTTGGACCAATGACGTGCCGGTCTTGGTCTGGCTGCTTTTGGTGGAGCTCATTTACCTGGCGGCCTTGCCCCTGGCCATGTTTATCTTCCGGCCATTGCCCGACCGTGGAATCGTCCTGGCACGAATTCTGGGCCTGTTGGCGGTCAGCTACGTTGCTTGGCTGTCGGTGTCGTTGGGGTGGATGGACTACTCCCGGTACGCGGTGTACGTCGGTCTGGGCGTGGTTGCCGGGTTATCGGCAATTACCCTAGTCTTCCGCCGGGAAGAGATAATTGAATTTTTGCAAGAAAATTGGCTGCTGTTGCTCTTTGCGGAAGTCTTATTCCTGACCGCTTTCCTGGGATTCGTCCTGCTTCGTCACGCCAACCCGGACCTGTGGCACCCGTACCGTGGCGGCGAGAAGCCCATGGAGTTAGCCTACCTGACGGCGGTGGTCCGCTCCACCACTTTGCCGCCTTTCGACCCCTGGTTCGCCGGTGGTTATCTTAACTATTACTACTGGGGCTATTTCGTAATTTCCAGCATCGTGCGGGTCACTGGGATATTGCCCACCACCGCCTTCAATCTGGCCGTGCCCATGTTCTTTGCCCTCACCGTTACCGGGGCCTACTCGCTGGTCTACAACTTGACCGAAGGGGTGCGACAGCGTCGGGCTGCATCCCACGTCATTACGCTGCCAGGCTTAGGTACCCTGCCTCCGCTGCCCTTTGGCGATAGCCGTCCTTTATGGCGGCAGTGGCTCTGGAGTCCGGTTGCGGCGGGGCTTACGGGCGGATTATTTATTGCTGTAATCGGTAACTTGGACGGGATGGTTCAGGTAGTCCAGAACTCTTGGCACCGATTTGTTGGTGGCGTGCCATATCCCGCCTTCGATTTCTGGCGCAGCAGCCGCATGTTACCCAATCTGGAGAACTTTGACCCCAACCCGCTGGCTTTTTGGGTGCCGGAGCGAATACCGGGTTTCGCGGATGTCTCATTCCATATCACCGAGTTTCCGTTCTTCACCTTCTTGTTTGCCGATTTGCACGCTCACATGATGGTCATTCCATTCACGCTATTGGTGATTGGACTGGGCTTAAATGTGGTGGCTGGTTTAAGGGACGGCGGTTGGCTGTGGACAATTGTGTCGGCAGCGGCCTTGGCACTGGGTCTGGGCGCGTTATGGGCCGTTAATAGCTGGGATTTTCCGTCCTACGTCATTCTGACGGTTGGACTGCTGGCGTTGGCTGCCTATTTCACCGAAGGCTCGGCAGCGGAAAGGTTGGCGATGTTTCTGGTGCTGGCTTTCGGAGTGGTTGGTTTCAGCTTATTGGCGTTCCTACCGTTTCATCAAGCCTACGAAACATTCAATACCGGCTTGGATGTTTCGCTATGGCGGACTCCGGTTGACCGCTTCCTCGGGATTCACGGACTATTCTTGTTCATCATCGCATCCTCCCTAATCTATCAGGCCAAGGGTACTTTGAGGGAATTGTTCTGGAGCGTCAGGCTTCGCGAGTATAGTAGCTCAGTGCCGGGAATGCCGTGGCTAAAATTATGTGTGGCAATCGGTCTATTGAGCGCGGTCTTCTTTGGGGCCGCCGGGTATTGGAACGCCGTTATGCTGGTTTTCTTCTTGACGATGACGGGCATAGTTGGCTGGCGAATATTGTCATCCGACGATGGCGAGCGATCTTTCTTAACTGTTCCCTTGGTCTTGCTGGTATTGGCGCTAATCCTTGGCATCGGTGTGGATCTGGTGCGGGTGGAGGGTGACATTGGCCGGATGAACAGCTTCTTCAAGTATTACTTGGAGATATGGGTGCTGCTCAGTATTGTTTCGGCCTACATGCTCTGGCACCTGGGGTCGTTGGGATTCTTAAGGCCGACTCTGGGTTGGCGGTCTGGGGCCTGGCTGGTCATACTGGCGGTCCTCATTGGCTCCAGTCTTGTCTACACGGTTTTGGGCAGCCGGGCCCGGCTTTCAGACCGGTTCACCGATGGCCCGTCGACACAGGACGGCACGGCATATATGGCAACGGCGGTTCACCATGAGCAGGGACAACCCATTGAACTGAAATGGGACCTGGAGGCAATTGAGTGGCTACAGGACAATGTGGAGGGTTCACCGGTGGTATTGGAAGCCCATCTGGAGCAATACCGTTGGGGCGCGCGTTTCGCCAGCTACACCGGACTGCCCACGGTGCTGGGCTGGCCTTGGCACCAGACACAGCAACGGGAGGCCTATACTTCGGCCATCCAAGAGCGGGCCCTGGATATTAAAGAAATGTATAAGACCACTGACGTCGGGCGAACCCTGGCCCTACTGAACAAATATAGGGTGAGTTACGTGGTGGTCGGAGACTTGGAACGCATCACCTATGGCGTTGAGGGTTTGCAAAAGTTCGATGAATTGGGCCAAAAGGTGTTCGAAAATGCTGGCACTACCATCTATGCCATCGAACGGAATTAGCGAGAGTGGCGCTTCGAAAGTTCTTTAAGCGCTTGTCAATAGGTCTGGTGGGTGTATTTAGGCAGGGAAAGCACGGAATTTGACATAAAGACTTTCTTTGGTTAAAATATAAAAATATTCTAAATACTTTGTTAGACATATGTTTAAACAAAGAAAATATCAATGATTAAACAAGGCGTAGTTTTTGCGCCGATAACCAAAGGAGGCATCTGCTTAGATAAAAGTAGAAGCCAATAAATAAGACGGGTGCATGGGCCCCGTGTCCTTAATGTCAGAGCCGCCATGGAGGGCGTTTACCGGGTGGTCTGACAGCATAGGGCCCGTCCCGGTTAGCCCTTCTCCAATCGGAAGATGATCTAAGAAGTGTGTGTTGTGGTGTTTGTGTGTTCTTAGTGAAGCCGCTGGGGGAGGGCTAACGCTTTTTCCGGCAAGGTTTTAAACTTTTCTTAGCCCTTTGGCGTCGAAGTATTGGGATTCCAGCGTGGGTAAGAACCTAAGACCCGCAGCATACTGATTGGGTCTGACAGCGCAGCCAGGGCTTCTTTCATCGGTGATTCTTCGCGGTGACCGGCACAATCGACCATGAAAATGTACTCGCCAAGCAATTGCTTGGTGGGCCGTGATTCAACCTTGAATAGGTTAATGTCCCGCCGCGCGAACTCCCCCAATACCATGTAGAGCAGCCCCGGAGAATCTTTCTCAAAGGTAAAGGCCATCGACGTTTTGTCCCGTCCCGTGGGTGTGTGATCCGAGAGGCCGAGCACCGCAAATCGGGTCACGTTGCTTGCCACGTCCTGTATGCCCTTGTCCAAGATTTCTACATCGTATAGTTCCGATGCCCGGCGTGGCGATATTGCTGCGGCTGGCACTGAACTGGCGAACATATCCGACACGCACAGCACAGTGCTGAGCGACGCCATTTGCTCGGCCTGAGGGTAGTTTTTCTCAAGATAGTTGATGCATTGGGACAAGGCCTGAGGGTGCGAGTAAATCACTTTGATATCAGCCGGATTGGTCCCGGGTTTGGTCAACAAGTAATGCTCGATTGGAAGATCTATTTCACCCCGGATGTAGAGCGAAGGCTGACTAAGCAGCAGGTCCAACGTGGGAATCACCGAGCCAGCCAGGCTGTTTTCTATTGGGACGATGCCTTCTTCGACTTCGCCCGAAGCCACGGCTTCCCCCACCGATGAGATGGTTGGGAAAGTGCAATCAGCGGTGGGGTCGTAAAGCAGGGCAGCTTCTTCCGAATAAGTCCCTGCCGGGCCGAGAAATCCGATGGTGCGTGCCATGACTAGACTCCGGTTAAGATGTCGTAGAGAATCTGTTCATCGCCGGCCGGAGTTACCGCTACCAGCTCATCTTCAGCCTCCACCACAGAACGCCCGGTGGGCAACGTTGCGCCACTTTTCTTAATCATCAGTGATATGAAGCTGTTGGGCGGAAGCTCAATCTCACTGAGGCGCTTGCCGACGATGTTGGAGTCAGCCGGAATGGAAACGCTCACCAACTCCATTCCGGGCACTCGCAAGTTCATCAGGTGCACCAAAGGACGCCCTGGCACGCCTTCTTCCAGGCTGGCCAACGCTAAGTGAGTGGAGTTCACCACCAAATCGACGCCGACTTCGTGGAAAATGGGTTCGTTCTTGGGGTCCTTGATGAGCGCCATGGTCCGGGGAACCTTGAAGATATGCTTGGTCATCTGAGAAATTACGAGGTTGGTAGCGTCTATCCCGGTCAGGCTCACGACCACGTCGGCCCGGGAGACCCCGGCGCGTTTCAAAGTAACTTCGTCGGTGCCGTCGCCCAGCAGGGCTACGCTACCCAATTCTTCGGTGAGAAGTTGGAACCGTTTGGTGTCTTTCTCGATGACGACCACTTCATGCCCACCGGCGATAAGCGCCTTGGACAGGTGGTAACCCGACTCGCTACAACCAACAATTACTACGTACATCTGGAGTTTCGCCTACCCCTCTATGGCCTGACGGACATCCTGCAGTATGCCAAAAGAGTAGCCTACCACGTCCAGACCGAGGGCTGCATACAGGACCTGTAATTGGGGATTGCCGAGATGGCAGACCACTTTGGGGACGTTGTAGATGTGTTTGGCAATCTGGGCGACCAATATGTTTTGGTGGTCGTCTGAGGACATCGCCAGGAAAACATCGGAGTGGTTGATGCCGCCTTCCTGAAGATAGTCTTGCATCATGGGTTCAGCAGTAAGCACGACACGGACACCTGGGTGCGTGGCCACACTTTCGAGGCAGTCCCGCTCCGCGCCCAGCACCGTAATTTCGATGCCTTCCCCGGTTAGGTCGGGCACCAAGCTGGTCGTGAGGCGGTTACAGCCGTATATCAAGACCCGCATGGTCTAGTCTCTCCGGGTTTAGTCTCTTGGGAAAATGGGGGACGGGGCCTGTTCCCGCCAGAACATCACCTGGCATGAGGCGTTGTGGAAGATATACGACGCCGTGGTTCCCAGGGTGCACGAGCCGAACCGGCGCTCGTAAGGCACACCTACGATGAGCAAGTCCATGAACCGGTCTTCGGATTCCAAGACCACCGCCGGGCCTGCCTGCCTGGCCCTTAAGAACCGGGCCTGGAGGCCTTTGTATTTCTCTTCTTGGGCTATGGCTTCAATACGGGCCAAAATTTCTTCACCCCGGTTAATATCGTCGGAGATTTCGGACTCCAACGACAATTCAAGGGGGACTTCAATCACGTAGACCGCGTGGAGTTCTGTTTTGGACTCCCGCGCCATCTGACACGCCCATCGGAAGGTCCGTTCGCTATAGGCCGTGCCGTTTACTGGCACCAGGAGTTTTTTCGCGTCCAATCGCATTTAAATACACCGCGTGTTTGAGCTAACTAGGATGAGCCACTACCAAACGAGCTGATAGTCTGGGCACCGGCTAAGATACCGTGACCAATTGTCAGTGGCGGATTATACGGGCAACGTTAACTCAACACAATAAGATTTTTGTGTATCTATGACGGCACCTAAATCCCGGATTTACGGGTTTGGGGCGCAGTCTGGGTTCGAGTCCTCCAGACGACTCCTAGTGTGCGTTTGTGGGTCATTTGGGTCAAGCCACGCATAAAGGGAGATTCGGGAGGAATGTGGGTGGGATAAAAGATTAGGACATCTTAAATTTATGCGCTGTTGCGGTGAGTGTGGGTGTCGGCGGAAGCCGGTTCTAAGTGGCGAGCTAGATCCGATATCTTGCCTAATTGTTCGTTGGTGGCGGCTACAATCAAAACGTCGCCAGCCTTAATTTCTTCGTCCTTGGCCGGGTGGAGGAACGAGGTGCGGCCTCTGCGAATTGCTAGCACGGATATTCCGTGACGGTCAGTCGAGCCAGCCAGTCCGGCTTCCTCGAGGGTATGCCCCAGCATTTCTTCGGGGGGGCGGATCTTGCTGATTCCAAAGTCAGGCACGATTGGCATGTAATCAATGACGCCGGTATCGAAACCAACGTGGGCGGTGCGTCGGGCGCTCTCGGCTTCGGGGTAGACCACTCGGTCAACGCCAACCCTCTCGAGTGTGACACCGTGAAGTTCGTTGGCGGCACGGGCGATGATGAATGGGACTCCCAGGCTTTTTAGAAGCACGGAGACCAATATGCTCGCCTGAACGTTGTCACTGCCTAGAGACACGATGCATACATCGTATGCGGCCACGTCGAGTTCTTTCAAAATCGACTCGCTGGTGGCGTCGGCTCGAACGGAGTAGGTTGCGCTACCAAGTTGGTCCTGGACCTTGGCCTCATCAACGTCAATCGCCAGCACATCGTGACCGCTCTGGTAGAGCTCTTGGGCTAATGTAGACCCGAACCGACCGAGTCCAATCACACAGACTTGTTTTTTCAATGCATCACTCTCGTCAGCCTATTCTAACTCTTTCTTGTGCAAAACGGTACACAGCCGTGTCTTCTTCAGGGACTAAAGCGAGGGCTAAAACCACCGGCCCCAGCCTGCCGATGCACATCAACGCCATAAAGACGTACTTGGCACCCGATCCTGTTTCCTGAAGTATCCCGGTGGAAGTACCGCTGGTGGCAAATGCCGATACTGTATCGAATAAAATATCGAGAAATGGAATAGTGGGTTCCATGGTGGTTAGCATCGTTGCCGCAATGGCAATTGTCGCCAGACCAAGGACCGCGACGGTTAACGCTCGGTGTAGTTGGGATTGATGTATCTCACGCCCAAACGCCTCGGCGTGCGCGCGGCCCCTAAGAGAAGAAATCACCGCCGCCATTAAAACGGCAAACGTGCCAACCTTGATGCCTCCGGCCACCGAACCTGCAGCTCCGCCGATGAACATCAACCCAGAAAATGTTGATTTCGTGACGTCTTTTACCTGGCCGAAGTCAATAACCGAAAAACCAGCGGTTCGAACACTAACCGACTGGAAAACAGCACCCACGATCTTGTCCATCCAACTGAAATCACCCATGGTTTCGGCGTTAGCAAATTCGGCAAGATACAAGACGCCAGCGCCGGATGCCCAGAGCAACATGCTAGTAACAAGAACGAGTTTGGTCTCTAAAGAGAAGCGGGCAAACCGACGTTTGCGCCAAACGTCTAATACCAAAACCCAGCCCAGCCCACCCAATATTGTTAGCACCGTCATCGTCATTAGCAATATGGGCTTGGAGATAAACCGGGCGACGCTGCTCCCGCCGGGCAACTCTGGAATAATGTTAAACCCGGCGTTGTTGAAAGAAGCCACTGATAGGAAGAGAGAGTGCCACAGGGCCTTAAGGGTTCCGGATTCGTCGATATTGTGAATTTGCCAAAATATCATCATTGCTCCTGCGGCGTAGAGCAGGAACACCATGATAATTATTAATCGGCTCATTTGGCGCAATCCCCGCAGTTGGTCGACGCCTACGGTGTCGCGCATTAGCGCACGGGAGAAAAGCCGTTCTTCTAGAGTCGAGCGCTGTCCAATCAACAACAATATAAACGTGCTGATTACCATGAACCCCAATCCGCCGACCAACATCAAGACAAAAATTACCGCCTGGCCGAACTCGGACCAGTAGGTACTGGTGTCAACCACCGTATGGCCGGTGACGGTTACCGCAGATACAGAGGTGAAGTAGGCAGTCTCCATAGATGTGAAGCCTTCACCGTTGTGGGCCACGGGCAGGGTAAGTAGGCTGCCTCCACCCAAAATCAATAAGGCAAACCCAATCAAAAGGATTGTGTTGGTGCCAAATACTTTTCGTGGTGCCCTGGGTGGTTCGAATTCGGTAACTGTTGGTGACAGTTCACGGCGTCTTCTAAGCCGGATAATGTTGTGAATGGGTCTACGCCGCCGATTAGAAACCATGTTTACTGGTATTCAGGACGCCCAAAATCTAGCCTCTGATGAGAGGCTTGGTTAAGGGCAACGGGTAAATATGAAAAAGCTATTGGCATCTGCACAACGCGGAGAAATCCGTAGGAAGAGTCATGAGAGTGACTTTGAATGGACCCTCTTGAGAAGAAGATCATCCAAAGCGGTTATCCAAACGGAAGATATAGGGCAATCTGGATTCTAGGATTTGCCCTTTCTTGTGTCAATGAACACGGTGGTTCGTTTGTGCCGAAAACGTAGGTACCGGCTACTGTGTTTTCGAGACTAGACTAGCTTCTATGCTAAGATAATTGGCGCGCACACACTTGGTTCCGGACGATGGTCCGCAGGCTAAGATAATTGGCGCAAGTATAGCTGGCTTTAGATAAGAGTCTGCCAGCGCCCCGGTCTTGAGGTGACAATAGATGGCGAGGAGCCACCGGCAGGTCGAACTAGCATTCGATCCCATTGCAATCGACACCAAATGGCAGGCACGTTGGGAAAAAGACGGCCTGCACAAAGTCTCGGACGACGACCCCCGCCCCAAGTGGTACGAGATGACCATGTACCCGTACCCCTCGGGCGACCTCCACATCGGCCACTGGTATGCTATGGCCCCGGCAGACTGCCACGCCCGTTTCCGCAGAATGCAGGGCTATAACGTACTCCATCCCATCGGTTTCGATGCCTTTGGCTTGCCTGCCGAGAACGCCGCTATCAGCCGTGGTATCCACCCATACGAGTGGACCATCAGCAATATCGAAAACATGCGACGGCAGTTGCGTTCTCTTGGCGCAATCTACGACTGGGACCGTGAAGTAGTCTGCTGCCTACCCGAGTATTACCAATGGAACCAATGGTTCTTTCTAAAGTTCTTTGAAAAGGGCTTGGCCTACCGGGCCAAAGCGCCAGTGGTCTGGTGCCCGTCGTGTCAAACTGTGCTGGCCAACGAGCAAGTGCTGAACGGGGCTTGCGAACGTTGTGATTCCGAGATTACCCGCCGTGATTTGGAGCAATGGTTCTTCAAGATTACCGACTACGCCGACCGGCTGCTGGATTTCAGCGGCCTTGAAGAATGGCCAGAAAAAATCCTCACTATGCAGACCAACTGGATTGGGCGTAGTGAGGGCGTGGAGATAGCCTTCGATATTTCCGAGGCGAGTCTCGACGCCAAAGAGATACGCACCTTCACCACCCGCATCGACACAATATTCGGTGTGACGTTTATCGTGTTGGCCCCCGAGCACTCGTTGGTCCCCCAATTGACGACCCCTGAGAATCAGCAAGCGGTTGACGACTACATCAGCGACGCGCGCCAGGCGACGGAAATTGACCGGCTGTCCACCGATAAGGAAAAGACTGGGGTGTTCACTGGCAGTTACGCGGTGAACCGATTGAACGGCGAACGTGTACCGGTCTATATCGGCGACTACGTGCTGACAACCTATGGCACCGGGGCCGTGATGGGCGTTCCGGCCCACGATTCCAGGGACTTCGTGTTCGCCCAGAAGTACAAATTGTCCATTCGCGTTGTAGTTGCCCCCATTGAGTGGGACGGGAAAGAGCTGTCCGACGCCTATTTGGGCGAAGGCTTTATGACGAACTCCGGCCCCTACGACGGCATGACCAACGTGGAGGGCAAATCGGCCATTGCCGACGACCTAGAGAAAAAGGGCTGGGGCAAGCGGACCATATCGTTCCGCATCAGGGATTGGCTGATTTCCAGGCAGCGGTACTGGGGCACACCCATTCCCATGGTCTACTGCGATGCCTGTGGAATTGTGCCCGTGCCCGAGTCCGACCTGCCGGTATTGTTGCCCCAAGATGCAGACTTTAGGCCGACTGGCGAGTCTCCACTGGCGGCCAACCATGACTTCGTTAATACCAAGTGTCCCAAATGCGGTACGGACGCCCGCCGCGAGACCGACACCATGGACACATTTATGGACTCGTCTTGGTACATGATGCGTTACTTGAACCCTCATTACACTGACGGCCCGGCCGACCCCAAGCTACTCAGGCATTGGATGGCCGTTGACCAGTACACCGGCGGTGCCGAGCACGCGGTAATGCACCTGCTCTACTCCCGCTTTTTCACCAAGAGTTTGCATGACATGGGCGTGGTGGACTACGACGAGCCATTCCTTCGGCTCTTCAACCAGGGCGTAATCTTGGGCGAAGACCACGAAAAGATGAGCAAGAGTCGGGGCAACGTGGTGAACCCAGACGATGTTGTGGGCCAATTGGGCGCAGACGCGGTGCGTTGTTTCCTGATGTTCATCGGCCCTTGGGATCAGGGCGGCCCCTGGAGCGACGACAATATTAATGGCACCGCCCGCTGGCTTAACCGGGTCTGGGATATTGCGGCCCGCGATTCAAGTTCATTGGCTGGCAGCCTAAATGATGAAGGTGCAGTTCGGGATACCAATCGGCTGCTGCATCAAACGATTCGTAAGTGCTACAACGACTTGGACCGGTTCAAATTCAATACCGCCATCGCCTCGCTGATGGAGTTGACCAACCATCTGAACAAGGTCTGGGCCGATCGCAGCGTTGATGTGAAGACATGGCGCGAATGCACCGAGAAGTTGTTGTTGATGCTCGCTCCCATAGCGCCACACATGACCGAAGAGCTTTGGGAGATGAACGGTCATCCCTATAGCATCCATCAGCAGTCGTTTCCCAGTTGGGACGAGGTTCTGACGGCCGAAGACATTGTCACCCTTGTGGTGCAGGTCAACGGCAAGGTGCGGGACAAGATTGAGGTCTCGGCGGGGATTGAGGAGGCCGAAGCCAAGGAGTTGGCCTTGTCCAGCCCCAAGATACAGAGCTTTATTGAGGACAAGTCGGTGGCCAAAATAATCTACGTTCCTGGCCGCTTGGTCAACGTGGTGCTTAGCTAGTCTAGCGCCTGGGTTTTCGCAGCCAGTTGTTACCAGTTGTTACCAGTGGTTAATCGAGGGTGGGTCGGTGCGGTTATGAACGGTGCGGAAATGAAAATAGAAGCAATCTTTCGTCAGTTCACCAGTGGCAGCCGTAGTGGCGCCGTAAGGGCCACTTGGGTTGGCGAATACCTCGACTCGCCCATCACCTTTTGGTGCAGCCTTCACGCCCCTCCAGGCGAGCAAGACCCGATGAATGACCATCAGCAGTACATCTTCGACGTTGGCAAAATTCATCAAGAACGGGTCAACGAACAGATGTACCCCGGCGGCATTCAAGAATTCCACATCGATGATCGAATAGGTTTTCGCCGCACTTTGGAAGTGATGACCGAGGGTGGGGAATACCTAAAAGATATGCCCCTGCTGTGTTGGCCCCATGGTCTCACTGGACGCCCCGATGTTCTTGAGCGAGTGGATGGTGTGCCGTCGGTTTTTGGCGATTTCAGTTACCGCGTCATCGAGGTTAAATCCTCCCGGAAATTGCGGGAGTCTCAGATACTACAGGCAGCGCTATACAACCGAGTACTGGGAATGATCCAGGAATACGAACCGCCCGAGTTCCATATGATTAATCGGGACTTGGAGATCACTCCGGTGGCTATGGCAGACTTTGAAGAGCGACTGGACCAAGTGCTGGCCGAGGTTAGGGAAATCATGCTCGGCAAGGGAGTAGACCCCTGCCACGGTGCGGCCAAATGGCCTTGGACCTCCTATGTGGACAGCCTCGCCGTCGCAGCCAACGACGTGTCTTTGTTATCGGGTGTCGGCGCGGCTACCCGTAGCAACCTAGTAGAAGCTGGGTTTGCGACATTGGAAAGCATCGCTAAGGCAAACGAGACAGAACTGGTCAGTGTTAAACGCGTCGGACCAACCACGGCTACAAAAATGGTGGTGTCGGCTCAGGCCATACTGGGGAAAAAACCGTTGCGGCGCGAGGAATTGGCAGAATTACGCCGTGGGAAAACCGAGGTTTTCTTCGATTTCGAAGGCGCTCCGGAAGGCGAAGAAATTGACGGCTTGGAGTTGGTTAATTACCTAATTGGCGCGGTCTACCGCAGCCCCGGTAGCGAGGCCAAGTACATTCCATTCTTCGCTGAGTCTTTTGACCGGGAAGACGAAAACTTGAAAGAATTCTTGGCGTGGGCCAACTCGTTGGAAGACCCGGTCTTCTATCATTGGCACCACTACGAACGCACCCATCTCAACAAAATGGTCGAACGATACGGCGTCGACCGAGAGTTGGCGGAGGGAGTGTTGGACCGTATGGAAGACCTGTCGCCCTGGGCCACCAAAGGATATGCCTTTCCTGCATACGGGGAAGGGTTGAAAGCCATCGCAAAGTCGTTGGGCTTCAGTTGGAGTCAAGACGATGTCACGGGTGTCGGTTCAATGACGCTCTACATGAACTATGTGGAGTCCGGTGGGTCGAATCAGACCGCCAAGGACAAGATTGTTCTCTACAATAAAGACGATTGTTTTGCTACCATGCATATCTATGACTGGGTTATGGCTCAGCAGAACTAATCTAATAAAAGACGATTGTTTTGCTACCATGCATATCTATGGCTGGGTAATGGCCCAGCAGAACTAATTTGGTATTTGCTGCGAAACGCGTAGTTTAGGTTTGAATTTAATGACAACTAGTGGCGGAAATAACAAACACGGTAGCCTCTACGGCATCGGCGTCGGGCCCGGCGACCCAGAACTATTAACCATTAAGGCCCAACGAATGCTACAGAGTGTTGCGGTCATCTGCTTCACCCAATTGGATGACGGTAAAGAGAGTTATGCGCTTGGTGTGGTGCGGGGAGTGTTGGAGGCGGCAAAACCGGAGTTTCTGGCCATCACCATTCCGTCAGATGACAATACGCCGGTTAGCCCAGATACCTGGAGTGATGCTGCCAAGGACATCGCGGTTCACTTGGGCCAAGGCAAAGACGTTGCATTCATCACCGAGGGCGACCCCATGCTCTACAGTGAGTTCTTCAATGTGTTGGAGAGCGTTAAATCGGTGGTGCCAAACGTGGACGTTGAGGTTGTGCCCGGCGTCTCGTCGGTGATGGCAGCGGCCGCCAGTACGGGAATGCCTTTGGTCACCCACGGCCAACGGCTGACCATCTTACCCAAGGTCTACGGAATCGACCATCTGCGCGAGGCCATCACCAACTCAGACACCACTGTGTTGATGGAAGTTGACCGCGATCTACTAGAGGCCTTAGCCAACCTTGAGAGTCTCGGCCTAGCTGGCAAGGCCACCTATATTCGCCAGGCCAGTACGGCCGGGGAAAGCGTAGTGGAAGACATTTCCAAATTAGCTGCGGAAGACTTGGACTACTTTTCCTTACTGATTATCCGGCGGTAACAGCGAGATAGTTCTTCGGGGGGCGTTGGCCTACTTCGGATTGACCGGCGGGGTGCCGAGTTTTTTTGCAACTTCGTATTTCCCCGAAACAGTGCCAATATCCCCAAGACGCCGAATTCTGACATTAGAGATTGTGCAGTGTCGTCCCCTATTCAGTACAGCAATGAGTGATACCAGACACTTTCATATGTTGATTCGAGGACCTGGACTATTTTTCATGAGTGGGAATCAAGTGTCAGCAGGCTTGTTGAAGCCTACCCTGTGCTAAACTGACCCACAATTCGGCGCGTAGATTAATTCCGTACGGAGGAGACAAGATGGCCACATCAGTGCAACCCAAGGACAAAACAGTCAACGTCAACGGTATCAACCTGCACTATTTGGACTGGGGCACGGAAGGCAAGCCCAAAGTTCTGTTGCTCCACGGACTACGGGGCCACTGTCACTCGTGGGACGACGTTTCCGCCGAGTTCTACAACGACTACCATATCCTTGCCCTAGACCAACGGGGACGGGGCGAAAGCGACTGGGCGCCGAGCGGAGACTACTCCAGCCAGGCCTACGTTGCCGACCTGGAAGGCTTCTGCCAAGCGGTGGGCCTAGACTCTTTCATACTGGTTGGCCATTCAATGGGTGGCCGTAACAGCATGGCCTTCGCTGGCCGCAACGCCGAGAAGCTGGAAAAACTGGTCATCGTAGACATTGGCCCAGACCTCGATCCCAAAGGTTCAGGCCGCATTACCCAGGAGTTGATTGACGTTCCCGAAGAGTTCGACTCCTTCGAGGATGTGTTTGCCTACCAGAACAAGCAGAACCGGTTCTGCTCCGAGCCGGTGCTGCGCCGCCGTCTGACCTACTCCACCAAAGAACTGCCCAACGGCAAGGTCGGCTGGCGGTACGATTTAGAAGTGCGGGAGCAGCGTCGTAACAATACTGGGTCGCCGCAGCCGGATTTATGGGCCGAATTGCCCAAAATTAATTGTCCGGTGCTGATTGTTCGAGGCTCGGAGACGGACACGCTGGGCTTAGAGACCGCAGAAAGAATGGTTGAAACCCTGTCGAACGGTCAGTTGGTGCACGTTGACCGCGCCGCCCACATGGTATTTGAAGACAATCCAGAAGGGTTTATCCAGGAGCTGCATAAGTTCCTGGGGTAATAAGTCGAATCCTTGAGCGGAAGATAGATATGCCAGAGAACCAGTCTCAGCAACCCAGGTTCGTCGAAGAGTTTATGAACATCCAGGGAGTTGAGAAAATCGACTTACCTGATGGTGATGTTGGTGAGGGTCTGCAATTTCGGACCAGCCGCGGAAATTTCAACGCCATCTTGCACCAGGCTCCAGATTCCGACCAGGCCGTAATCTGGGTCTGCGGAGCGCGCGGTGGGTTTGGCGGTCCTGGCCCTGGCACCTACGCCCGCCTGGCGGAGCAGTTCGTTGGCGACGGAATCACGTCCCTGCGTCTGGACTACCGGCAGGCTAATGACGTATTTGAGTGTGCCCTAGACTTGTTGGCTGGCGTGGCGTATTTGGAAGGAGCTGGGCATCAGCCAGTGGTGGTGGTCGGACATTCATTTGGTGGCGCGGTGGTCATTGCCGCTGGAGCCAACAGCCCCCATATCAAGGGTGTGGTTGCCCTGTCTCCCCAGACCTACGGCGCAGGGATGGCCGGTCAGGTTGCCCCCCGCAAGTTGTTGGTGGTCCATGGCAAGGCCGATACGCGCTTGCCATTTAGCTGCGGCCAGCAGATTTACGACATGGCCAAAGAGCCCAGAGAAATCGTGCTTTTCGAAGGCGCGGAACACCGGCTAGAAGAGTGCCGCGACGACTTGGAGTCCCTGTTAGGTCAATGGATACCCGACACCCTGAACGCGGAATTCAGCTTAGCCTCGTAGTGTCCCAATCCCGCAGCGATTTGGGCTTACTCGGTTGAGAGTAGCGCCGCCAATTGCCGCACGTCGCTTATCTGGTCCAAAGACTCCACCGCTGCAATTATTTCTTGCTGCCGCTCTGGGGTGATGACCGGGGATGAAAGCATAATAAACTTCTCTTTCATCTCGTCCCAAGACACCGGGTTCTCTGGGTCGCCTTTGGGATAACCAATTTCACTGCGCAGGGTGCGGCCATCCTTGGTGTCCACCTCGGCCCAAGCTGGCATTTGCTTGGGAGTTAGGGCATCTAATTTGGGGTCGGTGACGCATGAGACCCGCTCCATTACGTGCCTGACCTGGGGGTTATCGGGCATTCTGGGTTGGTATTCTTCCAACGAGGCCCGACCATGGGTTAAGGCCACCGCCGCGCCGAAGGGCATGCTGAATTGCATGTCCACAACTGTCTTGGGATTGCGCTTGGCTTCAATAGGCTCGGCGACCAGTTTCATTCCTGCGCTGACCACGCCGACCCGCACCGCAGCGACGTCCATGGGATTGATGCAGTAGGTACGCTTTAAGTCCAATAGGCAGTCGATGGGCCCATGCTTGAAGCGGCAGCAGGTGTGTGGCTTAATGCTGGTGCGTGTCATCTGGTATTCCTCGCCAGGTCTTTTAAGACCAGGCTGGGGTCCGGGTTCCCGGAATAGGCCTGTAGAAAGCCGTCGCGGCCTTCAATGATTGTGGTCGGCCCGGTGTATCCAGACCTGGCCAACAAAGCGGCCCAGATTCCGCTGTGGGATGCCCAGCCGGGGTGTAGTCGCTTGGTCCATGCGCCCTGGGCCAGGTATTCCATGCTGCCCGAGGTCTGACTGCCCGCAATGCCCAGTGCGTGGACGAAAGAGTCGCCCTTCAGGCCTAGCAGCTTGGCGGCGACGGCAGCGGCGCCAAAGGCTCCACAGGTTCCGGTGGGGTGAAAGCCCCGTGCGTAGTGCTCGGCGCCCTTTAAAGCCCGCCCCAACCGGACGATGACGTCGTATCCGGCTACTACTGCCGAGATAAATTCTTTGCCGTTCACCTGGGCCACGTCGGCCATTGCCAAGGCGGTTGGGTAGGCAGTGACGCCGGGGTGCAAGCACGCCTCAAGATTGACGTCGTCCATTTCGATGCTATGGAATGCGGTGCCATTGGCCATTGCGGCGTATTCGGGGAAAACTCTCTGGTTGGTGCCAATCACCACTGCGGGGCCGGTGCGGCCTACGCTTTCCAGGGCTTGCACCACTGCCTTGGCCGAGTCAGTCGTCGAGCCGTTCAAGGTTACGCCAGCGAAGTCGAGACAGAGGTACTTGGCCCAGTCAATCACGTCTGGTGACAGGTCTTCGTAGTTCAAATTGGCGGCGAAACCGGACAGAGCGCGGGTAATCTGACCTTCTTCAATATTGCCAGTGTTGTCGTTGTTGTTTCGTACCATGTCCTGTGCCTCCAAACCGTGAGCTATTCAGAGCATATTATTGGCCGAAGTTTAACACGCGCTGCACCTGAGCCACGCCCGATTGACACCCCTTATTCGGCGCACTACACTCCACCCGACTTCACCTGTGGAAACTGTCCATCTAGGAGCAGTGCAGATATGACCACCAAGCCAAATTACATCGACCTTTTGAACGATATTCGCCTTCAGGAAAATAGGGCCGGAGTGTACCTGGAGGCCTGGGCCAATAAGACGTCCAACCCGGATTTGAAAGAATGTTTGTCCTTCGTGGCAGCGCGGGAATACAGCCACGGAGCTATCTTCGACCGCCGGGTCAAAGAACTGGGTTTTCCCACGGCTGAGATTGAAGACCCGGAGTTCGCAGAAAAGGTCCAGGTGGTCTCTTCCGACATCTCAGATGCCGCGAAGATTGCTTGGCTCAAGGAGTCGCGTCTCAGGCAATCAAGCCCATCGGTGCGGGAGCGATACGAGGCCGCCACGGTTGACGAATCGGTGGACCTTCTGACCCGGTCACTGCTGCGGTGGTTCACCGACGTTGAGAACGACTCGGTGGTACGGATGGGTCAGGTCTATTCCCAAATCGAAAACGCGGGTTAGCAGTAATGAAATTCGGAGCTTTTTTCGTGGGGCAGCGCCCCCAATTGCACGAACAGTACGACGATGAGCACAAGGCCAACCCAAACCCGGTCAACCGCACCGACGTTGAGGTCTACCAAGACATTCTCAAGGGTGCTGAACTGGCCGAGGAATTGGGTTTTGACTCGGTCTGGATTGCGGAACACGCCTTTAGCGAACACAGTATCATCAGCTCGCCACACAGCCTGCTAGCCGCCATCGCCGCCCGCACCAATAGAGTCAAGATTGGCGTTGCCTGCACGATAGTGCCTTGGCATGCGCCCCTGCGTTTGGCCCAAGACCTAGCCACCATCGACATCATCAGCGGGGGCCGGGTTGTGGTGGGTGTTGGCCGGGGCTATCAGAAGCGGGAGTTTGATATCTACGGCATCGACATTGCCGAGTCCCGGGACCGGTTTTTGGAAGGCATGGACATCGCCCTCAAGGCCTGGACGGAAGAACGCTTTGCTTACAACGGTAAGTTCTTCAACTTTCCCGAGGTCATGGTCATACCGAAGCCAGTGCAGCGGCCACACCCTCCGATTCTGATGGCCGTTACTCACAGTCCCGAGTCAGTGGAGATTGCGGTGTCCAACCGTTGGGGTCTGTTCACGGTGGGCAGCAGCTTCTTCCCAGCTTCGCCAGACTCCGACCAGAACCTGATTAGCCTGTACCACCGGCGCATGGTTGAAGAGGGTGTAGCCCCTGACGATATCGAAATTGCCGCCGTGCGCAACGTCTACGTGTCGCCCACGGACAAAGAAGCAATTGACCTGTTGATGCCTCGATTGGAATGGGCAGGGGACATGGGCGAATTCCTCCGCAGGCCGGTTGCCGACATGGCCGCTGCTGGGTTGCGGGGCTACGAAAACTACGTCCGCGACCCATTTATTGAGCCGGATTTGGTAGCGGAGCGCGGTAAAGAAGGCATTGCGGCCATAGGTAGCCCGGAGAAAGTTACCGGCGCCATCAAAGATTTAGAGGGCAATCACGTCAACAATTTCATCAGCTATTTGGATGTCGGCGGCTTGGATTACGAGCAAGTTTCCAGTTCAATGCGACTCTTCGCCGACCAGGTGATGCCCAACTTTCGCTAGTTTTAGGCAAAATTAACAGACTCGGCCGCCCGCTGGACGGCCAGAAAGGAAAACTAACCATGGCAACACTGGACGTACTAACCTACGGTTTCGCCCTCGCTTCTGACCAGGGTTCCTTCGGCTACTCCACCAACTCGCTGCTGCGGGTGGGGAACCACAATATTCTAATAGATACTGGGCCGTCGTCGCGACGTGGGTTCTTGGTCAATGCGCTGAAAGAAAGGGATCTCACCACCGACGATATCGACATTGTCATACTGACCCACATGCATTGGGACCACTGCCAGAACACGGACCTTTTCAAGAAGGCCCGTGTCTTGGTCAATCCCACTGAAATCGACTACGCTCGCGCCCCGAATCAGTGGGACCTGGCGGTTGCCGCCGGGATGGCCGACATGATGCGGGACATGAAGGTTGAGCTGGTCTCTGAGGGCGACAAGATAGTTGATGGCGTATCCATCTTGGAGACCCCCGGCCATACCAAAGGCCATATGAGCGTCCTAGCCGACATTGACGGCGAAAAGGTCTTGGTGGCCGGTGATGCCATGCCCGAGAGTGGCACCGTGGCCCGTGGCCTGCCCTACAACGTTTTCTGGGACGTGGACGACTCCAAGGCGAGTGTTGAGAAGATGGTAGCGTCCTCAAACGTCTTCTATCCGGGACACGACCGTCCATTCCGGGTGTCAGACGGCGCGATTACCTACCTGGAAGGCCCGGAGAATATTCACGTCATGGACAGCACCGAAGGCGGCGGTACGGCTTCGTTGACCTTCACCGTTTCCGCTACCCGTCACGTGAACATAAACCTCGTCCAGAAGTAACTACACTCTAGTAGGAGCATCACGGCCCAGGGCTATCCAATTACCCTGGGCCGTTCTTCGTAGGTCCCTAGGTGCTCATACGACCAGTTGGTCGATAACTTCCGGGACTGCGCCGCCCACGCGATTAATCCGTTGTCCGCAGACTCGGTTAGTAAGATGATTGACCTAGTCTTGCAACCGGATACGCTGACCGATTCCCAAGAGTTGATTAAACTATCCATATTCAATCCATAATTCATGAAACACAGGCCGGACTGACCGGCCAGCAGGAAGGTTTATTTGTCCACCGACGACACGATTAAAGATGCAATAGACGCGCTGATTAGGGCCCGTCCCGGATATTGGACACGGACGGCCTGCGGAGTCACCCGTTCATTGACTCCCATCCCGGCTTTATTGGACCGCAACGCTTATTCCACCGAGACCTCCCGAACCAGGATTCTACTGATTGGCGGGCTGTCCGGTGAAAACGCTGACGTTGATATGGCGCTCCGCGCCTTGGAGCTCTTTGCGGGGGGCGGTGATGCGTTGTCGCTGCGTATCGCTCTGAGCGCTGTCCCCTGCGCCAACCCCGATGGACTTCGGCTGAACGCTGGGCCAGGCAACGGAGCAGGTGGTAATCCTTCTGGTGTCTATCCGCCTGAAGGTAAGTTCTACTACGACCCGGAAGACCCCGAGAAGCGCTATCTGTGGCGGTGGGTCTGCTTCCAAGCCCCCGAATTGGTGTTGGAATTGAAAGTCGGTGCTTCGATTACATGGGAATGCAACCAGGCAGCCCAATTCTTGGCGCCGGGAATCGCCGGTAAAAGCATTTCGGGTGGGCAGGGACTATTGGCGGCCCTGGGTAGTGGTCACCCCGATGGCCTGGGAACCATACCGGGCCTGCGTCTAACGGCAACGGAAGAACAGCTTCCCAGAGAGTTGAGCCGCCTGTTCGGAATTTTGCGCCAAATTGAGGTGTTGACCGAGTCCGATGCCCGAAAAGCGTTGGGCACCCGCCGTAAACGGTCGAAGGTTGAAATTGCCAAAGTCCTAGCCTCCGTCTACGGTCATACCTTCGAACCCATCGTCTACACCCAGGGCGTCCCCATCAGTGGGCGTCTCAGGTTGCACCAATTGGAACCCGCTGGAGAAAATCCGGCCCCAGACATCACCAATTTGCTGGAGTCTTTTACCAGTGGAGGCCTGCCCAAAGACCTAGCCCCGTCGGCGTTGGCGTCATTGGTCTGGGCGGACGAATTGTCGGATGTCAGTAGCGACCCGCGTTATAACTCACTAATAATCGATGCCGCGAACCGGTTTGAATCGAGAGGGCAAGGCAGCGCTCCCAAGCCAACCGACCCCGATTTCCGCACAGAAGATATGTTCATGAGCGGGGCCATTCTGGGGCGGGCTTTCAAGCTGACCGGGAATAATAAATATATCGACATGCTGGCAAACTTCTTGGTGGACGGAAAAATTCAGCAGAGTCACGGCCTGTACTGGCATTGTCGCTCGGCGGCTTATTACTGGGGCCGGGGCAACGGGTTCGCGGCGATGGGCCTGGCCGAATCCTTGACCTTCATTCCGGAGAACCACGAAAAACGTCCTGCCATCGTGGCGATGTACGAGCGTCTAATGCAGGCGCTCAGTCGATTGCAGCACCCTTCGGGTTTGCTGCCCCAGGTGTTGGACTTCCCTGGCTCTTACCTGGAATTTACGGCAACCTGCATGATGGGCTATGCCATGACCCGTGGTCTGCGTATGGGATTCCTATCCGGCGAATTCAAAGAGACCGTGGACTTGGCCTGGCAGGCAGTCTCCGAACGGATTGACGACGTGGGCAACGTGGTTGACGCCTGCGCCAGTACCGGCGTGCAGAACAACGTCCGGGAATACCTGGACCGTCCCGCCATATTCGGCTTCGATGACCGCAGCGGCGGAATGGCCCTGTGGTTCGCGGTGGAGATGGAGCGGCTCGCCCGGGGAATATAAATACATCAGAACGGAGGTGGCCCTGTGGCCCAGCCATTAACCTTTAACTTCAACAGTCTTGCCCAAGAAGTGGTTTGCGCGCCCGACGCCATCAGCGGGTTGCCTGGCGTTCTCGACCGTGTTGGCGGAACCAGGGCAATGGTGATTTGCGGCCCGTCTATTCTTGAGAAATCGGACGTAATCCGGCGAGTGCAGGCCGCGTTGGGCGACCGCTGTGTTGGGCTATTCTCGGGAGTCGCGCCCCACGGTCCGGTGCATACCCTGGAAGAGGCGATGCGGCTGGCGGCAGGTCTAAAGCCCGACGTGTTGGTTAGTGTTGGCGGCGGTAGCACCCACGACACAACCAAGGGAATTGCCACGCTCTTGGGCGAGGGCGGGTCAATTCACGACCATCAGGTGCAATTTGAGCCGCCGGATAAAATTGTATTCCCCAAGCTGTCCGCCAATCGCGTTCCCATCATCGCTGTCCCCACGACCATGGGCGGCGCGGAACTCAGCCGGGGCGCAGGATTTGCGGATAAGAATCTCGGACGCAAGGTAATAGTCGCCGACCCTGGAACCGTTCCCAAGTCCATAATTATTGACGGTCTGGCCCTGGCGACAACGCCCATGAATATTTTGTTAGCAACCGCTATGGGGCAATTTCGAATTGCCGTAGAGACGGTCTATTCAACCAGGCACAATCCAATCTCGGATTCCATGGCCCTGCATGCCATATCAATGCTGGTCAAATACCTGCCCCAGTGTTCGGGACTGGACATGGACTGCCTGCTTAACACCAAGACGGCGGCGGCCTTAGCTTCATTGTCTGGGGTTGGCGGACTGGGCCTTAACACGGCCACCGCCCATCACGTCGGTGGTCTCTACGATGTTCCCCACGGCGAAGCCAACGCCATCATGCTGCCCAATACCATGCGGTTCAACGCCGAGGCTTCTGCCGACCGTCAAGCGTTAATCGCCCAGGCCATGGGCATCGACACTGGCGGGATGAACGACGACGAAGCTGCCCTGGCAGCAGCCGACGCGGTGGAAGACCTGCGGAACTCTTTGGGACTGCCCAGTAGATTGCGCGATGTTGGAGTACCAGAGGAAGGTTTGGAACTGATTGCCGCAGCGACAATGCACGACCGTGCGCTGGCCACCAATCCCCGGCCAGTGTCTGACGCCGGGCCGATTATGGCCGTGCTGCGGAGTTCCTGGTAGGCATAGTTAACCAGAGTCAGTAAAGATTAGGCGAAGAAATTGCGCACTAAGCTGACAAATTCGGCCGTACTCTCGAACTCAGGATGGTGTCCACAGTTGGGTATTATCTCCAATCGGGAATCCTGAATAGCCTGCTGATAGGCCTCGCCAGCGCTGATCGGTATCACCGGGTCCTGATCTCCCCAGACCAGCAGTGTGGGCAGGTCTTTTACCCTGCCCAATAAGTGGGGCAAGGCTGGGTGGTACATGTAGGGACGCCAGGTAAGGCGGCAAGCTTCTTCTCTAGCGGCCTCCCAGAGTTCTACCTGTTCTGGACTGGGTTCTTCGGGACAGATGGTTGAGAATTCTGGGGTCGCAGCCGAATCCAGAAGACTTACTTCTATGTATTCTTTGGCCACAATCAGGAACATGTCTAGAATCTCGCCCGTGGGAGGCTTGATGCCGGTTGGGGCGACCAAAGCCATCTTGTTGAATATCCGAGGCGACTGGCAGGCCATCTCCGCCGCGAGCCAACCGCCCATCGAGAACCCGAGTACATTTATCCGTTCCAACCCCAGTTCCTCGATCGCACGCAAGTACCATCCGGCCAGATCGCGCATGTTCATGACCCAATCCAGGCGCTCCGTGATTCCGAATCCGGGATGGGCCGGAATGTGGACGTTAAAATCACGGGCCAGTTCGTCCGTGAATGCGCGATGCCCCTGTAGTCCCATCTCATCGTGGAGCACCAGCAGAGTCTCGCCGCTGCCGCCCTCAGTGATGTGGAGGCCGGTGCCGGCTACCTGCGTGGTTATTTCAGTCCAGCTGATGGAACTGGTGGACATGGAGTCGCTCCTGCTAATGGTTATTTGGCTCGCGGGTAATCGGGAATCACACTGTGAGTCCAGAACGCCCCTGATTGTGTGTCGCCGAGTCTGGGATTGTCAACCGGCGATGTCTGTTAATACACCACCTTGTCGGAAACTCTGAAAAGTCTATAATGGCGCCTTCTATTGAACCGCACGCACGCGAACCGCAAGCACGAACCGCAAGCACGAACCGCAAGCACGAACCGCACGCACCTTTGGCAACCGAGTGGCGTTTGGAGTTTTGCCTGCGCCGGAACGTGGGTATCGGGCGATTTCAGTAATTTCCTAATGCTTTAGCCGGGTCGGACCACCCATGCGAGAGTTGAGTGGGCTGGCCTGGGTGGATAATTTATGGCGGAGCCCTCATCCCGCTGGCCGTTTCGTAACGAGCAATCCGGAACAGTGGTTGATTTGGCGGTCTATGCCTTATTGCCCCTCGTTCTGCTGGGCATTCTGCTCGCCGGACTGATTGCCTCAGGGGTACTCCCGCTCACGCCGTCACGAGACGGAGGCGCGGTATTGGAGGCATTTTTTCTCGGCCCTGTTGGAGTTGTTATAACGGGGAAAGATGCGACGGAGTTGCGCTCTCAGGATGGGCGCGTGACGGTGGCTATTCCCGCAGGGTTCGTGACCACACCGGTGTTGTTGCGTTATAGAGAAACTGGCGTGTCCGGTACGCGCCCACTGCCTCAGAATTATCTGAGCGCTGGGTGGTTCTTTAACCTCTCGGCACAGCCAGTAAAAGCAGGGAACGGCCCGGTCAAGTTCCAACAAAAATTGTCAATCGCAATTGATATCGGTCCGGAAGATTTGGCGATGGCCGAGAACGACTATTCCAGGTTTGCGATACAGCACCTTCACGATGGTGAACCGGCCTGGGTGGTATTGGAAACAATCGCCGACCCGTTTGCTGCCACAGTAACGGCCAAGGTCGATAGCCTGAGTCGGTTTGCCCTCACAATTGGCCCGGCGGCAAACGAACCGCCGACACCTTCCCAATTAGCCCAAGTCTTGCCCGTTGCAACCAAGACACCGCCACCGGCCCCTACTCTCATTCCAACCCCGGCCCCCACCCCCGCCCCGCCGGCGGCCCCGCACCCCCAGGCGCCTTTAACGCCCATGCCCGTGGCCACCGCGCCCCCGGTGCCCACGCCCAC
>JABMNL010000034.1 GCA_013204585.1 SAR202 cluster bacterium | reverse complement strand
CTTTGCTGGCTTTGAATCACACGTTTTGTGCCTTTCGGGGTGCCTTTAGTCGGCTCGCAATGTGTCTGTTGTGTCTTTGTGCGTGAATCGCCTGAGTTTGGAGGTCGCTAGCTGGGTTTGGTGGTGCCTTTGGGTCGGTTGGCGTATTTCGGTTGTTTCGTGGCCGTTGTTGATGGGAGGTTATTGAGTTGGGTGGCAGGAATACATCGTATCTTTTTAAACGGACGTCGCTCCCAACGCTCCGAGTATCTCCCGGAAGCTATTCAGTCCGGCTTCTAAGTTCTCGATTATTTCTTCCGCTAGCTGGTCTGGCTCGGGCAGATTATCTAGGTCGGTGAGGCTTTTGTCTTTTAGCCAGAAAATGTCGAGGCTGGTTTTGTCCCGCGCTACAAGTTCTTCATAGGTGAACTTGCGCCAGCGTCCATCGGGATTGGTCTCTTCGTTCCACGTTGCATTACGTTGGTGGCGGTTTTCAGGGTTATAACACTTGATAAACTCTGCCAAGTCATCGAACCGCAGTGGTTTCTTTTTTAGGGTGTGGTGAATGTTCGTGCGGTAATCGTAGTACCAGACTTCCTTCGTCCACGGGTCTGGGCTCGCCTCTCGGTTGTCGAAGAAGATTACGTTCGCTTTTACCCCGTTGGCGTAGAAAATGCCGGTGGGGAGCCTCAGGATCGTGTGCAGGTTAGTAGTGTCTAGGAGCTTGCGCCGAATCGTCTCACCGGCACCGCCTTCGAACAGGACGTTATCGGGCACAACTACGGCAGCCTGGCCGGTGGTTTTGAGCATGGTGCGAATGTGCTGCACAAAGTTGAGCTGTTTGTTCGACGTGGTCGCCCAGAAGTCCTGCCTGTTATAAGTCAGGTCTTCTCTGTCCTGCTCGCCTTCTTCATTGGTGAAGCTCATGGAGCTTTTCCTTCCGAACGGAGGATTTGCCAGCACGTAATCGAACCGTACCCCTCCATCGGCTACAAGTGAGTCGTTCGGGGAAATCATGCTTTCCCCATCCATCTCACCGATATTGTGCAAAAACATGTTCATAAGGCATAGGCGGCGGGTGTTGGCTACAATCTCGCCGCCAGCAAATGTCTCATGTTTCAGGAAGGCGTTCTGGGCTTGGTCTAATGCATAGTTATCCGGGTTTGTGATGTAGTCATAGGAGGCAAGGAAAAAACCGCCAGTACCGCAGGCCGGGTCTGCAATGGTCATGCCCGGTTCTGGCCGCACGCACTCAACCATTGTCTTGATGAGCGCCCTAGGAGTGAAGTATTGGCCAGCGCCTGACTTGGTATCTTCAGCGTTCTTTTCAAGTAGCCCTTCGTAAATGTCGCCCTTGGTGTCGGCTCCCATGGTCACCCATTCGGTGCCGTCAATCATGTCGACTAGACGAAACAGCTTGGCCGGGTCCTGAATTTTATTCTGGGACTTGGTGAATATCTGGCCGAGCATGTCTCTTTTCGTTCCCAGTTCGCGCAGCAAATTAACGTAGTGGACTTCCAGCTCGGCCCCTTTTTTTGTTTTCAGGCTTTGCCAGTTGTATTCGGCGGGAACGCCCACATCCCTGTCGTACGGTGGCTTGGAATATTCATCGGCCATCTTCAGGAAGATCAGATAGGTGAGTTGCTCCAGATAATCTCCATAACTCACGCCGTCATCACGAAGGGTGGTACAAAAGCTCCAAACTTTCGATACGATGGATGATGTGGTCATGAGGATAATTCCTTCTCGAGTATCGTTGTTTCCTTTGTCTCCGGATCGCATTCCCAGAACTCAACATTTTCGGGGATCAGGTGGAAATGCGTCCTTAGGTAATACGCTCCCAAAGTTTCTCCATTGGAGTGCCGAACACTTTTCTGGATGAAGAAGATCTTTCTGTATTTTTGAGGTGCGATGGCAAAGTAAAACATGGCTTCGCTCCAGTTTTTCATCTTTGCGCTCGGAACTTTATCTCCTGAGGTCCATGTTTGGGCCTTACATTCGACAATGACGGCCGGATCGTCCGAGCCTAGATCAAACTTATGCGCCTTCTTTCTGTCTCCAAGACCAACATTTATGCTGTGATTTGACCTGAGATGAATACCTTTCTGGGTCAGAATCTCCAAAGCTAGGTTTTCAAACTCGCGGCCAACGTGGGAGTTGCTGATTGAGCCTATGCGCTGATGGTTCGTCATTTGGCTACTTTCGCATTGGTCTCAGGTCCGACTTTTTCGTTCTTGATGCGCTTCAGCAGTTCAGTGGCGGGTTCATCATCAGGGTCTTGCGCCACCAGCTTTCCAGAGAAGGCTTGCTTCAGTATGGACTGGCGAAGGGATTCTGCTTTCTGAAGTTGGGATTGAATATCTCTTTCGGTTCGGTCTATTTCAGAAAGCCTTTCATCAAGAATTGCTACGATCTGTTTTTGCTCTCCCAATGAACAGTAAGGGAAAGGATAATTTATTAGCTTTTCGCCGTTAATATTCGATTGATTAACCCCATCTGTTTTTACTCTATTACCGTATTGTTTGGCCACGTGAGAATTAAGAAAGAGGTTCATAAACCCACAGTCAACAAGGGTTTTGTGAGGTGGACCCGGAAATTCGGACAGGTGGCTAAGTGAGGATCCCGCTCCTAAAATACACACAGCTGTTGCTGTGAAGAAGGAGTGGGACATGTCGAAAGAGCGGAGGAAGCACAGCCCATCATTCAAGGCCAAGGTGGCTTTGGAAGCGGTGAAAGGCGAGGAGACGGTGGCCCAACTGGCCGCCCGGTACGAGGTCCTTCCCGGCCAGATACAGGCCTGGAAGAAGGCCCTGCTGGAAGGGGCGGCCGGCGTCTTTGGCGGGAACCACGACAAACAGCAGAAGGCCGATGACGCCCTCGTTGCCCGGCTCTACCAACAGATCGGCCAGTTGAAGGTGGAGCGGGATTTTCTGTGGGAAAGGTCCGGTCCATGAGCCGGGAGCGGCGGCGGGAGATGGTGGACCGCCGGCACCCAGCCCTGTCCACCGTCAAGCAATGCGCTCTCCTGGGCATCAGAAGATCGAGTGTCTACCACCGGCCCAGTGGACCTTCCCAAGAGGACCTGGACCTGATGAAGCAGATCGACCAGCAATACCTGAGCACGCCATTCTACGGGTCAAGACGCATAAAGGTTTGGCTGGGCAGGCAGGGCCACTCGGTGAACCGGAAGCGGGTCCGGCGTCTGATGCGGATCATGGGACTACAGGCTGTCTACCGGCGGCCCCGAACCAGTAAACCAGCGCCGGGACACAAGGTCTATCCCTATCTGCTGGGCGGCATGGAGATCACCAAGCCCAACCTGGTGTGGACAGCGGACATCACCTACATCCCCATGGCCAGGGGCTTCCTGTACCTGGTGGCCATCATGGACTGGCACAGCCGGCACGTAATGGCTTGGCGCCTATCCAACACCCTGGACGCTGGCTTCTGTGTCGAGGCCTTGGAGGAAGCGCTGGGCAAGGGGAAACCTGAGGTCTTCAACACGGACCAAGGGAGCCAGTTCACCGGCGATGGTTTCACCGGTCTCCTACAGCGCCACGGAGTCAGGATCAGCATGGACGGAAAGGGCAGGTACAACGACAATATATTCGTCGAAAGGCTGTGGCGGACGGTGAAGTACGAAGAGGTCTACCTGAAGGCTTACATCGGCGGCAGGCAGGCCAAGACTGGGATCGACAACTACTTCCGCTTCTACAATGCCCAAAGGCCCCACCAGGCATTGGGCTACCGGACACCGGCGGAGGTGTTCAACGGGGAACCGGCGGAATCAGAGGAGCAGTCGATGGATAGGAGGTGGTCACCAACCGGAACGGTGGCAGACCCTGGAAAATCAGTGGGACTCTCACTTAATTTAGCCCCAACCCTGTCCAACTGATGGGGTCCACCTAAGTCTTCCTTAAACCGATTGCCACACACTTGAGCCTAACTCCTACTGAGGGTTATAGTCTCTATGTATGACTGATTTCAGCAGATACACCGTTTCCATTGATTATGACCGGCGTCTTTATAAGCAGGACGTTGCCGGGTCAATCGCCCACGCCAAGATGCTGGCCAAGCAGGACATCATCTCCCAGGACGACGCCGCCCAAATAACCCAGGGTCTGAAGGCCATCGAAAAGGAAATCGAGCTTAGCTCGTTTCCGTGGGACCCAGCCCTGGAAGACCTGCACATGAACATCGAGAGTCGCCTGCACCAGATTATTGGCGCGGCGGCGGGAAGGCTGCACACAGCCCGGTCGCGGAACGACCAGGTGGCGGTTGACCTGCGGCTCTACACCAAAGAGACAATCAAAGAGATAGCCAAGGGACTGCGGGGTGTGCAGCAGGCGTTGGTGGGGCTGGCTTTCCGCTACCAGACCGTAGTGATGCCCGGCTACACCCATTTGCAACGAGCCCAGCCGGTGTTATTCCCCCACCACATGCTGGCCTACTTTGAAATGTTCCAGCGCGACATTGGCCGGTTCCAAGACTGCTACCAGCGCACCGACGTGATGCCCCTGGGCAGCGGCGCACTGGCGGGAGTCGCCTACCAGACTGACCGGGAATTCCTGGCAGCGGAACTGGGTTTCAGCCGCATCAGCGCCAACAGCATGGACGCCGTATCCGACCGCGACTTCGTGGTCGAATTTCTGGCGGCGGCATCCGTCTGCATGATGCACTTCTCCCGAATGTCCGAAGAACTGATCCTCTGGTCCACCGGCGAGTTCGGGTTCATCCGGCTATCCGATGAGTTCACCACCGGCAGCAGCATCATGCCGCAGAAACGCAACCCCGATTTCGCCGAACTGGCCCGAGGCAAGACTGGCCGAGTCTACGGCGACCTGCTGGGGATGCTGACCACGCTAAAGGGACTGCCCCTGACCTATAACCGGGACATGCAAGAAGACAAAGAGGGTTTCTTCGACGCGGCCGATACACTGTCGACGACACTGAATGTCTTCCAAGAAATGCTCCCTGGCCTAAAACTGAACGAGGAGCGGGTGTCGAGTCTGGCCGGAGAAAGTCAGATGCTGGCCACCGACATGGCCGACTACCTTGTGGCCAAGGGAATGCCATTTAGAGAAGCCCACGGCATCATGCGGGAACTCTCCCGGCACTGCGACGAGCGGAACATCAGCCTCAATGACCTACCGGTCGCGGAGTACAAGAAACTTTCCGACCTATTCGAGCAGGACGTCTACGACATCACCGCCGAGTCGTCCGCCGCGGCCCGAGACAACCCTGGTGGCACCGCGCCGGTCCGGGTGGCCGCTGCTTTAGAAGAGGCAAAAAGAATAATGGAGGCTGCCCCCGATGGTTTCTGAGGCCAGGATATTGATTGCCCCATCAGTGCTATCGGCTGATTTCGCTGATTTGGGCCGCCAAGTTAGAGCGGTCACCGAGGCTGGGGCCGACCTGATTCACGTGGACGTGATGGACGGCGTATTTGTGCCCGCCATTTCATTTGGAGAAGTGGTGGTGGACGCCATCCGGGCTAACACCGACGTCCCCTTGAACATCCACCTGATGATTCAAGAGCCGGAAAATCTGCTGTCCACCTTCGCCAAGGTGGCAACCGACCAAATTCTGGTCCACGCCGAGGCCTGTGGGCACCTGCACCGTACTGTCGCCAAGATCAAGAACATGGGCCACCAGGTTGGCGTGGCCATCAATCCCGGCACTCCGATTAGCGCCGTTGAAGACGTGCTCTCGATGTTGGACATGGTGATGGTGATGTCGGTGAACCCCGGCGCGTCCGGCCAGTCGTTCATTCCAAATAGCCTGGACAAAATACGCCGACTAAAGGGAATTATCGACCAGGCAAAGTACAACGCCCAGATTGAGGTTGACGGCGGAATCAAAGCCGACGCAACTGCCTTGGACTCAATAAAAGCAGGCGCAACCATCCTAGTAGCAGGCTCGGCCATCTTCAACAAGCAAGAAACCATCCCCGAGGCTATGAAGGCCATGCGCGGGTGCATCGCGGGAGCGTTTTAGCTTTCAGCGGTCAGCTATATTAGGGAAATAAAAAAGGCCCCGTCCCGATGCATCGGGACGGGGCCTTTTTGTTAGTTCGTTAGTTCCCGCTATAGTGCGGCGAAGACCTTTTGGACCTTCTTGGACTTGTGGAGCGAGCGCAAGCAACGGCTACAGAGCTTGACCCTGACTGACTTGCCTTCGCGCATCAGTGTCTGCTTGTGGACGTTGGCCTTGAACCGGGTCTTGGTGTGGCGGTTTGAATGGCTTACGTTGTTGCCGCTCATACCAGCTTTTAGACAAATTTCACAGCGCATATCGTTTGACTCGTTTACTGCCGTCTAGGCGTATTGCCAGGCGGCATAGTATTCCAATTTTGTTCAGTTGAACGTTCCTCAGATTAACACAAAGGCCACGCTCAAACAACCGTCGCCGCAGGCGAGTCTCCATGTAGCTTACGTCCAAAGTCATGACTAGAAGGGAACGGTCCAAGCATAATAACTACGCGGCGCTTTCCGACGATAGATCCTTCCTATTTTAGGATATGCCGATAATAGGCTATGCCGCCCAAACGCCTCTTTAGTCGAGCTGGCTATACCCGAAGTTGCCCTGCGGGTGTATTATCTTGTCTGGAATTCATCTGGACCCAGGAGGATTTTATGAAAGTTATCAGAATCGGCGAGATTGAGACCATACCCATTGCCACTGCAACTCCAATTCCCGGGTGGACCGGCGGGGATGTTAAGCGCACCAGGCAACCGATACTGCCCGAAGGAGCCAGCAAGACCTTCAATAGCAGCATCGTGAACTTCGAGCGCGGCGCCACCACCGGCTGGCACGTCCACAAGAGCGACCAGATGCTGGTAGTAACTGCCGGTATCGGCATCGTGGCCGACGAGAACCACGAACAGGAGATTACCGTAGGCGACGTGGTCCACGTACTTCAGGGAGAAAACCACTGGCACGGCGCCAAGGCCGACTCCTACATGTCCCACATCACCATCACCGCCGCCGATTAACTCGGCCCACCGCAAAGCCTTTAAATAAGAAGGCAACAAAAAGCCCCGGAAAAATATTCCGGGGCTTTTTTATTGGCTCTTTGCATCGTTTAGTCGTTCCGCAGGCGAAAAATCTCCACTGCGGCATATTCGATAACCGACCCGCGAATTGGCGGATGCGGCTTCTTCAACCGGACCCCCACCGAGTGCACGGCAAATTCTGACAATATCTTATCGGCGATGGCCTGGGCTGCTGCTTCCAAAAGGTTACGAGGCTCGCCCTCCATTACCTCTTTGACGGCGCGGTAGATATGAGCATAGCTGACGGTGTCTTCCAGCCGGTCAGAAATACCGGCGGAACCAAGGTCCATCTCCACCGTCAGGTCAACCAAATACTCTTGCCCCAGCACTCGCTCCTCGGGGTTCACGCCATGAAACGCGTAGAAGCGCATGCCCTCAAGCACGATGCGGTCGGTTCGGGGAAATTGGTCACTCATATAAAAAGAACCGCCTAGCGGGTGCTGGCCTCAATGGCATCGGCAAAAGCCAACAGGTTTTGGGCCCGTTTCATAACTGGCACATCGACCATCCGTCCGTCCATTGCCAGGGAGCCACGGCCTGCGGCTTCGGCCTCATCCCAGGCTTCCATTATCTTGCGGGCGTAGGCGACTTCTTCAGCAGACGGGCTGAATGTTTCGTTAATTATGTCAAGTTGAGAGGGGTGGATGGCAAACTTTCCCGTGTAGCCCATCTGCCGCGCCCGTTTGGCGTCGGCCCGTAGCGCGTCCGGGTCTTGAAATAGGACAAATGGCGAGTCTAGGGACGCCACATTGGCGGCGCGGGCGGCGACCGGAATCAGAGCCCGAGGAACCAATACTTCATCCCCCGTGTCAGAGCGTTCGATGCCCATGTCGTTGGTGAAATCCTCGGCCCCAAAGGCCAAGGCGATAACCCGGGACGAGGCAATTCCGATATCTCGAGCGTCAACCAGCGCACTAGCGGTTTCGGTCCAGGCGACAATCTTGATGGAGCCTGGCTCCACACCAGCCGATGGTTCTATTGCATTCAGCATTCGGTCCATGTCACGAATATTCCAAATGGACTCGACCTTGCCCAGGCTGATGCCATACAGGTCGGGAGACACAACGGCTTCCAGTTCTTGTCGAGTCAGGCCGCTGTCCAGAGAATTCACCCGGACCATTACTCGCTGACCTTCGCGCACCAGGGTCGGCACCCACTCCTTGGCCAGGTCTCTGGCAATCATCTTCTCGCCGGGCGGCACCGAATCTTCCAAGTCCACCATAATGACATCGGCCTTGAAATCTTTTGCCCGTTCCAACATGTTGGCCCGATTACCTGGCACAAATATAAAGCTGCGTAACAAATCCATGTTTAGTTGTTGTTCCTGTTCATCAAAGGCTTTCGCCCGTATTTAAATGAATTTGGGTCGGTCAAGTTCTGGTTTGACACCGCGAACTGTTACTCCATATCCCCCCAAGTGGGGCCCCATTTAATGTCCACTTTTAGGGTTACGTCCAGTTCCATCGCGCCGGGCATTTCGTCGAACACCAAATTCTTGAGGGCGTCCATTTCTTCTGTGGGCACCTCAAATACTAGTTCATCATGCACTTGTAGCAGCATCTTGGTGCGCAGCTCTTCATCTTCCAACCGCTTCTGTACCCGAATCATGGCCAGCTTCATGATGTCGGCTGCGGTGCCTTGGATGGGCATGTTGATGGCCATGCGCTCGGCACCGCCCCGGGTGTTGAAGTTTGGACTGTTGATGTCGGCCAGGTAGCGGCGGCGTCCCAACAGTGTCTCGACGTACTGATTGGCCCTGGCTTTCACTTTCACCGATTCAAGGTATTCACTGATACCGGGGTATTTGGCGAAGTAGGTCTCGATGAACGATGCCCCCTCTTCTCGGCTGAAACCCGTCTGCTGGGATATTCCGTGGGCCGAAAGCCCGTAAATCACTCCAAAGTTCAAAACTTTAGCAATGCGCCGCTGCTCTGAGTCAACATCGTTAAGCGGAACATCGAACATTAACGAAGCCGTGGAAGCATGGATGTCCTCGCCGCGCTTGAAGGCCTCCAGCAGTCCTGGGTCCTGGGAAAGATGGGCCAGCACCCGAAGCTCAATCTGGGAATAGTCGGCCGAGAACAGCAGCCAATCCGGCCCACCGTCGGCCACAAAAGCCCGCCTCACTTGCCGTCCCAACTCGGTGCGGATTGGAATATTTTGCAGATTGGGGTCGCTGCTGGACATACGACCCGTGGCCGAGCCTGCCTGGTTATAGCTGGTGTGTACCCGGCCCGTTGCTGGGTTCACCATCTCTGGCAGGGCGTCTACATAGGTTGACTTGAGCTTAGAAACCTGGCGGTATTCCAATATCTGGTCGACCACCGGGTGCAGGCCTTTCAGCCCTTCCAGCGAGTTGGCGTCTGTGGAGTAGCCGGTCTTGGTGCGCTTGGTCTTGGGCAGGCCAATCTCTTTGAACAGGAGGTCGCTAAGCTGTAAGGGCGAGTTGATGTTCACGGTGTGCCCGATGGATTGGTACAGGCTCTCTTCAACCTGGTACATCTGCTGGCTTAGGTCCGCCGACATCTCGCGAAGTATAGCTGAGTCCAACTTGATGCCGTGCCGCTGCATGGTCACCAACACTGGCACCAGGGGCATCTCCAAGTCCGTCATCAGCGAACTTAGACCATCTCTGACGATTGGCTCTTCGAAAGCCTGTCGAAGCCGCCCGGTCATGTCGGCATCGGCTGCGGCGTAGGGCGCGGCCAGATCGATATCAACCTTGTCGAAGGTGACCTGCTTAGCGCCCTTGCCGATTAAATCGGTGATGGGCGTCATTTGCTGTCCCAGAACGTCCAGCGCCAAATTCTTGAGGCCTAGTTGCCCCCGGCTCAACAGGTGGGCGGCGACCATGGTGTCGAAATCGACGCCCTGACAGTTGATGCCGTGACTGGCCAATATCGTCATGTCGTAGTTGGCGTTGTGGGCACACTTGCTAATGTCTGGCGACTCGAACAACGGACGCACCGCCGCCAAGACCTCTTCCTCAGGAAGTTGCTCTCCCGTTTCATGGCCCACCGGCACGTACCAGGCCACTGATGGCGCGGTGGAGAAACTGAGTCCTACCAAACCTGACTGCACGGCATCCAGACCCGTTGTCTCGGTGTCAAACGAGAAGCTACCGAAGTCTTGCAACGCCGCCAACATCTGCTCCAGTTGCTCTTTAGTCCGTACCACGGTGTAATCGGTGCCTTCACCCGGAGCTTGGATGGGAGTGGCCGCCTCAACCGATGAACCCGAGGGAGCCGATGTCTCTGGAATGCGCGGGATAACGTTAAAGAACTCTAATTCGGTCATAAACTTGACCACTGCGTCACGGTCAAAGTTCCCGAACTTGGCCTTCTCCAAGTCCAATTCAACCGGGCTGTTGCGGTCGATGGTCATCAACTCGCGGTTGAAAAAGGCCCGTTCTTTGAACTCGGCCAAGGACTGTTTCACGCTGGGACGGGATACCTCATCCAGGTGTTCGTAGATGCCCTCTAGGTTCTTGTAATCGTTGAGCAAGGTGATGGCCGTTTTTTCCCCGACCTTTGGAACACCAGGAATGTTGTCGGAGGTGTCGCCTACTAGCGCCTTAAAATCGGTCTGTTGGGCAGCGGTGAGACCCGAAAATCGTTCCTCAAGCTCCGCTTCACCGTAGACCGTGCGGTCCTGAATGCTGGAAGCCAAGTCAATTCTGACTTTCGGGGAAATCAATTGGAAGGTGTCCCGGTCGCCGGTGAGAATAACCGAGTCCAGCCCGATCTTCTCCGCCTGGGCAGACAGAGTGCCGATTACATCGTCGGCTTCCCAACCCTCCAACTCAAAAACTGCGACGCCAAAGGACTCCATTAGTTGCTTCACTCGACCAAATTGCGGGCGAAGCTCTTCAGGCATTGACGCCCGTTGGGCCTTATAGGGTTCGAACTGCTTGTGGCGAAAGGTTGGCGCTGGGGTATCGAAGGCAATGGCGCAGTAGGCCGGGTTCCACTCACGGATCGCCCGCAAAAATACGTTGGCGAAGCCGTACACCCCGGTCACATCTTCGCCGGTGGCGTTCACTGTTAGGTGGCGCTGGGTGGAGATGGCGCGGTACGACCGATGAACCATGGCGTGGCCGTCCATAATCATCAATAATGGCTGTCGTTCGATAACAGGTGGTGTGGCTGGAGCGACTGTCGCTTTCGGCTCTTCGTCACCGAACATGGGCAAAGTGTGGGCTTGTTCGTTCGCCATGGCGGCACCTCAGCAGGTCAGCCGTCAGTCTTGAAAACCGTCGGCTCCGGTGGCCGCATTATACAGTAGGCATACCTAGTCCGCGCGCCTGGCCGGAGCCAGAGACAACCGTTATAAAAGCTATTCTGCGTTGTTCTCACTCAACAAGAGACGGTAATAAAACGGCGAAAGTAGCGCCACCCTTGGGCTCGGCATTATTAGCCGCGTCCACAGTTCCGCCGTGGTGACCAATGATTTCGCGGCACACCGCCAGCCCCAGTCCAGTGCCTCCAGGCTTGGTTGTAAATAACGGGTCAAATAGCTTTTCCATGTTTTCACGGGCTATTCCGCCGCCCGTATCGGCGAACAAGACCTCAACCTGCCCCTCGCGCAACCTACCGGACACAGTCAATTCGCCGCCGCCCAACATTGCTTCTTGAGCGTTGTTGGCCAAATTCAAAAACACCCGCTGCAACTGTTCAACGTCAGCCATAACTGATCCCAAATCCGAATCTACATCGGTCAAAAGTTTCACGTTGTCCCTTCTGACGAAAGAATCCAATGCCTCGTTGACGACGCGATTGACACCGGCTGGGACCAGAACGAAAGGGCTAACGCGTGCGAAACTCATTAAGTTCTCAATTACCCGCTCCGAGCGTGCCGTCTGGCCCTCGATGATGCCAAGATATTTAATTACCGAAGCATCCTGCGCGCCATTTTGACCGCTGTCCATTTTCTTTTTAATCAAATAGACCGCATTTTTTATCGAGCCCAGAGGGTTTCTTAGGTCGTGAGCCAGCCCCCCCGACAATTGTCCTATTGCCGCTAGTTTTTCTGTCCGAACCAGATTGTCTTGAGTCTTCATGAGTTGCTCAGTCGCAAGTTCCAATTCCTGGTTGCTGGCCGACAGGGCTCTGGCTTGTTCTGCCAGTTCTTTTTGAGCCCGGTCGCGCTCAGCAAACTGGCCCTCAACCAAATCCAATTGTCTGCGATTAGATTGATAAATCATCCGGTCAGAAAGGACGACAAACCCAACGAGAGCAAGAAAAAGCCCTGACATGGTCGCTACGGTCGTCCATACAATCATCACTTTCGTATCTCCGACTAGCGCGCCCAGGTCTGCGCCGACTTCCCTATTTATTTCCAAAACACCGACTATCGGACTTGTAGGGGAATCCTGTAGCGGGACATACGTCTCCACCACATCCATATATACGACAGACCCATCATGCCCGGTTAACTCTAGATTCCTCTCCAGTTCAGACGAAATATTTCCAGCTAGCGCGTCTCTGAGTCCGGGACTGGAGACCATGGTTAAACCAACTGCTTTCAAGTCGGTGCTCCACAGAATGTCTCCAGCGGGAGAGAAAAGGGTTGATTCCAAAATACCCATTCCCTCCACCAAGTGGGCAAACTGGGACGGGAGCCCGTTAGCGCCAGTTAATAAACCGACGGTGAGAGGCATAACTTCATCGAGGTGTGTATCGTTGACACTCGTTGCGACGTCCATGTCCGAAGAACCCACTGGACCCACTGGACCCATGACCATCGGTTCGACAGAAGCTTCTACACCTGACCCTATCGTAACTGCGTGATCATTTATGGCGATTCCTTGGACGCCCGTAACCATGGCTTCCATGACTGGCGCACCGGTAATCATCGACTGGATATGTCGGGCGTCTTTCGTGGCATTTTCCTCGGCAAGGGATATGACCGCGGCCTCAGCTAGTCCTGCGATGGCGCCGTTTATTTTCGTTGCGGCAATTAACGCAGCGATGGCCATAACCAACAAAGCGGTTATGGCGAATAAAACGGTTTGCCGGTATTTCGCCGACCTCCAAATAGAAGTCGTCGTATCCGGTTCCGTCATCGGTCCCAGTTTGGCAATTCCATCATTTTCCGCTCCACCTTCAGAAAAAAATTCATCTCGTCTTGCCAGGTGATTCATTTAGTGGACTTGCAGCCCCAGCGCGGACTAGGGTTCACGATCCGTGCTACTAGGTGCGCCGTCGGCCGCAAACCGGCATAAATTCCGTAGTGAAATGCGCGACTAACCACTCACAAACGGTTGCCGTTATCACTAGTTTGGAAGGGTGTCTAAGATTTTTTGTGAATTCGACAATATAATTCTATATTAGTAAGTCTGCCAAATTAGTATCAGTAAGCCCTTATTAATGGCCCAATTGGGCCGTAATTTTGATTCATTCGTATCACTGTTTTGGATACCAGGCCGGTCTGAAACACCGTCAAGACTGGCCATGCTAAAATTGATTCCGTCTCCCGAGAGTACGAATCCATCGTTAGAGTCAGAAGTAAGATGCCCCTCTACGAATACCGCTGCGACGGCTGCCAAAAGATTACCTCCGCCCTGTTCCATAGCTGGTCCGAAGAAAAGCAACCAGACTGCGAGCACTGCGGCGGCAGTAACCTGGAACGTCTAATCTCCAAATTCTCCTTCCGACCGGCCTGGGGCAGCAGCCTCAACTGGGCACCCAGCGGGGAGACTTCCCGCGACGTTGATGAAAATAGCCCGGCCAGCATCGACGCCCATATGGGAAGAATTAAGCGAGAGATGGGCGGCCAGACTTCCCCGGAGTTCAACCGTGAACGCCGCGAGATGAAAGACTCCTAACCCCCAAAGCAGACCGCATCCCAGAAGGTACGCCACCATGCCCATATATGAATACCGGTGTCAGGCCTGCGCCAGGGTCTCCTCGTTCTTCTTGAAGTCCATCAATAGCGAACTCGAGCCGGTCTGCGCCCACTGCCAAAGCAAAGACATGGCACGCCGCATGTCGTCTTTCGCCATGGGGAAAACCGTGGGGTCGGTACACGAGAATTTCGCCTCGGGCAGCGAACACCGGACTCCCGGTTACTATAGCGACCCCCGAAACATTGGCCGCAACGTGGAATCGGCCTTCTCGAAATACGGTGTGGAAATGCCCCAAACGGTCCGCGACAACATCGACGCCGCCCGCTCTGGAGAAACGCCCAAGGGCCTCGATTTATGACCTTATCTGGGACTGAACCCGGCGGTCAAAGCCACTATCAGGTGGCCTTCCATTGCCTAGAGGCGGCGTCCCGTTTCGTTCCCCCAGCCCAATCACCGGCACCAGCCCTACAGAGCCTGCGAGAGGCTCTCCCCGCCCTGCCTGCACCCTTAGCTTTGGCCGACACCGACGACGGCCCACCGTCCACCGCCCAAGATGCTCTGGAGTTAGTGTCCATCGCCCGGAACATTCTGTCCCTGCTGGACGAGTCGTCGCCCGCCAATCCGTTGGGCTGGGAAACATTGGCCGGGGTAACCCGCATCTTGGAAGACCTCACCACCCAGCTTGGTTCGGCAGCCCGACGGGACAAGTCGGATTTAGTCCGGGGTCTCTACGTGATAATCGACCCTCAGTTCACCGGTGGTCGTGACCCATTAGCGATAGCCCAGGCAGCCATCCGGGGTGGGGCCAGCATGCTGCAACTTCGGGACAAATGCCACGACAAGGGTGAGTTATTAACGCTTGCCCACGGCCTGCAACAGCTCTGCCAGGAATCTGGGTCGTCATTAATTATCAACGACCACGCCGACATTGCTGCCATCATCGGTTCCACCGGCCTGCATATCGGTCAGGGCGACTTACCCATCGACCATGCTCGTCGGGTGTTGGCCCAGCACCAAGTTGTTGGCCGGTCCAACCATGAAGTTGAAGACCTGGCCGAGTCCGAGCGAATGGGCGCCGACCATGTGGCCTTTGGCGCGATCTACCAAACCAACACCAAGGGAACGGGCCGCCCTCCCACGGGTATCGAGCAATTGCGTCTGGCCAAGGAAATAGCCAAAACACCGCTGGTCGCCATCGGCGGAATCAACGCCGAGAACGCCGCGCCGGTCATCGAGGCTGGGGCCGACGCCATCTGCGTCACCGCCGCCGTTGGCTTGGCAACCGAACCAGAAGCCGCCGCCGCCCAACTGGTCAAAATAATCGAAGAAGCCGGGGGAAGAGTTTAATGCCGTCCCGCTATAGCGCACATCTGTCTGATATCGGTGCCGCCGTCATCAAGGAACTCACCGAACGAAACCGCGACCGTGAACAAGCCCTGGCCGTTTCCAGGGAGGTTATCCGGTTCTCGGCCAACGCCATCCGGGCCGTGCACCGAGGCGATTTCGACGACGCGCGGGAACTGATTGGCAAAGGGGCAACCAGGCTCGAAGAGGCCGACCACATCAGCCAGACCAGCCCTCAAATATTCAATGCCGGGTTCATGAACGACGCCCGTAAAGAGTTCACCGAGGCCAACGTCACCCTGGCCGTGATATCGGGAGCCGATATTCCCAGCATTGCCGACTTGAAAGTGGACGCCGCTGCCTACATTAATGGCCTGGCCGAGGTAATCGGAGAGCTGCGCCGCTACATCCTCGATGCCCTCCGCCGCGACACATTCGACGGCTGCGAAGAGTTCATGGATATCATGGACGAGATGTACAGCGTGCTGGTGACCATCGACTTCCCCGAGGGCGTGACCAGTGGCCTGCGCCGCAACACCGACGCCATGCGCGGCGTGCTGGAACGCACCAGAGGCGACCTAACTATGGCACTCCGCCAGCACTCCCTGGAGACCCGCCTTACAGACTGGGAGAACAACAGGGCTGGCAGCTAAAGCCCGGCCAATATTTTCGGAGATAACTAGATGCCCGCGATGAAAATTAGCTTTCTTGGCACGGGGTCCGGAACCTCAACCAACCGTGCCCATACCGCCATGGTCTATGACTGCGACGACGGCACGCGGCTGCTGGTGGATACCAGCTCCGGTAACTCAGTGGCCCGCAACGGTTCTGAATTGGGCATCCCCGTGGCGAGTTACGACCAGGTCTTGCTCTCCCACCACCATCCCGACCACATGTCGGGCCTGATGTTCGTCCAGTTCGTCCGGGCCTTGGAACGGCAAGACGCTCCACCATTGGACGTCTACCTCACCGAAGAACCGCTGGAATGGGCAATTAAGATGTGCAACGCCAGCCACCTGAACGTCGCCACGGTCAATCAAGACGGAGCCATGAATTCCGACGGGCGGCAGGTGATGCGCTGGAACGTCGTGACGCCGGGCCAACAGATTAATCTTGGGCCAACCACCACTGCATCCTGTTTCCCCGCCGACCACATCTCCGGCGCAGTGGGCTGGCGAGTAGAATCCGGCGGCCTGGCAGTGGTCTTCTCGGGAGACACCCGCTACAACCCCCAGTTAATAGAAGCAGCGAAGGGCGCACAGCTACTAATACATGAAGCCTTCCGCACCGAAGTCGATAAAGAACTAGCCAAACTACACGGCCATGCCACCGCCGCCGACGCCGGTCGCTCCGCCACCCAAGCCGGGGCCGCCGAACTGGTGCTGACCCACCTAGACTCCAGCTTCCACGCCGACTTCCAGCCGCTGATTGACGAAGCTAAAGAACACTACGACGGGCCGGTTAGTGTGGCTAGCGACTTGCTGCAGGTTACTGTCAGCAGCCCATAGCGCGGGTTCCCGCTCCTCCCCTACAGTTAGCTCGGCAACCGGCCGGTAGACCACCAGAAGCTCCGCAACTTTGCCCCTGGCCGGCGCCAAAGGAGCAACTGCCGTGTTAGCCAATACCCAGACCTGCGCAGTCATCGGCCTGGACGGATATGTGGTCCAAGTCGAAGTGGATATCTCCCCCGGACTCCCCGCCTTCAACATCGTTGGACTCCCCGACGCCGCCGTGCAAGAAGCCAAAGAACGGGTGCGCGCCGCACTGCGCAACAGCAACTGCGAATTCCCCCTCCGCCGCATCACCGTGAACTTAGCCCCTGCGGATTTAAAGAAAGAAGGCCCGTCCTACGACCTGCCCATCGCGGTCTGCATGCTGCTCAGTTCAGGGCAGATTGACTCGATTCCGGACGGCACAGTGTTTCTCGGCGAGCTCTCTCTGGACGGCACCGTCCGCCACACCACCGGCATCTTGGCCATGGTGTCAGTCGCCCGGGACCAAGGTTACAAATCGGTGTTTGTTCCCGCAGTTGACGCCGATGAGGCGTCGCTGGTGGAAGACGTAAAGGTCTATCCGGTCGCCAGCTTGAGGCACCTGATTGACCATCTACGCTGTGAAGAAGAGATTCTGCCTCTGGCCGAAGATGGGTGGAAAAAAATTGACGACACCGTCGGGCATTACGAGATGAACCTGGCCAACGTCCGGGGACAAGAACACGCCAAGCGGGCGTTGGAGGTTGCCGCCGCCGGCTTCCACAACCTGATTTTCAACGGCCCTCCCGGCAGTGGAAAGACATTACTTGCCCGGTGCCTGCCGTCAATACTCCCCCGCATGGCGCAGCAAGAGGCTCTGGAAGTAACCAAGATTTACAGCGTCAACGGTGTGCTGTCCGCTGAGCATCCCCTTGTCTTAACACGGCCCTTCCGGTCGCCCCACTACACCATTTCCAACGCCGGTCTGGTCGGCGGAGGGCGAACGCTACGGCCCGGAGAAATTACCATGAGCCATCGGGGCGTGTTGTTCCTAGACGAGTTGCCCGAGTTCAACCACACAGCCCTAGAGTCCCTGCGCCAGCCCATGGAAGATAAAGTGGTCACCATCAGCCGGGTCAGCGGCAGTGTCACCTACCCGGCCAGCTTCATGTTGGTGGCGGCCATGAACCCCTGCCCCTGCGGCTTCCACACCCACCCCAGAAAGGAATGTAGCTGTTCGCCATCCACGGTGGCCCGTTACCAAAAGCGCATCAGCGGGCCATTGCTCGACCGGGTCGACGTGTTTGTGGAAGTGCCGCCAGTGGAGTACGAGAAACTGGTGGAAGACCATCAGGCCGAGGATTCCAGCGGCCCCAGACTTCGCGTCGAACAGGCCCGGGATATTCAGCGGGAACGGTTCAAGGAAAACGGCTTCTTCTGCAACTCGGAGATGGGGCCCGCCGAGGTCTGGAAGTTCTGCCAATTGGATGATGGCGCTAAAGGGTTGCTACGGACCGCCACCGAACGCCTCAACCTATCAGCCAGGGCCTTTCACCGCATACTAAAAGTCTCCCGCACAATCGCCGACTTGGAAGGTTCGGACGGCATCAACATCGGCCACCTGGCCGAGGCGTTACAGTACCGGCCCAGAACGTCGGTGTCATAGGGCAAGGTCAGTTACCAACAATCTAGGTCCGTTCAAAAAACAAACGCCCCGGCAGGTGCCGGGGCGTTTTCTTCTACTCCGAGGATGACCATACGATCGAACTAGGATTCCCTACAGGTTCATGGCGTCTAGGCCGACCCGGGAGATGTCCTCGTCGGACTGGCCGCTGGGGTAGCCGCCGACGCCGATTCCGCCCAGGATGACGCCGTCTTTCATGATTACCAGGCCACCTTGGCCAAAGGTCATCATTGGATCGCCCAAGTCGGCAATGTTCCGGCCACCACCGTGTAGCCGCTCGGCATGGGCCCCGGAATCCATCCCCATAACTGCGGAGGTGTAGGCCTTCCGCTGCGCGTGGCGGCGGCTGAATATCCGTAGATTGTCCATCTTGGCGTAGGCTTCCAGGTTGCCTGCCGCGTCAACGATGCACATTGCGATCGGTTCGTTGGGCTTCTCCATGCCCTTATCCCACATCGCCTTCATCGCCGCCTGGACCTGTGCCGCCTTTAATCCCTCTGCCATCGGTGAGCCTCCTTAATTACTGCTTATTCGCTATCAAGCAGCAGGGATTATACAAATAAACCAGCCAGCGCGGTTGGTTGCACCTTTAGCCATATCCTATAATCCGAACTGGTCAGCGGCTAGAAGATTACCTAACCGCTTTTTATAATCAAAACATGCGTTATTCAATTTGCATCTTATTCACCATCATCATCGCCTTAGCTTTATCTGCCGGATGCGGGTCCGGGGCAGCTTCTTTGCCTACAAACATCCCGAACCAATCGACGACCAATATTTCACAAGATACAAGCGGGACCGCAACGACAACTGAGGCCACCCAACTGGCACCAACGGCGTCGAACGGCTCAGTGACGTCCCCGCCCTCCAAGCAACCTGTAAGCCAAACAGGAACATCCAGCTCAACTTCCAAATTGCAATTGAACTGCGCCCCCCACTCCTATCCGCAACGGACCCAGCGGTCTTTAGCCGTGGACCCGTTGGACGACAACAAGATTTACATCGGAGTGGAACAGGAAGGTTTCTTTAAGACCGTTGACGGTGGAACAACCTGGGTTAGGGCCGTTAATGGTCTAAAGGCCTGGAACAGAACCGAAGGCCCAGGGCTTTGCTACGAAGAGTTTTACTCAACTATCATCGACCCCAAAGATTCTAATCACATCTGCATCTCCATGGCTGGCGGACCCGGCACCATTGGATTGGCCAACACCAGCGCCGGGAATAACGGCGTCTATTGCTCGGTCGACGGAGCCAAGTCTTGGGTCCAACGAGTCAGCCCAGACATGAACACAGCCGTTTATTCCATTACTCCCGACCCCACAGACTTTGGCACCATGTATGCCGGAGTGAATGGCGGTGCCTGTTCCAATCTGCCGCCGGTGTGTGAAGCGGACACTTATTTCAACACCATTGGGTCTGTGTACAAGACAACGGACGGAGGAATTACTTGGACAGAACTCGACACATTGGCCACCCGGGACGTCCGCATAATTGTGGTGCGTACCAATCCGTTGGATCCAGATTCCGTTATTGCAGCCACCTTTTCCAAGGTTACGGTGCAAGGCGGCGGCGCTGGTAAATTTGAAGAGTCCCATCAATTGGGCGTAATACGCTCACAAGACGGTGGCCAGACCTGGACTAGTTCAGTGAAGGGGATGAACTCAAGTCCAAACGAACAGGCCCTACTTGGTCTAGAGATATCCCCCCTGAACCCTTCGCGGCTCTACGTAACCGCATCCAGCAACGCATCTTACTGGTCGTCCGACTGGGGCGAGACTTTTCATCCGTCCCGTAGAATGACAGCTTTCGTTTTCGATTCCTTCGACACTACCGGATTACACATGCTGGGCAGCAATGGGGAATCAATGCAGGAAAGTCACGACGGCGGAGCAACATGGACTGTCATATCGGCTACTCCCGGGTATATTTCGTTCGACAAGGGCTATCCCACTACCATGGTCTGGAGCAAGAACGACGCCAACACAGTCTTCATGGCTGGCCCCTATGCTTCAATTTATAAGTCCACCGACGTAGGGCGAACATGGTCACAGTTGCTTTCCGGAGACCTACTTCTGAAATAACTACATCTCGACCAAACAAGCCAACCACACATTTCATAATGTTAAGTTGAGGGTGCCATTCCACCTTGCCACGGCAAACAACCGGCAGCTATGATATTGGTCATGGAGTCGAGAAAGGTTAAATACCCCCTGGGAGCAATCTCCAGCGTTGAAGCTCTGACGTTTGGAGAGCCCGGCCTACGAACGTTTCGCCTGGACATCCACTCGGGACAGGCCTACTGTTCCATTTGGTTGGAGAAAGAACAACTCCTCCAACTGGGTGTCTACCTTAATGAAGCTGTAAGCCGTCTCTCTCAAGCAGAGCGCAGCAAGGAAAGCGACCTACGCGAAGACAGCTGGTCCGGCGGCGAGTTGACCGTTGATTTCAAGGCGGGCCAAATGCTGCTCAGCCATGACCCCGACAGCAACGCCTTCTATCTTCAGGCCTTTGAACGCGAGATTGACGAGCCGATGGAAGAGGACGGCTCACTGGCCGATGAATCCAAAGAGATTGAATCGGTGGGATTTTGGGTCACCACCGCCAAAGCGGGAGTCCTGGGAGAAACAGCGCTAAGGATTTGCGCCGCAGGCCGACCAACTTGTTTCCTCTGCGGACAACCGATTAACCCCAAAGGTCATTCTTGCCCCAGGGCCAATGGGCACACCGTCTTGGAGGCGGGCTAGACCAGTACCTGAAGGCAACGTTTTGACTACCGAGCCGACAACCACCGACATAATTCGCAACGGCGAAATAATTTCTTTACAACTAACCCCTCTGGGTTCCAACTACACCTTCTTGGCCAAGATTGACTTGAACGGCAATGAGAGCCTGGCCATTTATAAGCCTCGCGAAGGCGAGTCCCCCCTTTGGGATTTCCCCAGCGGCACCCTCTATAAGCGTGAATACGCCGCCTACCTGCTAAGCCAAATATTGGGCTGGGACATCGTACCCTTCACAATAATTCGGGACGGCCCCCACGGAGTCGGATCGGTTCAGCAATTCGTCGAACACGACCCCAAACAGAACTACTACACCATGGAAGACGGATGCGCCGACCAATTGCGGGTCATCGCCTGCTTTGACTTGGTCGCCAATAGCACCGATCGCAAAGCCAACCATCTGCTGATTGGCGAAGGCGGTAAAATCTGGAGCATCGACCACGGGCTCACCTTCCACTCGGAGATGAAGGTCCGCACGGTAATTTGGGACTTTTGCAGCGAACCGATACCCGCGCCCTTGCTAGCGTCACTGACCGAACTTAGGGAACAGTTGGACTCACCCCCAGAATCCTTGCCCACCATGGTCAAAGAGTTGGTAACACTCCTTCCCCAAGAAGAAGTGGACGCCCTCAAACGCCGCATGGACTGGGTCTTGGAAGAGCGCATATTCCCCGGTCTGCCCGGACGCCGCCGCAGATAGTCCGCACGCACACCACTCTCGTACTCAATATCCAAAGGCTCAATATCCAAAGGCCCTTATCGTGAGCGTTCAGTCCATCAGCGCCATAACCCTGGCCGTAACCGACATGGCCCGTTCTGTCGACTTCTACCGCAACAAGGTCGGCATGGAAATTCTGTATGGGGGCGAGACCGCTTCTTTCACCAGCTTCAAGGTGGGAGCAGGCTACCTAAACCTGACATTGAATCCAAGCACGGGAAACCCAGACGCTATCCAGACCAAGTGGGGCCGTCTGATATTTCACGTTGACGATGTTGACGCCCTTTACCAACAATTGGTCCAAGCAGGCCTCACCCCGTCCACAAAGCCCGCCGACGCGTCATGGGGCGAACGCTACTTCCACATCGACGACCCCGACTCCCACGAGCTGTCCTTCGCCAAGCCCCTCTAGCCCTTTCTAGCCCCGGCAACCACTCCCCCGTTTCGGTCCTTTAGCCTTCCAACCCGGTGATTACCTAGCATCGTCATATCTTATTTATTGATTCTCTATATCATCAAACATCACTATAGGTGTATTGACAGTGTCCATGCCTTGTCATATACATATGTGACATTATTCGTAAGATTTAAATATAATTATAGATTAATCCAATAAATATTATAAATACTAGATAGCGTAACGTATAACAAATAACAGGGGGGAAATAAAATATGCCAACGTCTAGTTCAAGACCAACGATACTCAGGCATCTACCCAAGGCGATTGTCCTGATATTTGTAGCCCTGTTGTTTGCCTGCGGGTCATCGGCAACGGCGACACCCGCATCCGGGGCCGGTACTTCGCCCACTGCCACCAGTGCGGCAGCTACGCCAACAGCGATGCCCCAAGCGACTGATGCTCCCGCGTTGGTTAAGCCGGCCGGCACCCTTAACCACGGTGTATCGGAGACCGGCATTTTTCAGGGCCATCCCAGCGAGGTCTCAAGCCCACGCGTGCAATACATGAGCAGCTCGATAGGCGAGGGCCTCGTAACTATTGGCGAGAATCTTCTGCCCAACCCCATGATTGCCACATCTTGGGATGTCTCTGAAGACTTCTTGTCCTGGACCTGGAAAATTCGGTCCGGCGTCCAGTTCCACAAGGGCTATGGAGAGTTGACAACAGAGGACGTGGTCTATTCCCTAGACCAGTTCTATCAAGGAGCTAAACTCGCCCGTGCTGGAATTCTGGGAGATTATTACGGCTTCAACGGCGAAGGAAACTCCACCACCAAGATTATTGATGATTACACGTATGTGGTCACTAACACGAAACCATGGGTGCCCGCGGTGGTCAACGAGTTCTCCCGAAACGCCGCCGGCGTCAGCGTCTGGATGGTTCCCAAAAAACAGTCTGAAGAGCTTGGAATCGAAGCGGCCAGCGTGGACATCGCCTCCACCGGCCCTTGGGAGATTGTGGAACACGAGAGCGGCTCTTTCTGGAAGTTCAAGGCCGTGCAAGACCATTGGCGCCAGACTCCCTACTTCGAAGAGTTGATCTACTGGTCCATCCCCGAGGAGTCGGCCCGGGTGGCCGGTTTCGTGACCGGTAATCTGGACATATTTACCATGGCATTCGACTCCCTTTCCACCGTCGAAGGCGTGAAAGGCGCTGTGGTAACCGGTTGGCCCAACGGCGGTCAGGCCGGGCTGAACTTCCACGGCCAGTACAACGGCGTGGACAAAGATGGCAACGAATACCCCGCCTTCAACCCTGACCTGCCTTGGGTTTCCGGAAATATGGACACTGAGTCCGAGGAATGGGCCAGGGCCGTCAAGGTCCGGAAGGCGATGAACATCGCCATCGACCGCCAGGCTCTCGTCGACGAACTCTTGTCCGGGTTCGGACGGGTCCAGTCCGTCAGAGACTGGATGGGCCACGACCAGAGGCAAAACCCGGATTGGAATTACGAATACAACCCGGAACTAGCCAAGCAGATGCTGGACGAAGCCGGTTACCCTGATGGGTTCGAGATTACTTTAACTCCGGCAATCCGGGGCGCACCCGCCGAAGTTGAGTCCTGTCACGCGGTTGCCAACTACTGGGAGCAAATCGGCATCAGCGTCAAGATTCAGAATCTACCCTACGCCACCCTCAGGCCTCAGATGATTTCGCGGAATTACAATGGCATTACCTGCCTAACCGTTAGCTCACGCCTGTCTCCCATCATCGGGGCCTCCAACTACACAGTAGATTCGACCTTCAGCTACGGGACGCACCATCCGTGGTTGGATGAACACGTACGTGATACGCAGAAGCAGGTTGAACAGGCTAAGATTGAGGCTGGGGAGCTCGAGGTCTATAACTGGATCTGGGAGAATTCCGTAGCTTCCTCTCTGTACGTTCACGACGGTCTCTGGCCGGCGGGTCCGCGCATAGACCCCGATTGGCGCCCGACCGACTTCAGCGACATGAAAGCCCCAAGTGGATTCGAGTACGTCAAACATCGATAGCCACTAGCCAGGTTCGGAAAATGCCCTATAGGCATTGGCAAATTGTCCAAAAAGCGGCCTGGCATTGATGCCAGGCCGCTTTTTGGATTGGTGAAGTTTCTGCAATTCCACATCAACGACCCCGACTCCCACGAGCAATCCTTCGCCAAGCCCCTTTAGCCCCAGCAGCCTTAGAACGCCTCAAAGTTCGAGCACAATAGCCCCACAGTGCCAGGCTATTCTTGTTTATTTACATCATGATTCATAATTTTATATATTGTCAAACATCACTATAGATGTGTTGACAGTGTCCATACCTTAAATTATAAGTAATCAACTTATTACGTTGTTTTTCAATTAATTCACTGGTTTATATATTCTATTTAGAAATACTTAATAGCGAAACGTAATACAAATACCAGGGAGGAATAAACCATGCCAAAGACAAGATTTATCAAGCATCTGCCCACGGCAATCGTTCTGTTATTCGTAACCCTGTTATTTGCCTGCGGTTCGTCGGCGACTGCGATACCGCAATCTGGAGACAGTAGTTCAACCGCACCCACTGACACTGCGGTGTCAACGGTCGCGCCAACAGCTACACCCCAAGCCACGGAAGCCCCATCTGCCGAGGCCAAACGCGGCGGGACCCTTAATATTGGCCTTAAAGAGACCGGTATATTTGAGGCCCACCCGCGCTTAAGTTCCAGCCCACGGATTCAGTACACTTCCAGCTCGGTCGGAGAAGGGATGATTGCCATTCAAAAGGACCTGACTCCCGGTCCTTTGCTGGCCAAGTCATGGAGCATCTCCGACGACTTTCTAACCTGGACGTGGAAACTCCAAGAGGGCGTGCAGTTCCACAAGGGTTATGGCGAGTTGACGGTCGAAGATGTCCTCTATTCTTACGAACAATTCTTTGAAGGGGCTCTACATGGGAGAGCCGGGATTATTGGCGATTTTTGGGCCGGCGATGAAGGTGGGTTCCATGAAATCGTTGACGATTATACCGTTAAGGTAAACACTGGTCGGCCTTGGGTGCCGGCCGTGGCCTTTGAATTCATGCGCAACCTAGGCGGCGCCAGCACCTGGATTGTTAGCAAGAAACAGTCAGATGAAATCGGCGCTGAAGCCGCCAGCAAAGATATCGCCGCCACCGGACCCTGGCAAATTGAAGAACATTCCAGTGGCGAGTTTTGGAAGATGAGCGCCGTCCAGGATCACTGGCGGCAGACCCCCTACTTCGATGAATTGGTCTATTGGACCATTCCAGAAGAATCTGCCCGGGTCGCCGGGTTCCAGACCGGGCAATTGGACAACTTCGACATGGCCTTCGACACCATCCCAACGGTGGAAGGCATTGAGGGCGCCACGCTTGTTGGCTGGCCAAATGCCGGACAGGCCGGCCTTAATCTCTATGGTCAGACTTACGGCACTGACCGGGACGGCAACCCCTATAAGGACCTTGACTGCACGAATGCCTGGGTCTCCTGTGACGACGACCCAGATTCCGCAGAGTGGGCCAATACCGTGAAGGTCAAGAAGGCCCTGGCCATCGCCATTGACCGCGATGCCATCGTGGCCACGATACTTTCCGGTTTCGGCGCTCCGCTGGCCGTACGTGACTGGATGGGCTTCGAAGACCAGATGGATCCCTCCTGGGTTTTCGATTACAACCCAGAGAGGGCAAAAGAGTTGCTGGCCGAGGCCGGGTACCCCGATGGGTTCTCTATCACTCTAACCCCTGCCCTCAGGGGAGCGCCCGCCGAGGTTGAAGCCTGTGAAGCGGTTGGTCAGTACTGGGACGACATCGGAATCAATGTTAAATTCCAGAGCGTTCCCTACGCCACCATCCGGCCTTCGTTGATTACCCGGCAGTACCAGGGTGCCACCTGCCACACACTTAGCCAACGGCTGACACCCGTAATTGGCTACGGCAACTACGTCAAGAATTCAACCTTCAGCTATGGGACCGAACACCCGTGGATGGAGGAAAACATCACCGACGCTCTCCAGGAAGTAAATCCGGTTAAGCTACGGGAAAAAGAGATCAAGCTCGCGGGCTGGATGTACGAAAACGTCATGGGGTTTGGGCTCTATGCTCACGACGGTGTCTGGCCCATCGGGCCCAGGGTGAACCCGGATTGGGCACCCCTCGACTATAGCGAAGTCCGTCTTGCCACCGCGTTTGAGTACGCCAAACCGAGATAAGCGTCACCCAGATTCGGCGACGTCCCCGTAGACACTGGCAAATTCGACAAAAAGCGGCCCGGCATTAATGCCGGGCCGCTTTTTGTATGTGGGGACTTCTGAAATCTCCCATCAACGACTCCGGCTCCCTCGACTCCCAGAATATCGACCCTTCAGCCCGGTTTTTGCCGGGCAATATCCATTTTATCATCACATTAGTTGATTCTATCTATCACCATTTATCACTGTAAGCTAATTGACAGTTATATGCAGTGCCATATAAATTTCTAGTGTTACTCGTCAAGTATTTATGAATTTATTACAACGATAATATCTATTTTTTTAATACTTATCTACAAAACGTATTAGGAGAGAAGAAAACGTGCTAAAGACCAAATCAAGGTGGCGAATTTCCCAACATTGGCCCAAGGCAATCGTCCTTTTATTCGTAGCCCTGCTGTTTGCCTGCGGGTCCTCGGCAACGGCCACGCCGCAATCTGGTGGTAGCAGTTCAACTTCGCCCACTGCGAAGCCAGCCGCTACTTCGGCCGTGACCGCACCGACAGCAGTCCCACAAGCGACGGCAGAACCGCCCGCCATGATGAAGCCTGCCGGAACGCTCAATATCGGCCAAAAAGAGACGGGCATCTTTGAAGCACATCCCAGATTCGTGTCCAGCCCGAGGATCCAGTTCACCTCCAGCACCGTGGGGGAGGGGCTGGTAGCCATTCAACCAGACCTGTCACCGGGTCCGTCGCTGGCCAAGTCTTGGAGCATCTCCCCCGACTACCTGACCTGGACCATCAACCTTCAGGAAGGGGTCCAGTTTCACAAGGGTTACGGCGAGATGACCGCCGAGGACGTCATATATTCCTACCGGCAGTTCGGTGAAGGCGCACTCCATGCCAGGGCCGGCATCATCAACAGATTCTGGTCGGGAGTAGAAGGGGCCACCCAGGAGGCCGTCGATAATTACACCGTAAAGGTCACAACCCCGACCCCCTGGGTGCCCGTTCAAGTTTTTGAATACATGCGGAACCTGGGCGGGTCCAGCACCTGGGTCGTCAGCAAGAAACAGTCCGACGAGATCGGCGCTGAAGCGGCCAGCAAAAACATCGCCGCCACCGGCCCTTGGCAGATCGAAGACTTCTCCAGCGGCGAATTTTGGAAGATGAGCGCCGTCCGGGACCATTGGCGGCAGACCCCCTACTTCGCTGAAATGATCTACTGGTCGATCCCCGAGGAGTCCGCCCGGGTCGCCGGTTTCCAGACCGGCAACCTGGACAACTTTGATATGGCCTTCGACACGATTTCCACCGTTGATAAGGTCCCTGGCGCCAAGCTCGTGAGCTGGGCGAACTCCGGACAGGCCGGTCTGAACCTCTACGGTCAGCTCTACCAGACCGACAGAGACGGCAACCCCTATAAGGACTATGACTGCGCGAACGCCTGGGTCTCCTGTGACGCCGACCCGGATTCAGCAGAATGGGCCAAAACCGTGAAGGTCAAGAAAGCCTTGGCCATCTCAATAGACCGCCAGACCCTCGTGGACACAGTCCTCTCCGGTTTCGGCAATCCGCTGGCGTTCCGTGACTGGATGGGCTTTGAAAGCCGGATGGACCCCTCCTGGGTCCACGAGTTTGACCCGGTTTTGGCCAAGCAATTATTAACCGAGGCTGGCTATCCCGATGGCTTTACGATCACCCTGGCTACGGCCATCCGCGGGGCTCCCTCCGAGAAAGAAGCCTGTGAAGCGGTCGCTCAGTACTGGGAAGCCATTGGGGTCGATGTCAAATTCCAGGACATTCCCTACTCGACCATCCGGCCTACGTTGATTACCCGGCAGTTCCAAGGCGCCACTTGCCACACCGTGAGCGCTCGGTTGAGCCCAATCATCGGCATGTCCAACTACGTCAAGCAGTCAACCTTCAGCTACGGGACCGAGCACCCGTGGATGGAAGAACACATATCGGACGCGCTGGAAGAGGTGGACCCGGTCAAGTTGGTGGCGAAGGAGAACGAGATCACGGACTGGATGTTCAAGAACGTGATGGCGTTCGGCATCTACTCCCACGACGCCGTCTGGCCCATTGGGCCCAAGGTGGACCCGAAATGGGACCAATACGACTACAGCGAGAACCGGATTGCCAATTCATTCGAGTACGCCAAACCGAGATAACCAGTAAACAGGTCTGGTAGCGGCTAGGTCAAAAATCGGCACCCCCAGGTGCCCATAAACAAAGAGCTTTAACCCGGTTAAAACCGGGTTAAAGCTCTTTGTCATTATTACAAACTATGATTTTATCTATCGCTGTATATCACTATAAGCCAATTGACAATCTACATACAGTGCCATATAAATCATTAGTTCCATTCGTGGTTCATTATCTTTATTAAAGTAGCGTTTTCCATAAATACGCAATTACTTTATCGCTAAACGTAATACGGGAGAATGAAACGTGCTGAAACCAAGGTTACGACCACTCCAAATGCAGCATCTGCCCAAGGCGATTGTTCTGTTATTCGTAGCGCTGTTGTTCGCTTGCGGGTCCTCCGCAACCGCGACGCCAACGTCTTCGAATAACGTAGCGCCAACGCCGACGGCCAAAGCTGGAGCCGCCCCCACGGCGATGCCCGAAGCCACCAAAGCCGCCCCGGTAGCGATGGAGCCAGCTGGCACAATCAACATGGGCCAAAAAGAAACTGGAATTTTCGAGGCGCACCCGGCCATGAGCTCAAGCCCTCGGATTCAATTCACCAGCACCACCGTTGGTGAAGGCCTGATTACGACCGCGACCGACTTTTCGGCCGCCCCAATGTTGGCTAAGTCTTGGAGCGTCTCGGACGACTTCCTGACCTGGACTTGGAAATTCCAAGAAGGCGTCCAACTCCACAAGGGTTATGGAGAGATGACCGCAGAAGACGTGCTCTATTCATACCAACAGTGGAACGCGGGAGGGCTGCACGCCCGCTCCGGCATCATCGGCGAGTATTTTGGCGGACCTGATGGTACTTTTGGCGGACGCGAAGGTGCCTCCGTTGAAGTAGTCGATGACCACACTTTGGTCGTCAACACCGGGTTGCCATGGGTACCCGCACAGGTCTTTGAATTTATGCGCAACGGCGGCGGTTCAAGTACCTGGGTTGTCAGCAAGAAACAATCTGAAGAAATAGGCATCGAAGCAGCAAGCAAAGACATTTCCTCCACCGGTCCTTGGCAAATTGAAGAGCATTCTAGCGGCGAATTTTGGAAGCTCAGCGCCGTGCAAGACCACTGGCGTCAGACCCCTTTCTTCGACGAATTGATTTACTGGACAATTCCCGAAGAGTCGGCCCGGGTCGCCGGGTTCCAGACTGGCCAATTAGACAGCTTTGACATGGCCTTCGACTCCCTCGCCACGGTGGAGGCAGTTAAGGGTGCCACGATCAATGGCTTCCCCAACGCAGGACAGGCTGGCCTGAACTTCTACGGCCAGTTATACGGCCTAGATAAAGATGGCAACGAATACGAGTTCTACAACCCGGACAATGCTTGGGTGTCTTCCGACGCCGACACTTCGTCCCAGGCATGGGCCGATGCGGTCACCGTGCGGAAGGCGCTAAACATAGCCATCGACCGCCAGACCATTGTAGACACGCTTCTGTCAGGGTTCGGACGACCTCAATCAGTTCGAGACTGGATGGGCCACGACTCAAGGGCCAACCCGGATTGGGTCTACCCATACGACCCGGCTCTGGCCAAGCAAATGTTGGCCGATGCCGGTTATCCCAATGGGTTCGGTATTACCCTGACCCCAGCCATCCGCGGTGCGCCCGCTGAGGTCGAAGCCTGCGAAGCGGTCGCTCAGTACTGGGAAGCGATTGGCATCGATGTCAATCTCCAGAGTGTCCCGTACGCCACCATCCGGCCCGAGTTGATTACCCGGAAGTACAATGGCGCAACCTGCCACACCGTTGGCGTGCGGTTGTCTCCCATCATCGGAGCTTCCAATTACGTCGTAAAGTCGACCTTCAGCTACGGAACCCATCACCCCTGGCTGGAGGAACACGTCTCCGCTGCCACCATCGAAGTTGACCCGATTAAGATTCAGCAGGCAGAGCGCGAGATTTACGACTGGATTTTCGACAACTCCACCTCTTCTTCATTGTACGTCCATGACGGTATCTGGCCCATAGGACCACGGCTGGATCCCAATTGGAAACCCCTAGACTGGAGTGAAGTCCGAACGGCGTCAGCTTTCGAGTACGCCAAACCTAAATAGGCTTCAGTTCAGCAAGGAAGGCCATAAGGCCTACCAATAACTAGACCCCAAAAGAGCCCCGGCATTAATGCCGGGGCCCTTTTTTGCGTTTATCGGTAGCTCTAGAACGCATTCCAAATACATTGTGATTATCGTTTTATGGATTTATATCTGGAAATAGTTATCTTTTCCATATATATATCAAATAATATTAAAGCTTATACATTCTTGTTTTTGAATAACTAATTATCGTTTCGCAATAAATAAGTTGATACTATCGAATTAACCTTATTGACAATCCGCATACAGTGACATATAAATCATTAGTTACAAATACTTAGGGTTAATCCTAAGACCATAGCGAAATTCCGCATTCCAACATTACTTAGCTTCCAAACGTAATAGGAGAGAAGGAAACGTGCTAGAGACAATATCCAAGCGACCATTAATTAAGCATCTGCCCAAGGCAATCGTTCTTTTATTCATAGCACTGCTGTTCGCTTGCGGGTCCTCCGCAACCGCGACACCGGTGTCTCCGAGTAGTGCGAAACCCACCGCCACGACCAGCGGTGCCCCGACAGCGATGCCAGAAGCCACCAAAGAGGCTCCAGCCGCAGTAAAACGCGGCGGCATAATTAACATGGGACAAAAGGAAACCGGAATTTTCGAGGCGCACCCGAGCATGAGCTCGAGCCCACGGATTCAGTTCACCAGCAGTACCGTTGGTGAAGGCCTGATTACCACCGCAACCGACTTTTCCGCCGCCCCAATGCTAGCCAAGTCTTGGAGCGTTTCCGACGACTTCTTGACCTGGACCTGGAAGTTCCAAGAAGGCGTCCAGTTCCACAAAGGCTACGGCGAGATGCACGCCTCCGATGTGCTCTATTCCTACATGCAGTGGCATGAAGGCGCCAAACACGCCCGAGCCGGCATCATCGGCTCCTACTTCAACCACCCAGACGGTGGCTCCACAATCATTGACGACTACACCCTGGAAGTGAACACCGGAGTGCCCTGGGTACCTGCCCAGGTCTTCGAATTCATGCGTAACGCCGGAGGTTCCAGTTCTTGGACCGTCAGCGAGAAACAGTCTGAAGAGATTGGCATCGAGGCGGCAAGCAAAGACATCGCCGCCACCGGTCCCTGGCAGATTGAAGATTCTGAAAGCGGCGTTTCTTGGACCTTAAGCGCCGTGCAAGACCACTGGCGCCAGACCCCCTACTTCGACGAACTGGTCTACTGGACCATCCCCGAAGAGTCGGCTAGAGTTGCCGGTTTCCAAACTGGCACTTTGGACAGCTTTGACATGGCCTTCGACTCCCTGACCACGGTGGAAGCCGTTGCGGGAGCGCAGGTTAAGGGGTTCGCCAACGCCGGTCAGGCCGGTCTGAACTTCTACGGCCAACTCTACGGCGTAGATAAAGATGGCAACGCCTACGAACACTACGACTGCACCAACGCATGGGTATCATGCGACATGGACACCGAGTCTGAAGAATGGGCCAAAGCGGTCAATGTCAGAAAGGCAATGAACATTGCCATCGACCGCCAGACCATTGTCGATACCCTACTATCAGGGTTCGGCAGGTCCTTGGCAGTCCGAGACTGGATGGGCCACGATGCTAGGGCCAACCCAGATTGGGTTTACGATTACGACCCAGATCTGGCCAAGCAAATGATCGCCGACGCCGGATTCCCCGATGGGTTCTCAATCACCCTGACCCCGGCCATCCGTGGCGCGGTTGCCGAGACTGAAGCCTGTGAAGCGGTCGCTCAGTACTGGGAAGCGATTGGTCTCGACGTACAATTCAAGAACACCCCCTACGCTACGCTCCGACCCGAGATTATCGCTCGGAACTACATTGGAGCTACCTGCCACACTGTCGGCGTGCGCCTGTCTCCCATCGTTGGCGCTTCCAACTACGAGACAAGGTCCACCTTCAGCTATGGCACACACCACCCCTGGTTGGACGAGAACGTCAGGGACGCAGCTGAAGAAGTCGACCCGGTGAAGGCCTGGGAGAAAAACCTCAAGGTCTACAACTGGATATTCGACAACTCCATGGCTTCTGCGATTTATGTCCATGACGCCATCTGGCCCATCGGTAAACGGATCTCCATAGAAGGTTGGGAACCGACCGACTGGAGTGAAGTTCGAACTGCGGTTGCTTTCGAATACGCTCGGCCTAACTAACTCCTAAAAGGGAAAGGCTCACAAAGGACTTACCTCAACTAGACCCCAAAAGGGCCCCGGCATTAATGCCGGGGCCCTTTTTATCTGTCCGCACCTTTACTGAAAATGCATCTCGTTTTATGGATTTTAATCTGCCTATTCCACTTTTTACACCATATGTATTAGATAAACTTCACGTTCTGCTATTTATTCTAATTGGTAATAATTATCAAACCGCAATAAATAAATTGATACTATAGCATGAACCTTATTGACAATACTGATGGCGTAGCTTATAAACCAGTGAGTTGGAAGCTAATGGTACTACCTTGGCCTCCACATCTATACCTTGCGATATACGTGCGACGGATAAGCGTATTTCGTAGATTAGGAGAATTAATCGTGCCCAACACTGGTTCTATGCGAAACTATATCCGGCATTGGCCACAGGCTTTAATCCTGCTGGTTGCGGCCCTGCTGGTGGCTTGCGGTTCTTCCGCCACCGCCACCCCAGTGTCCTCCGGCGGTGCAGAACCGACAGCCACTTCCGGCAGCGCCCCCACAGCGATGCCCGGAGCCACCAAAGAGGCCCCAGGCATGGTTAAACGCGGCGGCACCATTAACATGGGGCAGAAAGAGACCGGTATTTTCGAGGGCCATCCGGGTTTATCTTCCAGCCCCCGGATTCAGTTCGTCAACAGTTCGGTTGGCGAGGGCCTGATAACCGCCGCCCCAGACTTTTCCGCCAGCCCCATGTTGGCCGAGTCTTGGAGCGTGTCCGAAGACTTTAAAACCTGGAGCTGGAAATTCCAAGAAGGTGTTCAGTTCCACAAGGGTTACGGCGAGATGACCGCCGAGGACGTGTTCTATTCCTACATGCAATGGCATGAAGGCGCGAAACACGCCCGTGCCGGTATCATCGGCGAATACTTTGACTACCCCAATGTAGTCGGCCGACCTGGCGACTTAGACGCAGACGGCAACGTAAAACAGAGGGGTGGTAAGGACCTCTACCCTTCAACTGGTACCACAATAACTGGTCCCTACACCATGGAAGTCGACACTGGAAAACCCTGGGTGCCAGGCCAGATGTTTGCATTCATGCGCACTGCCGGCGGCTCAAGTACTTGGGTCGTGAGCAAGAAACAGTCTGAAGAAATCGGTATCGAAGCCGCCAGCAAAGACATCGCCGCCACTGGACCCTGGGAGATTCAAGACTCCGAAAGCGGCGTCTCCTGGGAATTCAGCGCCGTGCAAGACCACTGGCGCCAGACTCCTTACTTCGACGAACTGGTCTACTGGAGCATCCCAGAAGAGTCGGCTAGAGTTGCCGGTTTCCAAACTGGCGTTCTAGACAGCTTTGACATGGCCTTTGACTCCCTGCCCACAGTGGATGCCACTGAGGGATCGCAGATTCTCGATTTTCCTAATGCAGGCCAAGCCGGTCTGAACTTATACGGCCAAATGTACGGCCTAGATAAAGACGGCAAGGAATACGAACACTACGACTGCACCAATCCCTGGGTTTCCTGCGACATGGACACCGAATCCGCAGCTTGGGCCAAAGCTGTCAAGGTTCGTAAGGCAATGAACATTTCCATTGACCGCCAGACAATTGTCGACACCCTTCTTTCTGGGTACGGTAGGCCCCTAGCCGTCCGGGACTGGATGGGCCACGACTCTCATATGAAAGATTCTTGGGTTTACGAGTACGACCCGGTACTAGCCAAGCAGATGTTGGACGAAGCTGGCTATCCCGACGGGTTCTCGATTACCCTGACTCCGTCGATTCGCGGTGCGGTTGCCGAAACTGAAGCCTGTGAAGCGGTTGCCCAGTATTGGCAAGCGATTGGAATCAAAGTAGATTTCAAGAACACTCCGTACTCAGCCCTCCGGCCATCATTTATCAACCGGAGTTACATCGGCGCTACCTGCCATACTGTCGGCGTGCGCTTGTCTCCCGTAGAGGGCATGTCCAACTACATGGTCAATTCGACCTTCGCCTACGGAACCTTCCATCCGTGGTTAGAGGAACACATCGGCTCCGCGGCTGAAGAAGTCGACCCGGAGAAGGCCTGGGTGAAAAACACCGAAATCACCGACTGGCTCTTCGAAAACAGCGCAGCTTCCGCCCTCTATATCCATAACACCATTTGGCCAGTGGGCAAGAAACTCGACGCCAACGGTTGGGTGCCACTTGACTGGAGCGAAGTCCGCACTGCGGTCAACTTCGAGTCCGTCAAGCCTAGGTAACCACACTGGGGCAACCACCTAGCTAAAAGCTAATAAAAGAAGCGCCCGGCAGAATATGCCGGGCGCTTCTTTTTGTCTGTTGGCATTACCTACTTAGTCTGTAACGACCAATTCCTTGACCATGTGGTGAACAATTATCGGCCTGTGGGGCGGGTCTCCATACGGCTCCTCTTTCACAGTTCCATACCCAAATCTCCGGTACATTTTTAGGGCTGGCTGCAACATATCCACCGAAGACAAACAAATCCGGCTGTAGCCCTGTTCCCGGCAGAAATCTTCGGTAGTCGCCAATAATCTCTGGCCAAGGCCCTGCCGTTGGACCGCAGATGAAACGCTCATCCGCCGCAACTCCGCCTGTTCCGCTGACTCCCGCGGCTGGATGCCGACGATTCCCACAACGACACCGTTGGATTCGGCGACCCAGAAATTGCTGCGTGGATTGGACAAATAATGGCCCGGTATATCGGCCATATCGTCTTTCAGGGAATGGTCAACGTAGCGGCGAACCTCGGACTCAATCTCGCCAGCAAACTCCATTAGCCCGCTGGCGAATAACTCCTGTACCTGAGCAAGGTCAGCCGGAAGAAAGGTTCTGATGGTGGGGGCAGGAGTTACGGTCATGATTGCCTACCCGGTCGAACTGAGTTTTAATCGTACTAAGTATTAATCAGGAAGTTAATTACGTCGCCGTCTTTAACTTCGTAGGTCTTGCCCTCCGAGCGGAGGACACCCTCTTTACGGCCCTGTGCCAAGCTGCCGCAGCGAATCAGATCGTCGTAGGCAATGACCTCAGCACGGATAAACCCACGGGTGAAATCGGTGTGGATGGTTCCAGCCGCCATCTGGGCCACGATACCGGCAGGCACCGGCCAGGCCCTGCATTCGTCTTCGCCAACCGTGAGGAACGACACCAAACCAACGGTGGCATAACAGACCTGCTTAACCCGCTCCACAGCCGGTTCATCCAGACCCATCGCCTCCCGGAACTCTTCTGCTTCAGCAGATTCCATCACGGCCAGGTCTTCTTCCAACTTGGCACACAAACCAACTTCACCCAGCCCACCAGCCACCTCACTTGAGATGCCCAGTGATGCCAATGTGGGTGCCTCTTCAGACTCCCCGGCATTGAATGCAATCATCACCGGTTTGGCGGTCAGCAACTGGAAATCAACCAAGGCCGCCGTTTCAGACGGAGTCAGAGTCTGCGATTTCATGGGGATGCCTTCTTCGAGCGCGGATTTCACCTTCTGGACGGTTTCCAACAGGGGAATCATGGCCGGTCGTTCCGCCGGCTTGGCCTTCTTAAGCCCATCACTAAGACGGGCTTCCGCCTTTTCCAAAGCTTCCAGGTCCGCCAGAGACAGTTCATCCAGCAGCAACTTTACGTCGCGGCCCGGATCAACAGTTTCCAAGGTATGGAGCAATGCAGGGTCTTCAAAGGCCCGAATCACCAACAGCAAGGCGTCTGCCGCCTGAAGGATGTTCCGCTGTCGGCCACTGAGCACCTGATTGGCGGAGGCCACCGCTCGATCAAGGGGGGGCAGGTCCCAGAATTTGATCTCCGGGTGAATCACCTTCTTGGGGTGGTACATGCCGTCTAGCACTGCCAGCCGGGGGTCGATGACCTTGACCACGCCGACCTGTAAAGGTCCTGCGGCGCCGGCGCCGGTTGACGTTGAATGGCCAGCCGTGAGGGCATTAAAAACTGTGGTCTTGCCGCTTTGCGGTAGTCCGATTACTGCAATATCCATACCTGGATTATAAACCTCGTTCGCTTGTTAGTTCGGTCTGCTTAATATGACTCGAAGAGCTTGCCCCAGTCTGTTTCCAGCGCTGCTTTAATACGGCGGCGGCCCTTGGTCTTGAGCCAGTACCCGTTATGGTAAAGATTGGACGCCAAGAATGCCAAACCGACCAGCGGGCTGCGCAGCAGCATATTCTCCAAGGGCTTTAACGGCCCCCAATAAATCAACTTTTGGCCACGGCTGGCAAAGGTGTTTTCCACACCGGTGAACTGCCAGTTTACCTGGCTAATGTCCTCACCGACGATATTAATCTTGGAAACGTCGCCGCATCCCAGGCCGCGCTCGTGGGCCAGACGAATGAACTTGATGCTCATGGGGTCGAAGCCCATCATTTTGGCGGCAACCGCGTCAATGGCGACCTGGTCGTTGCTGGCCAAGATGCGGTCCTTAATATGCCAGCGCATGGCCCTGGGACCGGGGCCGTCCCCGGCGAAAGTCCCGTCCATAACCGCGAACAGTCCGGGGTGAATCTCTTTCTGGATAGCCAACAGGTCCGTTAATGTCTCGTGAATCACCGAGTGGGTCCAGTGGCGCTTGCGGTGCAACAACCCGCCAAAGGCGTTCTTCATGGCTCCGGTCATGGTGGTGAAGACGTGGGTCTTCATGGTCGGCAGGTGAACGATGTTGGTTCCGGGAAAAATCTCAGGAATCTGAATGCCCTCTGGGAAGATATCATTCAGAACCAACATCTCCGCTTTGGGCTTGTATTCAATCCATTTGTTGGGCGGCGAGTCTAGGTGTATATCTGGGATGCCGCACTTTTCCTGGGCAGCCTTGTGTTTGTTTTTGAACTCTCCCTCATACGAGTCCACCACCACGGTGCCGTTGTGGGCCGCAACCAAATCTTGATGTCCTCGGGCTCGTAAGGCCTGGGTCACTCCCTCAATCTGCCAAGGGGGGGTGGAGCAACCGGGGTACCAGTGCTGCCAGGATATGTTCACTTTCAACAACGTTTTAATGTCGGGCGACAGGAAATCGGCGACTCCCGCCAAGTCCATCGCCCGGCCCATGTCCGCCACTGCAGTCTCTGGAGTGGTGGCCACCACCGCAACGGTCGGACTGCCGGGGCTGGCCGCGTTACCGGTGCCGGATGCCGGAAATGGCTGGGTTGTACTTGAGTCTTGGGAACTCATCGGTTGGCTCCTATCTAACGGACTAGCGCTGGCTAACGACCCAACGCCGGTTCAATAATCGGACGCTAGTTATTTAATATTAAGACCAGGGCGGACACCGCCACCCAACTAATAATCGATAAAACCAATGGCAGGTCGCGCACAATCAACTGCTCTGGGGCCTCGGCCTGTTCGCTATTGTTCAACAGAAAAAGGTAACGGAACAGTCCAAATGTGACCAAGGGCAGGGTGAACAACATGGTGTTGTTGTCGGGGAGGTTGGTGGCCTCTACTGTATAGAGAGTATAGCTCAGCCATGCGGCCGCGGCAGACACCATCAATAACTGGCTGATAAATGGGCCCGCATAGTCCTTTAGCACCGATCTTTGTTCTTCGGCTGCGTCTCCGGCCAACCTGACCTCGGCGAAACGCCGACCCAGCACAATGAACAAGGCCCCAGCTCCGGTGGTGGCATATAGCCAGGGTGATGGCGTTACGTCGATGGCCAACGCACCGGCGGTGGCGCGAATAACGTAGCCGCTGGTAACGGCAAAAACGTCCAACAAAACCACATTCTTTATGCCCAGCGAGTAGCAAACGTTAATTACGGCATACACGCCTCCGGCCACTCCTAGCAGCGGCTCCACCAAGACCATCACCGCCAGCCCCGCCGCCGCCAAAAACACCATCACTGTAACAGCGATTTGGACGCTCACTTTGCCCGAGGCAATTGGCCGATTCCGCTTCACCGGGTGCTGCCGGTCCCCAGAACGGTCCATCAAGTCGTTGAACAGATAGACAGCGCTAGACAGGGCGCAGAACGCCAGGGAAACCAACAATAGCTTCAACAAAAAACCTGGCACTGGGTCCAGGTCGTCTGTGCTCCAAACGCCGTCAATTGCGAAAACAAAGGGTAAGAAAACGATACCGTTCTTAACCCATTGGAGCGGGCGCAGAGCCCTTACCAGTGCCTTGGGCTGGAAGGCCAGAGCGCCACGATTAGTAGTATTATCCAAATTCTCTGCCGTACCCAATATTGGTTAACCTGCCTCAGAAACTTGGCTTATTTCGGTATCAATCGCTGGTATGCGGCGCAACGCCAGAAGGGCCACTAACCCGACGACTACTGCGAACCACAGAGTGACCAATCGCACCAACACGGTGCCTGCTGATGCTCCCGCCCTGGCCACCCCGCTCTGTTGCAGCAAGGCCAACATGCTGCCCTCAGTGCCGACCAAACCGCCTGGCAAGGCCGTAACCGCACCCACCAAGGTCGCCGCCGCATAGATGGGCAGCGCCCGGAACAGGTCTACGTCCGACCCGATTCCCTTTAGGATTACCCACAGGGCCAAACCTTCGGCAAACCATGCCGCAGCGCCAACAACCACGCCAGCGACCATTACCTTCGGTGCTGCCAGCTCCCTGAAACCCTGCTGGGAATCGCGAATCAGACCGCTCCACCGGGACAGTATTGGCCAGCTGGCCAATTGGGTGGCCCGCCGAGATACGACGAACTTCAACCCCGCGACCGAGACTACCAGCGTTACTGCCAATACCACGATGATTGGGATGGGCAACAACGCAAATCCAGTGAGTCCAAGAATGATTACCGAGATTACGTCAGTCAGCCGCTCCATCACCACAACCGGCGCAGATCGGGCAACCGGCACTCCGGTACGGCTCTGTAGCAAGTAACATTTTATCAACTCGCCAGCTTTCCCCGGTGTTATAGACATGGCGAGACCGGACAGAAACACCAGGGCGCTGACCTTGGCCGGGGCTTCAATCTTGAGCACCCTTAAATAGAATGCCCAACGAATAAAGCGGAAAATATAGTTGGCCGATGCCAAGCCTAAGGCGAAGAAAAGATAGGAAGCAGGCAGCTTACTAATCTCGTCAATGGTGTCGCCGAAATCGCCGTAACCAACGAGCGCCACAAAGACGCCGATGGTCAGCACAATTGGCAGCAACCACTTTTTATTCATTGATTGGCCCGGTGGTAGTTAGGGACACATCCGGGCGCGTAATCAGGACCGGTCAGCCCTTGGCCTTAAGCTCCGCGTACCATGCCCCCAGCCCGGCCATACTTCCATAGTAGAAGGTGAAAACCCAGACGCCGCCCCAAATCAAAATCGGCATAACGCTGGTATAGAGAGTCAAAATCGTTCCGGATATAATCAATACCACGAACATTAGCACGCCGGTCCAAAGGCAAAATATGAGAGCCTTACGGCCCGGTGAACCTTGACTGTCGCTGGCCGCTGTGACGCCGTAATAACCGCCAATAAACGGGCCCAACGGAATCCCAACAAAGTGCACGATGGGAATCAAGGCCAATATAATCATGATGCCGAAGCCAATCATGACTCCTTTTACCATGACTGGAACTCTGTATTAAATTCTTTAACGATTACCTTAAAGCCCTGACCGGTATTAGTCCCTATCACCCGTATTGCTCCTAGAAAGCCGCCTGTTAAGTCGCTTGAATTTCGTTCCACTCATTATAGACTCGCAGCCTCAGCCACAAGCAAGCTACTGCCCCAGCCGCCACGCTTAAGATGCCCAGCGTATACTAGGGCGGTTTTATTACTCAGGCCAGACAATTGGCAGACCAGCCCAACAAGGAGCCCCCTTGGCCACCGATACACCATCCAATCAAGACATTCCAATCCCCGATGATTATATCCACGAGTCTCCCTTTGCAAAATTGCTGGACATGCGAGTGCCCTACCCAGACGACGGTACCAGCACTGTCATCATGCCCATCAACCCCAACCATCTGCAACTCGCCGGTCGGGTACAGGGTGGCATAGTGGTTGCCCTGGCCGACTACTCCTTCTTCCGCGCTATTAAGCCTCGGTTAAAAACCGGCGAGGCCACCACAACCATCGAGCTCAAGATAAATTTCCTTGCGCCAGCCGAGAAGGGCCAACTGACGGCCACAACCAAAATCGTCAACGCCGAAAACCGGGTGATGGTCGGCGAAATGGAAGTCAAAGACCAAGATGGCAAACTCATCGCCCAAGGTCTCGGCACTTATTTAGTATTTCAGGTCAAAAACTAGCCTTAATTGTTGACCAATCCAGTCGACAATCTTGGATTTGGGGTTTGGCTGGTGTATAATTTTGCTTGGCTTACCAGCCTGGAGGTATCTCTTAATGAAGATCCCCATGAAAGTCGACTATGGGGTGCGGGCTTTGGTGGAACTGGCCCTTCACTACGGTGACGGACCCGTCCAGACCGCCATGATTGCCTCCAAACAAGGCATCCCCGAAGCTTACTTGGACCAACTAATGACCTCGTTGAACAAGTTTGGCTTCGTCCACAGCCGAAGGGGTCCCCAAGGCGGACACTCCCTGGCCATGGACCCCAAAGATATTGACCTAAACATGGTGATGGAACAGCTAGATAGCGCCAACTCACCATTGGACTGCCTGATTAACCCCCACGATTGCGTCTTCTCCCATACCTGCGCTCAGCAAGAAGTGTGGAAGACCGTCGAAGCTTCAATACGCGACGTACTCAGCAATATCACAGTGGCCGATTTGGCCAACCGTCAGTCTAGCTTGGCCGGACAGGCGGCCCTACCCCTGTAGGCACCGCTCCACGCCTAGCTTTGCTTGACAACCACTTTTGCCAGCTATAGACTCGAAAAGTTAATGTTTTTATCCCCATTTCAACTAACTTGCGCTTGTACGTGTCCCCCCACATAGGGGGCGGGCAATAGTGCTGTATATCTAAAGCCTGCGCCCACCCGTTTGAAGAACCCAACTTGGGGAATCGCGGGTTTTTTTATTCTTAGATATCAATAATGCAATAATCGGGCCAGGCATCCAATAAAATTGCGGCACATCTAAACAACCGAATACAGATATAACGCCCAGATGTACTGGGACTATCCATCAAGCATTGCACAAGTGTTTTAAAGGAAATAGGAGGGTTCATCCCATGGCCGAGCAACCCATAATACTCACACCAGACCAAGTAAAACGATACAGCCGCCATATCATCATGAGCGACGTGGGAAGTAAGGGACAGCGCAAACTCATGGGCTCCAGCGCCCTAATCATTGGCGCCGGGGGACTAGGTTCCCCTTCTGCCATCTACCTGGCATTGGCCGGGGTAGGCACAGTGGGCATCGTCGATTTCGACGTTGTTGAACTGTCTAACCTACAGCGCCAGGTGTTGCACCATACCGCAGACGTGGGCCGCCCCAAGGTTCAGTCCGCCCTGGACAACATTAAGTCCTACAACCCGGACGTCAACGTGGTCTTGCACGAGACCCGGCTTGAGTCCGATAACGCCATGGATATCATCAGCCAATACGACCTGGTGATTAACGGTGCCGATAACTTTGCCACCCGATACCTGGTGAACGACGCCTGCTATCTACTGAACAAGCCCCTGGTCGACGGCAGCATCCTAATCTTCGACGGCCAGGCCACCGTGTTCCTGCCGGGAGAGGGTTGCTACCGCTGCCTGTTCCCGTCGCCCCCACCCCCTGGCATGGTTCCCAACTGCGCCGAGGCTGGCGTACTGGGCGCTTTGACCGGTCTGGTTGGGAGCATTCAGGCCACCGAAGCCCTAAAATACTTCTTGGGCATTGGCGAGTCTCTAAGTTCCCGGCTCATGCTCATCGATGCGCTAAGCATGACTTTCCGTGAAGTACGTCTCAAGAGGAACCCGGCCTGCCCGCTGTGCGGAGATAACCCCACTGTCACGGAGCTCATCGACTACGAAATCTTCTGCGGAGTTGCCGAACCCCACGAGCCGGCCGCAGTGGGCTCAGATTAAACAGTAAAATAAAGGGGCGTCTAGGGAAACAGACGCCCCTTTAGCAATTGGGCCCGACTTTTTCGCTGACCTACCCTAAAATAATCTCACGATAGATACAGGCGTTATGGTTACTAGGCTAACTTACAAAGGCATACTGGACACCATTGGCAACACCCCAATGGTTGAATTGCAACGCATGTCTCCCAAAGAGGGAGTGCGTATATTCGCCAAGCTTGAGGGCCAGAACCCCACCGGCAGCGTCAAGGACCGCATCGCCCTCAAGATGATTGAGCAGGCGGAGCGGGACGGCGAAATTTCTGCCAACCGGACCATCTTAGAGCCCACCAGTGGCAACACCGGTATCTCCCTGGCAATGATTGCCCGAATGAAGGGCTATAAAGTTGCCGTAGTCATGCCGGAAAACGTCAGCATTGAGCGAGTGCAGTTACTTGAAGCTTACGGAGCGGAAATCATCCCCTCCGACGGCTCCCGAGGAACCAACGGCTCCATCGAAGTCGCTAAGGACTTAGTCGATAAGCGGGGCAGCGACTATTTCATGCTGTATCAGTACGGCAACAGCGGGAATCCAAACGCCCATTACGAGACAACTGGCCCAGAAATTATCGAGTCACTCCCCAACGTCAATATGTTCGTTGCTGGTCTAGGCACCGGCGGAACTTTGATGGGCGTGGCACGGCGCTTAAAGGAACACAATCCCCAAGTCAAAATAGTGGCCGTAGCGCCCGAACCCGAAGACTTTATCTCTGGCCTACGCAGCCTGGAAGACGGGTTCATACCACCCATCTTGGATATCAACATGTTGGATTCCAGGATGCTAGTTAGCAGCTTCGACGCCTTCTCCACGGCCAAGCGTTTGCTGGTTGAAGAGGGAATATTCGCTGGCGTTTCATCCGGATCGGTAGTTTACGGGGCTATTCGCCAAGCAGAACGGATGGACGAGGGCGACATCGTGTGCCTGTTGGCCGATGGCGGCTGGAAATACCTGAGCACCGCCTTATGGACCAAAGACTACGAACAACTAGCCAAAGAGTCTAAGGGCAAGATTTGGTGGTAGGCGTGGGCCAGGCGTAAATTGGGCGTCGCCACGGCATCGGAGAAAGGAGCAACGCACCAGAAAACAGCTATAGGGCTTTCAGAAGCCACTCTGGGCCAATGTACTAGGCATGCCGTGAAAAGGGTGGGATTGAGGCTGGAAAGGTCTATTCCAACTTGAAACAACAGCCGTGGCGATGCTATACTGGCTCTACATATAGACCTTCCTTTGAGAGCGGGTAAAACCCGCTTTCTTGTTGATGGAGACAAACGTTAAATGGGGACCATTGTTACGGCAAAAGCTTCCCGTAAAATGAATGTTTTCCATCCGGGATTCGTGATGGGTGCGAACCGATGAAAAGCGATTTCCTGATTGCGCTGACCCAGTTGGCAGCAGAGCGACATCTGCCCCGAGAACAAGTGCTCGGGGCGATTGAAGTCGCCCTGGCGTCGGCTTTTAAGAAAGATAATCCGGCTTCAGGCCAGAACATATCTGTAACTCTCAATCCCAACACCGGGGATGTGAGTGTCTTCGCATTGAAGACCGTTGTGGAAACGGTTGAAGACTCAGACAAAGAAATCACCGTAGCCGACGCCCAGAGCATCAAAAAGGGTGCCGTGATTGGTGACGAAGTCGCAGCAGCCGAGCCTCTGCCGCATAACGCCAGCCGCATTGCAGCGCAAACTGCTAAGCAGGTTGTGTTGCAGCGCCTGCGGGAAGCAGAGCGGGACCTCCTATACCAGGAATTCCAACAGCACGAAGGCGACATAGTCTCCGGCGTTATCGAACAGGCCGAACCCGGACGCACCATCACCCTAGATTTGGGCCGGGCCCAGGCTGTCTTACCCTACGAAGAACAGGCCCCCAATGAGCGCTACCGTAAGGGTCAGCGCACCAAGGTCTACCTGGTCAGCGTCCGCAGCACTCCCAAAGGGCCTGAGATTCTGGTTTCCAGAAGCCACAAGAATATGCTCAAGCGCCTCTTTGAAATCGAGGTGCCAGAGGTCTACAACGGCGTGGTCGAAATTCGTGCCATTGCCCGCGAAGCAGGTTTCCGCAGCAAGGTCGCAGTTAGCGCCAATCAGCCTGGTATCGACCCAGTTGGTTCTTGCATCGGCGTCAGGGGCAACCGAATTCAGAGCATCGTAAACGAGCTTCAAGGCGAGAAGATAGACATCGTGTCTTGGGACGATGAGCCCAGGGCATTTATCACCAATGCACTTAGCCCTTCGGAGCCGGTTCACGTGGAACTGCTGGAGAGCGAGAAGACTGCCATCGTAGTGGTACCGGACCGACAACTGTCCTTGGCCATCGGTAAAGAAGGCCAAAATACCCGTTTGGCTGCCCGATTAACCGGCTGGAGGCTGGACATCAAGGGCATGACCGAGTGGGAAGAAATCAAAGGCAGTACTGTGGGCAGCGCCACAGCGGTGGCCGAAGTTGACGCGGAAGTAGCCGAAGTAGCTACCGAGACCGAAGCAGTCGCCGAGGTCATAGAAGAAGCAATTGCCATCGTCGAGAACGTGGAAGCGGCAGCAGAAGCCGCAACGGCAGAAGTGGTAGCCGAGGCTACCACTGAAGCGGTTGACGAGGATAGCATCCTTGAGGCCCTCATCCGGGAAGAGGATGAACAAGCAACCGTTGAGACCAACAGCACCGAAAGCCTCAGTGTCGAAGACTTAGGCGCTTTCACCATTGACGACGTCGAGCTATCGGAGTCTGATGACGAAGAATATGACGAAGACGACGGCGCTGAATTGGCTGATTTTGGTGAATTGAACGATATGCCGGTTCTAACCCCAGACGCCGGTAAGATTCGGTTTGCCGAAGACATCGTCGAAGAGTTCCGAGGCGGTGCCCGCGGTGGCCGACGCCGTAAAGGGGGCGGCGGTGGTGCCCGTGGCGGCGGCGCCCGTGGCGGCGGTGCCCGTAGCGGCGGCGGTCGATAGCGCCTTCCCGTAGAGGTGGTTTCAGGCTAAGGGTTTTCGCATGAAAGCCCGTGGGCAATCCCTTGGAGGCCCGGTCTTGCAAAAGAACCGACACGTTCCTGAACGCAGTTGTGTGGCCTGCGGCGCAAAGATGCCCAAAATGCAATTAGTCCGGGTAGCCTCTTCTAGCGAGGGCACCTTCACGATAGATACCACAGGTAGGGCATCCGGCAGAGGAGCTTATCTCTGCAAGAGCTCCGAGTGTTGGGAACAAGCAATCGTCAAAGGGGCGATTGAGCGCAGTCTACGCCGGGAACTCTCGGCCCAAGACATCGGACAGATACGGACGTATTACCAAGAAAACATCGCCCCGAATGTTACGGCAACCTAATCGTTAAATTTTTGATGGACGTGTAGATGACTTCTGACGGACGACCAACCGCAGTGGACGAAGCAGGCGAAGCAGCCAGACCCCGCAAGGCACCCGCAAGAAAGGCTCAAACGCGTGCGATAGTCCTGCCGGAGACGATGACCGTTCAGTATCTGGCAGAGGTTCTGGACCTTAGCCCGATTGACGTAATCAAGCAGTTGATGCGTAACGGGATTATGGCGTCCATGAACCAGGTGATTGACTATCAAGTCGCCACCCTCGTGACCACTGCGGAAGGAATCCGCACCAGTATGGCCGAAGCTCCCACCGCCGCCAAACCTCCGGTTGCCGAAGGAGCCGCTGCGAAGAACTCCGCCACTCTCACAGTGCGCCCGCCGGTGGTTACCGTGCTTGGCCACGTTGACCATGGCAAAACCTCACTCTTGGACTACATCAAGAGTTCTAAAGTCGCTGACCGCGAAGTCGGCGGCATCACCCAGCACATAGGGGCCTACCAAGTAGAGTCCAACGGTCAGCCCATCACTTTCTTAGACACACCCGGCCACGCCGCATTCACAGCCATCAGGGCCAGGGGTGCGCGGGTCACCGACATTGCCGTATTGGTTGTAGCCGCAGACGACGGACTCATGCCCCAAACATTAGAGGCAATCAACCACGCCAAAGCAGCCGAAGTGCCCATAGTTGTTGCCATCAACAAGATGGACCTGCCAGGCGCCGACCCAGAGAAAGTAAAGCGCCAACTCAGCGAGCAAAACCTTTTGGTTGAAGACTGGGGGGGTGACGTCATCTCAGTAGATGTCTCGGCCAAGACCGGAGCCGGCATCGACAACCTACTGGAAAGCATACTATTGGTTGCAGAAATTGCCGAACTTAGGTCTGACCCAAGTAAGCCTGCCCAAGGCACCGTCATTGAAGCCAAACTCGACCGCAAACGGGGAACCAGCGCCACGGTTTTGGTGCAAGATGGCACCTTGAAAATCGGCGATTTCATCGTCGCAGGCAGCGCATACGGACGAATTAAAGCAATGACCGACGACCAGGGCAAGGCCGTTACCAGCGTACCCCCGGGCGCTCCGGCAGAAGTACTTGGGTTTGGGTCTATGCCCGAGGCTGGCGACCAATTTACTGTCACCAATAACGAAAAAGACGCCCGCTCCAGGGCCGGTGAGGGCGACAAGTCCCACGGCGCTCGCCCTGGACAAACCCGTGCCCTCACCCTAGAGGAAGTGGTCAACCAGGTGGACACCGACGCCGTCAAAGAACTGAACTTGGTGGTCAAGGCCGATGTCCAGGGCAGCGTGGAAGCCGTCCGTGGAGCGCTGGAGCGCTTGGTTGATGAAGACGCCAAGGTCCGGATACTGCACAGCGGAAGCGGCGCGGTAACAGAATCGGACATTCTTCTGGCCAGCGCATCCGAAGCCATTGTCATCAGCTTCTCTATTGGGTCCGAGCCCAGCGCCGAGCGGTTGGCCGACCGAATGGGAGTGGAGATTCGCCACTACAACATCATCTACCAGTTAATCGACGATGTAGAAAAGGCCCTTCACGGCATGCTGGATCCCGTCTACACCGAGATAATCGTCGGTAGGGCGGAGGTCCGTGAGGTATTCGAAGGCCGCCGCGGCATCTCGATAGCAGGCTGCCGAGTTTCCGAAGGCCGAATGATCAAGAACGGCAACGTGCGTGTTGTGCGTGGTGGCACCGTTGTGGAAGACGGCACCATCGCCAGCCTGCGCCACTTCCGTGACGAGGTTAACGAGATGAATGCCGGCACGGAATGCGGAATAATTCTCCAAGGATACAACGACTACCAAGAAGGCGACATCTTAGAAGTCCACCGTCAGGAACGGGGTCGGCGTTAAGCCGACCCCGTTTCGGTCAATCCCTTTTTGGCAAAACCCTTCATCCCATTAGCATCAACCCGCGCAAGGTAAACCCGCCATGTCCCGACGCACAGACCGTATCAACGAACAGTTGCGCGAAGAGATTAGCGCGGTTCTCGCACGCCAGGTAAAAGACCCCAGGCTAAACACGCTTATTAGTATCACTCGCGTGGTGTCCAGCAACGACTTACGTAGCGCCAGGGTCTATATCAGCGTTATGGGCAACAAGGCGACCAAACAAGAAGCGCTAGAAGGCCTGCAATCGGCCGCCTCCTTTCTCCGCCGGGAAATCCGCGACCGCATCAACATGAAACACACTCCGTTTATGACCTACCTCCTTGACGATTCCATGGAAGAAGCTAGCCAAGTCCTAAATATCATGGACCAAATCAAGACCGATGAACCGGCTTCCGAATCGCACACCACCGAACCACCCAAAGTCTCGGGCGGCGGCTAACATGGCCAACCAGCAGAACAACGCCCGGCCACCACTGGCCAACGGCTTTATCAACCTAAACAAACCAATTGGCATTACGTCCATGGAGGCCCTGCGCCAAATTAAGCGCATCACCGGGCAACGCCAAAAGGTCGGGCACTGCGGCACCATGGACCCCCTGGCCCGTGGCGTGCTGCCGGTGTGCTTCGGCCAAGCAACCCGGTTGATGGATCACGTTGTCGGCGGCATCAAACGCTATCGCATGGACATCGCCCTGGGTGTATCTACTTCCACCTATGACGCAGAGGGCGAGGTGGTCAAGACCGGCGACTACGCGGGCATTACCGAGGCGATGGTCGAAGAAAATTTGCGACCCTGGTTCGGCCTGGTTAAACAGACACCACCCATGTACAGCGCCATCAAGGTAGATGGACAGCGACTCTACAAGCTGGCCCGTGCCGGTATCGAAGTGGAACGTGAAGCCCGCGAAGTGGAAATCCACGACATCACAATCGTGGAATTCGCCCCGCCCAAGTTGACCTTGGACGTTGAATGCGGACGCGGAACTTATATGCGGTCTCTAGCCCATGACCTTGGCGAGTCGTTGGGTTGCGGTGGCCACGTTACCGACCTGGAACGCCAATTATGCGCCGGGTTCCCGGTATCGGAAGCCGTGACCCTAGAGCAACTAGAGGAAGCTGGCGACGGGCCGGACGGTTGGCGGAAGCACCTGTTTCCAGTGGACTGGGTTCTAAGGAGCTTGAAGAGCATAACATTGGGCCAGAAAGCCGAAGAAGACTTGCGCCAAGGCCGAACGGTAACTTTAGGACGCCCCGAACTAGAAGTAGGGTATTTAGAGGAATGCCGCGCCTACAATTCGGAAGGTGTGTTCCTGGCGGTAGTTCGGTTCGACCGTCCCACCAACTCCTGGCAGCCGGTTAAGGTATTTAAGTCGGAAGCTCCTTCTCCCTACGCGCCAGCCTCGGTTTAACCAAAACCCGGCGACTCCCCGCAGCATCCACCAAAATCCTTCCCCAACCTATCTCGTCATGTCTTCCTGGGAATATGGCTGATATTATCATTACCGCATTATCAATTCGGCAACATTGAGCCCACTTTTCTTGACAATCCCTATCTAATTTGTATAGTTAACAACGTTACGTAAACTTAGACTTTGAGCGTGTTGCGTAACAGCGCACCTTCACATGCAACCGTACAAAAAGGTTTGGAGGTAAGCAAAATGGAAGCCTATTGCTTCAAGTGCCGCAACAAACGGGAGATTTCCAATCCGAAGCAGGTCACACTAAAAAATGGTCGTCCCGCCACGCAAGGCGTTTGCCCTCAGTGTGGGACCAAGGTGTTCCGCATCGGAAAGTCTTAGGATCTGACCAGAAGATGCGTTAGGCCGCGGGAGGGACCGGGAAGCCCAGTTTGGCTAACAGCTTCAGAGGGTTAGTCTCCAGCAAGGTGTGGACCTCGTCATCACTGAGACCGGCACCTTTGGCTACTTTCTGCCTGATGTCCGGAGTAAGTAGGTCGTCGGGTTCGTGTGCGTCTGAGTCCAATACCGTCATTGCCCCAGCTTCTTTCGCTATTTTCGCCACGTGTCCATTGGCCAAGCTGTGGCCTTTACGGGCCGACACCTCAAGATAGATTCCCTTCTCCGCTGCCAACCGGGCTTCTTCATAGGTAATCAGCCCGGGATGGGCCAGCACATCCACAAAGTCAGACCGCAACGCCGCTTCATTGGTACCAGGTTCCACTGGCTCCACTGGCGTCTCCCCATGCACCGCCACTAGTTTCGCCCCCAGCTCCTTGGCCATACGTGCCACCAAGTCGATGTCATCTTTGGGCACATGGGTAATCTCCACGCCAGGCAATACCAAGATATCCCAGCGCCTGGTCGCCTGCTCGCAATCGGTCACCAGCGTCTTAACTACAAATTCCACGTTTCCCAGACCCACATGGTCGGTCACCGCCATGGCCCGGTAACCGCGCACCAAAGCCCGACGTATCAGTTCTATGGGCGACAATACGCCGTCGCTAAGAAAGGTATGGGTGTGGAAATCGTACATTTATCTGCTCCAAGAGGTATAGCCGATTCACCAAGTTGCCTGGACGCTTTCCTAGAACATCATCTTTGACCGGCAAGACTAAGTATAATTTCCGGCAGGTGTATTAACAAGAATCCCTAACCCGCGTCACTTCAGCTTCGACCTGCTAGTTCGTTGACACCGATTTCGGCTACCACCTACAATTGCGTCGCTTTGGTACCCCGCCCTGGTACCCCAATTAATCATTTTGCCTGGAGAACCAAAGATGGAAGAAACCTTGGAGAGCAACCTCCAGGACACCAGACAATATGCCACCTGTGACCAGTGCGGTCGCGATTCCGGGAAGGGTTGGTCATTCGCCTTCAAGAAACCCGTTCCCGATGGTCACCCGGACGCAGGCGAGGTCATCAAGTGCTCTCGGTGCGCCGTCCGTCATCGACCCATGGTTCGCCGGTCTATAATCGTTGCCGTGGTTGTCGGGACCATACTGACCCTGCTCAATCAAGGTGACGTTTTGTTGGCCGGTCATTGGAACGACGCAATGTACTGGAAGGTACCTCTCACCTACTGCGTCCCATTCTTGGTTGCCTCCTACGGAGCGCTGACCAACAGCCGCCGCTAAGACCTAAAACGCCAACAAAAAGGCCCCACAGATGCGGGGCCTTTTTTAGTCCTACTGGTTCTGATACGAATCTAGCCCAGGTTTCTAATCACGTACACCACTTTTCCGTGAATCTCCACGTTATCGGCGGGACTATAGATGGGGTCCATGGTGCTGTTCGCCGGCTGCAAGCGTACCCGGTCACCTTCGGCGTAGAATTTCTTCAGCGTGGCCTCTTCCTCTTGTTTGAGCCAAGCCACAACCATCTCGCCGTTGGCCGCTTGATTGGTCGGCTTCACGATTACGACGTCGCCGTCATCAATCAAGGCATCAATCATCGACGTTCCTTTCACGGCCAAACCGAACAACTTGCCATGTTTGCGCTGCAGTTCGGGCGATATCTCCACGGTGTCGAACTCTTCGCTGGACGCTGAGTCTTCCGTGCTCCACACGGGGATGGGGCTACCAGCTGCAATGGCACCCACAATCTGAACCCGAGGTGCGTTGGACAGCGGTTGCCCATCATTGTCCAGTATCTCGATACCACGGGCTACGTCGCGCCGCCGGTTGATATATCCGGCCTGGCTGAGCTTCTCCAAGTTGTAGTCCACAACCGATGTGGAGCTTACCTCGCAGGCTTTCTGGATGTCGCGCACCGTGGGCGGGATTCCGTTCTCGGAATAGAACTCCTGGACGAATTCCCATATCCGTTGTCGCCGGGGCGGCATCTTCTTTTTGCTTACCATAGTGTCCTTGAGATTCAGATTATGATTCGTGCTTAGATTGACTGTCTTAACATAAAACTTATGTTCTGAAAACCAGGCTAGCAAAGGCCCCGCCGACTGTCAACGATTCTTTGTCACGATGCCGCTGAGTTCATCCAGATATTCAAAACAAAAAACCCGCTCCGGTATTTAATCGGAGCGGGTTTGGTTCGCTAAATATTGCCTTGTGTTAGGCGGATGCAGCCTTCATCTTGTTCAAGCGCACTGCAATCCGGCCCTTGCGCCGATTGACGTTGTTCTTGTGCAAGATACCTTTCTGTACTGCCCGATCCATGATCCTCAATGCATCACGGACGGCGGTCTCAGCGACGGCTGTGTCACCCCCTTCCATGGAGCTCATCGCCTTGGCGATTGCGGTCCTAGTCTCGGTCCGGTCTCCCTTGGTGCGAATGGACCTCTTCGCTTGCTGACGGCCTGCCTTCTTTGCGGGCAACTTGCTCCTCCTGCCAATCTCTTCCCCGGCGCTTTAGCAGCCGGTTTAACTTCTAACTCGTGTCTGGCTTGATTATGGTTGGACCCCGGCCGCCCGTAAAAGATAATAGGTGCGAACCGAATCTAAAAGCCGACGCGCCTATTATAAACCAAGTTGGGCCAGTTTCCAAAGGACAACCGACTCGCGGCTTCTATTGGGAGGCTAAACGTCTAGATTCTGTACGCTGCGAGCGTGGGCTTGAATAAAGCTCTTGCGTGGCGCGACAACCTCACCCATCAGCGTGGTAAAGGTGTCTTCCACCTCAACAGCGTTGTCTACGGTCACTTCCAGCATCTGCCGGGTTTCCGGGTTCATGGTGGTTTCCCACAGTTGGTCGGGGTTCATTTCGCCCAGACCTTTATAGCGTTGAATCTGAGCGGTGCGGTTCCCGGTCAGCTTGCTCAAGAATTCGTCCTTTTCTTCGTCTGAAAAGGCGTAGTCAATCTTTCTTCCGACCTGTATCCGGTATAAAGGCGGTTGGGCGATGTAGAGATAACCCTGTTCTATCAGCGGCAACATACGCCGGTATAGGAAAGTAAGAATCAACGTACGGATATGAGAGCCGTCCACGTCCGCGTCAGTCATGATGATAATCTTGTGGTAGCGAATCTTCGACGCGTCGAATTCATCGCCCTCTCCAGCGCCCAAGGCCGCAACCATGGCCCGAATTTCTTCGTGCCCAAGAATCTTGTCTGGCTGCTGTAGAACCCGCTCCACATTCAGAATCTTGCCCTTCAGCGGCAAGATTGCCTGAAAGTGCCGGTCCCGACCCATCTTGGCCGAGCCGCCGGCAGACTCACCCTCAACGATATACAACTCCGATTTGGCCGGGTCGCGCTCGGCGCAGTCAGCCAATTTGCCGGGTAATGACGAGCCATCCAGAGCGTTCTTGCGGATAACCAGGTCGCGGGCGCGTTTTGCGGCGTCCCTGGCCTTCTGGGAGGTCAGGCACTTTTCCACCACCCGCTTGCTGTCAGCGGGGTTTTCTTCTAGGTAGCGGTTCAGGCCCTCGCTGACCACTGAATCCACGATACCGCGAATCTCAGCATTGCCCAGCTTGGTCTTGGTTTGACCTTCAAACTGGGGGTCGGTCATCTTGATGCTGATTACAGCGGCTAGGCCTTCCCGCACGTCGTCGCCAATCAGGTTCGGTTGGTCTTCTTTGATATAGCCTTGTTTCCGGGCGAAGTCGTTTATCACCCTGGTCAGGGCGGTACGGAAACCCGTCATGTGGGTTCCACCCTCTTCGGTATTTATGCAGTTGGCGAAGGAAAACACCGTCTCTGTATAGCTGTCGTTATATTGAACAGCCACTTCAACCGCGGTTTCGTCCACTATTTTCTCAAAGTAGAAAGGGAAAGTTTGCATAGTCCGGCGGTTGCGGTTGACGTTGCGGACCAAGTTGGCGATGCCGCCGTCAAAGAAGTAGGTGCGCTCTATATCGCCCTTGCGCTTTTCAAGATGCCAATGGCTGGTGAACGCAATCTCTAATCGCTTGTTCAAATAGGCAATCTCTTTGAAGTGAGCAACCAGCAAATCGAAGTCATATTGAATATCCGCGAATATTTTAGGGTCGGGTTTGAACAACACGGTAGTGCCATGGTCGGTCGTTTTTTCGCCCTTCACCAGACCGGTGGTCGGTTTACCGCGTTCGTATTCTTGGCTGTATGTCCATCCTTCCCGCCGAACCTCGGCCCGTAGCTCTTCCGACAGGGCGTTAACAACCGAACCACCTACGCCGTGGAGGCCGCCGGTGACCTTATATGCGCCGCCGCCGAACTTACCGCCCGCATGCAGGGTGGTCATCACCGTTTCCAGGGCGCTCTTGCCAGTCTTAGGGTGCTTGTCGATGGGAATACCACGACCGTTATCAACTACCGATATCCTGCCGTCTTCAGAAATCGAGATTAGTACCCGCGTGCAGTAGCCAGCCATGGCTTCATCCACGGCGTTGTCCACCACCTCGTAGATGAGATGATGCAGACCGCGCTGATCCGTACTACCGATGTACATTCCGGGACGGACGCGCACCGCCTCCAGGCCCTCTAGGACCTGAATATCTTTTGCTGTGTAGTCACCTGCTGTGGCTTGGGACATGTTGTTAATTCACCATAGAAATTCGTTGAGCGGACAAAGAAAAATTACGTTGGGGAATGGGGCCGTAGAACAGTGTAGTCTGACGTGCTTCAAACTACGCGTATTATAGCAGAATTGAGGCTAAATAGCCTCGGAAATAGGGCTTAAAAGTGGCTGTTTTATGTCTTCTTGGGACCCATATTGGGCCATCTTTGGAAACCTGGGCTTGAAGGGGTAACCAGGGATAAACCGTTTATTAATAAATACATACAAATTAAGGCTTATAATCCGAATAACAGTCTCATTTATTTCGAAACCAAGTCAATAACATGCTGTCAGTGAACTAAAACGGGCACGGCCCGCCGTTTGGCGGAACGTGCCCATTAAAACGTCCTAAAATTGGGAGCTAGACGGCAGTTATTTGGGGAAAATCCTGCGGAAAACGCCCGGCGATCCCTTTTCGTGGACCATATGGGGCCTTATCTCGCTGTTCCACACCGGGGTGACCATGGGACTCCACGCCTTCCACCCCTCGCCGTTCACCACATCCATGGACTCCATCTCGTGTACGGTGGAGTATTTGGGAGCGCCCATGACCGCTTCCCATCTCCTGGCCCGAATGTAGCCAGGAATCTTCAACGCCTGGGGCAGACGCTCCGTGTTGTAGGCTATGTTGAACTTTTCATCTAGTTCCGGGGGAACCGACATGCGTCCCACAAGAATCACCGGCGCCATGTCCGAGTTGGCGGTTTCCTCGGATACATTGTCCGGGTAAATCCGCGTATATAGGTTTCGGATATTCTCCGTTCCAATCACGCTGGGAGACATCCGCTTGGACCATTCGGTCGGCTCTTTAAGATATTTCTGCCATGCGTCGGAATGCCATGCGTCAGCAGATTCCAGCTCGTAGCAGGCTAGATAGCGCGGCCCGCCCTGAACCGCCTCGTACCGGGCGGCGTTCAGGACTCCCGGAATAGATAGGCGCTCTGGTATATGCTCCTCGTTGTACCAACGGTTGTATTCTTCGTCATTTTCGGCTGAGACGTCGCTATAGACCATCAGCAGCCCGTTTCCTTTTTTAGCCGGCATATTGCCCTCCATGTCCTGTTGTATATGTTGTTCTGTTTTGTTACTTAAGCTGCCAGAAGGATCCCAGGCTAGTCGCCAGGGAAATAATGTTGGCCGGTGCCGTAGCTATTCAGTGCGTACCGCATGGCGTGGAACATGGGCGCTGGCAGGTCGTCCAATGAGAACCAGCCGCTCTCGGAGAATGCTTCCGGCTCCGCCAAGATGGGCTCTTGGTCTCCGATATCACCGACAAATTCGATGTCCACGTAATGCTTATCGTAGGCCATGATATTGCTTACGCAGAGGAACTGCATCTCACCAACGGTCACGCCCAACTCTTCCATGGCTTCCCGCCGGGCGCATTCCTCCAGGGTTTCGCCGTTCTCCAGGTGTCCGCCAGCCGAGGCCCAGGTGTCTTCGCCGTGGGCGCCGTGCCGCTTGGCCAAGAATACCCTTCCGTTCCGCACGAAAATCACGCCTACGCCAACCTGGGGTCTCGGTGCCTGTTCAGCCATAGCGCGGAGTATAGCACGAGGGCCTTTAATAGGCGTTAACCGAGTGTTATAGGCACTCGCTAGCCGGTGTTACTTGTCCTATACTTGGCCGGTATTTCCTTTCCATTAGACCGATTCCATTAGACCGAAAGCCCGGAGACCGAAAGCCCGGAGACTCAAAGCCCGGAGGCGCATGTTGGCCAATAAAGAACGGCTCGTAAAAACCCTTATTGACCTAATCAAGATTGACAGTCCCAGCGGCGAAGAAGACGCCATGGACCGGGAGGTCAGTTCAAGATTGGAGTCCCTGGGTCTGAAGGTCTCTCACGACGCGTACAACAACGTAATCGCCAAGCTCGCCGGGCACGGACAGCCGGTGATGCTATCTGCCCATTTGGACACAGTGGAGCCGGGCCGGGGGATTAAGCCCATTCTAGAAGGAGACGTGCTTCGTTCCGACGGTAGCACGATCTTGGGCGGCGATTGTAAGGCGGGTGTCGCGATTATCCTCGAGGCCCTCACCGCCGCATTGGAATCGAGCGGAGAAAACCGGGCCATCGAAGTGGTGTTCAGTCGCCATGAGGAAGGTGGCTTGGTCGGGGCCCATAATCTGGACTTCAGTATGGTATCGGCCAAAGAGGGCATCGTGTTTGACGCAGAAGGGCCGCCCAACCGAGTCACCGTTTCAGCTCCGTCCCAGAATGTAGTCACCGCCACCATCACAGGCCGCGCCGCCCACGCTGGCCTCGAGCCGGAGAAGGGCATCTCCGCCCTGCTGATAGCTGCCGAGATACTGGGGAAGCTGCCCCTGGGCCGTATTGACGAAGAGACCACTGCCAACATTGGCCGCCTTGAAGGGGGCCTGAAGCGCAACATTGTCCCCGAACAGGCCTTTCTCGACGGTGAGTTCCGCAGCCGCAGTCATAAGAAGCTGGCAGACCTAGAACGTAAGTTTCGAGGGGTGTTCGACGAAGTTGGCTCCCGGTACCCCGAAGCTAAGATTAACCTAGACATCGTGAGCACCTACCAGGCCTACCATATTGAACCTGACAGCCAGGCCATCGCCGTAATTACTCAGGCGTTGACGAGAATGGGCCTGGAGCCGATATTCGAGTCCACCGGCGGCGGTTCCGACGCCAACGTATACATCGAGAAAGGCATCACCGCCATCCCCGTCGGTATCGGAGTCCGAGACTTTCATACCACCTGGGAAACCGTCGTGATTTCTGAGTTATTCCAAGGCGCTCAGATGTGCGAAGGCGTTATCCGGGGAGCGTAGAGCCCGCGCCCAATTTGGTTGACGGTCTTACAAAGCAGCCAGCATAATGACCAAAAGTCGCGTTTCAAATAGAGGAGAGTTAGATGGCCACGATTAACAAGAAGCGCCAGTTGGGCCGCCAGGTCGCCATTGTAGGCGCTGGGTTGTCCCAATTTGGGGCCTTCCCCGAAAAAGACAGCCGAGACCTGTTCGTGGAGGCCTTCCAAGACATGGTTCAGAACATGGACCACGGCCTTGACGTCACCGACATAGAATGCGCCTACGTTGGCAACTACTCCTCCGACTTATTTGAAAATCAGGGTCACACCGCGCCTATCATCGCCGACTGGCTGGGCATAACTCCCGTGCCCGTTACCCGCATCGAGAACGCCTGCGCCAGCAGCGGCAGCGCACTCCGCGAGGGGGTCATGGCCATCGCCAGCGGCATGTACGACGTTGTTCTGGTGGGCGGCATGGAAAAGATGACCAACCTGCCGACCGAGGGCGTCACCGACGTGTTGGCCTCGGCTGCCGACGGACTCTATGAAGTTCCCGCCGGACTAACCTTCCCCGGCATCTTCGGCGCCATCGCCAAGGCTCACATGGACCGCTACGAGACCAACCTCGACCACCTACTGAAAGTTGGCATCAAGAACCACAATAACGGCGCGCTCAACCCCAAGGCCCAATTCCAACAGACCATCACCGCCATGATGGAGCGGCGCAAATCCCGCGTCCAGGAACGAGGACAGACGGTGCCAGACTGGCAGACCGACATGGATTTCTTGAACGACGCCCAGGCCAACCCCTGGATTGCCTGGCCCCTACGACTCTACGACTGCGCACCAATCACGGACGGCGCATCCTGCGTGTTGCTAGTGTCGGCAGAAATTGCCCACAACTTCTCCGAGGTGCCCATCAGCGTCGCAGGCATCGGCCAGGCCACCGGCAAACCGCTCCATGATTCCGATGAGCTAACATCGCTCTCCGCCGCCAAGGCCGCCTCCCAACAGGCCTACGACATGGCCGGTGTGACCGTGGCAAACATTGACCTGGCCGAGGTTCACGACTGTTTCACCATCGCCGAGATTGTGGCCAGCGAAGACCTGGGCTTCTTTGCCCCCGGCGAAGGCCCAAGGGCGGTTGATGAAGGACGCACGGCGCTCGACGGCGATCATCCGATTAACACTTCCGGCGGCTTGAAAGCGAAGGGTCACCCGGTCGGCGCTTCGGGCGTCGGTCAGGTCGTCGAGATTTACCACCAATTGCGCGGCGAGGCCGGAGCGCGTCAGGTGAAGAAGGCCAACCTAACGGTGGGCATCACCCACAATGTGGGCGGCACCGGCGGCACTTGCGTCGTCAACGTGCTAAGGCGGGAATCGTAACCATGGCCAACGATTTCAACTCCCACACGTTCTACAACAAGCTAAAGGAAGACCGACAGCTCGTCGGCGTAAAATGCACCGCCTGTGGCCATCTGTCGCCCGAGCCTCGACCCATGTGCCCAGAATGCCACGGGTTCGACATGGAATGGCACCAGTTCAGCGGCAAGGCCACCCTTAGCACCTTCACCTGCATATCGGTGGTCCCAGTTCTCATGGCCGAGAAAGGCTACGGACGGGACAATCCGTATTGCAGCGGCATCGTCACCCTTGAAGAAGGCCCTCGCATCAGCGCGAGAATTAACGGGGTCGACGGTAACAACCCGCAGAGCATCAAGACCGGGATGGACGTGATTTTGGACTTCGACGACCTGGATATCGAGTTTCCGTCTCTGGCCTTCAAACCCGCCTAATCGAATCTAAAAAATGGCAAAAGAAAAAGCCCAGCCATTTATGGAGACCAGGCTTTTTTGTGTGTTTCGAGTACTGGGTTTGGCTTAGTCGAAACCGTTGGTGCCGACCCAACCGTGGGCAGAGACATCAATCATCTCGCCGTTGGGGCCGGTGTACTTAATCTCAACGTTCTGGTGGCGGGGGCCGCCCATGCCAACACCCAAAGCCTTGTTAACCTCGTCCATGGGTGCCGAGTTATTGGCAGCTAACTTCTTCTCGACATCTTCCAAGTCCTCGACCTCGAAGCCGATGTGGTGGATGCCGCTGTAGTCCTTGCCCTGGACGCCGGCTACGGCATCGTTCTGGAAGTTCAGAATGGCCATATTGACGTTGCCGTCGCTGAGGAAATAGCCGTTGGCGTTGGCGCTTTCCAGCTGGGCAATCTCGCGCAGACCAAAGACATCCTTGTAGAACGCAGCCGTCTTGCCTGCATCCTGAGTGGCAATGGCGATGTGCTTAATCTTGGGCATCTCGCAACCCCTCCTGCCGTTATTTGTTTGATTACACACCAGACTGTGTGTTTAAGTGCACCAAAGATACCACGGTTGCCCGGTTCGTGTCACTTTGTATCCACCCAATTTCGTGCCTAGAGCAGCCTCGTGCTAAGATTCCTGTTTACACTAGGCTGTCCAAATCCTACAATATGTTCTCTTAAGCAATAACTTGCCCCTGGCGTACACGCCCGACTGGCGAACCAGGGACGCTAAAACCAGAGTTTGGCATCAAGTTGAAAACCGTAAATTGCATTATTGAAAGCATGGCAAAGGACGACTGGGAAGCTGTACGGGAGATATACCGCGAGGGTATCGCCACCGGCAACGCCACAGTCGAGACCCATGCACCCGAATGGGAACGCTGGGACAGAATCCACCGCTCCGATTGCCGATTGGTTGCCAAGGATGGCGAACAAGTAATCGGTTGGGCTGCCCTTAGCCCGGTATCGGCCCGTGACGCCTACTCCGGCGTAGCCGAGGTAAGTGTCTACGTCGCAGCAACCTCCCGTGGTATTGGCGTGGGGAAGCTCCTTCTAGACTCCCTAATCCTGGCATCTGAAGCATCCGGGGTTTGGACGCTCCAAGCCAGTATATTTGTTGAAAACGAAGCCAGCATCACCCTCCACACCGCCTGTGGTTTCCGATCGGTTGGCACCCGCGAGCGCATCGGTTGCCTGAACGGCCAATGGCGTAACACCCGCCTCATGGAACGTCGCAGCAAAGTTACCGGCGTCTAGAATTCCATGAGCCTAACCAGGCTCAACAACCCTTTGTTACCCCGCCAACATACTGCGTGTTAAAATAGCCTCGGCCGCCGACTTGCCCCGGTGTTGGGAGGCTAATGGGCGCAATTGTTCCGCGGACCTCAGTGATTCAGACATCCTTAGGGATGCATCTGGACACTCACGGAGGAAAGTAACGATGGCAGTTCGATCTCGCATGAAATTTGGCGTCTTCATGGCGCCCTTCCACCGGGTGGGCGAAAACCCCACTTTGGCCTTGGAACGGGACCTGGAGCTTCTACAATGGCTGGACACCCTGGGCTTTGACGAGGCCTATATCGGTGAGCACCATAGCGCCGGTTGGGAGACCATCGCTTCGCCCGAGTTGTTCATGGCCGTAGCCGCCGAGCGCACCCGCCACATCCGGCTCGGCACCGGCGTAGCCAGCCTTCCCTATCACCACCCTTTAATGGTCGCCAACCGCATGTGCCAGTTGGACCATCTAACCAGGGGTAGAGTCATCTTGGGTGTTGGTCCCGGAGCCCTGGCTTCGGATGCAATCATGTTGGGCATCAAGCCCGAGAGACAACGGGCGATGATGGAAGAGTCATTGGACGTCATCGTGCGGCTAATGTCCGATAGCGAGCCGTTTACCTGCAAGACCGACTGGTTTGAACTAAACGACGCGGTACTGCAACTGCGCCCCTATCAAAATCCCATCGTCCCAATCGCCGTGGCTTCGGTAGAATCCCCGGCTGGCGTAACCCTGGCTGGCAAACACGGCGCTTCGGTTCTGTCTTTGAGCGTTCCCAGGGACACCATTCGCAAGACATCACTGGCCGAGCTTTGGACCATCGCCGAGGAAACGGCAGCCGAGCACGGCAAGACCATGCACCGGGAAGACTGGGGCGTGGTGATGGGCATGCACTTGGCCGACTCTAAGAAACAGGCCATCGCAGACATCAAAGAAGGTGCGGGTAACGTGGTCACCGAATACTTCGGTCGGACCCTCGGTAACCCCGTGCCAGACGTCCCCAGAGACCAGATAGTGGACTATATGGTCGACCACAACCAGTGGATTGTCGGCACCCCCGACGACTGCATCGCCGGTATTGAACGCCTCCAAGAACTCACCGGCGGCTTCGGCAAGTTCATGATGCGGGTCGAAGACTGGGCGCCCCGGGACAAGATTCACCGTAGCTACGAACTCCTGGCTCGCTACGTAATGCCCCATTTCCAGGGCAGCCTGGAGGGAATTAAAGTTTCCAACGAACAAACTGCCGAACGCCGTGAGCAGCTCCAAGCTAACCGGTACGTCGGAATCAAGGCAGCCACCGACCGGTTCGACGCCAGCAGGAGCAAGTAGAAGTAGCTTTCAGCAGTCAGCCTTCAGCTTTAGGAAATTAAAAAGGGCGTCCCCATCAATCGGGACGCCCTTTTGTTTGTAGAACCTTCTTATCGCTATACGTACTTGGATTCAACTCATTTGGTCATAGCTAATTAGCCGAACCGGAAAATTCAATTCTCTCTCCCATGGCCCAGCCAAAATCTGTTCCTCCATAGCATCGTAATAGGGGTTGGCAGGGTGGACATTGACTTCGAAAATACGGTGATTCATTGGCCGTTTCTTGGCGTATTCGTAGAAGAGCCGAAAACCGCTAAACCCATCACTCGTCTTGGTTCGGTAGTAGTTACGAAGTGCCCAATTGTAGACCCGCTTTTTCAGGCGGAGGGTTAAGGAAACTCGGTCACCCAATTCTGGGTCAACTCCAAGAGCATGGGGGGTTACGTCCAGTTCATCCAGTAGATTTCCGGCATAGATATTTCTACTGATTCGAGCCTTTCTGATTCCGTAGCGCTTCTGAATTCGCTTCAATATCGGTAGCATCCTGGGCATGGACAGGACGTAATGGTGGGAATCAATGTGGCTAATCTGTACGCCCAATGAATAGAGCTTATCCACCTGAGCACAGAATTCCTCAAATACCCCTTGAGCCAACTCTCCGACGATGGGCACCTGACGAACAGCCAACTCCCTGAATTCACCCGAGTCGTTCAGGATTCGTTGGAGTCTATCTGGTCCGCTTAACGGCTGGAACTCAGTCACATTGAGGTGGACTCCGAATGAGCAATTCGGGTACCGACTAAGTTGCGAGCAAGACTCCTCGATGAAAGGCCCGTTTGCTAGTAGGGTGGCAGAAGTAATCCGACCTCGTTCAATCAGCCCAAAGGTGGCGGCGTTAACCAGCTCGCTTATTCCCAGGTCGTCGGCGTTTACGATTACATCCATCGGTATATTTGCTCCAGGCCGCTTCTATCATGCGGCCTGGTCATAACGTGTCCGACCGATACCGTGAGATAAACCCTGGATTTGCCACGTAGCAGTGGTTTTCTAAAATCACAGCAGGCTTCCTGGGTAGACGAATAATTCGGCCAGGGAAATCACTGGACAACAGAATCCTAGGGCGAACCTCTGGAAGTCCAAAGTCCCCCGACAGCATTCCGCCGACAATAAACAGTCCCCGGTCACGCTTTGAAAGCAAGAATGACTGCCCGTCGCTATGGTATATGTAATATTGTTTCTCCGGGTTTTTAACAAACCGCCATTTCGCATAGTCGTCTGGAATCGGTTCGCGCTTCGCGTACTCTCTTAAAACCCCGGTTGGAAGATGCAAGCTGATGGGCATTTTGCGTTGCATGCACCACCCCCGTCTCTGAAAACCTGGTTGAGAGTCAGAATTCGGGAAGGTGTATAAGTAAGCCCCACCAAGCCTCTCCACACACTCGTCCAGAGTCTCCCCGAATATCCCCTTTCCTTGGTAACTAGGGAGCACGGCCAAATCAACGCATTGGTAGGCTGGCGATTCGCTATCCAAATCATTTCTCCAGAACCCCATTGAGCCTACACTGCGGGATATTCCATTCAATGAATCGTCGTAGGCAATCATGTGAAGGGAATCCCCGTAGGGATTTTTGAGGTACTTCCAACGGAATACCTCCACTGCAGTAGCCTTAGAAAAGGTGCCGTCTAGCACCAACAGAATGTCATTAATCTCCTGTTGAGTGAGCTTCGAGCTGAATCTGTACTCAAACCGTAATGAAGACATTAGTGTGGTCCGGCGAGGGAATCAATCTTTGAATAAACATTATATCTGAAGTCCATTAGCTGAGATCCTCAACCGCGCGATTTAAGCGAAACACCTAATCGTCTTTGGTTTGCCTACCACAACCTGCCACAGCCTGCCACAGCCTGCCACAGCCTGCCACATTACGTACCACATCTGATTAGTCTCACGGCTTGCCAAGAACCGAACACTAGGAATAGTGGCAGATTCCTTTTTGTTATTAATATCAGGCTCCTTCCGGTTCGTAGAATTCATATCTGTCTGTTATATTTTCTTTAAGCATAAAATTTAACGTTGACGCACAACGGTTTGGGCCAACACGGTTATTTCTGGTTCAAATTAACGAGGCAGTCCCAATGCGCAAGACTAAGATTATTGTCACAATCGGCCCATCATCCAGTAACCCGAAGATATTGGAAGAACTCATCGTTCGGGGCATCGACTGCGCCCGGCTGAATTTCTCCCACGGCACCCTGGACGAACACGCAAAAGTAATCGCCGACATCCGACGACTGTCCAAAAAACACGGCCGTCCAATCGCAATTCTCCAAGATCTGGGCGGCATCAAGCTGCGCCTGGGTCGCTTGGAAGAGCCGGTGTTGCTGAACCCTGGCGACAAAGTGAGCCTGGTTCCGAAGCGCACTACTCAGGAACCGGGTGTGCTGCCATTCCCCCAACCAGGGGCTTTTAAGAACATCGCCGTCGGCAACCACATCTTCATCGCCGACGGAACTGTCCGGTTAGTGGTGACGGCATCCAGATCCACCAGAGTTGACGCCACCGTACTTTCATCGGGAGTAGTCTCGTCTTTCAAAGGGGTTAACCTGCCTGGCGTCCGCATCGATGCGCCAGTTCTAACCAAGGCGGACAAGGTTGCGCTCAAGTTTGGCGTCGAACATGGAGTCGATTGGGTCGGTCTGTCATTTGTGCGCACCGCCAAAGACATTCTCTACGCCAGGAAGCACCTGAACGCCGCCGGCAGCACAGCTCTAGTCATGGCCAAGCTGGAACGCCGCGAGGGTATCGACAACATTGACGAAATTCTTCCCTTGGTCGATGGCATCATGGTGGCCAGGGGTGACCTGGGCGTGGAAATTCCCATGGAACAGGTGCCCGTCATCCAAAAACAATTGGTGGCCAAATCAAACGAAGCGGGCAAAGTTTCGGTCATTGCCACCCAGATGCTCTGGTCCATGGTGGTTGCCCCAGCGCCGACCAGGGCGGAGGTATCAGACGTGACTAATGCGGTCTTAGACCGTTGCGATTCGATTATGCTTTCGGACGAAACAGCAGTTGGACAGCATCCGCTCGAAGCATTCAATATGGCTCACTTAACCGTCAAAGAAACTGAAAAAATCTACCCTTATTTCAGTGATTTGGGCTCCAGAGACCGCACTCAAGCCATCACATCTGCGGCGGCACGGTTGGTACAAGCCCTCGGCTCCAAGCCAGTGGTGGTTACAAGCACTGGCCGGGCCGCGCTAGAGCTCTCCCGATTCCGGCCCGACAAAAATATTCTGGCGTTTTCCCACGACCCCGCTGTCTTGCAAAAGCTATGCTTGGGCTGGGGAATCCGACCGGGCGGCGTCATCCCGCCGCAGCAAGACGTGGCTGCATTAGTGGCCTCGGTAGTTAAGGCAGGACTGGCAGCCAAATTGATGACTAAAACCGACGTAGTAACCATCGTCCATGGCTTCTTGCCCGGTGTTTCGGGCACCACCAACGCCGTGCAGGTACTTGATTTGCGCGAGTACCTAGCCTTGACCAAAGAAGAACGCACCGGCAAAAAATGATTACGCCAATGTTCACATCAACCCTCCGAACCACCACCACCTTCTTACTGATTTTGATGTCAGCCATTCTTTTGTCTGCCTGTGCCACTGCGAAACCCGTAGCCACCACAGATTCCACGGGTGAAGCATTGGCCACACCAACGCCGACTCCTATTCCTTACGAGGATTTCGCGAGCGAGGTTGTTCCCACCGCCGACCCCGAACAATTAGATCAACTCACCGCGCTGCTCTCGTTGGTTCCGCAGAGCTACAACCCTGCAGTCTATCTAGACATGGGGTATCTGCGTTCCAACACACAACTGAGCAGGTCCATCACCCCCCAAGCATTGGGGCTTGATGTGGCCCTGCCCTCACTGGCCACCGGGCTAGTAAATACTATTGCGGTGGCCGCAGACCTACAGACTCACAGCCTGGTCACGCCCTTCGAAGGCGACTTCCCAATTGCAGATATGCTACAGCTAGCTGGCGGGTTTGGGTTGGAGATAGCAGAAGGCGGGCCGACATCTTACAACGACCACTCCATATGGGGCATCAGCGTTCTGGGAACGGTCTTAGCCATGGCAAGCGCCGATGATACGACCGGCGTCGCGGCATCGGGCCTGGGCGCTACCGCCGCAGAGGCCAGGGTTTTGGCGGAAGGCTCATTGGACGCTTACGACGGTCAGTCTGCCAGGCTGCTCGACACGCCGGGACTGCCCAACCTGGTGGGGAATGTTCCATTGGGATTCGCCACCGTGGTGGTGTCAGATTGCGAGCGACTGCCGTTATTCGATGACGGTAACGGGCTGCCTGGCTGCACCGGGGCAGTAGTAACAGTCAATCCGACGACCGGTGACCTGCTGGTCTTTCAAGGTCTAATTAGCTTTTCGAACCCTGAACAAACCTCGGCTGCTATACAACGGGCAAACAAAAGTCTGGACAAACAAAAAGAAGCCTATGGATTTGAAGACCTAGCGGTGCGGCAAGAAGGGAATAACCTGAGGGTTAGGGTAATTGTCGAAATACCCAAGTCCAGCGACGCGTTTGGGCTGTTCTTACCCAGCCGTTAGCCCTTCGCCTCTGTTAGTAGTTGGGCTTAGTGGTTAGGCAATGAATGGGGAAGGGATGTTTCGCCCATCAGATATAGGTCGATGGCGCGGGCGGTTTCCCGGCCTTCCGAGATAGCCCAGACCACCAGTGACTGACCTCTGGCCGCGTCACCGGCTGCGAACACCCCAGGAACACTGCTCATCCGGCTGCTGTCGATGGCGATGTTGCCCCGGCCATCTAAGTCCACGCCAATTTGGGCCAACATACCGTCATGCTCAGGATGCAAAAAGCCCATGGCCAGCAAGGTCAACTCGGCCTCTATCTCGAATTCGCTCCCCGATATCTCTTCCATGGACGGACGGCCACCGTTGGCCCCTTCCTTCCACTCGACCCGTACCGCATGCAGCTTTTCCAGTTTGCCGTCCTTGCCCGAGAACGACTTGGTCAGCACTCCGTAATCACGGATGCCACCCTCTTCGTGGGCCGGGGACGAACGCAGCACCATGGGCCACTGGGGCCAAGGGTTATTGGCGGGCCGGTCTACTGGGGGCTCGGCCAACAGTTCCAGTTGATGCACTACTTCCGCGCCCTGCCGAAGGGCCGTGCCGAGGCAGTCTGCTCCAGTGTCGCCACCGCCCAGAATTACCACCCGTTTGCCCTCGGCTTCAATCCGCTCGTCGTCAGGAATCTGTTCGCCGGACAACACCCGGTTCTGCTGCGACAAGTATTCCATGGCCAGGTGAACACCCTCAAGTTCCCGCCCAGGAACATCCAACTCACGGGCCTGGGTGGACCCACAAGCGAGACACACGGCGTCGAACTCGGAAAGCAACTGTTCCACAGGGTAGTCAACGCCAACATTGGTGTCGGTCAAGAAGGTGATGCCCTCTTGGGTCATCAAATCGACTCGGCGCTGGACCACGCTCTTTTCCAGTTTGAATTCGGGGATGCCAAGGGCCAGTAGGCCGCCGATATAACCGGCGCGCTCTATGACCGTGACCAAATGCCCAGCCCGGTTCAACTGCTGGGCAGCGGCCAGGCCGGACGGTCCGGAACCGACCACGGCAACTTTTTTGCCGGTCCTTTTAGCTGGTGGTTCGGCCTTTACCCAGCCGTTCTCATAGCCACGTTCGACAATCTCTTTCTCGATGTACTCAATGGTCACCGGATCGGCATTGATGCTCAGCACACAGCTTGCCTCACAGGGAGCGGGGCAGACGCGGCCAGTGAATTCGGGGAAGTTGTTGGTTGACTGAAGGGTAGCCAACGCCCCTTTCCAATCACCCAAGTAGACCTGATGATTGAACTCAGGGATGACGTTTCCTAGGGGACAGCCCATGTGGCAAAAGGGCACCGCGCAGTCCATGCACCGCGAACCCTGTTCCCTTGCCTCGGCCTCGCCCCAGGGCTGATAGAATTCTCGGTAGTCGCCTTTTCTCTCCGACGCTGAACGGCGTTCAGGCGGCTGACGACCAGAATCCATGAAGCCTGTTGGGTTACCCATTGCTGACCGATTCCAGTTCTTGCGCTTCTTTTTCAGAAGCCCTAAGCTTCCGCTCTTCCAATACCCTACGGTAATCTCTAGGCATAATCTTCTTAAACCGTTTCAACGACGCATCCCAGTCGGCCAATATCTTGGTCGCCGGAGTGCTGCCGGTATATTTCTTATGGTCTTCGATTAAATCTTTTAGTACGGTGATATCTTCCGGGTCACTCACCAATTCCATGTCGGCCATACCGTCATTGAACCGGATGTGGAAGTCATCGTCCTCGTCGTAGACGAACGCTATTCCGCCGCTCATGCCTGCTCCGAAGTTGCGGCCAGTGGGGCCTAACACCACGGCGACACCACCAGTCATGTACTCACAGCCATGGTCTCCCACGCCTTCGACAACGGTATTAACTCCGCTGTTTCGGACGCAGAATCGCTCTCCGGCCAGGCCGCGTATGTACACGTTGCCTCCGGTGGCGCCGTACATGGCCACGTTGCCGACGATGATGTTCTCTTCTGGCACGAACTTGGATTCGGAGTCAGGACAGACCGCGATGCGACCGCCCGACATTCCCTTGCCCATATAGTCGTTGGTGTCGCCAAACAAGTTGACGCTGACACCCCGGACTAGAAACGCACAAAAACTTTGGCCTGCCGAACCAGTCAACTTGATGTTGATTGTGTCGTCGGGAAGACCGTCTTCGCCGTAGACCTTGGCAATCTTGCCGCTAAGCATGGCCCCGACCGTTCGGTTGGAGTTATGAATTGGCAGGTCAATTTGAACCGCAGTTTTATCTCTTATCGCTGTCTGGGCCTGGGCGATTAGTTGATGATCCAGGGCCTTTTCCAGGCCGTGGTCTTGTACTCGGTCACAGTAAACCGGCTCGTTTGGGTCGTTGGACTCCTGCCGGTGCAATAACTTCGAGAAGTCCAGCCCCTGGGCTTTCCAGTGGTCAACAGCCTCCATAGCTTCCAAGACGTCCGTCCGTCCGATGATTTCAGCAACGGATCGGAACCCTAAGCTAGCGATAATCTCGCGCATCTCTTCGGCGACAAAGGTGAAGTAGTTAACCAAATGTTCGGGTTTGCCAGCGAATAACTTCCGCAGTTCCGGGTCTTGGGTGGCAATGCCCACCGAGCAGGTGTTCATATGGCACTTGCGTAGCATGATGCAGCCGCTAACCACCAAAGCTGAGGTTGCAAATCCAAACTCTTCTGCGCCCAACATGGCCGATATCACAACGTCACGGCCAGTCTTAAGTTGACCGTCAGCCTGGACGACAATTCGGCTTCTTAAACCGTTGGCCACCAGCACTTGTTGGGTCTCGGCGATGCCAAGTTCCCAAGGAAGTCCTGCGTGTTTGATTGATGACTCAGGCGAAGCGCCGGTGCCTCCGTCATGGCCGCTGATTAGCACCACGTCGGCGTGACCCTTGGCGACTCCGGCGGCAATGGTTCCGACGCCAACCTCTGAGACCAGCTTCACGTGGATTCTGGCGTCTGGGTTGATGTTCTTTAAATCATGAATCAACTGGGCCAGGTCTTCAATCGAATAAATATCGTGGTGGGGCGGCGGCGAGATTAGCTCAACGCCAGGGGTTGTCTTCCGCACCCAGCCGATATACTCGTCAATCTTGTGTCCCGGAAGCTGTCCTCCCTCTCCAGGCTTTGAGCCCTGGGCCATCTTAATCTGCAAATCGGTAGCGTTAATTAAGTAGTTTGCGGTGACGCCGAACCGACCCGATGCTATCTGCTTGATGGCACTGCTGCGAGAGTCTAGGTTCTCATCCATCCAATAGCGGCGGTAGTCCTCTCCACCCTCCCCAGTGTTGCTGCGAGCGCCCATCCGGTTCATGGCGATGGCCATGGTCTCGTGGGCCTCCCGGCTGATGGAACCTAAAGATGCAGCGCCGGTGGCGAACCGCTTTACAATCGCGGACGCTGGCTCAACCTCTTCGATGGGCACCGGAGTCCGGTCCCGTTTAAAGTCCAATAGGCCGCGCAGAGTCGCCAAGTGGCGGCTCTGGTCGTCGGAGGCCTTGCTAAATTCTTTGTAGACATCCCAGTTATTAGTCCGGGCGGCATGCTGTAATTTAGAAATGGTGTCGGGGTTCCACTGGTGATGCTCCCCATCCCGCCGCCACTGGTAGGACCCGCCCATGGGCAGATCCTGTCTCGCGGCAATATCGGGAGATGAGAAGGCCCGGCCGTGACGCTCTAAAGCCTCACGCTCCACGCCATCGAGGCCGATGCCACCGACTCTCGACGGAGTCCAAGTGAAGTACTCGTCAATCAGTGCTTTGTTGAGGCCCACAGCCTCAAAAATCTGCGCGCCACGGTAGCTTTGCACCGTGGAGATGCCCATCTTGGACATCACTTTCAGCACGCCCTTTTCGTTGGCCTTGAGAAGGTTCTTCTGGGCGTATTCGGGTTCTGTGCCGTTAACCAGACCGCTCTCCGCCAGGTCCCGCACAGTAGCCAACGCCACATACGGGTTGACGGCGCTGGCGCCGTAGCCAATCAGCAAACAGAAATGGTGGACTTCCCTGGCGTCACCAGATTCCACAACCAAGGCAGCCTTAATCCGGGAGCCTTCTTTAATCAGATGGTGGTGGACCGCTGACACTGCGAGCAGGCTGGGAATCGGAACCCAACGGCTATCCACGCCACGGTCGGACAACACAATGATTGAGCAGCCGTCCTCGATGGCCTGGGATGCTTGCTGCCTTAGCTCGGCCAACGCCTTTCCAAGCGCGCCCTCTCCTGCTTCGCGGTCAAAAAGCGCCGACAAAGTGGCAGAGCGCAGGCCTTCCCGGTCCAAGTTTTTAATCTTGGCCAATTCTTGGTCGTTAATGATTGGCGACGCTAGTCTCAACTGGCGGCAATGCTCTGGAGTCTCGGCGAACAGGTTCTGCTCCCGCCCGGCGAAAGCCCCAATCGAGGTTACTAGTTCCTCTCTAATGGCGTCCAAAGGCGGGTTGGTCACCTGGGCAAACAGTTGCTTGAAGTAGTTGTATAGCACCTGGTTCTGATCAGAGAGCACGGCAAGGGGCGCATCGTTGCCCATGGAACCAATGGCTTCGGTCCCAAGCGCAGCCATTGGAGTAGTAAGCATCCGAATTTCTTCAATGCTGTACCCAAACGACTGCTGCAAGCGAATGAGCTCGGCGGAGTCCATGGGTGAAGCTTTCGCTGGCTCCGGCAAATCATCCAAGGTGACTTTGCTTTCTTTGAGCCACTGCCCATAGGGCTGCCGATTGGCCAATCTATGCTTCAGTTCTTCGTCGCCGATAATTCGGCCCTCTTCCAAGCTGACCGAGAACATGCGACCAGGCTGCAACCTTCCCTTGAACTTGACCTCAGATGGAGGCACATCCAAGACGCCGGTTTCCGACGCCATCACCAGTTTGTCGTCATCGGTAACCAAGTAACGGAACGGTCGCAGACCGTTGCGGTCCAAAAGGGCGGAGATGCTGCGCCCATCGGATGAAACAATCATCGCCGGGCCGTCCCACGGCTCCATCAGTGAGGAGTGGTACTCGTAGAAGTCTTTTTTCTCCTGTGACATGGTCTCGTGCTGGTCCCAAGCCTCGGGAATAAGCATCAGCATGGAATGGTCAAGGTCGCGACCAGTCATCAGAAGCAGTTCCAAAGCATTGTCCAGGCTGGCAGTGTCGCTCTCTCCGGTTTTCATCACCGGGACAATCTTGGCTATGTCTTCCCCGAACTCGGGCGACTCGAACTGGGCCTCTCGGGCATGCATCCAGTTGAAGTTGCCCCGCAGGGTGTTAATCTCGCCGTTATGGGCCAGGTAGCGGTAAGGGTGGGCCAAGCGCCAGTGGCCCAGGGTGTTGGTACTGAACCGCGAGTGAATTAGCGAAAAGGCGCTTACCAGGTCTTGGTCTTGCAGGTCTAGGAAGAACTCAGCTATCTGGTGGGCCATGAGCAGGCCCTTATATACAATGGTGTTGCAAGACATGCTGCAAACGTAGAAATAGTCGGCTTCTTCTTCCGTCAGCCCGCACTGGTCCATTGAATGCTCAATGACCTTCCGAACCACGAAAAGCTTCCGCTCCAGTTGGGCAGCGTCTTTGACGGTTGGGCCTTTGCCAATGAACACTTGACAGATGTGGGGACAAACGGCCTGTGCGTCTTCACCAATCTTGGAGCGGTCCACGGGAACGTCGCGCCAGCACAAGACCTTCAGACCTTCAGCCTCAATGACCTTGTTAATCAGGTCGCGGCCTTTAGTCTGAGCATTAGCCTCTGGGGGTAAGAAGACCATGCCGACGCCATACTCACCAGCTGTAGGCAGGCTAATCCCCAAAGCGCTGGCTTCACGCTGAAACAGCTTGTCGGGGGTCTGAATCAACATACCGGCGCCGTCACCGGTCTTCGGGTCGCGTCCAGCGGCGCCACGGTGGCCCAAGTTAATCAGCACCTGCACACCTTCGTCGATAATCTGGTGTGTCTTCTGGCCCTTTATATTGGCGACAACGCCCACGCCGCAGGCATCGTGTTCTTGCTCCGGCGAGTAAAGTCCCTTGCTAGCTAATTCTTTTAGCGGGTCCATAAGCGGATAACCTATCTATAAAGTTCGGTGCGGAAGTTAAGTGCGGCCACCCCCAGAAACCAAAAACCGCCGCTTAGGCACGGCGTGAGCATAACCCTCCCTGCAAAACAGGGCCGCAAAATTATTTTGTTAAATATATCACAATATCGGAAACGCACAAGGCCCGCACGCCTGAGCCACTGAAATAATCGGGTGCGAATCCGACAAGCCAACGCTCGCTGCAGTCAGGCTTGGACATAACAATTCTTATTATATCTGGCCACAAAAGACTTGGAAAGATTGAATTAGCTTCCATTGGCATTGGTAGACGCCATTATTAGATGCAATCAGCGTAAATTATTAGCTAATTCGTAATACAACGAGAATTACGTCCATTTTACGGTCGCTTTGTCTGCGGAAACTAAAGAGCGCGGCGGTTTTCGCTGCGCTCTTTTTACCTTTGTTCAGGATGCCACGGTGCGCTACATCAGCAAGCAACCGTCTCCGGGCCCATCAGCCCAGCAAACGCCTCGAAGAATGACTCTATTTCAGGAGCAGAAACGCCCTGTATGGTGTCCAATCGGCCCCAGGCCGCGAGTGCTACCTGACCCTCTGGAATTTTGTCATACGCACGGGCGACACCCCAATCTTTGAATTGGGCCACCCCATCCAAAACCTGGCGCAACTCAGTAACCTGGGCCGGATTGGCGAAGTTGTAGCTGACGACTATGTTGCCATGTTCCAGATTGTGAGTCGTTACTTCATCGGGTTGGCCATCAGGATACCAACCGCATTTCGCCCAGCGGCCCCAGTGCATCCCAGAAGTCGGCGGAGTAGTGCTGTAGTCCACCTTTTGGCCTTCTTGGACATGGTTGGCGCTAGGCATAAGAGCAATCTCATCTCCGACAACTGCTTCATGAAGCGTAATCTGAGGCGTTTCGCCTGAGGTTGATTCACTCGAAATTGCGGTCATGCTGGAGAGCAGACCAGGCAGCTCAGACTTCGAGATATTGACCTTTATGATAAGCCGACGTCCCTCTTGAGCGACCTCCATTCCGGCAAGGACTTCACCTACCAGTGGGCTGGTCGTGAAACTTGAAGCCAATGCAGCAATTCCGCCGATGAATTTATTCAACGCCGCCGCGTCCTCCTCATCGGTGAAATCAATGGAAGCTGTGAACTCTGTGGAGTCGTCGATTAGACCAGCACTTAGCCCAAAAATTTCCGCCGAGGATAAGAAATCCAATGAAAACGGCAAACTCTCCAACACGGGCAAAGACGCTAGACCTCCTTCGATTATTTTCCCCTGCTGTCCCTTCACTGCAATCTGAAATGCCTCGCCTTCTAAGTCATTAAATGCGTCAATCAACGGTCCGGAGGCCGATTCAGCATCGCCAGCCCGAAGATCAATGATGTCATGTAAGGCGCCAGACGTCCCAACCGCGAATGTCCCCGAATCCAAAACACTAAACATGATTTCGTCGGGGTTTTCGACCGGTGAATAGACGTCGCTTCCCTTGTATTTTTCTTTCACCAATTTGCGCCCGGATACGGTCTCAATCTCAGCAATCACCGCAGGTTCATCGAAGCTTCCGTACACCGTCGCGCCGAAGTACGATTTCTCTTCGGTAGCAGAGCCTTCGCCGAAAATATCCACCCTACTGACATCCCGGTAATCTATTCCGAGGCTGGCTTCACCGATGGGGAAAAAATCGTCTAACCCCGCTGCTCCGGTAATCGAACTGGAGGTCGCAATTTTGACGAGTCCACCCAGGTCCAAATCAAAAGCGTCCCTAATCTCGCCAACTTTGATAGTCCCAACGAAAGTCGCCCGTTGGGGAACCAAATATGTCGAACTGCTGTTGTCGTTACCCCCGCAACCGGAAGCAACAACCATTAATAAAATTGCCGTGACCAAAGTCACTGCCTTAGCCATGCGGGTCATGCCCATTTTTCCCCCCAAACACTGATTCAAAGAGTTTGGATATTTTTTACCGGTCCGGTTGCCCAGACGGTTACTGATTCCTTACTACAATAGCAATTTTCAGCTACTTGGTTCCAGGCTAGCGTCACCTGGTAATTAAGACAATCCCCTTCTAGAATTTCAATGTTATCCGCAGATATTTATTGGCTTCCGATAACGAAAACTCGGTGTTGTTGACCACATTACAAGCCAAGCCTATACTCGAATTACGGCATTAACCCCTAGTTGGTTCAACTAGGTTCAATCTGAATTTTGGTGAAATATTGGAAACCCAGCAACTGGAAGCATCGGATGTTGCACGATTAATAGTTGAGCTGGCCTCGGACAGGCTCGCATTCGATATTGTGATGCTAGACCTACGTGGCTTGGCCTCTTTCACCGACTACTTCGTAATTATGTCCGCCGACTCGTCCCGCCTGATTCAGGCCCTAGAAGAAGATTTACGGTCGTCATTGAAAGAGGCAAAACTGTCCCTACACAGACGTGAGGGCACAGCAGCGTCCGGCTGGGTTCTACTGGATTTCAGCGACGTTATCGTCCATATCTTCGCTCCCGAGGAACGCGAATTTTTTGGACTGGAACGCCTCTGGGCTCGCGCGCCCCAAGTGGTCAGAATTCTTTAGATTCCAACGGAAAACCCCAACCGCAATACCGTAAAACTTATGGGCACCCCGCTTGTAGCGGGGTGCCCTTTTCTTATTCTTTAATCCAGGGGTCGTTACTGCGTGAATAGTCTAGTAGCTCGCTGGCGCCGAAGAACAATGACAGTTCCCGCTGGGCCGACTCTGGGCTGTCCGACCCGTGAACCAGGTTCCGGCCAATGTCCAGTCCCAGGTCCCCACGTATAGTCCCGGGGGGCGATGTGGTTGGATTGGTCTGTCCCATGGTATTTCTGACCGCCTCAACCGCGTTGTCTGCTTCCCAGGCCATGGCTACCACTGGGGCCGAGGTGATGAATTCCACCAACCCTGGGAAGAAGGGACGGTTCACGTGCTCCCCATAATGCTGACGGGCCAGGGCATCATCCACCTGCATCAATTTTAGGCCAACCAATTTTAGGCCGCGCCGCTCCAAGCGGCTGACTACCTCTCCTATGAGGCCACGCTGCACTCCGTCGGGCTTTACCAGCACCAAAGTGCGCTCCATATTTTCCTCCGCAATTTTTGTGGTCGCTGTTTCCAGTTCCACAGTGTAACAGCGAATATTACCCCAAGGAGCCAGGAATGTAACGTCTACGTAATCCGACTATGTAGCCCGACTTCCGGAGCCGGACATCGCTACCGCCTCGCCCTGCCCGATTGGGGAAGCCGGTCCCGTTGTTTGGGAACACCAATGCTGGGCATCCTCAGGTATTCGGGCTCCAACTCAATGAGATTGCCGATTTCACCGGCGGCCAGTTTCTCTCGTCCGATTGCAGACAAGGCCCACACTCTGGCGGCGGGTACTGACCGGACTATCTGCGCATTAGCCCCTAGGGCTTCGGTAATCTGAGCTTCCCAGTTGGCTACGCCCTCGCCGCAAAAGATGGTCGGGCCGGTTACTTCCGCAAACAGTTCATCTGCAGTGCAGACACGGTCGTCTCTGGTGCGCTGTCCGTCCGTCCCATAGATGGCAGTGGCGCACTCTTGGCGACCAGCCTCCAATAAGGCGCAGACCACGGCCCCCGACTTTAGATAAGGATGGGCCTCCAAATCCAGGGTACCCACGCCGACTATCGGCTTTTTCGCCACCAAGGCCAGTCCCTTCGCGACGCTGATACCGACCCGCAAGGCGCTGAACCCACCAGGCCCCAATGCCACCGCCACTCCATCTAGTTCGGCTGGGGTAATACCGCGGCTCTCCAACAGATGGGCCACGGCGGGCATTAGCTCGGCGGTGTGGTTAATCGTGGAATGCCAGGTACGCGAAGCGACCACGCGGTCATCATTAGATAGAGCCACGCTGGCGTAACGGGTGGAGGTGTCCAGAGCTAGAAGCATTGGTCTCTTATCGCAGTATCTAAGTTTAATTTTCTTTTTTGCTTAATTAGTGGCAGTGGCGGCCATCTTAGAGAGCAGGCCAATCAGGGTTTGAAACCGGGAATTTTCCGCCACCACTCCAGACTCCACGCTGATGTTCCGGTGGTCGGGGTCGTCTGCGTAGTCTAGGTTAATCCAAAGACAGTCTTCGGGAAATATCTCCGACGCCCGGTCGGCCCATTCGATGACACAAACGCCATCGCCGAACAATTGCTCATCTAATCCCAAGTCCCAAGCCTCAGCAGGGCCACCCAGCCGATAGAGGTCCACATGATGCAAGGTCAGTCGCCCCTGGTGGCGGGTCATGAGTACAAAGGTGGGGCTGCGCACATAGCCTTCAACACCCAAACCGAGGGCGATACCCTGGGTAAGACAGGTCTTCCCTGCCCCCAATGGGCCGGTCAGCAAGAACACGTCACCAGCCGAAGCCTGTTCGCCAATGGTACGGCCTAGCTCTTGAGTAAATTCTGGGCCGGGCGACTGAATACGCAAAGGGGCTTCCATTACAAGTGCTTCGTAAGTACAGGGGCGTCGTAAGCGGATCCCATTAATAACTACTAATTACTCTTGGGGCTACTTTTTGACCGAGCCGAAATGGTCCCAGCCCCGGTTGTAGGCGGAAAGCTCTTTGCCTTTGTCGTCAAACACCGTTACCTGGCCTGATTCGCCTTCCGCTGCTGCAATCAATTCTCCCACCACAGCCGCCCCGCCGGGAAGCTCAGAAACAACATGGTTTATTTTTGATGGCTGACCGCAAAAAAGCAAAACGTAGTCTTCGCCGCCCCCCAGAGCCAGGTTCACACAGTCCTTGGGGAACCGCTTCTTCAATAGAGGGTGAATCGGCAACTGGTCGGCAAAAATCTTTCCCGAGACTCCGCTGGCCTTGCACAGCTTGGCAAGGTCGTCGGCCAGTCCGTCACTCACATCCATGGCAGCAGTTATCTCAGCCTCGACCAATGCCTGCCCGATGCCCACTGCGGGTAGAGGACGGCGATGACAATCACGCAGGTAATCGGCCGTAGCACCACTTTCGTCGGGCATCTCAAGCATCAGCTTCAGGCCGCCGCCGGAGCCTCCCAAAAATCCCGACACCGCCACCAAGTCGCCGGGCCGGGCGTCGGTGCGCACCATAGGCTGCCCATGCATCGCGCCGGTCAGCGCAACGGTGATGAACACCACCGGAGAGCGGACCATGTCACCACCGACTATAGATAGACCATATTCGTTGCTAGCCTCAATCATTCCTTGATAGAGACTCTGCAAATCACTGACATGGGTATTTGGCGGCAAGCCAAGGGTAACCAGCGCATACATAGGCACCCCGCCCATGGATGCTACGTCACTAATATTGGAAACCACCGACTTCCAACCCAGGTCCTGCCAGGGAGTCGTCTTTCGAGTGAAATGTACGCCTTCCACCATCGTGTCGGTGGTGAAGAGCTCAATGAGCTGTGGCGAATCGAGTTGGCCGGAGGAGTTAGCGCCAGATAAAGGAAGGCTCCAAGCGGCAGTGTCGTCGCCACTGTCCACAGCTAGGTTAAAAGCGAATGGCGTGCCGTTTCCGGGACCAGCCCGCTGGTCGATAACCAGGCGTGATAGAAGGTCTATGACACCAAATTCGCCAAGGTCTTTAATCTGCATAAATAGCCTGTATGATTTGCCTGGATGACCCTTCGATTATAGACCGGTTGGTGGAACCCCGGCACTCATGCCTGGAACGAGATATTCACACTTGACACGCCCTAGGCACGGGCCTATACTCAGTTAGCCCTCTTACGAGATGGCACTGCGTACGTTAACAACTGAATAGTGAAAGAAAGCTAGGTAAAGTTCGATTTAGAGAGTTTGATCCTGGCTCAGGGTGAACGCTGGCGGCGCGCTTAATGCATGCAAGTCAAACGAGCCTTCGGGCAAGTGGCAGACGGCTGAGTAACGCGTGAGTAACGCACCCTTCGGTGGGGTATAGCCTCGGGAAACTGAGGGTAATCCCGCATACGATCTTCTCCCCCTGGGGAGAAGATGAAAGCCTTCGGGCGCCGGAGGAGCGGCTCGCGTCCTATCAGGTAGTTGGTGAGGTAATGGCTCACCAAGCCAATGACGGGTAGCTGGTCTGAGAGGATGGTCAGCCACAAGGGGACTGAGAACGGCCCCTACACCTACGGGT
>JABMNL010000033.1 GCA_013204585.1 SAR202 cluster bacterium | reverse complement strand
GTTGTTGCCGGGCTCCCACGAGGCCTTGGTGCCCGAGGATGTGTTCCAGACCGTTCAGATAACTATGAAGCGTAATTCTGGCCGGTCTGAGACTTTCCAATCAAGGCCCGAAAGGGAATACCTACTGAAGGGACTCATCAGATGCGCCCACTGCGGTCTGCCGATGTGGGCCCAGACCTTCGCCAATGGTAATTCGTACTACCGGGAGCAGAAAGGGTCCAGGGGATCGGGATATTGCGTCGGTAAGAGCCGGTCTTCGCCCTGCTGGGTGCCGGACCAGCAGATCGCCCAGATCGTCGGCGCTATCGTCCTCCCTGACGCTTGGATGGACCGGGTATTGGCCAAGATCCACCTGGCCGATGAAGTCGATAGGATCGGTCAAGAGCGACTTCAGACAGAGCAACGGCTAAAGCGGTTGGGAAAGGCTTACGTCGATGGTCTCTATTCCGACGACGACTACCGGCGGGAGAAGCGCTCTTTGGAGGAAATGCTGGCGGGGTTGGTGATACCTGGGGTGGACTCTGCCAAGGAAGCGGGGAAGCTCCTAGAAGACCTTCCGGCCTTGTGGGAGGCGGCTACCTTGGCCGAACGGCGGAAGTTGCTATTAACGATGCTGGACGGGGTCTACGTGGACACCGTTGACGAAAAGGCGATCGTGGCCGTCCGGCCCAAACCGGCTTTCCGGCCTTTGTTCGAGATCGCAACCACCCGGTCGGGGAGCGGGGTGGTTTTGATAAATCAGACGCCCCAGACTCAAAACGAGCCTGAGGCGTCTGCTTCGTGTTTCTGGTGGAGACGGGGGAGAGTTGAACTCCCCGTCCAGAAGAGACCATAGGTCGGATGTACTACAAGCTTATTCGGTGGTTTGTTCCTCGCCCGTTAGAGGCACCACCGACGGGGCCTCATTAGGGACAGCCGGTTTTTCTTAGGCCGCTTTTACCGGCGTAGGGCGGTCCGCATCCCGGATTTATGGCGCCTGACATCCCCGATTCCGGGAATACCTGGGAGCAGACGTAACCGCTTTAGGCGGCTAGAGCGAATTCACGTTCGCCAATTGTTTTTTGCTACCGGATTTACGAGGGAGATAGCATCCTCGGCTTGCAATCCGCTACGGAACGCCCCTGTCGAACCCGCGCGTCCCCTTACTTATTACTATTGTCACACAGCGGCCTTCTAAGGGTCAACAAATTTCGGTGGCCCTGATGCCTCTCACAGGGCACAATTGGCACTCTCCACGATCAGGACGCCCTGGCCTGGATTGCCCCGCGCGACCCGCAAACCCAGACTGACTCCAGAATCGGTGACCACTACGGGCTATTGAGTGACCCTCCTACCTCACTGTAATGGACCACCGGGTCCGGTCATTTGGGCCGCGCGGCACTTATCCCTAACCAGTTCAAGCGGAATAATGTCAGTAACCTGCGTGGCATTTGGACCAATGCTGCGAGGCTGAACGCGACCCGAAAAACGTAGTGATTCCGGATTTTCTCGCCGTTGATTAGCCGATTTTCGGTCAGTCAGCGGCGTTTAATCCCTGCTCTGCCACGTTGCCTGCGTCCCGTCTGCCCTGCTGTCCGGGTATGTCTCGGCACAAATCCCGGTGGTCCTCTTGTCTCCTTAGACCAAACAGCAGGCCAAACAACGGACTAAACAGCAACGTGAGAAACAGGCAATGAACTGGTTAGACATCGTAATCCTTGTAATTGTCGCCGCAACCGCCTTCATGGGACTCAAGATTGGCGTAATTCGCGCCGGTCTTACCGCCCTCGGCATCTTCGTAGGTAGCGTCCTTGGCGGTCAACTAAGCGACGACATTGGCGGATTGTTCAACGGAATAGACTCGGACAGCGCCGTCGCAACGGTCATCTCTTACGCAATAATCATCTCGGCCTGCCTGGTAGCCGCTGCCATCGCTTCGATTATCATCCGCAAGGCCGTCTACATGCTCTTTATGGGCTGGATCGACAGACTAGCCGGCCTGGCATTGGGCACCGCCGCCGGAGCAGTCATCGCCGCAGCCGTCATCATGGGCATGGCTAGCCTAACCTACAGTTCCGAGATAACTGACAGCATTACGAACGCGGTACTGGACTCGGGAGTCATTACCGACGGCATAACGAACAAAGCAGTGGAATCAGGATTAATCAGCAACGAAATCGCGGATAAAGTCCTAAGCACGACTTTGGACACAGAAAAAGCTAAGAAGCGGTTGGCAGACGGACTGACCCAGTCGACCGTGGCCAGCGTATTTATTGAAGTAGTCGACGTCATTCCAGCCAGCACTCTGTGGTTCGTTCCCTCCAACTTCAAGAGCGCTTTGGATGTGTTGGAACAGCGGCAAGGAATCTTGGGCAGCTAGCAAAAACTTCGCTAATCCACCGATAGCTAGGTTCAAATTGGCCCAAAGATAGGTGGTCTAATCCGGACGGCGGCCTCATACTCACTCGGTGTTGCATGAGGCCGCCGTCTATTACCAGCGACTGTTTTAAGATGAATAGCCTTCTGGAGTTATCAATTGGTATTGGTTGAGCCTGCTAGTTCTCTTTCCGGCTTCGCTCTGGGAGCCTTTGCTCTCTTCGCTGTCGCAAGATTAAGCAAGACCGAGTCCGCAGACCCCCATTGGCGTTGGTTCTTCGCTTGGATTGGCATCGCCGGAATTTGGGGCGGCATTCACCACGGCTTCATCGTAGGTCATGAAACAGCCTCCGCAATTAGTTGGTCCGCAATTAGTTTGTTGGTTGCCGTAGCTATCTCTTATGTGCTGGCCGCGTCAGTCAATTCCGTGCTTGGGAAAGGGCACGGCCAACCTTTATTGACTGTCCGGGCGATAAGCTTGGTAGCGTTTTTCGCATTGGTGCTTTCAGGAAACGCCACCATAACCACGCTCCTGCTCACCGAAGGACTGGCCATGGGCATTGTGGTCGCCCTGTGGGTGCGTGCTAGGCAAGAAAACCAACCTGGCAGTGGGCTCGTCTTGGCCGCTATTTTCCTGAGTATGCTCGCGGCATCAGTAAAGGTGGCCAGCACTCAGTTCACTCTGGGCGGATGGGAATTCGACCCCAACTCCATCTATCACTTGGCCCAGATACCAGGCATGTGCCTTCTTCTGTTCGCCATCCTACGCAGGGCCGACACTTTTGATCAAAGGCTCCTCGTTACAGACAACAGCGTGGCGGTGCCTGCCTAATCTAGGCTATTATTGTCCTGGCAACCAACCGCCCGATACCGAGCCTCCCGTTAAATGACCGGATCGACCCCTCTACAGGCTCCTCGGCTCCTCCAGATACCCAACCCCTTGGGAGCGGCTGCGTTGCTCATAGCATTGAATTGGCAGGAGTGACAACGTGACGACCGACTGGAACCCCACCCAATACCTACGCTACGGCGGTGAACGCCTGCGGCCAGCCCTGGACCTGATGGCCCGCATCCAAGTCGACTCTCCTGAAATCGTGTACGACCTTGGGTGTGGCACCGGGACAATTACTGGGATATTAAAAGAGCGCTGGCCGAACGCCAAAGTCACCGGGGTTGACTCGTCGGCCAGTATGTTGGAACGAACGAGGGACGTGGAGACTGGCGTCTACTGGCAACACGCCGACCTGAACGACTGGAAACCGGAGGACTCGGCTGACGTGGTTTACACCAACGCCGCACTGCATTGGTTGGACGACCACAGCCAACTGTTCCCCCGAATCATGGCCGCCGTGAAGCCCGGCGGAGTGCTGGCCGTGCAGATGCCGGAGAATTTCAGCGCTCCCAGTCACACATCCATCGCCGACACGGTACGAGAGGGCGCATGGCGGGAACGCTTGGCTCCTTTCCAACGGGAACAGCCCGTGGCCGACCCTTCCTTCTATTACGACTTGCTGAGCCAGATTTCCAGTACGATAGACATGTGGGAGACCACCTACATGCACATCCTGGAGGGCGATAACCCGGTCGTAGAATGGACCAAAGGCACCATGCTCCGCCCGCTGTTGGACAACCTTAGCGAAGAAGAGGGCAAAGGCTTTCTAAAGTCTTACACAGAGAAAGTGGCCAAAGCTTATCCCCACCGCGCCGACGGCAAAACGGTGCTTCCATTTAAGCGGCTCTTTATCGTTGCCGTTAAATAACGGCATAACGAATATTCGGGAGAACGCAAAAAGGCCCCGGAAATTGCCGGGGCCTTTTCTTATTTATTCGTGTGGGGTTTGCGTTGGGCAAAAAAATTCGCCTCAACCTTTGTTGTTGAAGCGCTTTAGCTATATTAGCATACGCACCATGCTTTGTCAACTGTTTACGCCTAGATTCATTAAATACATTGATAACGGGTTCATAGATAAATGACCTATAGTCGTTGTTTGCACCCTAATGTAGAATAACCGTGCTTTAACTTAGGCTCATTCAATAACCTTGAGCAATAGCCTTGAGAATCACGAAATAACGTACGGGAGTGAAACCAATGCCTGACCTGACTTCTCTGGCCGCCCCGGCAGCCGCGTTGCTGAAAGAACGCAACCAGAGCATCGCTGTCGCTGAGTCCTCTTGCGGAGGCCTCATTTCCGCCGCCCTAGTGTCCATTCCTGGCGCTTCCGACTATTACGTGGGCGGTAGCACCATCTACACGCGGGTAGCACAAAAAGGTCTTTTGCTAGTGCCCGACGAGACCATGGTGGGCATGCGGGCCAGCAGTGAACCCTATGCTTTGCTCAACGCCCAGACCATCCGCAAGGCGCTAGGCACCGTATGGGGGCTGGCCGAGACCGGAGCCAGCGGTCCATCGGGCAACCGTTACGGGGATTCTTCGGGCCACGCGTGTTTCGCCGTCTCGGGACCGGTTGAAAAGTCCATCACGCTGGAAACCGGAGACACAGATCGCGAGAAGAACATGTGGGTGTTCGCCAAGGCGGCGTTGAATCTGCTGATTGAATGCCTGAACGAGTCGAAATAGCGAGCCCGCCTGGCGAGACCTCTCATTGGAGAAAACCATGACCGTCGTGGAATCGAAGCTGGCCGAACTGGGATATACTCTGCCCCCTCCTCCAGAGCCCATTGGCAACTATCTATCGGCCTGCCGCAGCGGGAACATCATGTGGATGTCTGGGGTAGGCTCGCGCCGTGCGGACGGGTCACGGATTAGCGGCAAACTTGGCGCGGACTTGACCATCGAACAAGGTTACGAGGCGGCACAGTGGTGCGCCCTAAACCTACTAGCTCGGATGAAAGTGGAGCTTGGCGACTTGGACCGGGTCACACGCATTCTCAAAGTTGTGGGGATGGTCAACAGTTCCCCTGACTTTGGGGAACAAGCCAGAGTGGTGGACGGCGCATCAGACCTATTCGTGAGTGTCTTTGGCGAGGCCGGACGCCACGGCCGTTCGGCACCGGGGATGGCTGTTCTGCCGAAAGACGCCGCTGTGATTGTCGACTGCGTTATTGAGTTCGCTGCTAACTAGTTCCCTTCATCAAAACCAGCCAGAAAACCAGCCAAAAAACCAGCCAGAAAACCAGCCAGAAAAACCAAACGGACAATTTCAAACGGACAATTTCAAACGACGGTCGATGGCAAAAATAAATGCCCTTAGCGGGTTACCGCTAAGGGCATTTTATTGTTCAAGCGTGTAGGCAAAAGGACACTAGAGCGTCCCCGCCCAGATTAGCTTAGAGCGGTTGGCTTAGTAGCGTCCGCCGCCACCGCCAGCTCCGCCACCCTGTCGGCTGAAGCAATCGCTGCAGTAGACTGGGCGATCGCCACGAGGGCGAAAAGGAACGGTAGCTTCATTGCCGCACTCGGCGCAAACCACCGTGTGCATCTCGCGAGGGCCACGGTCGAAACCGAATCCGCCGCCACCGCCGCCGCCATCCGAGGTACGGTTGGCACGCCTTGCCTGACGGCAAGAGGGGCAGCGCTTGGGTTCGTTCGTGTATCCCTTTTCGGAATGATACGACTGATCATCAGCCGTAAATATGAACGACTGTCCACACTCCACGCACGTTAAGGTCCTGTCTTGGAAACTCATATATGTCTTCCCTGTATAGATAGAGTTGGCAAAAGACTGTTCACCGAGACGATAAGACGCGAATTGTGCGAAGGAGACCCGGTTGGACTTAAAGTCCGTGGATACCCGTACACCGATCTAGTATGCCTGCAGATAGACACAGTTTGCTGCCACCGTCATGAAGTATAACATATATCAAGAGGGCAAGCAGGGCTGAAATGTCAAGCAGATTACACCCGTGTATTAGCCTCAATCTTATGTTAGCCAGTGGCCCCAAAAATAACCAATACTACCCCCACAACGCTAAGCATAGTACCGGCCGCCAAAAGGAAGTCGATAACCTCTAGTCGCTTGAGAAAAATGTGGGCTAAAACAAGGGTGAGAATCGGAGTACAGGCGTAGATTGGACTTACCACGGTGACCGGCGCCCGGCTCAACGCCTGGAACATCGAGGCTACTGCCATTCCTTGAAAAAGACCGGCCAGGCCACAGACCAACAGGTAGTTCCGGGGTAGACTCCGAATGCTGTGCACCACCTGCCGGTGTAATAGCGCCGACAGTATCAGGCCACCGACAACTAAGGCCAGACCGGCCGAGACCAACGGGTCGGCAATGTCGGATACCACGTGCCTGCTAATCACATCCCTACTCGCAAACGTGGCCGCCGCACCTAGAGCTAGAACGTACCCCAGGCGTTTTACTTTCCCAGTCCCGTCCTGGGAATTTGATCCCCGCCGGGGCATCACGACCAGCAAAAGGCCAGCGACGATGATGGGTGTGCCCACCGTGACCAACAGGCCCGGACGCTCGCCAAGCACTAGAACACCCAGAGTGAACGCAATAATTGGCTGAATGCCAGCCATGGGAACCGCACGGGCCGCGCCCACCATGGATATGGCGGTAACGTGAAGCAGCCGGGCCATGGGATAGCCCATAATTCCCATGACCACAATCCAGCCCATTGCCGGGCGGGAAAGGGACTTGATTTCGTCCAAGTTCAGAATCAGCCCCAAACCGATTACCAACACCATGCCGCTGAGGACGGTCATCAGTGCGGCAGTAGGCGCTGGCACGTGCTGGGTGCCCACTCTGACCAGGATGTTACCGCTGGCGAATCCGCAGGCCGCCAGAAACGCGAAGGCGACTGCTAGCGCCAATACCCCTCCTAATGTCCCGGTGGCTTTATCCCGGCGGCCTTCTCAATGTGTTACGGCCGCGCTATTTAATACCTAAGACACCCAATCAGCCACCCGCTCACCAATCATGATGGCGGTGGCATTGGCGTTAGCGCGCGGCACCTGGGGCATGACTGACGAGTCGGCGAGCCACAGGCCTTTGAACCCCTTAACGCGGCATTGTTGGTCAACTACGGCCATGGGGTCCGAGTCTGGGCCAATCTTGCAGGTGCCAGACACATGCCGGGCCGTGCCAACAGTCTGCCGTATCCACAGGTCCAACGCCTCGTCGGTGGCTAATACCTCTTCGGTCGGCGTAATCCGGAATTCGGACACTTCTTTGTAAGCATCCGAATCCAGCAGATTCACCGCTATCCGAATACCCTCGCGCATGCGTCGCATGTCGTCTGGGTGGCTAAAATAGCGGTAATCGAACTTTGGTTGCACTACGGGGTCTGCAGAAGCCAACCGGACGAAACCGGCCCCTGCTGGTAGTTCCAACACGCAGGAAATTCGGCCAACCCGGTCGGGCAGCTCTTCGCCAGTTAGGGGGTTAAACACAGAGCTGGTCGACATCAACATATCGTTGGGTTCTTTCGTCCCTTTGGAAGTAAACCGTAGGGCGATGCGCACGCCAGCAGCGTCGGGAGCCAGGTTGATGCCCTCTTTTACCCGGTAGGAAATTGGAGCGATGGGGTGGTTGCGCAGGTTGGCGCCCACCCCTGGAGTGTCCTGCAATACGGGGATGCCGTATTCCTCAAGCTGTTCCTTGGGGCCGATGCCCGAGAGCATTAGGATATGGGGCGTTTTTAACGCTCCGGCCGAGAGAACCACTCGGTCGGTTTCAACGGTGAAAATCGCGCCGCCGCTCTCCGCTTCTACTCCGGTGACCTCTCCGTTATGAATCAGAATTTTGCGGACAAATACGTCGCCTCGGACGGTTAGGTTGAGCCGGTGCCGCATCGGGCCTAAGTGGGTGATGGCCGTACTCATCCTGACGCCGTTCTGATTGTTCATGGGTATCAAACCCACCCCAGATGGGTTGGTGCCGTTCATATCTTCGGTGGTGTCATAGCCCCGTTGCAGACAGGCTGTGTGGAACGCCATCTGAATAACAGGCCAAGTTTCTCTCGGTTTTCGGCTGACCGGAATTGGGCCATCCGTGCCATGGAAGTCGTCTCGAATATCCAGGTCTCGCTCGGCCTTGCGGAAATAGGGCAGCACCTTGGTGTAGGACCATTCATCGTTGCCCCAAGACGCCCAATCGTCGAAGTCCTCGGGAATACCGCGCAGGTAAATTTGCCCGTTGATGGAGCCGCCCCCGCCGACAACCTTGCCCTGGGCCACGTGAATTTCACCCTGTTCTTCGGTAATAGTCCCGCGCAAGGCCCAGTTATGCTTGGAATCCTCTGCTTCGGCGGCCCGGGTGTGGCCGAACTGGATGTCGAAGGGCAGGTTTTCTAGGTCAGGATAATCTTGTCCAGCCTCAAGCAGCAGGACATTGGTGTTTATGTCTTCAGCCAGTCTGGCCGCGACCACCGAGCCAGCAGAACCTGCGCCAATAACTATCACGTCGTATTTCATGGCTTCTCTCCCCTAAACGGCTAGATGGCGTTCAGAAATTCTTGAGTGTTTATTTTCGTTAAATGGCGTTTAGAAATTCCTGAGTGTTTATTTTCATTAAATGGCGTTTAGAAATTCCTGAGTGTTTATTACTGTGCCAAACCTCGGGTAAATCTTCTCGGTCAAGACCCGGTGCACCTCGGCATCAGGGTCGGAACAGGCGTCCGAGACCACTATGAATTTGTAATTCACGTCCACGGCCCACCGGGTGCAAGACAGCACACAACCGCTGGTGGAGACTCCCATTATTACGATGGTATCTCGACCCAGTTCTCTAAGGGTCACATCAAGATTGGTGGTTGAAAATGGGCCAGGCCTAATCTTGGTAATCACCATCTCGCCGGTGGCCGGAGCTACTCCCTCATGGAGCTCTACGTCCGGTGCGTATTCGGCCATGAACCCGCCCCGGTGCATCACATAAATGACCGGTATGCCCGCTCCCCGCGCGCTCTGGAGCACCTGGGATGCGTTCTTTACCACGCTCTCCGGGTCACTGGCATTGTTAGCCACGATTCTTTGTTGAAAGTCCATAATCAGGATTGCAGTTTTGTCGCGGTCAATCTTCAAAGCGGTAGTCATCTCAAGGCATCCTTATTGGGTAAAATTCTGAAAACCCCGGCGGCTGGGAAGAACAACGTGTCTAGGTTGGGGTCAGACGCGGGCTATTATAAGGGCATCGGGCAATTTAGGGGTACCCTGGTCAGGAACAAATTTAGCGCTTGGACCGTCTAGCAATTATGAACAAGATACTGTTACCAATCATCGGAGTAATCATTGCCCTGGCCGCGGCCTGTTCTGCGGCCACGCCGGTGCCCACGGCCACCACAGTTCCAACGGTTTCTATGCCGACACCTATGCCCATTCAGGAGTGGAAACTTGAGGGAGTGAAGGTCGATGGGAACACTGTGACCGTGTTAGTACGGGTCTACGCAAGGGCTGACGTGGATGTAACCCTCAGTGGCGCATCGCCTAACCGGGTGGACACTTCAAACCAGGTACTGGAGTTCATCTATGACGACGTGGCAACGGGGGAACACTCTGTCGTGATATCTGACGTGGCGGGGTTTAGAGAAACTGCATCCGTGGCGGTGTCGGAATATATGCCCACCTGGCTAACAGAATGGCTAGCCGAACTGGATTCCGGGAAGGCGGACTTTCCGCCCCAATCCATTACCGAGTACGAATATAACGGCGCAACTGTGTACTACGTGGTAAAGCAGTGCTGTGACCAATTCAGCGATTTGTTGGACGCCGACGGGAACCTGATTGGACATCCGGACGGTGGCATCGCTGGCCGGGGCGACGGAGTCACTGTATTTCCGGCGTTCGACCTAGATGGCACAAAAATATGGACCGCGCCTTAACCCGTAAATGTTTAGCCGCCGTTAATCCAGGCCCTAATCAAGTGATGGGCAATTGCGATGGGCTGCGGTAGGGCCAAAGTGTCACTTTTGCCTTCTAGGGCCAAGACAACCTCGTCGCGGGTGAACCACTTAACGTCGTTCATCTCATCGGCATCAAAGTTAATCTCGGTGGTGGCGGCGTCCGCGTGACAGCCAATCATCAAAGACGAAGGAAAGGGCCAAGGCTGGGAAGAGTGGTACCGAACTTCGCCAACCTGTATGCCCGCCTCTTCCATCACCTCTCTGGCCACGGCCTCCTCAATCGACTCACCTTGGTCCACAAACCCGGCCAGAGCCGAGTAGGTGTTGGTACGAGACAAACGTCCCCGGCGGGACTGGCCAAGTAGGCAACGGTCTCCGTCGGACACAACTGTGATAATTACCGGGTCGGTTCGAGGATAGTTCTCAATATCGCATTTGGAGCATTTACGGACCTGTCCGCCGCGCTTGACGAAAGTTTCGCCGCCGCAGATGGCGCAGAACCCGTTTCGATTGTGCCAATTTACCTGGGCCCTAGCTTGGGCGACGATGCCCGAGTCCGGTCTGCTGATGATGTCGGTCACCGACCTGGCGTCCACAAACCGATAGCCGTTCCCTTCGCTTAGCTCGGCGACTGCCTTTTCTTGGCCCGAAATATCAACAACGAAGTGGGTCGTGCCGTCGAGCATCCCCAGATAAATGGGCGTCGCATCGACACTTAACCGCTCAAGGTCGGCGACATTAATCCAGCCTAGGCCGTCCTCGCCACCTTCCGTAACCATTACATTCAGGTCATGTAGGGGCAAAAACCTGCTGGTTGGGTCTTTGGCCTTGTCTGCAATCCACTGGTCGTCCCGGCGTTCTTTTTCGCCTCGATCAACCGGGTTTCCCGAATAAATGTGAGAAAAATTCAACTCTACGCCCCTCTTTAAAACCTCTTGGTGTCCTTATTTTGGTTCGCGTCGCGCGATAAGTCCACCAACACAATAATTCCGCCGGTAGATGACGAACGGCGAAATTGTACTAGATTCACGGGTTGGAGCGTCATTTTCTGGGGCTGGAAGAGGACAACAAAAAGGGTGCCAGGGTGATTAACAGGGGTTATTGGCGATGGCGTTTATGACTGCGATTCGCAGGTCATCCAAGTGGAACGGTTTGTCCATTATCAAACTAGCGCCAGCGCCCCGGCAAGTTTCAGTAATCAATGGATCAGTCATCCCGCTGATGACAATCACAGATGCGTTATCTGTTTCTAGCGCGGCTAGTCGCAACAAGAACTGCAGGCCATTCATCTTGGGCATTACCAAATCAATGATGATTACCTTGGGGTGGTACTGGCGAACCATGGCGAGGGCAGCCTCACCATTAGCGGCTTGGATAACATTGAACCCGGCTTCACTAAGCTCTTCAGCGATTATGCCCCTGATGTCCGGTTCGTCTTCAACCGTCAATACCGTAGGCCGATTGCCAATTGGAGTATTGTTCATGGGCCCGTCATTGGCCAGGCCAGCGAGATTTTTGCCTAGCTGGGTATCCAATTATTGAGTTATCCAGGGTAGGCAGAGGGGCAGCAATGTCATTTTCGCCAGGACCAATGATTGCGCCCACCAAGATGAGCAAGTCGTCTGGCTCAACCGGCTTACACAGCAGTGAAAATGCACCGGCCTGCAGGGCCTGCTTGGCGTAAACCTCTAAGTCGTGGGCGGTCACAAAGATTACCTTGGTATCTGGGTCTGCTTCCACTATTCTGCGGCAGGCTTCAAAAGCGTCCATCCCCGGCATTCCCACGTCCATCATAACTACGTCGAAATGTTTCTCTGCAACTTGGGCTACTGCCTGGTTGCCATTGGCGGCCATGGCCACATCGTAGCCGCAGTCCTCCAGTATCATGCGGGCCGATTCCCGGTTGTCTGGCTCGTCGTCCACCACCAAAACACAGGGTTTACCCAGTATGTTTTGCACCGCCGACATTAGAAGACCGATGTCCAGCGGTTTGTAAAGAACGGTGTAAGCGCCTTCATTAAGGGCTTGTTCGACTAAGGTCTCAACTGAGAACCCGGTCATCATGATGACGACGGTGTCGGGACTAACAGCTCTTAATTTGCGGTGGGCCTCCACCCCGTCTATGCCTGGCATATTAATATCCATGAACACCAGGGTGAAGTCTTCTTCAGCCGCACGTTCTAACGCCTGGTAGCCATCCTCGACGCCACAAACTTCGTAGCCTGCGTCATCCAAAATTTCGGTCACGGAGAACAGCATCGCGGGGTCGTCGTCCACTACCATTATTTTGGGTCGGTTAGCATTCATAGTCTCGCCTCTGAGTAAACCGCCGTATTGCGTATTAATATGGAATGGTTTCTGGAACCACCTGCTCCAATATCTCCAGCACCCGCTCAACGGCGATTGGCTTATGCAGGACAGTGTAAGCGCCCTCGCTCAAAGCTTTCTTCACCAGGTCTTCCACTGAGAAGCCAGTCATCATCACCACCACGCAATCGGGAAGTATCTTCTTGATTTCCATGAAGGCCTCGACCCCGTTAATGCCCGGCATCTGAATGTCCATGAATATCAAAGAGATTTTGCTCTCGCTGGCCTGTCTAATGGCCTGGTAGCCGTCTTCGGCCGCCACGACATCACGACCCTCATCCTCCAAAATCTCTTTTAGGGTGTAGCGCAGCGCGGCGTCGTCGTCGACCACCATGATTCTTCTAGTCATATGCTTATGCTCCTTTAGGCTGCGGTTATTCGGTAGCCGCAGGTAATTTAACGGCAAATGTTGACCCGCCATCCGGTCCATCGTTCCTCGTTACTTCGATGGAGCCTCCGTGTCTCATAACAATCTCTTGACAGACCGCAAGACCGAGTCCGGTGCCCTTGGTTTTGGTTGTGAACAACGGATCAAAAATTCGCTGAATGTTTTCGTCGGTGATGCCGGAACCGGTATCTGAGAACGAGATTTCAACGTGGTTGTTGACACTCACTGCGTTGATAATCAGTTTTCCGCCGTCAATCATTGCGTCTTGAGCATTGTTGGCAAGATTAAGGAATACCCTCTGGAGTTGTTCGCCATCGGCCATCACTGGATGCAAGTTCTGGTCCACGAAAGTTGATAGCGTGATATTTTCATTTTTATCCATGGTGGCCAATGATTCCTCGATTACCTCGTCTAAGCGAGTAGACGTAAGGGTTGGCGCGCTGACCCGGGCAAAGCTCATTAGGTCCGTTATGATTCGGTTCGACCGGGCTATTTGTTGATCAATTATTTCTAAGTATTTCTGCATCTTAGGATTCTCATCAATAATCCCGTCGGCGGTTAAGCGCTTCTTGAGCATATATACAGCGTTCTTGATGGCCCCCAATGGGTTCCGTAGGTCATGGGCAACACCGCCAGACATTTGTCCGATGGCGGCCAGTTTCTCCGACCGAACAATCTGGTCGTTTGCATCCCTAAGGTGACCTTCAACTTTGTCTCGCTCACCCATCTCAGACCGCAGGGCTTGGACCGTACGCCGAAGGGACAGTCCCAGCACTCCGCCGGAAACCAGGACTAGGCCACTAAGCGCCAAAAGAAATATCTGTAGTGTTTGGTTTGAACGCAGGGTACTGCTTAGGGCCTGAAAAAAGCGCTGCTCTTCGTCGTCATAAAGGGACTTAACCTGACTTTCTAGGGTGGCGAGAGACGCTCCGAACTGTTCAGCTTCTTCCGCAGTTGGAAGTTCAACTGATGCCAAACGGTTTTTCAGCAGGGCATCGTACCCATCTAAGGTTTGCTCAATCTGAGCCAGCCGTTCGGACACATTTTTATTCCCTATTACTTGGGCCGCCTGGAGCCGCATCTGGTTTCCCAGCAGGGCCCGCCTTAGCTCGACCCGATCTGGATCCATAGATGGGTCTCTTAAAACCTTATTAGTTTCGATATGCAGCAGAAGGGATTCTCGCTGAACATTGGCCAGACCGGTGGTCACAAAGCTCCGGTCTTCCACTGCGCTGGTTGCATTACCGCTAGTGACGTACGCCCGCAATACAACGGCTTCAGTTACCACCGCAAAAGCAGCTACTAACACGAATAACGTAATCTGCACGCGAGAAAGGGTCTGCCTGCTATTGGAAGTTTCTCCAATCACAAAGGTCTACCGTCCTTGGGCCAATCAGCCGCTGGGAGGGTTCCGGCTGATTGGTCAGTAAGTTTCCCTGCCGGGAAGAGGTGTCCGAACAGGGACGTACAAGTCATGTCTTTACCGGACCTCTACGCTCTTGATGTTCCAAATCCATAAATCTTTGTAGGAGACTCTGTCTATCTCGGGGAAAGCGTCGTAGGGGAATATCACCCGGGTGGGGCCGGAATTCTCGATATCCATATATTCGCCGTTATTCCGGGTAGCCAACAGAATCGGCCACTTTTCCACGTCCTCTAGGCTGATATCGACCTGATAATCGTCCAGGGCGGTAAAGAGCAGGCTAGTGGCGGAGCTAGATGCTCCAAGGGCCTTGCGTAGGTCGGAAATGAGCACTCCGGTGTACGTATTTTCTGCGTTAAGCCAGGGATCGTTTACCGTGTATTTGACCAAGCCGAACCCTTCCAGGGTGGGCATATCAAGCTCCAGGGTATCGCCCGAGTTGGTGACGTTAAGGTCTCCCAACATTGTGATAATCACATCGCCAGTCGGGGCGGGTATGGCGTCCCCGGACTTGATGCTCGCGGCCGTTACAGTCTCGTAAGAAGCTGCCGAGGAACCGCCACCACAAGCAGCGATAGCCCCGATGATTACTACCATTACCGCCAAGATATGTATGTGCCGTCTCATGTTCTGAACCATTTGGTCCTCCTAATTTTTAAGCCTCTGAAAGTTGTAAACAGACCCGTGCCTGCCAGTGCCTGCCCGTGCCTGATTTATTTAGAAGCCTGCGCTTACCTGAACTTGAATGATGCCGTTATTCAACGTGAATTAGAGTTCACCCAATCGTCCCCTCAGCTAATAGGCCAAGGGATGCGACGCCGCCGATAATCATTGCCACCGATGCAGCCTTCACCGCCAAGGTGTTCCGGTTTAGCGATTCGTTCATAATTCTGAGCCCGGACATGCTCAACACTGCGGTGTAAAACACCACAAAAATCGGATGGGTTCCGGTGATGGTGGCGACTAGGGATACCGGCCCCAACTTGGTTGCAAAGATCTGCGCTAATAGGGCCGCCGGTGCCAGCACTCCTTCAGCCACCAGCATCAAAATTAAAGCCTCTTTGTGCGACATGGCCCGGCGAAGATTGGAGACAGTGTCCCGACGCCAGAAGAACAGTAGGACTGCCGCCACTCCTAGAAAGTGCAGCGAGGTCACCAAAGGCACCGAAACTTCTTCCAAGGCGTACTTGGCTGTCAGGTGCCCAGTGGCGATAAGCAAGCTGGCGCAGAGAAGCACCGGTATTATTTTGGTTAATTTCGCCTTGCTAGTTGCCGGGCCAGTCATCGAAATCAACACGCCGCCTGCAATGACCACGGTGATTGCGACCCATTGCAGTGGGACCAACGATTCGCCCATGAAGACCACGGCAAACAGCGCGACAAATACGGGGAAGGTAAAGACCATTGCGCTGGCCCTAGACACTTCCTGCAGTTTGTAACCCAAGAACATCATCGCCAAAGCGAGGCCCCAGGAAAGACCGGACAGCCCAGCTACGATGGTGTGGCCGAGGTGATCAGTGTCTGGAATCCCATCAATCGCCATGAAAACGATGCCGTAAATCAACACGGAAAAGCCGATCCAAACGTAGTAACTGGGAAGGCTTGGCACATACCGGTCAATCAGCCTTTTGTCGATGACAGCCATTGAGGCGAAAATTGCGGCATTCGCTAATGCAAGGAGCATCCACATGGGTTAACTTACGCTCCTTGATTCGGCAAGCAATGGCAGCGTTTGGGCGCGGCCCACATCGGCAAGCTCTAGGCCGTTGAGGACAAGCCTGGAAATTCCGTTAGTGGGGATAACGCCATAAACGCTACCGTTGGTCTGCCCGGGTACTGCCCGCCCCGGTGCATTCCACATTGAGGCAAGCTCTTCACTCACCGTCAGGTGAGTTCCTTCAATTCGGGACGGGTAAATGCGGCTATTGTCGTTGCCCACAACTATTCGCAAACGGTCCGGGGTCTCTTCGCCGCAGACCATCATTTCTAGAACAGACGGCAACCCTTCTCCAAGAAGTTCATCGAACTTGCGAAAGCGCCAGCCTTCTTTCGCCCGCAGCGACCGCGTCAGCCAGTCGTTGCTGGTCGGGTTTATCCCCAGTGGAATACCGCGTTTCGTCAGCAGACCAAATATGTGGTGCTGCAGGTAGGTAATTACTCTCCAATCACACTCGGCATAGGCCTTAGTGCCTGAGTTTTCGTCCGGCGTCGCGAATAGGGCGTTAGAGTTGTCCAGGTGGTCAATCACCCCGTAACGAATCAGTTGTTCCAGTCTTTCCAGGGTGTCGAGCAGACCGCCCTTAGGCCAGGACTCGGCGAAGTGCACCGCCACCCATAGGTTCCCGACGGCAGCCTGTTTGCGCAGCGATTCTTGCTGCTCGGGCTTCCAATCTGCGTCAACGCCAACACTGTCTATTCCCAAAACCATGCCGGAATCATCAGCATTTTCTTGAAGAAGATTTAGGGCACCGCCAAAGGGACTCCCCTGGCTTGAATCGCTATCACCCGAGGTATCCGGCGAGGCAGCCAGCAGCTTGCGGGTTCCAGCTAAGAAACGGACTTTAAGTCGGCCGTGGGTTTCTTCTTGGGCGCTGATGGCCCCGTTCAAAGCTGCCCGGGCGTACTGACCATCATCTTGGTCACCCAAGGTGGTGCGGTACCAAACCTCACCTACACCGTCGGCGAAATTCTCCAAGGCCACCTGCCGGTAGGCCTCGTGGAACAGTTCCAAGGCGTGGACGTTGCTGCTTTGGAAGGCGAGGCGGGCCATGTCGAGATGACGATCGCTGGCGGCGAATTCGCCAGGTTTGCCCGGTAGGCGGACCCTCGGTTCCATCCAGCGCGCAATGGCCGCATCGGAGTTCATGAAGAAGCCTTTTCTCTCCGCCAGCCGTAGCATCCCCATGTCAGTCACGTAGTCCAGGAACCGGTTTCCTACTTCAGGGTCCCGGCGGTAAATTCCAGCAACCAATTCCAACAAGCTTGGTCCGCCAATGGAACCGGTCATGTGTTGATGAGGATTAACTTTCTTAATTCGCCGCAGTACCCCCACCAAGGAGGCAAAATCCTGGTGGGTATTTTCGGCAGTCTGCGCTCGCAACGTCCCGTCCAACACATTGGAAAGTTCCTGGACTGTTTCGATCGCCCCTTTAGCCGAAGTTTCCGCCGGGCGTTGGTCTCTGTCTAGATCAATTGTTTGACCTACTGCATGTTTAGTCATTTGTGCATCCATTTGTTCCGGCAATTGCCGATGGTTGTCTGCCAAACTTGCCTCCAGAGTTGGGTCGGAATCGTGCCAACGCCCAATTTGTAGCCGGGTAGTGTGCCGGGTAGTTAGTAGTTAACTGGGTAGTTAACTGGGTAGTTAACTTGGTTAACCTTCAGAACCGAAGCGGTGCCATTCGACCGAGCCGAAGACGTTATGGTTGTGAATGCTCTCGTGGTTAACCACGTTCACACGGCACCAGAGCACTCGGCTGTCTTGGGTCAAACTCCAAGCCGCCTCACGGACGATGTCTTCGACAAATGCAGGATTTTCATAAGCCTGCATAGTCACATAGCGTTCATCGGGCCGTTTCAATATGGGATAAACGGGGGCCGAGGCCGACTTTTCGGCAATTTCGATAAGGTCGGCGAGCCAAATCTCAGGACCGGGCTGGACCGCCTTAACCTCGATTGTCACGTAGCCGCGCTGGTTATGGGCCCCGTAATCGCTGATGGCCTTGCTGCAAGGGCAAAGTGAAGCCACCGGCACACGAACGCTCATCACAGCAGTTGATCCGAAGTTGTCCATGTCGGCGGAGTACGAACACTCGTAATCCATTAGCGCCGTAGCCCCACTAACCGGAGCGGAACGCTCTAGGAAATAGGGGAAAGCGACTTGAATGTTGGCCCGGTCACAGTCCAAACGAGTCCGTATTAGGTCCAACATCCGGGGCATCTCCGCCAGGTTTACCTTGCCTTGGAATTGGCTGAGTATCTCCACAAACCGGCTCATGTGAGCGCCTTTGTCCTCTTTCGGGAGGTCGACGCCCAGACTGAACTTGGCGATGGTCTGCTGTGTTTGTGAGTCCCGGTCGACGACGATTAGGGGGTATTGAATATCGCTGATACCTACTAGGTTCAGCGCTATTTGCCGGTCAGAACCCCTCTCATGTACGTCCTCCAATGTCATGGTTAAGGCCCCATTAGTCGAGACCCCGTTGGTTGCCGTATGGTTGTGATTTAGGTCTACCACTTAATTCTCCTTTCCTTGATAAACGCACCCCGAGGTGCATGTTTCGTGGACTACCACTTTGTGCATCAAAGGGAGCAAGCTTTGAAATTCTGTCCAAAGCCAGCGTGCCAGGTTTTCGCTGGTTGGATTGAATAGTCCTTCTATGTCGTTTAGGTAGCGATGATCCAGCTGAGCAATGATTGGCCCAACCTCGGCCTTCACGTCCCCGAAATCCATGACCCAGCCGCTTACATCGCCAACTGGGCCCTGTAGCCAGATTTCGAATCGGTAAGAGTGACCGTGGATTCCACTGTCCTGATGCCCTTCTGCAACATTGGGCAGCCGGTGGGCGGCCTCAAAATTGAATGTTTTGTATATTTCCACTTATTAATCCGATAATTTATTTGCCCATCCACGGACTTCCAACGATGATTCTTACATCTACATTGGTAATGATTAAGGCCCAATACGGCCATTTCTAATGAGCCATTGTGGTCATATCCATTTCAGTTATGCATCGTATTGATGACCTTAAAGGCGCGACAGCAATACACTCAGTAGCCCATTTCTATTAACGCTGAAACGATAATATTGGTACAACAGGGGTTGTTAGGGTGTTGCTAGAAAACGGGGGCTGCAATGGGTCGCTGATGACCGCAAATTCAGCGGAAGAGGAGAATATAGAACGAATAAAAAAGAATGCCCCAGCCAAATTAGCTGGGGCATTCTTAATTTCTGTCTTCACACCCTGTACAAAATCAGGTCGTATCCATCACCGGCGGGGTATTAGTTCCGGGACCGTAGTGGCTGTAGGTAGCATCTATCCACTGTCTTACAGACGATAGCGTCCAGCCTTGTTCTGTTAGGCGTTTCGCGTCACGCGCGATACCAACGCAAATGCCTCAAGCCCCGCCATGGGGGTTGAGTACCACCGTTCCATCATCAAGCCGGGAATCAACAAAACATTCTTCGTTGTTCTGGTGGCCACTGGCGGCACAGCCACAATAACAGGGCATGTTGCGCAATATCTCTGGGTGGTTCACCGCGAAAGAATAGGCTTCTGCAACGGGATTCATCCCTCCAGAGGCAACGGGGTTGGAATCTCCGGTTGCGCCGCCAAATAGGCCGCCCGCAAAGAGCAATCCAACCGTCCCCAAGGCGACAGCGGCCAACACGGCCCACATGCCATAGCGGCTGTGCGGCCATCTTCGATGGCGCCGGATTGGCCTAGACAATCTACCGCGCATTCGGGCCTCCTTAAACTCCCCCGTTGGCCCAGTATCTCCCTATTTAATTATACCAATGACCCGACTTTCATTAGCCCCAACCGCCACCCTTCGCCCAATACCGTCTTGCCCTATGTCAGCTTCCTGGTTATCATGCGGCGACCCCGAACTGGCGGCGACCCCGAACCGGCGCAGAACAGAAAAAATATTCAGCATTTAAGATGGAGGTGCCAGATGGCACGCATACCGACAGTAACCCGAGACCAAGTCCCCGAGAAATATCGCGAGGCCTTTGACCACGAAATAGCCATTAGCAGGAACGCGGCCGAAAACGGTCCGGGTTCAGTCATGATTAACAGCCCAGAAATGCGAAAACGGGCCAATCACCTCGTTTTCTACTTCAGGGAAGAATCAGAGCTACCGCAGAAGATTCAAGAATTAATCATGATTCTTACCGCGCGAGCCACGGACTGTCAGTACATCTGGTTCGCTCATTCCGCCAGGGCTCGTCAGCAGGGAATTAGCGATGCGTTCGTAGATGCTCTTCGGGACAAAAAACCACTGCCCAAGCTCCCAGCCGACGAGCAGATAGTCGTCGATTACGCCACGGAACTGTTCGCCACCAACCGAGTGAGCGACGCCACGTTCAAAGCCGTAATCGACCACTTCGGAGCGCTACTGCTGACCGAGTTGACCACCATGATGGGGTATTACTCAATGCTGGCCCTGAACGTCAACGCATTTGAGGTTAACGTGCCAGAGGGGGGAGAGGCGCCTTTGGTCGTCTAGGACCCGTTTCTAGTCGTACCTATCTCTAGTCGTAAAGATGGCAGGAAACCAGGTGGTTGTCGCCGTGGTCCTTTAGCACCGGCTCTTCTTGCGAGCAGCGGTCCATGGCGACGGGGCACCTGGGGTGAAAGTAACAGCCCGGCGGCGGGTTAATCGGTGACGGCACTTCGCCAGTCAGGACGATTTCGTCCCGTTGCTCGTCGGGATGGGCTGGCAACGCGGCAGAAAACAACGCCCTGGTATAGGGATGCTGCGGGTCGTTGTATAGCTTTTCAGTTGGACCGTGCTCGACAATCTTGCCCAGATACATCACCACGGTCTGGTGGGCCATGTACCGCACGGTGGCAAGATTATGGGCCACTAGCAGAAATGCCACGCCCGTCTCGGCCTGCAAGTCCACCAACAGGTTCATCACTTGGGCGCGGATGGAAACGTCCAACGCGGATACCGGCTCGTCCAAAATAATGAGCTTGGGAGAGGATGCCAGGGCGCTGGCTACGGCGATTCTTTGCCTTTGACCGCCGCTGAATTCGTGGGGATATAGATCAGCCGCCTCGGGCGCTAAACCCACCTGTTCCAGTACCTCACGCACCCGGTCTCGCGCCTCGGTAGCAGTCACATTCCGGTTGACAACCAAGGCTTCGGCCACGATATCTTTGACCTTCATGCGCGGGCTTAGTGACGACCAAGGGTCTTGGAAAACGGCCTGAACCTGGGTGCGGAAATCCTTGAGTTCCTGGCCTTTGAAGGTCTGGATGTCCTTGCCATCTTGGTAGATGTGGCCGCCTGTGGGTTCCTCGAGCCGGAGAATCAACTTGGATGTGGTGGTCTTGCCGCAACCGGACTCGCCAACCAGTCCCAGGGTTTCACCTTCGTTAATGGCGAAGTTTATCCCATCAACCGCCCGGACATGGCCGACAGTTTTCATCAAAATTAGACCCTGGGTCACAGGGAAGAATTTTTGTAGATTTTCAACGCGGAGCAACTCTGCGGGCAAGGGTGGTCCTCCGTCAGTCTATTTTTTCCATTTGGGGTCTAGCATCCAGCACGCTGCCGCATGCCCTTCTTCCACCGAGGCAACCGGAGGATACTCAGTCCGGCAAATATCGCTAACGTGACTGCAACGGTCAGCGAACCGACAACCCTCAGGCAATGCATATAGCGGCGGCGGCTGCCCGTCAATGGCGAAAAGCCGGTCGGTCCGGTCCATCTTTGGAACCGAGTCCATCAACGCCTGGGTATACGGATGACTTGGCTTGTTGAAAAGGTTCCGTACTCCGGCTTCCTCAACGATGCGTCCGGCGTACATGACGGCCACCCGGTCACACATGCGCGCTACGATGCCAAAATCATGGGTGATAAAAATGATGGCCAGTCCGGTCTCAGCTTGAATATCTTTCAACAACCGCAAATATTGCAGTTGAATGGTTACGTCCAACGCTGTGGTGGGCTCATCGGCAATTACTACCTTGGGGGAAGACGCGACGGCTATAGCGCCAATGACGCGCTGCTTCATACCACCGCTCATCTGATGTGGGTAGTCTTTCAGTCGGCGCTCCGGGGCTGCCACCCGGACGTTGCGTAGCGACGCTACCGCTTGCACCACCTTCTCGGCCTTGCTGAGCGGTTTGTGAATGCCCAGTGCTTCGGACAATTGGTCGCCGATATTGAATACCGGATTTAACGAGGTTTGCGGGTCTTGAAGAATCATGGAAATCTTGCGACCACGCACCTCCCGCATCTCTTTGTTGCTCTTTGGAACCAGGTCCTCACCGTCCAAGATGATTTCCCCGGAGACGATGCGGGCGGCTGGCTTTGGAATCAACCGGAGCAGTGAAAGGGCGGTCATGGTCTTACCACACCCGGATTCGCCAACAATGCCCAGGGTTTCTCCGGCGCGGAGAGAAAAGCTTACGCCGTCCACCGCTTTAGTGACTCCACGTTTGTTAAAGAAGTAAGTATGAAGATCGTTTACTTCTAGTACTACGTCGTTTGCTGGCATAAATTCAGTGCTCGCCTGTCAATATTCGGCTATCAGGACTAGCGACCCCACGGCAACGGCAAGGGCCGCCCTTCTATTCGCCTTTCTATGGGTGGAGCAACATTAGCGCGGAATCCGAATCCATGTCAATTACGCCTCATTATGCGATTGGAACCGGCCAGTTGTATTGGCAAACGGAATATTAGAGCCGCTACTAAGTCATAAAATGCGGTCTGACCTGGGAGGCTAATTAGTCTCGCCAGGCGATCTTTGGCCCGCCAACACTGCGGTAGACTCCCGACATTTTTTGCACTAGTCTATTGGCGCTGTCGGACACTCGGCGGCGGACCAGACTCGAAAAATATTAATCGAGGTGCAGCAATGTCTACTCAGGTTGAACCCAATTACGAGCCGATTCCCGCAGGCCAAAGTTCCCGGGCAATGGTAATCGAATGCGAAGTCGACGATCTCGGCAACATGCTGAGGCGGGCGAAGGTACGCGGGCACTTCATCTATTGCGACGAACCGGAGACCATCGGAGGCCTTAGTAGTGCACCGGCTCCGTTGCACTACTTTGCGGCTTCAATCTTATTTTGAGAAATGACCCAGATTGAGAGGTACTCTCAATTAATGAAGGTCCAAATTACGAAGGTACGGGCAGAAGCAAAGGTCCACTTCGATATTTCTGGATCGGTTCTGGCTGGGACCATCAAGGCCGGAGCGCCCAAGGTGGAGACCATGTACGAGATTGAGTCCCCCGAAGCCCCGGACCGTGTAGCGGCCGTACTTCGTAACGCGAAGAACGGGTGCTGGGTGCGGGCTGCAATTGTAAACCCAACACCCTTTGAAGAGACGCTCACCGTTAACGGGGAGCCCTTCAGGCTAGGTTAGATTCTCAGATTGAAACGTTGCAGGCGCGTTGTTTCGCGTCATTTATTGAGACGCGCCTGCAACAAATTGGAATGAAAGAGCATGGGATTAGACTTCGGCGTATTCGACCATATTGAACCGATTCCGGGACAAGAATTAGACCAGGTATATGCCGACCGGCTGAAACAGATTGAAATATTTGATTCAGCCGGGTTCTACGGCTATCACCTTGCCGAGCATCACACTCCGGCAGTGCATAGCCTAGCGCCGTCACAGAATGTTTTCTTGGCTGCTGCCTCCCAGAGGACTAATCAAATTCGGCTTTGTCCGTGCATCTATGTTCTCCCCTTGCACCATCCGCTGCGCCTTATCGAAGAAATCTGCATGCTGGATCATTTGAGCAACGGCAGACTAGAGGTTGGGGTTGGACGAGGCGGCGTCTTGGAGGCGTATTTCTGGGGTAGCGATTGGGATGTGGAGGCAAACTTCACCAAATATAACGAGACTCTGAACGTGGTGCGGCAAGGTCTAAACACCGATTACCTGACATTCAAAGGCGAATTTTATAATTTCGACAAGCTGCCCATGCGGCTCCACCCCAAGCAGACCCCATACCCGCCCATGTGGTACATGCGGAACGTCGAGACCGCCGCCACCGAGGGCATGAATAGCATCATCGTCGGTACGTTGGACAGTTTTGGGCCCAACGTCGTCCGGTACAAAGATGTTTGGAAGAGCACCCACGGCGAAGGCGCACTCACCGCCCAGGGAACCGAGCCAAAAATCGGGCTCGTCACCCACATGGTCATCGCCGACACGGAAGAAGCGGCAATCCAAGCGGCCAAACCGGCATGGGAAGAATATCTATGGAATCTTTCAGCCCCACGCCGAATGGAAGCGGAACAGCGGGGACTGGACCAGTTCACCGGCGGGCAGGAGAATCCCCGGCCGGCCGCGCTCCCAGATCGCAATGCCGACGCCCACTACCGAGCCGAGGCTGATGCTGGCACTAGGGCATCGGGCGCGGCGGAAAACGTCATAGCCCAAAAAGAATCTGCTTCGTTTAGGGTACTGGCTGGTACGCCCGATACTCTTCGCCAATACATGGACTCATACGTCGAGAGCGGCGCCAATTACTTCGTCTGCGCGTTCCATTTCGGCAATATGCCTGCCGAGGTCGCCGAACGTTCTATTGAATTGTTTATCGACAAAGTAATGCCTCATTACATATAGCTAGGCGGATCATTTGGTAATCGGATTTTCGGCAAACCCTCTCCGAGCCTGCTTCATCGTTTTTGCCAATAAAGGAGTTACCTAGTTATAACGGAAACCGTGTTGACGCAGATATAGACGTCGGCTATTCTTCCTGCGAACTTGACCTCCGCGATAATCGCATAGGTTATTTGGATATACATTGTTGGTTGCATCCGAATACCGGGGGACAAATAAAAAGGGGGGGACGTATATGGCCAAGCACCGGATATTTCGGATTCCATTTATTCTCGCGCTGATAACAGCAATGACCCTGTTGGTCGCAGTGGCCTGCGGGTCGTCAGACGAACCTGAAGACACTGGAACAACTTCAGGCGTAGCTACAGTTGTTCCCACTGCGATGCCGGCTGCGAAGCCAACAGGTAAGCTGACAATTGCGCTTACGGACCTTGGCAACGAAACACCCAGCGTGTGGCAGGAATTTGCGTTCGGCAAAGCCTATATGCGCTTCATGTTTGACGCTTTAACCGGCACCAACGACGCCGGTGATGTCGACAAGGCCAATGGGGCCGCCAAAGACTGGAGCATGAGCGCCGATGCTATGACATGGACGTTCAACCTTAGAGATAACATTAATTTCCACAATGGTGACAACCTCACCGCCGAGGACGTCAAGTTCTCGGTCAAGCTAATGACCAGCGCTGACTCGGTCGCTTCCTACAAGGGCAAGGTCGCCGCTTCCATCACCGACCCAGAAACACAAATTATTGTGGTGTCACCGTACGAACTGCAGATTAATGCCTTCAAGCCCTCCGGGTTCTTGAACTGGGACCTGTCGGACATCCAGGGCGTTGAAGGGTTGATTCAACCCAAGAACTACACCGAGACAGTTGGCAACGACGAATTCGCCAAGTCTCCTGTGGGCAGCGGTCCCTACAAGTGGGTCGGCCAACGCAAGGGCGACTACATGGAACTGGAAGCCCTTGATGAACATTGGCGGGTGGGTGTGCCCCAGTACAAAACCGTTCTCTTCCGCATCATCCCCGAAGAGAGCACCAGAATCGCCGCCCTCAAAGCTGGCGAGGTGGATGTAATCTCGGTGTCCCGAGAACGGGCTCCCGATTTGAAGAAAGACGGCCTGAACATTTACAGCAAGAATGCTGCCAGTGTCCTGGGCTTGTACTTCCACGAAAGCTGGCGTGACGACTCGGTCTGGAAAGACATCCGTGTCCGAAAGGCCTTCAACTTAGCAATCAACCGTGAAGAGCTCTGTGAGTTTATCTTCGCCGGCGAATGCACCCCAGCTGCGGTCTATCCGTGGCCGGACATCGCCCCAGGCGTACTAGACTTGCCTGCTTATCCATACGACCCAGAACAGGCTAAGTCCCTGCTCGCAGAAGCGGGCTATGACGGCACCGAAATAGCCATCAGGTCTTATCCTCGGGCCGACACACCCGAAGGCCCCAGGTTCATTGAGGCCGTTGCGGCTTCGCTGGAAGCAGTGGGTATCAAAGTTAAGATTATTCCCACCGAATACGCCTCGTATCGCAAAGAGCGGTTGGCCCACACTCTGGACAACGGAATGGGCTACTTGGCGGCTCCCAACCGGCCTCTAGCCGGATTCCAGGGAGTAATCCGGGTTCTGAACCACAGCGAGGGGACGTTTACGTCCACCAACGACCCGGAAATCGACCGCCTTATCGAGGACTGGGAGGACGCGATTCTCCCTGCTGACGTGGTCGAGCGCAGCGAGAGGTTGTACCAAAACATGTACGACGGCTACAGGTCGCTGACCTGCTGCAACATGAATATTTCCTACGCGACCGGCACCAATATCAAGGCTTGGGACTTGGGTAACCGAGTCTGGGACGACGGCTTCACTAACCTATACGAAAATTAACCCAAATCACCCCCCTGGGAAGGCGACTTTCCAGGGGGGTGACTGGCATCTGAACTAAACTGGCCAGCCCCATCTGAAGTGGGCTGGAAGGTCAATGCAGAGATATATCATCCGGCGGGCGGCCGAGGCCGTATTGGCCCTCCTCGCCCTATCAATCATAATATTCATGATGGTTCGCCTCACCGGCGACCCAGCTCTATTGATGTTGCCGCCCGACGCCGGGCTCGAAGCCTTGGAAGACCTGAGGCATTCCATGGGGGTCGATAAGCCTCTCATGGTTCAATACGGACTTTTCATGGGCGACTTCGTCCGGGGAAGTTTCGGCGATTCCATAAGAAGTAAAACCCCGGTATCCGACCTCCTCAAAGACCGCTTGCCCAACTCAATCAAGCTAGTGGGCGCCGCGTTCGCCATTGTGCTACTGATATCCATTCCCCTGGGCGTAATGTCGGCCGTCTACAAAGGCACCTGGATTGACACATTGTGTACCGGTATTGCGGTGTTGGGACAGGCAATTCCTGTATTTTGGCTTGGGATGATTTTGATCCAAGTCTTCACCGTCCAACTAGGCTGGCTGCCTAGTTCTGGCATGGGTGGATTCACCCACTACATCATGCCCGCATTTAGCCTCGGCTTCTTCACTGTCGCCGCCATAACCCGGTTGTTGCGGTCCAGCTTGCTTGAGGCCTTGGACAGCGAATATATAAAACTGGCCCGCATTAAAGGCCTGTCAGAATTCAAAGTAGTGTGGAAGCATGCCCTAAGAAACTCGTTAATTAGCGTCGTCACCCTCGGCGGAATCTACATCGCCATCTTGGTCACCCTCGGCATATTGGTCGAGGTCGTGTTCGCCTGGCCCGGCATGGGCAGACTGCTCTATCAAGGAATCGTTTTCCGGGACTTCCCGGTGGTTCAGGCAGTGGTAATGATTTCAGCCGCAATTGTCATCTCCACGAGCCTGTTGGTTGATATCGCTTACGCCTACCTAGACCCCCGAATAAGGCTGCAGTAGAACATGGCCGAGATAGCGAGAGAACAGGAAATTCTAACGGTCAAAAACCGTACTTTGACCAAGGTAACAACCGCGCTACAAGGAGCGCCGTTGATACCCCTATTCATCATCGTGGTATTTGCATTCGCGGCGCTTTTTGCCGACGTAATTACTTTCCACGACTCAACTCTAGTTATACTGCCCGACCGTCTGATTCCACCAGTTGGATTTGACGGCGGGTCCTGGTCTCATCCTCTCGGCACCGACCCCCTTGGCCGAGACATATTGACCCGAATCACTTATGGCGCACGGGTATCAATCATCATCTCGGCCACTGCATTGGGCGTTGGCGGCGGATTTGGCACGATGATTGGACTACTCTCTGGCTTTTATCGAGGCAAGATTGACACCCTACTCATGCGGTTGGCAGACATCACCCTGGCCTTCCCGTTGATTCTTTTCGCCATCCTTTTGGTAATGGTTCTCGGCCCCAGCATGCTCAACGTAATCATCGCCATCTCACTGGTACTCTGGGCCCGCTACGCCCGCGTCATACGAGGCGAAGTTCTTGGCCTCATGGAACGTGACTTCATCGCCCGGGCCCGGGTTTCCGGTGCCTCGGACTTTCGAATCATGACCAGGCACCTGTTGCCCAACGTGATGCCCACCCTAATCGTCTTACTGACTCTTCAAGTCGGCTGGGTAATCATCGTCGAAGCGTCGCTCAGTTTCTTGGGCGCTGGCATCCCGCCGCCAACACCCGCCTGGGGTTCCATGTTGGCCGATGGCCGGGAGTACGTGTCCTCCGCGTGGTGGGTTACCACTGTCCCCGGTATCGCTATAATGCTCGTGGTATTGGCTTTCAACCTCTGCGGAGACTGGCTCCGAGAGAAGTTGGACCCCAAGCAGAGAAGCGTCTAGCCGGGATTTGGCACAGCACTAAACCTGACATTTAAGTTAGGCTGGTGCATACCCTTCCGCCCAACGGCGCTCCTACGTCCTACCTGCACGCCGTACACTGTTCGCAGGATTGTGCCTGTGCGGCAACGATTTGTAGGGCGATTACCAAATCCCTAGATTTTACTAACCGCCCATTTAGAACAGAGAGGTGGCTTACATGTCCGTAGCCCGCGAAAAATTCCGGCAGGTAATTGGCAGGGACACCTGTACCCTAGCCGCCAACATCTTCGACCCGCTGTCGGCCCGCATCGCCCACATGTTGGAATATGAAATCTGCGTTCTTTCCGGCTCAGTGGGAAAGGTAGCCAACCTCGGCGTCCCAGACATTGTTCTGTCCAACATGTCCGATGTCGTTGACCACTGTCGTCGCATCACCCGTATCGCTGACGTAAGTCTGATGGTCGATGGTGAAGACGGGTTTGGTAACGCGGTGAACGTCGTACGGACCGTGCGAGAGATGGAAGCTGCCGGGGTGGCGGCCATCGAGATTGAAGATAATTTTGTGCCCAAGCAATTTAACGTTCAAGACCCTGGCCTGATATCTACCAAAGAACAGGTAGGCAAGCTGAAAGCAGCAGTGGCCGCCCGGACCGATTCAACCACGGTCATTGTGGCCCGGTCTGCCGCATTCGGGTTATGTCCGGTTGACGAGGCAACTGACCGAATCTCGGCCTACTCCGAGACCGGAGCCGAGGGCGTGATGCTGACCGGAGTGAAGAGCCGCGAGCATATAGAGGCGGCCCACCGGGCAACATCATTGCCGCTTTTCGTGTTGAGTCCGCCTCCCGAAGCCAGGAACGACGCGGCGTTCCTGGCGGCCAACGGCGTACGAATCCTCATGCTCGGCAATCCGGTGTTTGCAGTGGCCGAAAAGGCGATTTATGACAGTCTGAAGCACCTCAAAGATGGTGGAGCAATGGAAGACCTGTCTGAGAAGCAGGCATCACCGGCGTTACTCCGTGCCGTGAACCGCACCGACGAGTTCATACGGCTCCAAGAAGAGTACCTTAGCAATTAATTCGCGTCGGCCATTCGCCAACCTATAACCGGACCTGAAATTGGAGAATTAAATGACGGCTAACCGAACCACTGTGGCAGCTTTGGAACGAAACTGGGAAATGGTGGAATTGGCGGTGGCGGAGGTGGACGAGCAGACCATGAACGCCCGTCCCAACGACAACTCCAATTCCATGAGTTGGCTAATCTGGCACATGACCCGCGTGACCGACCGTTTCATCTATTTTCGGCTCAAGGACGAGCCACAAATTTGGACCGTGGACGCCTGGTACGAAAAGTTCAACATGGGGCCCGACCCGCAGGACTTCGGCATGGGATGGAGCAATGAGCAGGTTGCGGCCTGGCAAGCGCCGCCCAAAGACGTCCTCATGGAATACTTCCGCGTGGTCAACGCGGCAGCTGCCAATTACCTGAGTACCATGTCTGACGCGGACATGGAGCGGAAAATCGAATTTACTTTGCCGATAGCCACGCTGCCAGTGGACGAGGCGCTTGGCATCCTCGTTTGGGACAGCATCGTCCACGGTGGACAGGTGGCCTTCCTACGCGGCTACTTCCGCGGCATTGGCTGGCACCGGTAAGTCATATTATGCCTAAAACACCTGCAACGGGTGGTATCGTTAGATAAGGATGAGCCACCAAATTGCAGACAGCTACTTCCAACTAATCCCCCGCTGGTTGAGGTTCGGCAGTCCGGCTAGACAGAAAATCGTAGTGCTCTGCGGCCTGGCCCACGATTCCGTCTACGTCCTCTTCAAGCAGGTACCGCTGGTCGATTAGTTTTTCCGCTGCTTGCTTCACCAACTCCAGATATTGATCCCTGGAACTGTAGCGCTCTTCGATCGACTGACGGGGGTCTCCCGACAGCTCCCGCTCCGTTCGCGTGGCAGGGAAAGGAATTGTAGACCCGCGCAATGTTCCGCCCGACGCTCCGCCGGTGCCGATTACCTGACCGGCTCCCCCAATGTCTGGATGGCGTAGGTTCCAACCCATGTGGGTGGCCAAAGGAACGGTAATGAACGGCAAGGCGATTCCCGAGACTTCGTTGGCGTCCTGGTCGACCGCAGACACCAGATTGGGATACACCTTGCCAATCTCCGCCGGGACCTTGGTGGGAATCATCGGATTGGGACCAAAGTCCAAACGGGTGAAGCGGCGCATTGGAGTGGGGAGCTTCCCCCCTGGTATGCCTTCTAAGGTCTCGGCGACTTGTTCCGGGGATACCGCTGTGCCGTCGTCAATTCTCGGATGTTGGCTGGCTGGCGGCACTTCGCAATCGGTCACCCAGCGGTTCATGTTGGTCAGAGCGCCACGCAACAGAGCCCGGTAGTCGACAATATTATATTTGTTCTGACCGTGATAGCCGTCGCCGTCATTGTCCACGGGAGGAAAGCCAGCTAAAGCGTGTTGTGTGCCAGCGAAGACGTAGATGCGGACTTCCTCGGGCGGCTCCAGGTCTTTGGTGGCAGTCATATCGGTATGCATCAGAGAGCCATGCCCCGCCCAGTACTCCGAAGGCGTATGCGTGTACATAATCTTTGGCAGAGCGCCTTGGGCGGATAGGCGCGACAGCAGCCCATCGGTTAGTCCAGTTTCAGGGTCGGTCTGGGCAATGTCGCTGAAGGGGAACAGGCTATTGCCGCTCCTGGTCGCCTGGCTCGAAGGTTGGACGAACCGATGATTAAACTCCCCCATTTTGCCCCCGGCCACGTGGGGGATAAATCCGTCAAAGGCCATGCGGCCCGCTTCGTCTCGGTTGAGTCCCAGGTACAGGAATAACCTAAGCCACCTGCCGCTTTGGGAGACGCCGAAGCTGTAGGCGTGGTCGATGTTTCCGGCCAAGGGGTTGCCATCTTGGGACGTGGCATGCCGCAAATAGGTGGTGATGTCCCTGGTTGCCAGCAAGCCCAACCCAACAACTGGCGCTCCCGTGGTGGTAAAAATTACCTGATAGACCTTGCCTGGTTTGAATCCCTCAGCCAGATATACGTGGCTGGAATCGGTCACAACATTTCCGTTATCCAGGCGCGCAAACGCCCATTTTCCCCTCGGAATAATTTGCTCGGGGGCATCTTCGTGTTCCTGAACCGTCATCACTGCGGTCTGGTCATCGGGGTTGGTGACAAAATAAGGACGATGATTTCTACTGGATAGGAACTCCACCTTGGATGGAGCGTTGAGCTGAAAAGTAACAACGACTTTCCCCGAAATCGGGCCATCGGCGGTCACAGCGTCTGGAAAATTAACCCGCAGCATTCCGGGCACATCGGGAACGTCGTGCTGCCAGGCGCACCAAACGACGCTGTATCCCTGCCGCATCAAGAACCCATTGCCCGGGTCCATGGGCGCATCGGGCGTTACCTCGGGCGCGCTGTTGATGTTCCTGAGAGCCAGGGGCTTGCCCCGGTTGGGTACATCCAGAAGAATGCGGCGGTTCCCTCGCTCCAGGTCAACGGGTTGCAGAATGCGAAAGTCCGACGAAAATATGACCATGCCGTTCGCGTCTCGGGGCGCTAGCTCCAAGTCGGCAATAGTTTCGTTGGCGGAGCTGCCGGGGTCGACAGCGAAATGAACGACGCCGTCCAATTGCTCGTAGGCTCCGACGTCGCCAAAGGACTTGCCGTCAGCGAACGGACGCCGGGTTTTGATTTCCATCTTCGTGACTGGCATAGCGCAACCTCTCTTGAAGTATCAATTAAGACTCAATAAACGATGCCCACAATAATACAGGGATTCGCCAGTATAGGTAACAATGGATTTGAGAGGCGCCGCCAGACTTGAGTGACGGCCCGGTAGGCGGCTCTTCTTGACACTGGCTTTCGCCAATCCTACGATGACACAAATCAGCTGCTGGCGGCCCCCCGGTAGCGCTGCTGTCCAGTTCGGCTGTTTCGATACGCGGAGATGTGGATATGCCCATCCAAAAAAACATCGCAGAAGACATCGCATTGATGGCCCACTTGATGAGACGAGCGGGCTTTGGCGACCCTCGTGAGGAACTAGAAACTCGCGCTGCTATGGGCTACGAAGCCGTTGTTGAAGAGCTTCTGAATCCCGAAGAACAGCCCGCAATTGATGACGAGTTGATGTACCGCATTTTCCCCGGCTACGAGGGGGCAGCGGGAGCGCCACTTAACCAAGCCGATTGGGTTTTCCGCATGGTTAACACCAAACGACCTCTGGAAGAAAAGATGGCCCTTTTCTGGCATCAGTTGTTCGCCACCAGTAATTCCAAGGTCGACAACCCGCCGGAGCTAACCAGGCAGATTGCGATGTTCCGCGAGCACGGATTGGGCAAGTTCGGCGATTTGCTGGTGGAGTTGGCTAAATCCCCGGCGATGATTTTCTGGCTGGACAACCACGGCAACCATGACGGGGCCATCAACGAAAACTGGGGCCGGGAATTATTGGAGCTTTTCTCCTTGGGCGCGGGCAATTACTCCGAGGACGACATTAAGAATGCGTCCAGGGCATTTACCGGCTGGACCATTGCCCCCAAGATACCGCGTAACCCCCTCGGCCGTTTTTTCTGGAACTTTGAATACAAGGCCGAGGACCACGACGAAGGCGAGAAAACTTTCTTGGGCCATATTGGGAACTTCAACGGTGAAGACATTATGGACATCATCGTGGACCAGCCAGCGACGCCCCGGTTCCTGGCCCGTCATCTTTACAAATTCTTCGTCGCCGACGAGCCCCAGGTTTCCGACTGGAACATCACACCGCCCAACGACCCAGCAGCCATCGAGACGTTGGTCGCGGCCTACAACGAGTCCCACGGCGACGTTCGGGCTATCTTGCGAGTATTGTTCAACTCGGAATTTTTCAAGAACTCCCGGTTCGCCCGCGTCAAAAGCCCCGCCGAATTAATCGTTGGCACGGTGCGTCTGGCCGGCAACTATGACGGCTTTAGACCGGGCTATAACAACCTGGCAATCGAGTGCGCCTGGCAAGGCCAAGAACTGCTCAATCCACCCAGCGTGGAGAGTTGGCACACCGGCTCCGAATGGATTGATGCTGGCGGACTTTTACGGCGAGTTAACTTTGCCTCGGGAACTCTGGGGGACATAACCCTGCCTGGCGTACGAGCAATCATCGACCGAGTCCGCTCACAAGGCGAACTTTCGCCGCAGGCGTTGGTGGCAGCATGCCTTGATTACGTGGGACCGTTAGAGGTTAGTGAGTCGACGCTAGTCGAATTGCTGACCCATGCCTCAGTCGGCGGCGACTTGACCTGGGACACCCCGGAAGAAATCAACGTTTCAGAAAAGAAAGTGGGCAAGATACTAACCCTAATCGCCGCTTCCCGAGACTATCAGTTCGCCTAACCATCTTCCGATATATAACCCCGTAAGCCGGAGATAACGATAGATGACAACAACTAAAAAAGACCCCGTGCTGGTCATATTACAGCTCACCGGAGCCAACGATTACCTCAACACAATCGTTCCATATACCAACCCACTGTATTGGGACAATCGGCCCAAGGTTAGAATCTCCGAAGACCTGTTGCAGCCCATCGACGATGAACTGGCCTTTCGGCCCGACATGGAGCAGCTCAAGAAACTCTACGACAACGGCAAAATGGCAATCGTCCACGGAATCGGGTTTGCGAATTCGCCTCGCTCGCACTTCCGCGCCATGGACATCTGGCACACCTGCGAACCCGACAGTATCGGAGTCGAAGGCTGGCTCGCCAAGGTCATCAGGGACTTGGACCCCACTGGCGAGAACGTGCTGAAGGGCGTGAATTTCGGGCAAGGCCTGCCGAGAGCCCTGATGATGCGCGGCGTGCCGGTAACCTCGGTGTCCAATCTCGCCTCTTACGGCGTTCTATCAACGGCGCGAGGCATTACCTCGGAGCGGGAGAAGGCCCAATTATTGGACAGCTTCGCCCGCATGTACGCCCCGGCCATCGGCACCGGACCGACCATGGACTACCTGGGACAGGCAGGGCGAGACGCAATGAAGGGCGCCGACATCATCAGGACTGCTCCCGAGAAATACACTTCGACCGTTGAATACGCCAGAAATGCCATCGCAAGAAGCCTAAAAGACGTGGCGCAAGTGCACCTGGCGGGTCTGGGAACCCAGGTCTTTTACACTTCCCACGGACCCTTCGACACCCATTTCAACCAGGGCGGGTCGCACACCAAGTTGTGGGCCGAAATCTCTGAAGCCGTTGAGGCATTCTTCGCCGACCTCCACGAACACAACGTGGGTGAAGAGGTGGTCTTGATGATGTTTAGCGAGTTCGGACGCCGCGTCCGCGACAACGGCACCGGCACCGACCATGGCGCGGGCGGCGTGGCCTTCTTAATTGGCGACCGGGTGAATGGCGGTATGTACGGCACCTATCCCTCGTTGAAACCGGAGGACCTAACCCAAGGCGACTTAGCTCCGAGCTACGACTTCCGTGGGTTCTACTCGACGGTGGTCGACAAATGGCTGGGCCTAGACCCGGTGCCAATTGTCGGCGGGCAGTTCGAACAGATGGCCTTCGTATGACCAGTCATTACTCTTATTCCTCTATTGGAGAGCCAACATGCTGACTACCGTCGCCGCTGGTCGGGTTTTTGATTACAGCTATTGCATTGGCATGTACAGCCAGTCTGGCCAGGGGTTTTGGGCCCCCCAGGACTTCGTCTTGGGAGAGAATGGCCGCATCTATGTGTTGAGCCGAGGCGCAGAACAATTGGGCCAGCGTATTAGCAAGATTTCCTTCGACCACGAAGTCCAAGGTCAGTTCGGTTCCTTCGGCTCCGAGGACGGGCGGTTTATCTGGCCGCGTTCCCTTGATTTAGACCAGCACGGACGGGTGTACGTTTCCGACGAATTTCTAAACCGAATCTCGGTGTTCGATGACGAGGGCGCTTTCCGTTACCACTGGGGCCGACCCGGCAACGAGGACGGCCAACTGAACGGGCCGTCGGGTATCGCCTTCGACTCGCAGCAAAACCTTTGGGTTGTGGACAGTCTCAATCACCGGGTGCAAAGCTTCAGCCAAATCGGCGAGTTCCAATCGAAGTTCGGCCAGCAAGGCAGCGGCGACGGCGACTTGGAGATGCCTTGGGGCATTTGTGTTGACCGCCAGGACAACATTTACGTTGCCGACTGGGGAAATAACCGGGTGCAGAAATTCTCCCTCACCGGAGAGTTACTGGTGCAGTTCGAGGTGTCCAGCAACGGGGTGGGTTCGCTCAAAGGGCCGTCCGGTGTGGCCGTGGACTCGGACGGGGACGTGTACGTAACCGACTGGGGGAACCACCGCGTCCAAATTTACGACGCCACCGGTCGTTACATTACCGCACTGGTTGGCGACGCCCAGGAGCCTTCTCCCTGGACTCAGACGTACATCAATGCCAACCCCGAAATCATCAAGGCCCGCCGCCGGGCGGACATGGAACCCGAGTGGCGGTTCCGCAGGCCAGTGGCGGTCAACGTCGACGCCAACGACCGCATCATAGTTTTGGAGTCCTACCGGCACCGTCTCCAAATCTACAACAAGCTAAAGGACTACGAAGAACATTCCCTAAACTTGTAGGAATTGTCGTGGCGACAGTGTGCGGGGGTAAGGTTGTCCTCGAACCCAGGGTCCGAATTTAGCCAAAGGAGCACGATGCCGTCATGGGCTGGTCCACACATCACCGAACAGGTCTGATTCATTATTCGCAACAAAATAGCTATCGGGGCTACACCTTATTCAGCAACCTCGGCGGCCATCACACCCATCTAGTCGACATGGATGGCCGTGTGTGCCATACCTGGCGATCAGACGAGGGAATCAACTACAGCTACCTCTTGCCCAACGGCCATTTGCTGCTTCGGACCGGTCCAGCAACGCAGGAGATATCATTTTTAGACCGCCCGGAGCGAGATCTTCTGCCAAGGGGCGGCAGAACGGCAGCCGGGGCTATATTGGAGTTGGACTGGGACAGCAACGTCGTCTGGGCATACCGTGACCCTTTGTTACACCACGACTTTGAACGTCTGGGCAACGGGAACACTTTGGTCTTGGTATGGGAGTCGCTTCCCGAAGAGTTAGCCTCTAAAGTGAGCGGCGGTTTCACCGCCGGCACCACTAAAGGCCAGATGCTGGGCGACGTGGTGCGCGAGGTAAAGCCGGATGGCGGCATCGTCAATGAGTGGCGTTCCTGGGAGCACCTCAGCCTGGAAGAGGACGTAATATGCCCGTTGGAGGGCCGTTTGGAGTGGACGCACCAAAACACCTTGAACGTGACCACGGATGGAGACCTTCTGGTCAGTTTTCGGCAAACCAACACGATTGGCATCGTCGACCGGTCTAGCGGGGAGTTTCGTTGGAAGTGGGGCCCCGGTGAAGTCTCGCATCAGCACAATCCCACCCATCTGGAAAACGGGAACGTTTTGTTATTCGACAACGGGCCCCACCGGCAGGGAATGAGCCACTCGCGGGTCATTGAGGTAAATCCGAGCGACAACCAGGTCGCCTGGGAGTACAGAGGAGACCCGCCTATATCTTTTTTCAGTTACCACATCAGCGGTGCGGAAAGATTGCCCAACGGCAACACCCTTATTTGCGAGGGTGCCCCCGGTCGCGTTTTTGAGGTCACTCCCACCCAAGAAATCGTCTGGGAGTACATCAACCCCTTTGTCGGCTCGAGCGGCGAACACGTTGGCGGTTCTACCTCCGGTTCTGGCAACTCGGTGTTCCGAGCCCACCGCTACGGCCCAGACCACTCTGCTCTTCAGGGCAAAGACTTAGACCCGGCTCGCTACGCCAACTTGAACCGACTCTACTCACCCGCATAGCGCCAAAAAACCGGACTAGTGTTTGGAAAAAGAAAATGGTGCCCCAGGTGGGATTCGAACCCACGACCCGCTGCTTAGAAGATATTCCGTTCTTGAGCGCTGTGCTTCGTGCCTGAAGTCCACCAAGAAAATGTATAATTATCGTCTGGCCAGCATCGCCAATCTAGGGCGATTGTGGTTCAGTTGACGTTTAGGTCGATGATTACCGCTCAGCCAGCCAGCGGTGCCGGTCTGTCGATCTGTCCTTCTTCCAAGGTTGAATCCACCTGAACTCGAACTCAGGTGGATTGCTGTGTTTCGTTATCCCAAACGCAGGTGGGTTACCTAGTATCACTATCCCTAAAGCAGGTGCTGTGTTTGGAAACCTAATTCGACTGCGTTTGTTTCCAAAACCCAGGTGAATCATTGTGTTCACTTGTGTGTTTCGCCTTTGCAGGTACGTGCCGTAAGTAGGCAGGTATTTCCCGGATTTTACTGTCTTTATACCTGGTGTTTACGGTGTTTGGAACACCGTAAACACCAGGTATAAAACGCACCGAACACCAGAGGTGTTTTAGCTTCAAAAACACGGGGGTTTCCCCAAAACTCCGGTGTTTCACTATGTTTACTCACTCAATACGCGGGCGGGTCATCGTGTTTCATTGTGCGAACTGAGGTTCCCGCGATGCGCATGAGTAAGTCCACGTGGTCATGCCGATGTTTGTTCAATGGTGATAAACCGAGGGTTCTGAAGGCCGTTCTTTTCACACTGACGTTTAAGATATCAGCAACTGTAAGCGTTCAGCACATACCCTTCAAGACTACCAAGGCGGAGCACATCGCAACCTGTAATCCGCGTCCCTCGCTCGAGGGACGATCCAAAGATCATTGTGGATATGTTTAGGCAGTGACTAAGGCGGCTAAGAAGCTCGAAGCGCAAGCGAGTGACGTGCTGCCCGCATAAGGAAAGCTTGCTCTACATCTGCTTCGATTTCGGATTTTGTCACCTTTATTATTTGAATCGGGTGCGTCAAGCCCTCATGCTCATAATATGGTAGTGCTATAATTACGTTAATATTTGTCGTCACGTACGGCCTGAAAAACGACTAGAAACCACGGCTAAATTTAGCCCAAACCCAATTTTAAAAAATCGTATTACCTAGCCGGAGTTGGGCCCCGATTCCGTCAGGCTTCGTACCCGGATAGCGTACTGTCGGCAAGGGCTATACTACGATTTATCCTACCCCGTTGACCCATCCTGCCTAACTTCGGAAACTGGATATTTTCAAAGCAACGAAGGGCCGAATCTGGGGACTCAGAGGGCAACTCCTCTCCAGATTCTCCGGTGTCGTTGCGCTCTCTCAGAAAGTCATGGTGCATGTTTTGTTATAGGCTCCAAGACCCAAACATCTGGAGGTACGAAAATGAAGCGCACGTATTGGTTTCTATTGGCAGCCCTCATTGGCCTTCTAGCCTTGGCCTCCGTTGCCTGTGGCAACGAAGCCACTTCGACCCCTAAGGCCGACGTTGCCACCGCAGTTCCGGCCGCACAAGAGGGTGCCCGCCTAGACATAGTGAAGGGCAGAGGTAACCTCATCTGTGCGGGGCGCACGGACTTGGCGGGATTTGGTTATCTTTCATCGGCAGGCAAAAACGTTGGATTCGATGTGGACCTGTGCCGCGCGGTGGCTGCCGCCATCTTCGGCGACTCAGATGCGTTGGAACTGATTCCCATCACCGCCTCCGAACGGGGCCCAACCATCCAGGCGGGTGAAGTGGACCTGCTGTCGCGGAACGTTACTTGGACCTCCACCCGCGACGCCCAGTGGGGCAACTACGCCACCACCATGTTCTATGACGGCCAGGGGTTCATGGTACCCACATCCACAGGGTTTACCAGCGCCCTGGACTTGGACGGCGCTACCGTGTGCGTGACCAGCGGCACCACTACCGAGTTGAACTTGGCCGACTATTTTCGTCAGCACGGTATGAGCTTAGAAACCGTGGTGTTTGAAGATACAGCTTCGGTTTACAGCGCCTACGAAGGGGGCCGCTGCGACGCCACTACTAGCGACAAGTCTCAGTTAGCGGCCGTCCGGAGCGGGTTCGCCGACTCCGGCGCTCACGTCATCTTGCCGGAGACGATCTCCAAGGAGCCGCTGACTCCGGTGGTGGCCCATGGCGACGACCAGTGGTTTGACCTGGTTAAGACAGTCATGTCCGTCCTCATCAATGCCGAGGAACTAGGAGTAACATCGGCGAATGTTGAAGCCCAAAAGTCCAGCGACAACATCGTGATACGGCGCATGCTGGGGACCGAGGGTGAATTTGGCCAGGCGGACCTGGGTCTCAGCGCCACATTCGCGGTGGACGTGATCAAAGGGGTAGGCAACTACGGCGAGATTTATAACCGCTACATGGGTCCCAATGGCGACGCGTTCACCCTGCCCAGGGGGCAGAACGAACTCTGGACCAACGGCGGACTGATTTATTCACCGCCGCTTCGCTAGAAACTAACATCGGCTAAGGCGGCAAGGACAGACCCACAGCCATGCGCCTGTCCTTGCCTAGCTACTCTTGCGCGAGGCAATAAGCTGTATGCGCTTCTTCACCTACGATGGCGTCCCTCTCTGGCGCGACGCACGGGTGCTCCGGGCTACCGCGCAAATAGTCTCCGTCGTAATCGTGGTCTCCGCTCTATTTTTTGTGATCGGCAACGTGCTGGATGCCGCAGACAAGCGGGGCTTCTCGCTGGGCTTCGGCTTCCTGAAAGAAGAGGCGGGCTTCCTCATACCTGAATCCGTCATCGATTACGGCGCGGAGGACTCCTTTCAACACGCCTTCTTGGTGGGCGTGCTCAACACCCTTAAGGTGGCTGTACTGGGTATCGTCCTGGCCACCACACTGGGAATTATCATCGGGATTGCCCGCATCTCCAGCAACTGGCTAGTCAGCAAGATTGCCAATGTCTACATCGAGACCTTTCGCAATATTCCCCTTTTAATCCAACTCTTCTTCTGGTACTTTGGCGTCTTCCTGCTGCTACCCCCGGTTCAAGAAAGCATACGGTGGCCGGGTCCAGTCTTCCTCAGCAACCGGGGTTTTTTCGCGGTGTGGGCCAGCCCTTCTTCCTCCTTCGCATGGTGGCTACTGTTCTTGTTGGGAGGCATCTTGTTGGCCGTGGCGGTGCGGGCAGCGCTGGCCCGGCTGCAACTGCGCCTGGGCCGGGCCACTCACCCCAACCTCGGCGCTCTTGCTGCCTTTGTTTTGCTCCCGGCCATTGGATGGTTCCTAGTCGGGGAGAATCCTCTAATCAAAGACATACCGGAGCTAGGGCGCTTCAATTTTGAAGGCGGGCTGAGGTTTACTCCTGAGTTCGCCGCTCTTTTGGTCGGGTTGGTGATATATACCGCCAGCTTCATCGCGGAGATTGTCCGGGCCGGCATCCTTTCAGTCCAGCGGGGCCAGGCAGAGGCGGCCCGGGCCTTAGGTCTCACCGAGCTGCAGACCATGCAGTCTGTGGTCGTCCCCCAGGCTATGCGGGTCATCATCCCGCCCTTAATCAGCCAGTGCCTCAACCTAACCAAGAATTCCAGCCTGGGCATCGCCATTGCCTTCCCTGACCTTTTCTTCGTTGGCAGGACCATGATTAATCAGGCTGGCAGAGCGGTTCCCATCTTCCTAATGATCATGGCCGCGTACTTGGTCATGAGCCTGACCTATGCCGTAATCGGAAACATATATAACCGTCGAGTGAAGTACGTGGACCGATGACCGTGGCCAGAACTCTGGAAGTAATCAGACCGCCTGTTTCCCAATCCGGGCCGATTGGATGGGTCAGGACCAACCTGATGAGCAATTGGTACAACTCTTTGCTCACAGTGGTCACGCTTGCGCTGGTAATTTTCTTTCTAAAGACTGGTCTGACCTGGGTTTTTATTGACGCAGACTGGAGCCCGGTGCGCTCTAACCTAAAGCTTTTTCTGGTTGGGCAATATCCTGCGGCAGAGATGTGGCGGGTCGGAGTGATAGCGCTAATGGTCTCCCTGTTGTTGGGAGTTTCCTGGGGCGTATGGGGCGAGGTTGCGCGTACCTTTGCGAGGGTGGCCGCGATTGGACTGTTGGCCCTGGCTTTCTTTCCACTGAGCTTAGATGACCTGAGCGTGGAAGGGCGTTTGTGGATCCTCGCTAATCCAGGGATGATTGGCATCGGCTATTTGCTGGCTCGGGCACCCTCCATTGGCCCCCTGCCCATGCTGCGGCCCGGGCCCGTCGTAATCGCGTGGCTAGTCTCCTTTTTCTTGGGCATCATTTTGCTCCGTGGGATTGAAGGCATCCCGGCCCTTCCAGAAGTGAGTACCACTTTGTGGGGTGGGCTGGCCCTGAACCTAATCTTGGCAATCGTGGGAATCGTTGCCTCTTTCCCTCTGGGCGTGCTACTAGCACTCGGTCGACGCAGCAACCTGCCGGCAGTCAGCTACCTGAGCATCCTGTTCATTGAGACGGTGCGCGGCGTTCCGCTGGTGACGCTGTTGTTCATGACGCAAATTATTCTGCCGCTATTTCTGCCCGAGGATTTTCGCATTGACCGTGTTTCTCGGGCCTTGCTGGCCATCACCCTATTCAGCTCTGCCTACATGGCGGAAAACGTCCGGGGAGGCCTGCAGGCAATTCCGCAGGGTCAGGTAGACGCCGCCAAAGCCCTGGGCCTCGGCGGCCTGCATACCACGCTGTTTATCGTGCTCCCTCAGGCCCTGAGGGCGGTTATCCCGGCCATAGTGGGCCAGTTCATCAGCCTGTTCAAAGACACCAGTTTGGTTGTCATAGTAGGGTTGCTAGACGTCGTCGGCGTCGGCAAGTCCATATTCCTGGGCAACGTGGAGTGGATTGACTCCCAGCGAGAAGTTTACGTGTTTCTCGCCGCGGTTTTCTGGGTTTTCACCTACTCCATGTCCTACGCCAGCCAGAAATTGGAGCAGGCGCTGGGGGTTGGAAAGCGCTAGCCAGCCAGATTTGCCCAAATCAGTTCCCGTGTAGCCCTTGATTGCGCTCCAGTCTTGAAATAGAGGAGACCACATGACCATACAAGAATCGCCATCGGCCGATGAGATTATAGTCTGCCGGGACGTGCACAAGTGGTACGGTGATTTCCACGTTTTGCGGGGGGTTACCACGACCATCGAACGGGGGCAAGTCATCGTAATATTCGGCCCCTCTGGGTCGGGTAAGTCAACGTTTATCCGGACCATAAATCGACTTGAGGAACACCAGCGGGGAGACATCATAGTTGACGGCATCGAGTTGACCCACGACATCCGAAACGTGGAGGCGGTGCGCCGGGAAGTCGGAATGGTGTTCCAGTCGTTCAACGTGTTCCCCCACCTGACGGTCCTCCAAAACATAACCCTAGCTCCAATGAAGGTGAGGAAATGGTCGCGCCAACGTGCGGAAGAAGCGGCCATGGAACTCCTAGAGCGGGTGGGCATACCGGAGCAGGCTCACAAATACTCGGCTGAGCTCTCCGGCGGGCAACAACAGCGGGTCGCCATCGCCCGGGCCTTGGCGATGCAGCCCAAGATTATGCTGTTCGACGAGCCTACTTCCGCCCTCGACCCCGAAATGATTAAAGAGGTGCTGGACGTGATGCATGAGCTGGCTTCATCTGGAATGACGATGATTGTCGTCACCCACGAAATGGGTTTCGCCAAGGAAGTCGCTGACCGCATGATGATGTTCGACGAAGGCAATATCGTGGAAGAGGGCACCCCGACGGACTTGTTTGACCACCCTCAACAAGAGCGAACCAAACTCTTCTTATCTCAAATTCTCTAACCGGCGCTGACAGGCTGTAGCGCGTTCTAAAGGGACGAAGCGCATTCAGTGGTCTACCGTAATATCCGTCAGCAGGCCGCCATAGAGCCTCTGCAAAAGAGCGCGCAGCGCTTCGCCAGGCGCTCCACTGTTGTTTATCCGAATATAGCGGTTCGGGGCCCGGTCTGTGATGGGCTCCCAATCCGCCTTCTGATGCTGGTACACTTCCCACTCGCCGTCGGAAACTGAATTTCCCAGCAACCGCCGCCGTTCTAACCTGGTTTTGGCGACCGGTCCGTCTAAAACTAGTTCCACAGTCCAGAGATGTGCGCTGTGCTTCCCAGCCAATTGCTCCACCCGTGAACGTTCTTCAGCATGGCGGAATGTGGCGTCCAACACCACTGTTTGGCCCTTGGCCAAGAACTTTGCCGCCTGCTCCATCATCATTTCGTAGGTCCACCGGGTATATTCGGGAGAATAGATTCCTGACTCATAGGGCCCTTCTTGTTGCTCGTGCAGCCCGACTCCCGCCAGGGTCTTCCGGGTAACGTCCGAACTGATGTACTCCAAGTCCCACCGGCAGGCCAATCCCTCGGCCAATGTGGACTTGCCGCATCCGGTGAGCCCGCAAATCATGATTAACGCCGGACCCGTGATTCTCGGAAGATATGAATGGGCCAAGCGGAAATAGGCCTGGGCTTCGGCCTCCTTCGATTTTCTGATTTCTTTGGAAAGTCCCTCATCGTCAATCTGGAAGGAGGCAACCTTGCCGCGCACACAGGCCCGGTAGGTCTTGAAGAAACTAATGAAGTCCATGACTCCTTGGTCTCCCGACGCACGGACGTACTCTTCGATGAAATGCCGAGAGAAGTCTGGCTGCTGTCGAAAGTCCAAGTCCATGGCGAAGAAGGCAATGTCATTGGCGACGTCCGAGTATCGGAACCTGCGGTTGAACTCAATACGGTCGATTAGGCTTATCTTTGACTTCGGGCCTTCTGGGCCGTCCTCCAGAAAAAAGTGGGCGGCGCGAAGGTCGCCGTGACAGTCCCGGATGCGGCCCAGGGAGGCACGTTGGGCGAAGGCCTCCCCTTTGGATTGCAAGAAGGCGTGGCTATAGGCCTCCAGGTCTTCGAACACCTCCCTGGAGAGAGCGACTCCCACAAACCGGTCCAGTTGCGCGAAATTTTCTTCGATGTTTTTCCGGACGGCCTCAATGCCACCTAGGCGGGTAATCTCGGGGCCGGTGGCGGCATCGGCGTGGAATGCGGCAATCTTGGCCGCCAGCATGCTAATCTCACGGGCCGAGATTTGGCCGGTGGAAAGCAACGCGTCCAAAGCCGCTTCACGGGGCAGTTGGCGCATCTTAACAGCATACTCTATGGGCCTGCCGGTCCCTTCCATGAAGTAGCGACCACCCATCCGGGTTACCGGCACGACACCCAGATAAACACCTGGAGCCAGGCTAGCGTTGAGGGTTACCTCGTCATGACAAAATCTCTTTCGCTTGGTCAAGGTGGTGAAATCCAAAAATCCAAAATCCACCGGCTTCTTAACCTTGTATACATGCTCGCCGGTGAAAAATAGATAGGAGATGTGGGTCTCGGTTAACTCCACAGCACCCACATTTCCTAGATACGCGTGGGGGTCCAGTAGTCCATTCACCAAATCGAAAGGTAATCGGTTTTCGTTACCCGCAAGATTCATCTTGATTCCATGACCTAACTCAGTTGCCTGGCGTTAGGCAACTGCTGATTCTTCTGCCGCTGGCGGAATTATCAGCACCGGGTCTCCAGAATCCAGGACTGCCCGTTCTGAAACGCTGCCCTCAATCCACCTTTCTATCCCGGAATGCCCTCTGGTGGCCAGCGCCACCATGTTGTGTTTGGTCTCCCTGGCAAACTCAGCGACCTGGTAGGCAGGGTTGCCATTCAATAATTCCCACCTAACCCGCAGTCCGTTGCTTCGTAGTTTTTCGGCGACGGTCTCCAAGTATTCTTCGTCACTAGTTTCCACGGCCGGGTCCACTAGCTGCTCGGCCACGGGGATGTACGGCAACCCAACCCAGGCTCCGCTGTAGATGCCCGCGTAGTCGTTAACGCGGAACAAGACAATCTCCAAGTCCATCCGGTGGGCCATGTTTTGGACGTATGGAAGCACGGATTCAGCGTAATCGGAGCCGTCCAATGGCACTATGATGCGGTCAATGATGCTGCTTCCACTCCATTCCTCATCGGCTTTTCTTGGCGCAAATACCATTGTGGGTACTGGGGAGTACCGGACTACTTCGTCAGCCACGCTCCCGAGCAGCCCACGACCGATGACACCCCGGCCATGGGTCGTCATGGCGATAAGATCGCAGCCTTCTTCGGCGGCGATTCGGATAATCGTCGGGGCAGGTGACCCCACGGTGACCATCGGCGAAACATCTCCCACCTCTAAAGATAGTCGTCGGGCCGCCTCTTCCAGTTCAACCACGGCCATTGCGCCAGCCGAGCGGGCGCCATTGGGAGTCATTACCCAAAGCATAATGACCGAGGACCCGAAGCCCTTGGCCAATTGTGGAATGAATGGTAATACCGCGTCTGCCAAGCCGAAGCCATCGAAAGGAACCAATATTTTTTTAAACACCCGTCGGCCTCCGGTCTAAATCTGCGTTCCGAATCTCCGTTCCCAGCACTGAGACCCCGTAACTGGGCCTGCCAACTGGGCTCGATACAGAATAACCACCATGAGAATACGGTCTGTGTTTGGGCTGGACGGCGGCACACCCCTCGGCGTTCGAAACTTCGTCGGCGCACAATCCGCATCACCGCCCGTTTTGGCCTAAAATCCTACATCGGCTCACCTCCTCCGGTGATTCAATTCAATCTTAGGAACTTTGGATGCCAGCGATGTGAAGCGACCACGGCCCGCCGTGGTAATTCCGTGAAAATCACGGCATTGTCACAGGACGCCCACACGTCTTCATGCCACACTCATGCCTAGCCGTTATCTTGAGGATGCGTCTTTGCCGGGCGGCATTCCACCGCCTGGAATGGTCGTAGTTTGCAAGTAATCTAGCCGGTGATTGGAAACCGGTTTGAGCACTGGAGGTGATGCCGTGAAGATTTTGGTTTTTCTTGACGACCCCGCCAGCGCCCATGAAGTTGTCCGAACAGTGGGCAAGATGGCGGCTAAGCATGAGGGTGAGTTGGAGATTCATCTGAGCAGGGTGTTGAACTTCGGCGGTGGCAAGGCGAGCCCCCAGGCAGCCCGGCAGCCTGTTGGAGCGGGGGTAGGGTCGGCTGCGGCCACACCTTGGACAGATACAGCCAAGAAGTCCCCTGTCGGAGATGCCGCCGCAGCCGACGAATACCTGGCCCGACTTGCCTACCGTTATTTGGCAGGCGTTACCACCAAGCGCGTGGTCTTTGGAAACACCCCGGCGGCGGAAATCATCGCCTACGCCCGCCATGAAGATATTGACCTGATTGCAATCGCTGACCAGGGGAAACGGGGCATTGAAAAGATGTTGTTGTACAACGGAACGGTTCCTTTGCTCACGGTATCGTGCCAGCGGACCGGCCTGTCTAACTACCGGGCCGGGTCTTATTACGGTTCTCTTCAGCCGGATTTAGCACAGACCGGGCGGGTACCAGAAACCCACAAGTCAGTTGAAAATTGATAGGGGGACGCCATGAAAATCTTAATCCCATTAGACGGCTCCAAATTTTCCGAGGACATATTGGGCCCCGCCAGTAAATTGGCGTCTTCCGGAGGCGAGAACGTGGAGGTCATTCTGGTCCAGGTCGTTGACCCGGAAGCAACCCACGGCACGTGGATGCGGAGTCCTCCGACCACCACAGAGGTATCAGGTATTTGGTCACCTACTGGTAGCCTGTATTCCGCTGCGGACCTTGGCCACGGGGTCTCTGTGGAAACCAAAGACCAGGCTTCTGACCGGCAGCATGACAAGGCCATGGACTATCTGCGCCACGTTTCGGCCACGCATTTTGATGGTACGGCTCAGACAGAAGTGCTCTTTAACACTGATGTCGCCGAGGCCATCGTCAAATATGCCAAGGCCGAAAAGGTTGACCTTATTGCCATCGCGACCCATGGTCGGACTGGTCTGTCCAAAGTACTGTTGGGCAGCATAGCGGGCAATCTCATCAGAGCCAAAGTAGCGCCCATTTACATGGTCCGTCCAGACGGCCTTGGCGGTTAGAAGAGGAAAGCAATCTCCAAAACAAATAAATAATGCACTAAATGGTACGAACCGATGTCGGGCGTACCCGGTGGATGTCGTAGGTCTACAATTTTGTCAGTAGGTAACGGTTCAGGGAAAATGTCAGTCCATGAAAGGATTGACATTGAGTGCCAAAGAACAGAACCGGTTAAAGATTTTGAACGGAGTATTGGAACAGCGCTGGTCGATGCGGGAGGCGGCCCCGCTTCTGGGAGTGAGTGAGCGTCAGGGATGGCGACTGCTAGCGGCCTATCGTAAGGAAGGGGCAAGAGGACTGGCGCATAAGAACCGGGGCCGGAAGCCACCCAACGCCACTCCAGAGACCATCCAACAACAAGTAGTGGCCCTGGCCCTTGAGCGCTACGACAGGATCAACCATACCCATCTGAGCGAGTTGTTGGCTGAGCGGGAGGGACTGACGCTGTCCCGACCCACGGTCAGACGGATCCTGGTGCGGGCCGGTCTGAGTAGCCCTCGCCACCGCCGGCCACCACAACATCGCTCTCGAAGACAACGGATGCCCCAGGAGGGGATGCTGCTCCAACTTGACGGAAGCCACCACCTCTGGCTGGAGGACCGAGGTGGTGGCTGACTTTGCTGCTAGCGGTGGACGACGCTACGGGAACGGCGCCCCATGCGATATTCCAAGAACAAGAGGATACCCGGGGCTATCTGTCCCTGCTCCAGGGCATCATCGAGCGGCGGGGCGTCCCGTTGGCGGTCTACACCGATGGCCATGCCGTCTTTCAGCCTCGGCGCGATCCATCGAACCGATCCCCGGTCTCCCAGAAAGGATCATCCACCCAATGGGGCCGGGCCCTAGGAGAATTGGGAATCACTCAGATATTTGCCCACAGCCCCGAGGCCAAAGGAAGGGTGGAACGAGCCAATGGCACCTTCCAGGACCGATTGGTAGCAGAACTAAGGCTCGCTGGCGCTTGCACCCTGGCGGAGGCAAATCAGGTGTTGACCGACTTTCTGGCCCGGTTCAACCACCGCTTCGGGGTGTCTGCCGCCCAGACGGAGTCGGCCTACCGGCCATTGGATCAGGAGCTGGACCTGGGCAGTGTGCTTTGTATCAAGGAGTTGCGCCGAGTGGCCAAAGACAACACGGTGCAATACCACGGACGGTCTTTGCAACTCTTTCCCAGTATGGAGCGACCCAGCTACGCTGGAGCCCGTGTGGAGGTGCAAGAACGTTTGGATGGTCGTTTGCTGGTACGGCTTCGGGATCAGATCCTGACTCCCCAGGAAGCCCCGCCTCTAGCCAGCGAACTGCGGGGTCGAGTCTCTACAGGACCGGTTAGGGCGTCAGCTTCCGAACCGGACCCGACTGGCTGGACGCCACAACGAGTCAAAACCCGGGTGATCCCAGGACCTCTGGCCGGGGAGACCATCTGGTATGAGGATCCTGCGAGAAAGCAGGTCCACCGGGACCTAGTGAGAGCGGGGATGGAGCGGGCGCGGCAGCAGGGCAAGCGCATCGGCCGGCCTCGGGTGAGTGAACGTCCCGAGTTTGAGCAAGAGTTCGCCAAAGTAGTGAAACGCATCGGACCGGGAGGACTTTCTCGGCGCCAGGCTGCCGAGGAATTGGGCATCGGCTACGCCACCTTAAAGCGCCTTCTGGACGACCAACACCAGAGGAATACCATGGGGTAAAATCACAACCACACTGACATTTTCGCTGAACAACTAACCCTGACATTTTCCCTGGACAACGACAGGCATAGTCTACCGTTCCATCTCCGATACCCATTTTCTCACAGGCATATTCTAAAAAGGTGATGTAAAAACTGTCAGGTCTACGCGGCCACAGTTTCATCTTGAACCTCTAGACATTTCAAATTTCATCGGCCTAAATTAAAAGTTGCGCGACTAGCACCCATCCCTCGTATAAGTAGGTCCGAGTGGAGTTCTGTATTCTGTCGGGCCATCGGCACTTACCCATGAAAGTATGACGAGAAAACAAAGAGGGCATGATACCCCTAGTTAAATACACTTTCATAATCTCGATGTTATGGCCATGCCCCCCCATCTAGCAGGGGTATCAGTGAAACTTTAGTAGAACAACGGAGGGGATTGGCTTGGTTTCTTGCGGACTGGGCGCTTCTTAATTCCAGCGAGGGTGAAAACCAAATCTACCAAGCCTAGTAAAAAGAGAAAGATGCCACCAAAGAAACTAAATGCGGCCAACCAGAAGTAAAGTCCACGAATCAAAGCGTCCGAACCATCGTCGAAAGATTTCCAATTTATATCTCCCTTGGAATTAACGACCTCAATAGAAGGCAGGAAAATAATGAAAAAAACCGTAGCCATCAAGAACTTTTGGGCCACTTGTATCAGACGAGATCTATCCCTAAACCCAGGCGAAGCAGCTAAAGCCAACCCGCCTAATATTGGAGCGACTACCAAAATACTGAAACGCGAATCTGAGATAGGCGCCACCAATTCAGTTTTCAATATGTAGACGGCGATAGGAGCCATCAGAATTGAATAGAAAAGTCCAAATACAATCCAGTGTGCAAGCGTTCTACTCATTCCTGGCTTTTCGCCAATGAGCCTCATCGATCCGCTAACACGAGCCCCAGTAAATCTCTGAATGTGTCTAAACTTCGATTTACGCTCTTTGACCATGCCACGATTTTATCACTGGCCAAACCGAAATATTGCTCATTTCACGTACCTATCGACTCGCATAGCTTCCTATCACTCTGAGCTTATATTTCAGTCGGACTTAAACTAACGTATGGAAATGAAGATACCCGTGGGTCGCCCACCGACCGGCAACAAACCCCGCCTATCCGTACGTATGGAGCCAGAGGCACTTCGCCGTGCGAACGAGGGTGCCAAGGCGGAAGGCGTTACAGTGGGGCGTTGGCTAGAGGCGGCGATTCGGGAGAATTTGGAACGCGAGAAAACAAAGGAGAACGATGCCTGAGTCAAACGCGCCACCTAAGTTATCTGCCAAGCTGTTGAAATACTTCCAGTTCTTCGTGAGTACCTCGAACAAATCGATGCTACATCCTAACGATTGGGGGAAATTCTATAATTTCATATCCCATGCACATTCGCTGCGGTCCAAGTTATTGGAGAGCGATATTAAACGGTTGCTGGTACAGGAAGGATTTAGGGAAGAGTACGCGAGCCAACTAGCAGATGTGTACGACCACGGGCGGAGAATAATAAGGGTTTATAACGGAAGTATTCCGGATGGGGCGGTCGATGAAGGTCGGGCCGCATATGAACGACGGATTGAACAGGAGAGGAACGGTGCAGTAAACAATCGTTATGGCAGATAGCACGTGAGTTGGACATATCCCCGGCGTACCTTTCGTACATGCTCAACGGGAAGCGTCCGTGGCGGAAGGATTTGTACCAGTGTTCCATGGGAGTTGTTAACAGTGAAGAGGAAAACGTTAACACGACCGGCGGCGCAGCCGCTGCACAAGAGAACTTTGTAGGCACAAACACGTTGGTCGGGGTGGGGAGACTCGAACTCCCGACTTCCTGCTCCCAAAGCAGGCGCCCTACCGCTGGGCTACACCCCGACTATAAAGAAGAGACATGCAATCCGACATCGCCAATGGCACTGATCTCGGAAAAAATGGGATGGTGCCCCCGGAGAGGGTCGAACTCTCGTTTCCGGCTTCGGAGGCCGGCACTCTATCCACTGAGCTACAGGGGCAAATGCACTTAAAAGAATAGCATGGTTGCTAGGGGCCAACAAGCAGGCACGAACCACCCCTCTTTCGAACGGATCAGGTGGACAAACATCAGGCTCGGCCTTAGACTAATTGCACTTTCCCAATGAGGTTCAAACATGCCTGTTTTCACGCCCGAATACCTGACCAAAGTTGCCTATCACATCTACGTTGCCAAGGGCACTCCCAAAGATGAGGCAGAGATTGTCGCCAAGCACCTGATTAAGGCCAACCTGTGCGGCCACGACTCCCACGGCATTATTCAGACACCAACCTACGTCGACCGCATCGACGCCGGACACATCGTCCCCGGCGCAGCCTTTGACGTAGTTAAAGAAGCCCCCTGCACCGCTGTCATCGACGGCAACTGGGGCTTCGGCTTCGTAGTCACCGAAAAGGCCACCCGCATGGCCATCGACAAGGCCAAGACCCACGGCGTTGGCGCGGTAACCGTCTACCACCAGAGCCACATTGGCCGGCTGGGCGACTACCCCACCATGATGGCCGCTGAAAACATGATTGGCATGATTACCGCCGACTCCGGGGCCGCGCCCAAGCACGTTGCACCCTTCGGCGGCGTGGCCCGGAAACTGGGCACCAACCCCATTTGTATCGGCATGCCCAGCAACCTGGATGGCCCAGTGTTGATGGACATGGCCTCCAGCACCGTGGCGCTGGGCAAGATTGCCCTGGCCCGCAACCGCAAACAGGACATTCCTTTGGGTTGGATTGTCGACAAGGACGGCAACCCAACTACCAACCCCAACGACTACTACTCCGGCGGAGCCATCCTCCCCGTGGGCGTAGACCAAGGCCATAAGGGCTACGCGCTATCGTTCATGATTGAGGTCTTCTCTGGGCTGCTCACCGGCCTGGGATTCGGCATCGACCCCGAAGGACGGCACAACGACGGCGTGTTCATCGCCGCCTTCAACCTGGAGCACTTCAGGCCCGTGGACGAGTTCAAAAAAGACATGGGCGAATTCGTGGAATACATCAAGGACTCACCCCCAGCCGCTGGCTTCACCGAGGTGCTCTACCCCGGCGAAATCGAGTGGAACAACGAACAAAAACGCCGCAAAGAGGGCATCTTCGTCGAGGACGAGACCTGGGCCCAACTCACCGGTCTGATGAAGTCGCTCAACATCGAAGCCGAAGTGGGACAGCCCTAAGTCGCCGGGTGAATTGACCTAGTGAAGTAGATGAATGGACAAAAGATTCGGGAGACCTACCTGGAAGCTGGCGAGTTCTTCGCTGGCGTGGTACACCAGGTGGACATCGACGGCTGGGAAGCGCCTGCCCTGGGCGAGTGGTGCGTCCGCGACCTAACTGGACACACCTTCCGCTCCTTCACCAACGTACTAACCTACGCCGGGCAACCCGCGGATGATGTGAGCGTCGAAAGACCGGTGGACTATTTCCTAAAGGCGTTTGAGTCTCTGGCCGACCCTAAACAGGTGGCCGAACGAGGACGGGCTGCCGGACTGGAAATAATGGACAACCCGTCCATGATGGTCCGGGGCTTTGCCGCTCAGGTTAAAAACAAGCTGGGCGAACTAGCCGACGACCACATCGTTGGCACACCGGTGGGCGGCATGCGGATAATCGACTACCTGCCCACCCGTACCTTTGAGTTCATTATCCACACCCTGGATCTGGCCAAGGCCATTAACTTGGACGTGGAACCTCCCGAGAACGGAATGGCAGAAACCCTACTGATATTAGGCCAACTGGCCTTATACCGCGGCCATGCCCCAAACCTCGTCCTGGCCGCCACCGGACGTCATGCCCTACCGGACGGGTTCTCGGTACTCGGCTAGGCAGCAAACCTAAGTCTCGGGAGGGCCTAATTTTGGTGGGCAGATTTCGCTGGCCCGACACGGCCTTCCGCGTTGCCCGCTCCATGGCCTTATGCTATAATCGGGCGAACGTAAAAGAGAAGGAAAGAGAGAAGCGTACACACATCTAATGCTAGACGGACAAACAAAAGCACGGGTTATCCAAGAATACCGGAGAAACGATAAAGATACGGGCTCAGCAGAAGTCCAAGTCGCCGTGCTCACGGAAAACATCAAACAACTCACCGGACATCTGCGGGAACACAAGAAGGACGTCCATTCAAGGCGCGGGCTTCTTGGTATGGTTTCCCAGAGACGCCGACTCCTCAAGTACCTCAACGCGGAAGACGTAAACCGCTACCAAACACTTATCTCCAGACTAGGTCTGCGGCGCTAAGTTTCCCTCCATTTAGAACAACACCCCTTAAGGGTGTTGTTTCGCGTCTAGTCCTTACCCCATCGATTGCGCATGTTATTTATAGCGAGGTTGCTCCAGGTTTATTATGGCTACGAAATTATCTAGTCCCACGTCGGTCCAACAAGAGGTCGGCGGCAAAACACTCACCCTGGAAACAGGGAAACTTGCGAACCAGGCCCACGGCAGCATCACTGTCACCTACGGCGAGACCATTGTTCTCGTAACAGCAGTGATGTCTAACAGGCCCAGGGCAGAGGACATCGACTTCCTCCCCCTAACCGTCGATTACGAAGAACGTCTCTACGCAGTCGGCAAGATTCCCGGAAGTTTCTTCCGTCGTGAAGGCCGTCCCGGCCAGGAGGGCATCCTAGCCTCCAGGCTGACCGACCGGTCTATCCGGCCTCTGTTCCCCAAAGGCCTGCACAACGACGTCCAGATTACTCTGACCATCCTATCATCCGATCAGGTAAATCCTCCCGAAATTCTGGGCATGATTGGCGCTTCAGCCGCCCTCTCCATCTCGAAGATTCCCTTCAACGGCCCCGTCGCCTCATGCCGTATCGCCTACATCAACGGCGAGTACTTCGTTCACCCAACCTACGCGCAGAGCACCGAGAGCACGTTGAGCATGGTGGTTAGCAGCTCCCGCGACGCGATTTTGATGGTTGAAGCAGGCGCAAATGAGGTCTCCGAAGAGGTGATTCTCGAAGCCATTGACAAGGCTCAACAGGCCAACAACGCCACCATCGATATGATTGAAGACCTGGCGCGCCAGGTCGGCCAGCCCAAGGCTGAGGTTGAATACGACCAGGCCGCAGCCGAGGCCATCATCGCCAAGATTAAAGATATTGTCGGCTCCGGGTTTGAAGACCTACTGAGCAAGAACCCCGGCATGTACGACATGGACGATGGAGAAAAAGAACTTTCTTCCAAAGTCACCGAAGCTCTAAAAGATGACTACTCTAAGAACGCCATCGGCGAAGGCTTTAAAAGCGTCTTCCGCGAGGCAGTAAGGGGCCGTATCCTCTCCCAGCACGTGCGTTCCGACGGACGGGCGCTAGATCAGGTTCGCCCGATTTCCTGCGACACTGGCATCCTGCCCCGCACCCACGGCACGGGGCTGTTCACCCGCGGCGAAACCCAGGTTCTGTCCATCGTGACGGTGGGTTCCTTAAGTTTGAAACAGACGCTGGACTCGGTTGGGCCCGACAACACCAAACGATTCATGCACCATTACAACTTCCCGTCATACTCCACCGGCGAAGCCCGACGGGCTATGTCTCCGGGTCGTCGTGAGATTGGACACGGGGCCTTGGCCGAACGCGCCATACTACCGGTGCTTCCTTCCGAAGACGATTTCCCCTACGCCATTCGAATAGTCTCCGAATGTCTCAGCTCCAACGGCAGCACCTCCATGGGCAGTGTCTGTGGCAGCTCCCTGAGCCTGATGGACGCCGGCATCCCGATTAAGGCACCAGTGGCCGGTATTGCCATGGGCCTGATAACCGGTGATGACGGTCAATACGCCATCCTAAGCGACATCCAGGGACTGGAAGACTTCCTTGGCGACATGGACTTCAAAGTGGCCGGCACATCTGAAGGCGTAAATGCGCTTCAGATGGACGTCAAAACCACCCAGCTGACCCAAGCGATTCTGAAAGAGGCCTTGGAGCAAGCGCGTCAGGGCCGTCTCCACATCATGGGGAAGATGAACGAGGCCATCTCCGAAACCCGGTCCCAAATGAGCGAACACGCACCCAAGATGGTCCGCTTGAAGATTAAGGTCGAGAAGATTGGCGCCCTCATCGGTCCTGGCGGCCGAGTTATTCGGGCCATCATCGAGGAGACCGGCACCAGCATCAACGTCGAAGACGACGGCTCGGTGACCATCGGCGGCGTCGACCAAGGCATGCTCGACCTGGCAAGGTCCAAGGTTGATGCTCTCACCCGTGAGTTGGCCATCGGTGACATTTTCACCGGCAAAGTCGTCCGACTAACTAACTTCGGTGCCTTCGTGGAACTGGTTCCCGGCAGGGACGGCCTAATCCGCAACGGCGACCTTGGTGAAATGGAAGAAGAACTTAAAGAGGGCCAAGAAATCACGGTCATGATTCGTGAGATCGACTCCCAAGGACGGGTCAACCTGTCCCGGCGAGCATTGTTCGGCGACGACAGCCCCCCGGCCCCCCGACCCGACTCCGGTGACCGTGGACCAAACCGTGGACCAGGCGGAGACCGTGGCGGTCCCCCTCGTGACGGTGGCCGTGGTCCTGGTGGACCCGGAGGCCCAGGCGGACGCGGCCCAGACGGCCCAGGCGGCGGCGGCCGGTTCGTCGGAGGCAACCGTCCATCGGGCGGAAGCCGCTAGTCAGCCGCAAGTAACTTAGCAATCCAACAGCCCTGCCGAATAAACCCGGCGGGGCTGTTTTATTTTTCCGGGTTTATTTTTCCGGGTTAGCCTGCGTGCTATCATCGGAATTAAAGACTGAGCTGGCCAAAGTCAGCTACGCTAAGCCTGTCTCAGAGGAGTCGCCATGGCGGCAATTAGAATTGTAATCAACGGGGTCACGGGCAGAATGGGCGCAGAAACCGTGGCCGCACTCTCCAAGGAAGATGACCTGGAATTGGTGGGCGGTACCTGCAAACAAAACAGGGGCCCTATTTTGGCAACTCCGTATAGCACGGCAATCCCCCTTTCCAACGACTTGGACGCTTTACTAGACCAAACACATCCCGATGTCTTGGTCGACTTCACCAACTCAGCAGTGGCCATGGACGCTGCCGCCAAAGCCGCCGCACGGTCAATCAACATCGTCATGGGGGCCAGCGGGTTCTCTGAAGACCAGCTAAAGCAGCTCGATGATATGGCTACCAATAATAGTGTGGGCATCATCGTTGCGCCCAATTTCGCCCTGGGGGCAATTGTGCTGAAGAAGTTGGCTGAACAGGCCGCGCCCTACTTTGACTACGTAGACATTGTGGAGTCACATCACGAAGCCAAGATTGACTCCCCGTCCGGGTTTGCCCTGGCGCTAATGCGTAGCCTGGGCGAAACCAAACAGTTCACCCGCAACCAGCCGGAGAAAGAGAACCTGGCCAACACCCGGGGCGGCGAACACAACGGCATTTCGGTGCACAGCATCCGCCTACCCGGCAAGAGCGCCCATCATGAGGTGATCTTCGGCGCGGCAGGACAAACCCTGTCCCTACGCCACGACACCCTAAGTCGCGACTGCTACATGCCCGGCGTGGTGCGCTGCATCCGCGACGTTGTGACCCGTCCGGGCCTTGTGATAGGCTTGGAGAACGTGCTCGGCCTTTAGTCGATATTTAAGCCGGTTTTAGGCACGAATTCCAAAGTAAATAGAGTAAGACCAGTGCAGGACTTAACCATCGCCGTAGTGGGCGCAACTGGCGCAGTCGGCGCCGAATTCCTCCGCATCGTGGAACAGCGGTACTCCCAGATTCCCAACCTCAAGCTGTTGGCCTCCAGCCGCTCGGCTGGCAAGACCATCAAGGTCGGCGGAAAGGAACTGGTTGTCGAGGAAGCCTCCGAAAAGTCCTTTGACGGCGTGGACGTGGCGTTTATCTCTGCCAGTTCTGAGGTCAGCCACAAACTTGCCCCGGCGGCAGTTGCCGCTGGCGCGGTCGTGATTGACGACGGCTCGGCGTTTCGCATGGAAGAGACTGTCCCGCTGGTAGTGCCCGAAGTTAACGGCGCAGACGTCGAGTGGCACCAGGGAATCATCTCCATCCCTAACTGCTCCACCACACCCTTGGTGATGGCCGCTCACCCGCTGCACCAGGTTAATCCCATCAAACGAATAATCGCCGACACCTACCAGTCCGTATCCGGAGCCGGTGGCGGTGCCATGGCTAACTTGCGTGAACAGTCGGAACGGCTGCTGGACGCCGACTCCAACACGAGCAAGTCCGAGAAGGGTCAGATAGCTTATAACGTAATCCCTCAAATTGACCGGTTCCTAGATTCCGGCTACACCTTTGAAGAACAGAAGATGCGGCAAGAGTCTCAGAAAATAATGCACGCTCCGGAGATACAAATCTCCGCCACCTGTGTGCGAGTCCCGGTATATCTCTCGCATTCGGCTTCGGTACACCTGGAGTTCACCCGGCCCATGCCCGTAGAGGAAGCCAGAGAGCTTCTAGCAGCCATGCCTGGCATCACGGTGCTCGACAACCCGGCAGCAGGCGAATACCCCATGCCCTGGGACGTAGCTGGCGAGGACGACGTATTTGTGGGTCGGATTAGGCAAGACATGTCCCACCCCAACGGCCTGGTGCTCTGGATAGTTTCTGACAACCTGCGTAAAGGCGCGGCCCTTAACTCGCTCCAAATCGCCGAAGAACTAGTCTCCCGAGGCCGGTTGAAGCCAAAGAACATCAGTGGAGTGACCGGCTAGTCCGTATTGCGACACGTCAGATTGCTCCTTTAGAAACGGCCACATTGTGGTCGTTTTTCATTTCCCCCCGCTGGAACCCCGCCCACCGTATCCGGGGGATGCGATATAAGGTATTGGCGGTTATAATGCACAAAATCCCAAGGCCCAGATAAGCGAGAACGGGAGACGAGCATGGCAGAGATAGGCAGGCTCCTCACAGCGATGGTTACGCCCTTTAACGATAAAGGCGAGGTCGACTATGATCAGGCCAAGAAGCTCGCCCATGCCCTTTTAGACTCCGGCAGCGACGGCGTGGTCGTGTCTGGCACCACCGGCGAATCACCCACTCTGACCACTGACGAAAAGATGCGCCTCTTTGGCGAGATTAAACAGTCGGTGGGAGACAAGGGCGTTGTCATCGCCGGTACCGGCACCTACAGCACCGCCGAGAGCATCGCGTTAAGCCAGGAAGCCGAGAAACAGGGCGTTGATGGCCTATTGCTCGTAGTGCCCTATTACAACAAACCCCCACAAGAAGGCATTTACCAGCACTTCAAGGCAATCGCTGGCAAGACCGACCTGCCGTGCATCGTCTATAACATCATGGGCCGCACCGGCGTCAATATGACCGACGAAACCACCATCCGGCTGAGCCAGATTGATAACATCGTCGGCACCAAAGAAGCCAGCGGCGACATGAACCAGATTGCCCGCATCATTGAAGGCGCTAGTCCCGGCTTCAAGGTTTGGAGCGGCGACGATAACCAGACGTTCTTGATCATGTCCATTGGCGGCTACGGAGTGGTTAGCGTCGTGTCACACTTGGTCGGGAACCAAATCAAGCACATGATGGGCCTACTGCTTGAGGGAGACATCGAAGGCGCGGCTTCCGAGCACCGCCGTCTGCTCCCCATGTTCAACGGCATGTTCACCGAGTCCAACCCCATCCCGGTGAAATATGCAGTGAATCATATCGGTTTCAAGGTCGGGGATCCCAGGCTTCCCATGGTTCCACCCAGCAAAAAGGCCATTGCCCATATTAACGAATTGCTGGAACAGTACCAGATAGATTTGCCAGTGTCGGCCTAATCAATACAGCCGCACAATCAGTCCGAATAAAAAAGCCCCGAGGTACTGAAACCTCGGGGCTTTAATTTTGCAACGTTAGCTGGCAGCGGCTAGGTAAAGACTGGCTCCACCTGAATGGTCTCGCCGCGACTGGGGCCAGTGGAAATAATCTGGGCTCGGCATCCCACCAACTCTTCAATTCGCTTCACGTAGGCCAAGGCGTTCTCGGGAAGCTGCGACAACTCGGTCGCGCTGGCGGTGGGTTGGTCCCAACCGGGCATTTCTTCATAGATTGGCTTACAACGGGCCAGCAATCCGGTGTTGGCCGGGAAGCGGTCCAAACGCTCGCCGTTAACCTCGTAGGCCACGCACAGCTTAATTGATTTAAAGCCGTCGAGAATATCCAGGCGGGTCAGCACCAGTCCGGTGAACCCGTTAATTAACTGACTGTACTTTGCAGCAACTCCATCAAACCAGCCAATGCGCCGTGCCCGGCCAGTGGTAACGCCAAATTCATGGGCCTTTTCGCGTATCTCAGAACCCTCTGCCTCACTTATCTCCGAGGGCATTGGGCCGCCGCCAACCCGGGTGGAATAGGCCTTGAATACGCCCAACACCCCTGATATTGCCTGGGGGTTTAGACCTAACCCGGTGCAAGCGCCGCCTATCGATGGCGATGAAGAGGTCACGTAGGGGTAAGAGCCGTGGTCGATATCTAGCAGGGTGCCCTGTGCGCCCTCTAGCAAGACCCGTTTACCCTGGGCAAGCAAGTCTTGAATTAGTTGCTCGGTAGGCTTGGCGTAAGGCGCGAGCTGTTCGGCCCAAAGTAGGCACTTTGCCAACACGTCGTCCAGAGCCAAGGGTTCGCCGCCATAAATCTTGGTGATTAAGGCGTTCTTGTGGTCTAAGACCTGTTCCACCATCGGCACCAGCGAATCCCAGTCCAACAGGTCGCCGACTCTAATGCCCATCCGGCCAATCTTATCCATATAGGCCGGGCCAATGCCCCGGCCAGTGGTGCCAATGGCCGCGTCGCCCCTGGCCTTTTCCTCATAATGGTCGAGAACAATATGGTAAGGCATGATGACGTGGGCGCGTTCACTGATATACAAGCGGCTGGTGTCGATGCCCCGTGCGGCAATCTCAGCAAGCTCTGCAACCAACACATCAGGGTCAACAACGACTCCGTTGCCGATAATCCCATAAGCATTAGGCCAGCAAATACCAGAAGGCACCAGGTGTAACTGGAAAGTGCCTTTGTCGTTTACGACGGTATGACCGGCATTGTTGCCACCTGCATAGCGAACTACGCTGTCTACGTCTCCAGCAAGGTAGTCAATGACCTTCCCCTTGCCCTCGTCACCCCATTGGCCGCCGATTACGGCGTATGCCGGCATTCTTAATAGCCCGCCTTACAAAAAAACATACCTATCCCCAGGACGGGGATGAAGCTACACGAGTATAGCAAAATCATTTTCCCTATGAAAGTAAGGGCGCGCAAGGCAGCCCAGGCTAATCTTCCACCAGCTTCCACTCCAAGATGGACCCAACCGTGTTATTCCACCGCTAAAACTTCAGACCACGACCAATTATTTACCCTGGCGTGCCGGTTTCCGCATTGACACCCAATTTCGACGCCAACTATAATCGCCCCGCCCCGCCAAAAGGGTAGAATAAAAATACCTCGATTTAGCAGACCCCGGTTAACAAACCCACACAAAATCGGTTGACTCCATTAAAACAGGAACGAAAACAGGAACGAAAACAGGAACGAAAACAGGAACGGATTGTCACCATGCCCCTTAGAGACAAGCTCGAAGAAGACATCAAAGACTCAATGCGCAGCCACAACCAGGCGCGTTTGGACGGTCTGCGCTTCCTGAAAAACGCCGTTCAGGCCGTAGAAAAGGAAAAGAAAACGACCCTGGACGATGCCGCCATGATTGAGGTGGTCACCAAACAGGCCAGCGACCGCCGTGACAGCATCAAAGCCTTTTCAGAAGGCGGCAGGGACGCCATGGCCGCCAAAGAGGCAGCCGAATTACTAGTCTTGGAAGAATATTTGCCACCGCAAATGAGCCCAGACGAGATAACTCAGCTGATAAAAGACACTGCCGCCGAGGTTGGCGCAGCATCCATTCAAGATAAGGGCAAACTCATGGGCAAGCTAATGCCCCAAACACGGGGCAAAGCCGACGGCACAGTGGTTAATGAAATGGCCACCGCTTACCTGGAGTCCTTGGGCTAATGCGATTTGGCATTCTGGTCTTCCCCGGCACCTGGAGCGACACTGACTGCTATCACCAGGTGAAAAACATTCTTGGGCAAGACGCCGAGTATGTCTGGCATAAAGAGACCAGCCTGGATGGCTTCGACTCGGTCATCCTCCCCGGCGGCTTCTCCTACGGCGACTACCTGCGTCCCGGAGCAATGGCCCGTTTTTCACCAGTGATGGACGCCCTGAACCAGTTTATTGATTCGGGAAGAACGGCAATTGGCATTTGCAACGGCTTCCAGATTCTCTGCGAGTCAGGCCTGCTGCCCGGCGCTTTACTGCCCAACCAACACCTGGAATACCGTTGCCAATGGAGTTACCTGCGCACCGAGCGGGCCGACACACCTTTCAGCCGCTCCTGCAAGCAGGGTCAACTCTTAAAGGTGCCGGTCTCCCATGGTGAGGGCAATTACTTCGCCGACACCGCCACCCTAGCCCAGCTTGAAGAAGAGGGCCGGGTGCTCTTCCGTTACTGCGACGAGTTGGGCCAGGCATCGGTCGACGCCAACCCCAACGGTTCAGCCAACAACATTGCTGGCATCATCAACGAAGCCGGTAACGTACTGGGCATGATGCCCCATCCCGAACGCAGCTGCGAAGCCATTTTAGGCAGCACCGACGGCAATTTGATCTTCGAGTCGATTATCGAAAGCTGCAGGCAGAGCTAACCAACCCAATGGCTGCCGCTGGCCTGTTCATGAGCCTATCCATCCCCTGTAATTCATGACAGCAATAGCACTGTCTCTATTGTCGGGCCTCGGTTTCGGCAGCGCCGCGATATTAGCCAGGATTGGCATGCAGGGCATGAGCCCTTTGGCCAGCACCCTGGTTTCGGTGGTCGTCAGCTTCTGCCCCACAGTCATCCTCGCCCTAATCTTCGCCTTCTCCGACATCCAGGCCTTGCCGCCCGAAGCACTGGGTTGGTTCTTCTTATTAGGCGTAATAAATTTCCTGGGTGGACGCACCGCCAGCTTCCAAGCCATTGGTCGAATCGGAGCATCCCGCACCGCAGCAATCCAAGCAACAGCCGCAATATTCGCTTCCGTTTTCGCCATAACCATCACCGGCGAGCGGCCCCACTTCGTAGTGTTGCTCGGCACATTAACGGTGGTCACCGGACTCACCACCGCCATGGGCAATTCCATCCTTGAAGGAATCAACCATAACCGCGGAGCCCTCATTGGCTACGGTCTCGCATTGGTGGCCGCAGCTTGCTACGGGGGCACTAACGTCATTGCCAAAGAGCTAACCCAGGAATACGGCTCCCCACTAATGGTCTCCGCATTCGCACTGTTCTTTGGAATCCTCCTGCTGGCTCCCCTGGCGGGGTCAAGTGCGGTTCGCGAAGTCCGCGCGTCCCGGGGCAACCCCAAGTTCGCCCTCTCCGCCGGTCTCGCCGGGCTGGCTGCGGCCACTGGTGTTATAGCCCTCTACTACGCCCTGGAACGGGCGGACGTTTCCGTAGTCTCGCCCATAGTATCCACCAACCCCATATTCACGTTAATTCTGGCCCAAATATTCATCTCCCGAATGGAGAACCTAACCAAGTGGCTGTTCTTGGGAGTGACTATCACCGTCGCCGGGATAATCGTGGTTTCTATTGGAAGTACTCTTTAGGGCCTAAGACGCAGCCTCACCACGCGCTGGAAGTACTCTTTAGGCCCTAAGACGCAGCCTCACCACGCGCTGGAAGTACTCTTTAGGCCCTAATACGCAGCCTCACCACGCGCTGGAAGTACGCTCTAACCCCTAAGGTGCATCCGCCGAGCACTCGGGAAGCACACTCTAACGCCCATTCCTAGCGGTGTATCACTCACGCCTGCGCAAGACACCAGCTTTATGGCATAATTGGGCGCAGACGCCGCAGCGTCCCATTTCAACGTAACCCGATTAAATATGAATCCCGTCAAGCAGAGGAGTTCCCATGCCAGGAAAGATTAAGACCAAACAAATTAACCACGTGACCACCATGGTTAAAGACACCGCCCGCGCCATGAAGTTCTACAACGAACTGCTCGGAATTAAGCAGATAGAAAGCCAGGTGCCCAACCCCGAAATTACCTGGCTGCAACTGGAAAACGGCATCATGGTGCACCTCATCGAAACTCCGGAAGCCCCCGTCAAGCCCGAAAATACCCACCACGCATTTGAGGTCGAGGACTTCGAAGGCACCATGAAAACTCTCGAAGAAGAAGGCTTCGAAATTCTGCGCCACGGCGTGCGTTACGACGGCCAAGGCTTCTTGTTCATCAACGATCCTGATGGCAACCGGGTGGAGTTCTGCACTGGCTCCGGATACTTCCCGGCCCCTGGTCGGCCCGCCTAACCACTTTTCTTAGCTAGGAGACACGCCGTGTTCGAGAGAATTCAACACATCGGGTATGTAACCCCGGACCTAGACGCCGCCATTGCCTGGTTCGAAAAATCCTTTGGCGCGACCAAAGCCGGTGGTGGGCCGCTCGGCAAGGGCTACGCTCTGCCCAGCGGCGGACGCAACGCCTACGTGCGCTTCGGCAATGCCGAGGCCGAGTTGCTTGAGCCGGAGGACAAGTCCAGTATTCCGGGTGACATTCTAACCATGCACCACGTGGGTTACGTGGTCGCCGACATTGATAAGTCCATTGACGAGCTCACGGCCAAAGGTTTCAAGTTCGCCGCCGACAAGCCCAATACCAATGTGCTGGGACACCGGCTGCTCTACTTCGATTCCACGACCACCAACGGCGTAAAGATGCACATCACCCAGTTGCCCGACCAGATGGACACCACGGGAATAGGCAGTGGCATCGATGTCGAGCGCATCATCCACGCTGGCTACCGGGTGAAGAACCTGGAACAGGCCATCAAGTGGTACATCGACAAGTTTGACGGCTTCCACTTGGGCGGCGGCCCATCCAGGACCGGAGGCCGCAACGCTTTTGTTAACTTCTACGATGTCCAAGTAGAGTTAATTGAGCCGCCGGACACCGACAGCATGAGCAACGACCATACGATGGACCACGTTGGCTACGTGGTGGGCGACATTCCAACCTGCATGGGCGAATGCCAATCCCACGGCGTGAAATTCGTATCCGAAACGCCCAACACCAACGGAGTCGGTCAACAGGTCATGTACTTGGACACTGCCACCAGCTTGGGTTCACGGATGCATCTAACCCGGCTGCCGGACTAGACCCACGGCCAGTTCTTCGGGTCATTCTGGTATGCAAACAGACCAAGTGCGCAACATCATTCTGGTGGGTTTCATGGCCTCGGGAAAGAGCAGCGTGGGCCGGGCTTTGTCCCGCCGCTGCGGCTGGCCCAGAGTGGATATCGACGAGGAAATAGTTGCCCGAGCGGGGAAGCCCATCGCCGACATCTTCCAAGACTCTGGGGAAGCAGCGTTCCGGGAGTTGGAACGCACGGTGGTTAGCGAAATATGCGCTGAGTCCGGTCGTATCATCGCCGCGGGCGGTGGTTCGTTCATCGACGAAGCAAGCCGCCGTACCATGTTGGAAAGCGGGACAGTCTTTTATCTCAGCACCCGCCCCGAGACCATCCGCCGGCGGGTAACTAGGGGCCACCCAAACGCGCCGGTCCGGCCACTGCTGGCTGACGGGGACCCATTGGAGCACATCAAAGAACTGCTGGCCCAACGGACACCAGCTTACTCCCAAGCCCATCACACGCTAGCGACAGACGACCTGACCCCCGACCGAGTGGCTGAGGCCATCTTAAAAATTTGCGGACCGGGACTCTAGGAAAACAACAAGGCAAAGCGAGTCATGCCAATTTGCACGGCTGGGCATGGGAGTCATCAAAGTTGGTGTGTTTACTGTCAGGCTGGAAGCTACAGACCAGAGAAGCCGCCAAGAAGAGGAGCAATTGGTCCTCGGCCCCACGAAACCCGCAGGCCTAAAGCAGGTCGTCCTGTCTGTCCACAGTGTAATTTCCAGGCAAATTCGTGGCACGCAATCTACGACCACATGACTAAACAACATCCGGGGAGTGTTGCTTCGGCTCATGTTTACCAGAGCCTGGTGGATGGTTTTGACCAGCCAATCTTAGATGAGGACGATTCGCAGAGATTGGATTTTCCTCGTGGGTCTCGCTCTGAGGACCCCATCATCCGCGTCCCTCACGGTTTCGTTGCACAGCCGGGTAACTCGTTAATTTGCAATATTTGTTCGGGGATTGCCAATCATTCAGTACACGTAGTCAGGGAAATACCTATACCCCAATCGCCCGAAGAGCGAGACCCCTCACCAGTGAATCGTGATTGGTCCAGCCAACATCATTTCCAAGGAATGTCTCCGAGGGAACTGGAATCCGAAAGAAGGCGAACCGTTCGAAATAGAAAGGGCTGGGGATCAACGAGATTGGGTCTTTTGACTTTATTTGCTGGCGGGGTGATTGGCGCAGGCTTGGCTGCGGGATATTTTTTATACACCGGCCAAACAGATGAAATAATAGATTCCAATATTCCTGCTCAGCCCGCCGAACCTGTAAACCCGAACTCTGATACTCAAGTGCCTGGCAGTAGTGAGCTAGCCTCTGCTGATAACGAACCCTCCAACACGCTAACTCCCCCTCCAACTCTAACGGCACGCCAAATTTTTGCCCTGAATGACGAAGGTAAGATTAGCGATGCCGAGGCAACCCGGCTCCTGCTTGGCCTTACCATCGAGAACCCCGACAAGTCGCCGACAGTTGCCCCTCCGGCAATAAGGCAAACTTCGGAGGCCGCTCCAACTCCTGTACAGACTGAGACTATAAGCTCAACCGCCGCGCCAACAATATTGCTTAGAGGGAGTCCTGATTGGATCAACGCTCTTGAGTCAGAAATTCACCAAAGGGCCAACATCGAAAGACAAAAAATGACACTAGGCCCTTTGGCCTACGATCAGCGGCTGGCGGACATCGCTCAGAATCACAGCCAGGACATGGCTTCCAACGACTACTTCGCCCACAACAATCTTTCGGGTCAAACCCCGACTGACCGTGGAGACACAGTCGGATATACTTGTCGCAAGGACTACGGCAGCTATTACACGGTCGGAATTGCCGAGAACATCGTGCAGACCTGGCTTTTCTCCTCATACACCACGACGTCTCGTAACTACATGACCCTAGACCAAATCGCTGCTCAAGCTGTCGAATTATGGATGGATAGTCCAGGACATCGCGAGAACATACTCGGTAGCGAGTACGACCGAGAGGGGATCGGAATCGCAGTTAGCGAACAAGAGAAAGTGTACGCCACACAGAACTTTTGTTAGCCCAAAAAGACAAATAGCGCGATTGGGTCGCGCGAACTAATATCTAAAAAGAGCGGAGACCAAATCATGCCCGATACAGACCTGGCGGCAGAAGTACATCATTCTGGCGGTTCCTATCCGGTGGTTGCCGGTTGGGGAACCATTGACACCATGGGCGACCGGCTGACAGACCTTGGTCTGACAAACACGGCCTACATCATCACCGATTCAAACGTGATGAACCCTTACGGCCGCAACGTCCAACGGGCTCTGCAAAAACGGGGCATCCCTGCCCATTGTTTCATCATCCCCGCCGGGGAGACCAGCAAGAGTTTTGAGCTAGCCCAGGCAATTTACAACTGGCTGGCCGACCAACGGGCCGAGCGCGGCCACACGATAATCAGCGTCGGCGGCGGCGTGGCCGGAGACTTGGGCGGTTTCGTCGCTGCCACCTACCTGCGGGGCATGGCCTTCGTGCAGGTGCCCACCAGCATGGCCGCCATGGTGGATGCGTCCATCGGCGGCAAGGTCGCGGTCAACTTGCCCCAAGCCAAGAACCTGGTTGGGGCCTTCTACCAGCCCAAGGGAGTGTTCGCCGACGTGCAGGCATTATCCACCCTGGGTAAACGAGAACTGGCCGAAGGCTGGGCCGAAGCCATCAAACACGGCTTCATCTTGGACGCCAGCCTGGTGGACGTATTCGAGGAGCACGCCGAAGCTCTGATGAACGTGGAGCCAGAAATTTCCACAGAAGTCATTCGCCGCAGCATGGCCATCAAGGCCAACATAGTCAGCCAGGACGAACGGGAGACCCTGGGAATCCGAATTCTCTTGAATTACGGCCACACCATCGGACACACCCTGGAGTCTACCACCGAGTACGGCCAATTCTTCCACGGCGAAGGTGTTGCTGTCGGCATGATGGGGGCGGCGTCCATGGCCCAGGAGATGGGAATGCATTCTCAAGATTTGGTTGACCGCCAGCGTCGTCTTTTAGAACGGTTCAATTTACCGACCTCGGCCAAGGGCCTCTCGGTAGAAGCCATCCTTAACGCTATGTCCCTGGACAAGAAGAGTCAAAGCGGCTCCAATAGATGGGTCATGCTGGAAGATGTTGGGCGGGCCGTTGTGCGTAGTGACGTTCCCAAAGAACTGGTCGAAAAGACCATCCGGGAACTGGTCAGCTAGTCGTCGGCTGAGGTTAAGTCGTGGGTTTTGCGTTTGGCCTTAATCATCAACACCCCAATTCCCAGACACATCGCCCCGCCAATGCCAAGCAGTACCACCGCAGCGACGGTAGAAAGAACATCAATCTCTGTGACTTGTGCTATTTCTTCCAGCCCCACCGCTAGTCCGCCCGTCAGCACGATGACCCCAAACAGGAACCTAATTTGCGACGGCTGAACGACGCGGGTGGCGCTAGTTCCCAGTTGAGCGCCAATAGCTGCCGCCGCCAGCATCAATACGGCCATTAACGGATCCACCCGGTCGGACAAGGCGTAGAAAAAAGTCCCCACCGAGCCTGTGAGTATCACCTGGAACAACCCCGTCCCAATGGCGACAACAGTGGGGATGCCCACAACGTAGATTAGTAACGGAGTGAGGATAAACGCTCCCCCCGCCCCCAATATTCCCGCAAAGGAACCGACACCCGCCCCGAGAAGCACCGGTACGAAGACGGAAATCCGCTCCACGCCAGACACCGGCAGGCTAACCACCGTCTCCACCTTGCCAAAGCCTGGCAACCAGATAGAACGTGGGCCAATATTCAAACGTTGAATCCATCTCGCCAACCCTGCGGTGGACACCTCGTCCACGCGCACCCCGTCCGCGCCCACCCCGTCCGCGCTCACCCCGTCCTTGGATTCGCCCCTCGATGAAGTATTGCTCCGATTTTGGACCCGCCAATGGTCGTAGAGGATAAACGTGCCCAACACCGACAAAAAGAACACGTAAAGCACTCTAATCACTGGCCCAGCTATTCCCGCAGCTTCTAGCTGATGGTTCAATTGTTGTGCGCCGTACAGGGCAGGGACGGATCCTGCGGCCATCATCAGGCCCAACTTGAAATCGACGTTGCCCAGGCTGCGGTGTTTCAGGGTATTGATTAGCGATGTTCCCATCACCAACGTGAGGCCAGTGCCAACAGCAAACAACGGCGGCACCCCAAACACTAGCAACCCGCCGGTAATCAAAAACCCGCCGCCCACGCCAAAAAACCCGCCCAGGGTGCCCACAATAATCCCTAGGAATACCAACAACGCCGGATTAATCGTTACTTCGGCGTTAGGAAACCACATCGTCTCTCTCCGCCGTTTTATGCCGTCCAAAGAGACCGGCGAATGCCTGTCCCAGCCGCAACATCAGGCCAGTTACAACACTCAAAGCCAACGCTGAGGCCGCAACTACGCCCACTACAAACAAAGCCCACAGTACGGGGCTTTCTGCGCTGAGGTTAGCCAGAAAATCGTTCATTTGAGAATTAACCAATTCATCATCAGGAGTTACGTGTTGCGCCGCTTCGCACCCAGGCGATACCATGAGCCGGGGCTAACCATAGCGCCCTGAGGCCAGCCTGAGGCATCAATAACAGAATAACACCGGTCATAAGCGTAATCACACTAGATGACAGAACCCAAATTTAGCTTCCAACTACAGCACACCGACGGCCAGGCCAGGGCCGGTGAACTTGAAACGCCCCACGGCAAGGCTCTAACACCGTTTTTCATGCCCGTCGCCACCCAGGGCACGGTCAAGGGATTAACCCCTGAAGAAGTGAAGGCGGTCGGCGCTCAAGTCGTCTTGGGCAACGCCTATCACCTATACCTGCGGCCCGGCGTGGACACCGTGCGCAATTTGGGCGGACTGCATAAGTTCATGGGTTGGAACGCGCCAATCCTCACCGACAGCGGTGGGTTCCAAGCGTTCAGCATGGGCCCCTTGCGAAAAGTAACCGACGACGGCATTCAATTTCGCTCCCACATTGACGGCAGCCAGCACAACTTCACCCCCCAGGTAGCCACCGCCAACCAGGAGGGTCTGGGCGCAGACATGGTCATGTGTTTCGACCAATGCATCGCTTACGGGGCGTCGGAGAAAGAAGTTCGTCAGGCCATGGAGCGCACCCACCGTTGGGCCCAAATGTGCTTCGACACGCACCAAGCATCTCCTACCGGCGCTGCCACCGGCCAAGCTCTGTTCGGTATCGTACAGGGAGGCACTTTTCCAAAGCTAAGGGACGAATCGGCACGGGCCATTTCATCCATCCCATTTCACGGTTATGCGGTTGGTGGGCTGGCAGTGGGCGAGAACAAAGAAGATATGTACCGGTTCACCGGACAGGTGACGGACATTCTGCCAACGGACAAACCCCGTTACCTGATGGGAGTGGGATCGCCTGAGGACCTAGTGGAGGGTGTGGCCAGGGGAATCGACATGTTCGACTGCGCTCTGCCCACTAGGGTGGCACGCAACGGCAGTCTCTTCACACCGGAAGGGCGAGTGGACATCAACAAGGCCCGGTACGCAGAACAGCAAGGGCCGTTGGACGAGACCTGTGACTGCTACACCTGCCAGAATTACTCAGCCGCCTACTTGCGGCACCTGTTCCGGGCCAAAGAATTATTGGGACTGCGGCTGGCGTCCATCCATAACCTGAGGTTCGTCCTGTCGTTGATGGAACGTATCAGAGCATCGATATTAGAAGACCGGTTCGACGCCTTCCGCAAAGAATTCCTCGACGTTTACCAGCCAGCGAACGAGGCCGCACGGCAGCAACAAAAAGAACAATGGCTGCAAAACCAGGGCGGCTAGATGCCCCTTGTCTAGAGCGGGTAGTTAGTCAGGTACGGACGGGGGTGCTAACTGGGTATTGAAAGGTTTCCGGGCTGGGCGAGCGGAGTCTTAGAATCCGCCAGCAACCGCCGGAACTATGCTGATTTCGTCGCCTTCACTGGTGGCCGTGCCGAGGCCTTCCAAGAAGCGGACGTCTTCTCCGTTCAGGTAGATGTTCACGAAATAGCGCAATTCGCCGTTCTCGTCGACCAAGCGGTCTTTGAATCCGGGATATTCGCTGTTTAACTTCTCCACCAACTCATTAAGATTAGCGGACTCCACTTCTACCTTGTCTTTGCCGTTGGTCATACGCCGAAGGGGCGTAGGAATGCGCACCATGATACCCATCGGGAAATACCCTCCTAACCGTTCACCCCAGTTGGGGGGGTGGCCAAGGCAAGACTAAGTCCTACCCCTCAATTACGTCCCCGCCCAGCGGGTCAACCCTAACCCCGGTGGAACTGACCCATTCCAGTCCACGTTGAATCTCTGGCTCTTCGCCGTCCAGCTCTAGAACCACCCAGCCTACTTCTTCGCCTACTTCGGCTCGGCGGATGTTGGTAATAATCTTAAATTTCTGGCCCAGCTCGTAAATCACCGGTTGCTTAACCAGATTGTCCTCAAAGGTGAACTTAACCCTCTGCTTACCCATTCCCAAACACCTCCTGGCTAGTTACCCTGGCTAGTTACCAATTTTATTCGCTGGCTATTTTCCCCCGGTGAACGCCTCTTCAAAGCCGCGAATACTCGGCTTAATGTAGAGTGGGTTCACCACTCCCTCCACCGCTTCCTGGGTTTTTAGTCCGTTCCCGGTAATGTAGACCACGGTTAAATCATCGGGTTTGATGGCCCCAGATTTGGCCAAGTGCTTGAGACCGGAGACTGTCACGCCACCAGCGGTCTCGGTGAAGATACCTTCTGTCTCGGCCAACAGCTTGATACCGTCTACTATATTCGATTCCGGGACCGCGTAGGCGGAACCACCGGAATTATCGATTACCTTTAGCGAGTAGATTCCGTCGGCTGGGTTACCAATCGCAAGGGATTTGGCCAGGCTATCCGGCCGCACTGCAATCACCTGGGTCTGCTTGTTGGCCCATGCCGTTACGATGGGGGAACAACCCTCGGCCTGGATCATGTGCATCGCAGTGGTTACTGCAGGATGATGCACGGTGTTTTGGTCAATTCCGAATGGACTGGCCTCCACCCCTTCCAGCAACCCGAGACAGGCCATTTCGTTAAAGCCCTTCCAGATTTTGGTGAACATGGCACCGGAGGCAGCCGGCACAACGACATGGTCTGGCAGACGCCAGCCCAGTTGCTCAGCGACCTCGTAGCCAAGGGTCTTGCTGCCCTCGGCGTAGTAAGGACGCATGTTGATGTTTACAAAAGCCCAGGGGTAGTCGTCGGCCAGCTCGCTACAGAGCCGGTTCACTTGGTCATAGGAGCCATCAACGGCCACCAGCACTGGGTTATAAATCGCGGCGCCAATAATCTTGCCTCGCTCCAAGTCAGACGGGATGAAGACCACGGCACGAATCCCCGCGCGGGCCGCATGAGCAGCCACGCTACAAGCCAGGTTGCCAGTGGAAGCGCAAGCGATGGTCTCATAACCAAACTCCAGGGCCTTGGTGGCCGCCACGGAGACTGGCCGGTCTTTGAAAGAGAACGACGGATTTACGCTGTCATTCTTAATGTAGAGGTTGTTGAGGCCCAGCGTTTTGCCCAGACCCTTGGCTTTAATTAACGGAGTGAAACCCGCCATGATGTCCACGGGGTCGTCGGCTTCGGCGGGAAGCAGGTCTTTATACCGCCAGATGCTGAGCGGCCCTTTTTCGATGCGGTCCCGGCTAATTACTTCGGAGATGGTGGCATAGTCGTAGACTACTTCCAGCGGGCCAAAGCAAAAATCGCATACGTTTAGGGGTTCTGCCGGGTATTCTCTGCCGCACTCGCGGCATTTGAGTCCATTTACGAAAGCCACCGAGGTTGTTTCCTCCAGACCGTCTAAAAACCAGGGCACCAGCCCAATTTAGCCTGAAATTTATGCCTACAGACCGCTTGTGATGGTAACAAAGGCCCTATACGTTGTCAACTTGAGCCACGCCTGGCGAGCCCTCCATCCGAGCCTGAAAAACCTTACGGATTGTACTCTCACCGATGATATAATTCCCCGCAGTATTTGCCCCGTGTCGGCGTTAGGCATCGGCTCCGCGCCTTACCGCAGACCAAAGGGCAGTCAATAGGATAATAATTTGATCCGGGCCCACCACATTAGCCTCCTACAACAGTTTTCCATCCCCCTCATCATCGGTGTAATTGCTGGCCTAATATTCGCTAATATCGATCCCCACGCCTATGAAGAACTGGTCGATTACCGCCTCTTTGGTGCCGACACCACCATCTTCGGCAAAGCGGTCACCGTCCACTTCATAATCAACGAAATCTTCATGGTGTTCTTCTTCGGCATCGCCGCCAAAGAAATCACTGAATCCGTCTTACCCGGCGGAGCGCTGAACCCCATCCCCAAGGCGATTAACCCCTTGATGGGAACCATCGGCGGAATTCTGGGCCCGGCGGGGTTGTTCTTGCTTTTGGCCTGGGTTTTCTACGGCGGGTCCAGCGACTTGAGTATTGTGGCCAACGGGTGGGGCATACCCACCGCCACCGACATCGCCTTAGCTTGGCTGGTTGCCCGAATCGTTTTCGGGGTTTCCCACCCTGCGGTTAACTTCCTGTTGTTGCTGGCGGTGGCCGACGACGCCATTGGCCTGGGCATCATCGCCGTGTTCTACCCTGACCCGCTGTACCCGGTCGCGCCTCTCTGGTTGCTATTGGTGGTGGCTGGCATGGGGGTGGCTTATGCCATGCGTCGCTTCGGAGTAAGTTACTGGCCCATCTACATCCTGATTGCCGGAGGGCTGAGTTGGGTTGGCCTAGTCAAATCATCCGTAGAACCGGCCCTCGCCCTGGTGGTCATAGTGCCTTTCTTGCCTGGTCCCCGTCAGTCTCCCGGGCTTTTCGAAGAAGACATCCACGAGTTTGAGCACACCCATCCCCACGGATCCGAAGCCGTTCCCGAAGGTGCCGCCTCAGTGCGCGCTGCCACTTCGGAAAAGGAACTGCACCACGCACACGCGCCTTTAGATGCTTTCGAACACCAACTGAAGCTACCCGTGGATTTCGGCTTGTTCTTCTTCGCCTTCGCCAACGCTGGAGTTGCCTTTGGCAGCATCACCTCTGTCACGTTCATCGTCCTAATTTCTCTAATCGTTGGCAAATTGGTGGGCATTACCCTTTTCTCTGCGGTGGCAGAACGCCTGGGATTTCCTTTGCCTGAAGGCATGGGCTTCAAGCACCTGCTCGTGACCAGCATGATTGCGGGTCTGGGGTTAACCGTTGCCTTGTTCGTGGCCGGTAAAGCCTATACAGACCCAGTCTTCCATGACCCGGCCAAGATGGGTGCGGTGCTAAGCGCGTCCGCAGCTATAATCGCTTTCGCCGTTGGGCGTTTTCTCAAAGTCAAAGACCGCCCCGACTAGTGCTATACTCCCGCCTGCGGGCTTGGGCTTGGCACATGCAGGCTCGCATTTAAACTTGCGCAACAGAAAATTAATTTAGGAGCCACACCCGATGATTGGCGTACTGACTCACCACTGGGCCAAAGCGGATAAAATTGAAGAAGCCAAGAAGATGTTGGACGGCAACGGACTGGCCCAGAGCAAAGCCCCCGGCTACGGCACGCGTTTAACCTTTATCTCCCAGGACGACCCCACCAAGATTTCAACCTTGGTCACCTGGGACTCCAATGAAATCTACGACGCCTGGCGCGCCAGCCCAGAGCGGGCTGTGGCCATGGCCGGAGCTGGCGAAATGTGGTCCAAACCGGCCGAGAACGAACGTTTCCAGATGGCTGACTAACCCAGAGAAAATTACCCCAGGTAAGCAAGAGCAAAGAGGAGCCGGTCATGGCCAAGCGAAGTTTCTGGGCCTGGGGCATGGAGTCAGACGAGCCCACCGCCGAGCAGATGAAAACCGCGGCGGAGCAGCTTTCCAAACGCTACAGCGTTAATTTGACTCCTGTAGCGCCACCCAAACCCTCCGGGCTCTCCCTGCGCAAGCCCCGCATCACACCGCCTACTGCTCTGGCGGACATCTGCACCAGCGACGACCACGACCGGGCCGTCCATACCTACGGGCGCAGCTTCCGGGACCGCATTCGGGCGTTCAACTTCGACTTCCCCAACCCGCCCGACGTGGTGGCACGTCCCCGCAACGAGCATGAAGTCGAGACCGTGCTTGAGTGGTGTTCGACCTCCGGTTACGCCGCCATCCCTTTCGGCGGTGGCAGTTCCACCGTCGCCGGGTTTGAGCCTCCCGAAGGCTACGACGGCATCGTAACCATCGACATGGAAGGACTGGGCCAAGTGCTGGAGATTGACGACATCTCCCGCTCGGCCCGCATCCAGGGCGGCGTCTACGGCCCGGCTCTCGAAGACCAACTCCGGCCCCACGGGTTCACCCTGCGGCACTATCCCCAGAGCTTTGAGTTCTCGACCTTGGGCGGTTGGATTGCCACCCGTTCCGGCGGCCATTACGCCACCAACCAGACCCACATCGACGATTTTGTCGAGTCAGTGCGAATGGTGACGCCTGCGGGACTTTGGGAATCGCGGCGACTACCAGGCAGCGGCGCGGGACCAAGCCCCGACCGGATGGCCATCGGCAGCGAGGGCATTTTAGGCATCATCACCGAAGCTTGGATGCGCATCCAAGCCAGGCCCGTATTCCGCGCGTCTGCTGGCGTGACCTTCCCCACCTTCGCCGCAGGAGCCGAGGCTGCACGCCGTATTGTGCAAACCAAACTTTGGCCCGCCAACTGCCGCCTTCTAGACCCCGTGGAAGCCGCAGCGGCAGCCGGAATGGACGGTACCAAGGCTCTATTGGTGCTCGGCTTTGAGTCCTCTGACATCCCTCAGGGCGAGTTAATACGACACGCCGTGGACATTGCCCGAGCGGCTGGCGGCACCATCGACGATGCTGATATCCGTGTCTCTGATGGCTCGGCTGGTAGTTCCAGCAGCCGCACCGGACGCCAAGGCTCGGTGGGGGCGTGGCGCGACTCATTCTTGAACATGCCTTACATGAAGAACCATCAGGCCGGCCTGGGCCTGGTAACCGAGACCATGGAAACCGCCATCACCTGGGACCGTTGGCCAGCCATGGACAAGATGGTGCGCGACGCATTGCAAGATACCCTAAATCGGGTTTGTGGCGGCGGCAGCGTTTCATGCCGGTTCACTCACGTCTACACCGACGGGCCTGCCCCGTATTTCACCTTCGAAGGCATGGGGCGGCTGGGGGCCGAACTGGAGATGTACGCCGAGATTAAGCAGGCCGCATCCGATGCCATCATGGCCGCCGGTGGCACCATCACCCACCACCATGCCGTGGGGCGACTGCATCGTCCCTGGTACGACCAGCAACGGCCCGACCTCTTCGCCCAGGCTTTGAAGGCCGCCAAGCTAACCCTCGATCCCAACGGAGTGCTCAACCCAGGCCTATTGATTGACGCTTAAGGGCTGGGCTTTTTAGTCAACGCCGGACCAGCTGGCACGGTGTACAATGGGGCACCTACTTGGGAGGATTCGCATGTTTAGGTTTGGACTGAATCCGGCCGGTTTTGCGGTGGGAAAGCGCGATGTCCACTACGCTTGGGTGATTGTCGGCGTCGCATCGATGATGTGGATGACCAGTTCTGGCATGCGTTTCGCCGCCAGCCTGCTGATTGACGAGTTCAACAAGCCCGAGTACTTCGGCTGGAGCATCGGGGCCATCACCGTCGGGTTCACGATCCAGTGGCTAATGTCGGGAATCCTGGCCCCCATTTCTGGATGGCTGGGCGACCGTTACGGCGTGCGCCGGGTGATGTGGGTTGGAGGATTCATCTTCATCGCCGGAATGCTACTAACCGGCTCCATGACCCAACTCTGGCAGTTCTACCTCTACTTCGGCGTAGTTTTGGCGGCTGGCATGGCCGCATTCCAAGTCACCCTGGTATCCGGAGTCACACTCTGGTTTCGGAAGCAGTTGGGCCTGGCCATGGGAATCTTGCAAGCCCTCCAAGGCCTGGGTACCGCCACCGCCATCCTGATTGTATTCATACTCTTCGGCCTGTTTGGGCTGCGCTGGACATTTTGGATTCCCGGCCTGGCTGGCGGGGCGCTGCTGTTGTTCTTGACCCGCTACTTCTACAACGAACCCGCAGCCATCGGCTTTCGCCAGTGGGGCGCGCCCGACGACGAGCCTGTCCGAAGGCTGCAAAATAACGACCTAGCCAAGGTGCGCACTAGGGTATTCCTAAAACAGGCGCAGAAGACCACCGCCTTTTGGAACCTGGTGGGTATCCATTTCTGGGGATGCTCCGCGCACAACATCATCCTGATATTGCTGGTGGCCATGGCCACCGATTCGGGGTTGGCCAAGGGCACCGCCGTGGCCGTCTACATCACCCTCACCGTAAGCAGCACGCTCACCCGGTTCGCCACCCCGGTGCTGGCCGACAAGTTCGGTGCCAAGACCGTGATGCTGGTCTGCTTCTCCGCCCAGACGTTCCCCCTGCTGATTCTGTTGGTGTCCCAAGACGTTGGCGCCTACTTCTTGTTCGCCGTGCTATTTGGTATCGGCCTGGGCGGCGAGATGACAGCATTTCCCATCATCAACCGCCAGTACTACGGCGACGCCCCCACGGGCACCACCTACGGGTGGCAGATGGCCGGAGCAGGTGTCGGCATGGGCATTGGCCCAGTGATGGGAGGGTTCTTGCGAGACTGGACCGGCACCTATGAGTGGTCGGTATTGCTGTCGTTTTGCCTCAGCCTAACCGCGGTGCTCTGTATCACCATGCTGCCTTCTTCGTCCCGCCGCCAACTGCCCGATTGGGAAGACGCCCTACCCCCCGATGCCAGGACGGCCGGAGGCTACAATACGCCCACCACCGTGCCAGCGTCCGACGATTAAAGCATGGCACAAGAACCATTGTGGACTGACACCGAGCCTGCCTCAGGCCCGACAATCTCGGCCACCGAGTTGGGCACCTACGCTCGGTCTCGCTTCTGCTCGCGTTGCGCCTGGATTAGACTCCACATCAAGCAACTGCCCTACCAAAGCTTCCCCGGCATCTTCAGCAGTATCGACCGCTATAACAAGCTAATCGTCCACAACTACTTCGACCGCGAGGGACACGCTCCAACCTGGCTGGACGAACTGGGGGAGTCTGGTGGGTACATCGACCCGCCTCACTGGTCCAAGTTCAAAATTCTGGACGAAGAGACTGGTATCACGCTCAGGGGTGAGGCCGACGGCATCTTCAAGCTGGCCGACAACTCCTACGTAATCATCGACTACAAAACATCCCGCTACAATCCCGACCAGCCCGGCATGTTCAGCAACTACGAGGTGCAGCTAAACGCCTACGCACTGATTGCCGAACAGTTGGGGCTATCGCCGGTGTCCAAGCTGGCCCTGATTTACATGGAGCCAGCCACCGACAAAGAGACGGCGTCAGAACCGGAGTTGGTGGACAGCTTGGGCTTTGTGATGGGCTTCCATGCCCGGGTGGTTGAAGTGCAACTTAGGCAAGCCGGGCTGCTGCCGCCCCTACTCCGCAAAGCACGGAGCATCTGGGACATGGAAACCCCGCCCAAGGGCGCAAACGGCTGCAAAGACTGTTTGGCCATGGATGGTTTGCTGACAAGGCTTGGAGCGCCGTCACCTCCGACAATGCCGTGAGTCTCGACTTCGTCAAACCTGCCCTTCCCCCGGAGCGAAAGAAGAGACAGTCCCCTCTCCCTATGGGAGAGGGTTAGGGTGAGGGCAACGCTCCGCTGTACGAGCGGCTAGGCGATGTTCATTAAGGGGTTAATCCGTTCGTCCTGAGCGTGTCGAAGGGCGTGCATCAGTCAATTTGCTCGCGGAAATTCCCTTGTCTGCCCCGCAGAGGTGGTTCGACGGGCTCACCACGAACGGTGTGGGATGTACTAAAAATGGTGTCTTACCCTTATCCTAACCTTCCCCCGGAGCAAGGCTTTGCCTCAAAACTGTCATTCTGAGGAGTGAAGCGACGAAGAATCTTCCAAGCACCACCTTGGCAGACCCTTCGCTGCGCTCAGGGTGACATGTGCATAGGTCTGATTCGAACCGAAAACTC
>JABMNL010000032.1 GCA_013204585.1 SAR202 cluster bacterium | reverse complement strand
GAGGTCTACTTGAAGGCCTACACCGACGGCAGGCAGGCCAAGACCGGGCTAGAGGCCTACTTCCACTTCTACAACAACCAAAGGCCCCATCAGGCCCTGGGCTACCGGACCCCAGCCGAGGTGTTCAACGGGGAACCGGTCGAACCACATGAGCAGTCAACGGAGAGGAGGTGGTCACCAAGTAGAGCATTAGCAGACCTGGGAAGACCGCGGGACTCTCACTTATCATTGCCCCAAACCTGTCCAACTGACGGGGTCCACCTAAATCAGAGCTAAATCAGTACAAACTTCGCTCTATTTATGTCGTTAATGCAAACCATTTGGTCCAGTTCTTTAACCGACTGCATGTTTATGGTATCCCGAGCTTAGAGTGATCACGATTGCCACCCCATTTAAAATCACCACCACTAGCTTAGCTTGCGCCGTCTTGGCAATGTTCCGCTCCCGCAGTATTTAGCGTCCTAGGCGTTGCCGCCAGCATGGTTCCGGTGGTTAAGGGGCACAAGGCGGTTAGAGGGCTCGGGGAACGCCGTCGTGGCGCTGGCAAGTGCCAATTTGGCTTAGGTCGTAATTAAGGATGGAATCAAACATTCAAGATGACAAAATGATTGACGGACTAGGTGGACAAGGGGAGACTGCTTCCGCATCAGAGACTACCCATATTTCAATCAATCTGGATGTGCTTCTTGCGATGGCGGAAAAACCTCTTAGCGAAACAGCCAAATTTGTGGCCTACGGACTGTCAGCGGTAGAGATTTCGGACACCACAGAAATCCGCCTTCCCAGGGCAATTATAGCCATGGGTGAAAGTGGGTCCTCCGATACGGAATTACGGTCCGTATTTTCGACTGGATGGTAGGACTTTGCCCCAGGCGGTACGTGGAGGTTTACAATGCGTTCCTCGAAAAGGTGGGTGAAATTACCCTCCTGGTGGAGCATCAGCGGCAGCCTATCGGCTACGACAGCGAAGAAGTGGCCCGCAAATTCAATGACATGGGTTTACTCGGTAAATTGGATCGAATAGATACAGGGTTGGAGCAAATCATAAGTCCAGAATTACGAAAAATGATTGAGAGCGTTAATCACGCGCGAAATTGCATGGAGCACCGGCGCGGAATTGTTCAAGAAAGGGATTTCCACGGGAACGAAGCTTTGGTAGTGTCGTGGCGGGGAACCAATGTCTTCCGCAGATCCACAACCGGTGTAGAAACTACGATTGAAACCCTCCCTGTAGTCCTAGAACCAGGTGAGGCGCTTGGAATCAAAATGGTCAACCGGGAAAAGCAATTTCAACTGGGAGAGACCATTAGCTTTTCTCCTGTTGATGCAAGCGAAATAGGTCTAACTTTTTTTCTTCATTCACATGACATAGTGAAGGCCATACGGGAAAATATTGGCACGCCTAAATCAGATGTTGAGGGTTAGATCCAATGACACCGTCCACTTGCGCTCCCGCATACCATATTCCTAACCTACCAAGGTCTTGTGGGATTCACCACCCCTTGTTCCGACCGCTGTAGCCTGCTAGGTTTGCAGCGTTCTTTTTGTTGCCCGAGGTGACCACCATAACCACCCCGTCAAGAATCACTGTAGCTGGCTTAGCTTGCGCCGTCCTAGCCGTGTTCGGGGTCCTGGGCGTTGTGGCTGGCATGGTGGCGGTCGGTAAGGGCGCACATTGGCGTGGGGCGTTGGTGGTGAGTCTGAGCGCAATTGGGTCGGTCGTCGGGTATTACTGGGGTTCGGTGGTGTGAGCCTTGAAGCTGATTTTGATTCCCACTTTGTTGGTTACCATCTTGGCCGCCATTGCGGCCTGTTCTATCAACATTGAAGACAGCCGACGGGAAACGACTCTCCGATGCAGGGACTCTGCCGAAGTCCATGTTAACCGAGTCATTGACGGCGACACCTTGGACACCGAACTTGGCCGTGTCCGCTTGTTCGGAGTGGACACTCCGGAGCGTGGTGAACGTTGCGCGTCAGAGGCTACGGGGCGGTTGCGTAGTTTGGCCGGTGATGCGGTTCGGCTGGAAGATGGTCCTAGGCCAACGGACCAATTTGGCCGCATCCTGGCTTATGCTTACTCCGCCGAGGGCGGTGCCAGCATTGATGAGACTCCTGATTCGCGAAGGTCTGGCCACTGCTTAGACTAAAGACGGTCAATACCGAGACCTTCTGGTAAATCTGGAGCGAGACGCTAGGATGTAGGGAGTTGGTTACCTTTGGTGAGTTGTCTTCGGAGTGATTTCAGTGATAAAATTCGCCACCGACCCCACACTACTTAACCAAGGGGTAGCTGTATGGCAGTGGGCTAGCGATGGCACGCAAGTCCTATTACCAGGCGCGGAGAATACGTCGATGCTCATAGTGTGAGGGTAAACACTGGCTACTAGAGGGCCGGCGAGAAGGTGAAGATCCTAAACCTAGTCCGGATATAGAGAGGTCCTGTTGGCGGTTCCAAATAAGCCTGATGCCCTAAGAAAGTTTAACGGCGCAGTGGGCTTGGTCCACGTGCTCCAAGGAGTGGCCATGCTGCTCCTTGCGAGTAACTTCAGCCTGCCGGTTTCGGCGGCTTTCCTGGAATTCGATAGCGTCACAGAGCAGTTGACGGCCGTGCCCCGGGTACTCTTTGACTTGCGCATCGGCCCGGTGGTGGCCGCATTTTTGTTTCTGTCTGCTTTGGCCCATTTCGTCATAGCGTCCCCTCTCGTCAATGGATGGTACGCCGAGAATCTAGCCAAAGGAATCAACCAAGCCCGGTGGTACGAATACTCGGTCAGCGCATCGGTGATGATTGTGGTCGTCGCCATGCTGGTGGGCATCTACGATGTGGCGTCGCTGCTCATGATTTTCGCGTTGACTGCGGCCATGATTCTGTTTGGCCTAATGATGGAACTACATAATCAGTCCACTTCAAAGACCGACTGGACGGCATTTTGGTGCGGCTCCTTCGCGGGTATAGTTCCCTGGGTAGCCATTGCTGTTTATCTAGCAGGCGCCGGCGGTGAAGGCGGCGGGCCTCCGGGATTCGTTTACGGTATCTTCGCTTCCATCTTTGTCTTCTTCAACGTATTCGCGATCAACATGGCGCTGCAATACATGAAGGTTGGCCCTTGGCGCGACTACGTATTCGGTGAACGCGTCTACATCATCTTGAGTCTGACGTCAAAATCGGCCTTAGCCTGGCAGGTGTTCGCCGGCACGCTCCAGCCTGCCTAACAGGCACAAACGCTGGCGGCTGCCATAATTACCAAGTAATCCACGCTTTTCCCCATGGGACTGGATGTTGCCACTGTAGCTGATGCTTTACATGCGGGTTACTCATCCTGACCTTACCCCCGGAAACAGTAGCACTTGCAAGTAGAGTCCTCCATTACAATTGGACATCGAAGGAGGACTCATGGCTCGGAAGAGGTACACAGAGGAACAGATCATAGCGGTGCTGAATG
>JABMNL010000031.1 GCA_013204585.1 SAR202 cluster bacterium | reverse complement strand
CGGTAATCGGGTTCCACGTAAAGACCTCAATGAAGGAGAAGGAGTCGGAGACCGAGTCGTAGCTGATAATCTCGTTAATGCTGGTGACGCGCCGCACGGGCTTGCCGTTAGGCAGACGCATCATCTGGGCGATGATAACCACGTTCAGGTTGTCCACATAGGTCTTGGGCACGTTGATGGGATTGCCGGTGACACGCTGTATCAGCTTGGACACCGAAGCCGCGTGGAAGGTGCTCATGCAGGCGTGACCGGTCTGCATGGCCTGGAAGGCAATGGCCCCTTCTTCGCCCCGTATCTCGCCGATGATTATTTCGTTGGGCCGCTGCCGCATGGCGGCTTTCAGCAGGTCGAACATGGTGACCGACGAACCGCCGCCACCGTTGCCCCGGACCACTTCACGGGTCCAGTTGGGGTGGGGCACCTGAAGCTCGGCGGTGTCCTCAATGCTCACTATCTTGTGATTGGGCGGAATCAGCGTCGTCGCCGCGTTCAATAAGGTAGTCTTCCCCGAAGCTGTCTCGCCCGACACAAAGGTGTTCATGCCGGTGCCAATCATCAGCGAAAGATAGGCGGCCATTTCGTAGGACAAAGTCCCGCCATCAATCAGGTCGATGATGCTCATTGGGGTGGTCTTGAACTTCCTGATTGTGAAGTTGCTGCCCCGCTTGGACACGTCGCCGCCGAACACAATATTGACCCTGGAACCGTCGGGCAGCACCGCGTCTACGATGGGTTCCCGGACTGTTACGGGACGTCCGATCTTTTCCGAGAGTTTGATTACAAAGCGGTCCAGTTCGACCTCGGTGTCGAAGGAGATACCTGCTTTAAGGCCGCCAAAAATCTTGTGTTCCACGAACAGGGGACCAACTCCGCTACAAGAAATATCTTCGATGTAGGGGTCCAAGATTAGGGGTTCGATGGCGCCCAGACCTTCTTTGTCCCGAATCATCAGATAGCGCAGTCCTTCCAGCTCGGCTTGGGTGACCTTGATGGCTTTGCGGTTTCGCATTCCGCCGTCAACCGAGCAAATGCGTTCTAGGCAAGCGAGCAATACCCTGGTTCGGTCTTCGCCATTTTCGGCAGTCTTGAGTTCTTCAATGAAATTGATAAGCCGCCGGTCTACCTGGTCAATGAGCGCCGTAACGTTGGGGCCCATTGACGGTTCAATGGCGAAGTAGAAGTCCCGGCTATCCTTGAGATCGGGATAAAGATGGATGAAGATTCCTTCACTGACCGGGTAGATGATGTTCCGGTCATCCGGGCTACCCATACCCTTGGTCAAGCGGGAGTTGAACCGGGGCATGCCAATCTCGTCAATCGGCAACTCTGTTAGGTACTCCCAAACGTGGGGGTGGGCCCTGGACTGCTCTTGGAGGTCTTCGCTCAACGAAAGATATAGCGGAGAGTTTAGGTCCAGCGTATGCCCGTCCAAGACGGAATCTACTGGGGCGTCGTCTTGATGGGACCGGAAACGCCGTGGTAGATGTAGGAACGAACCACCCTTACTAGGGGCTGGGGCGTGCAACAGCTCGCCGCCGTTCTCCGCCAAGTCTTCTGGCGTGGCAACGGCGGTTGCGCCCTGTTGGGGGGTGTCGGTCATACTGATTTTTACTGGGCCTATCTGCAAATGTGTTACCTATTGCTTACGGCTGCCTGATTAGGCTCGGGCCTTGATTAAGCTTGGGCCTTGGTTAGGCTCGGGCGGTAGATATGGGGACGATTCTGATGCCTAGACCGGGTTCAATTTCGAACCCGGATATGTTGCCAGTTGGAGCGTCGGCGCCCCTTATCTTGGCTACTTCGATGGTCTTTTGGAGCTGTCCTCCGGCCTTGTTCACTTGCAGACGCAGGTGGGCGTCGCAGACCGAGCGCACTCTGGTCAGAATGCCTGGGTCAAAGGCGTCGGCGTGAACGGTGCAAATTATCACTTTGCCCTGGTCGCACAAGGTTTTGCAGTTGTTGAAGAACTCTTGAATCTGGTCGCCACCGGTCTGCGAGACAAAGGTGGTTAGAGAGTCAACCAAGATGACCCGGCAGTTGTCTTGTTGCATGATGTGGTTTCCCAGCTCATCAAACAGGACTCCGGGGTCCGCCGCGTCGGGAGAGATTGATATTGGGTAGACTTGCAGCAGGTCGAGCAGGAAGTAGTCCCGCACGTCTAGTCCCAAGCTGGTCATCTGCCGGAAGAAGCTCTGCACCGTTTGCTCGGTGGTATAGAGCGCAGCCTTCTCGCCAGACTCCAGCGCTCCCCAGACCAATTGCTGGGCCAGGGTGCTCTTGCCAGATGCCGATTGGCCTTCAATCAACATCAGGGTGCGGTACGGAATACCGCCGCCCAGCGTTCGGTCGACGTCTTCTGCGCCGGCTGAAATGATCTCTAATAGTTTTGGTTCTTCAAAAGTCGTAGTCATGGTGGTCTCCTTGCTTTTAGACCCAACCCGTAAACGGATTCACGGGAGTTTAATTACGGTCGGATAGTTGGTGGTGTCGTAGGCCAGCCACATGTCTTTGCTGGCCTTGATGGTGTCGGCAATGATTCGGGCCTCCAGTTGGTGCCCGACGGGAATGGTGTAGCTCACGTCTGGAATCATGATGGTCTGGGCCACGAACGTTCCCGAACCCTGTTGCCAGTCCTCGGCAAAGATGCTGCCGTTGGCTATCTCGGTGTAGATTGCGCCGTCGTAGTCCCGAAGGTACACGGTCATAGCTCCCGACTGATTGGCTTGGAAATTTCTTATACCTGCCCAGATGTCGACCAGAACGTCTCCCTCTATCGTCAGCGGCTCCGTCAGCGCAGCGGTCTGCCAGACCTGGTACTTGTCAGTGTTTGGTTCCGACAAACCTAGTAACGTGCCTTGCAGCAGCAGCCCTGGGTTGTTGTCAGGTTTCCCGTATTTATAAAGGACACTTCCGCTAGGCCCGGTGTTGTCGATTGACAGGACTGGCTGACGGCTGGTGTCGTCCACCGGCGGGGTCGGGTTGTTGTGCAGGTAAAAGAAGGTTGACGGGGCCTGGGGCACGAAGACTAGATTCACCAAAGATGAATATTGGTCTGTGTCGTAGGCGAGGGTCATTTCTTGCTCGGATGCGATGTCGATTTGCAGCCGCACCTCTAGCTCGTGGCCCACTGGGATGGTGTAATTGATGCCCTTCACCAACGCCATGCGCTCAACGAAATCACTAGACCCCGACTGCCAGTCTCTGGCGAACACTGCACCGTTTCCGATTTCGGTATGGGAAATGCCGTCGAAGTCCCGTAGATAGGCAATTACGATGCCGACTTGTCCTTGGGTGATTGGGGTTAGCGCGGCAAAGAGGTCAATCAACACGTCGCCATCTATGACCTTGGGGGTTCCCAATATGCCGGTGCGCCAGACCTGATACTTGGTGGTCAGGGATTCGCTCAGACCGTTTTGGCTCCGTACCAAAGTGAGGCCGGGTTCGATGTCTCGGTCGTTGTCGTAGTTGAAAAGAGTGGTGGCCGAAGGCAGTCCGCCCTCCATTGGCAGCAAGGCCTGCGAAGCAGTGTCTTCGAAGGGCGGCGTTGGGTAATTGTGCAAAAATCGGCAATCGGCGTTGGATACGGACGAGAAGTCCACGTAGGTGGAATCGCTGACGCCGTTGGGGGTTACCACGGTTATGTACCCGGATGTTCCCTGCTGCTGAGGGCGGAGGAACCGCCAAGAGAAAGCCAAGGTCTCGCCAGAATCCCACACTGCGCCGTAATTCACCGGGGCAACCCCGGTCACCGCCCATTCATTACCCAATAGGTTGCCCTTGGTGTATTGGAAAGGAGTAATGACCGGCTCTCCAACATCGGTGGTGTACCAGGTCAGGATGTCCATCTTCTCGAAGTCGGTTATGGGGGTTTCTCCCGTGTTCTTAATCTCGGTCTCGACGATGGTGTCGCAACGGAAAATACTGAAGGCATTGGCGCCCTTGATCTCAATGGAAGTGGCGGCTTGCTGGTGGTCGAGCAAGGACGACTGCCTTACTGCGCCTCCCACAACTTCGTCGCCGTGTAATTTTGTTTGGTACATCATGAATACACTGGTGAATAGAACGGCCAGGATAAGTAGACTTGTAATTGCGGTGCCCACGGATTAATGCTCTCTTTTCTCTTGGCCTACCCTGCTAAACACAGGGAGCCATTGCTGCAAGATCGATACTGTCAGTAACGCCGTTGGGAGTGCCGACTGTGATTGTGCCAATCCCGGCTTCAATCAGTAGCGCTTTCCCGTCGATGGTTAAACTCTCCCCAGGATTGAATATCCCTGGTTCAAAACTCCCTGTTAGCGTCGTATCGGTCCACTGCCCGACCGCTGGCGGCCCCGATGGCGTGTAGGCCAACTGCTGGGCTGCGTTGTTGCCGATGCCAAACTGGACGATTACGTCCATTTCCTCGATATTCAAGACTCTGGTTGCCCCGGTGTTTAAGACCACCAGGGTGAGAGAGCAGAACGTGTCTCCTACCGCCGAATCGATGCTAATCTCAGTCCGAGATTTGTCGCCCAGAGCCTTGCCCGCCTCACGGCTGGCGCTGCTCACCGCCACGTCTCCAAATAGTGTGGAGCGGAAGGTAATCAGCGATGTCGTTAAGAACATCGCCAAGATTAAAAGGCCAGCCATTGTCGAGGCCATTAGTCATTACCTGCTGAACGCCCGTTCGGCCACTATGCCGTTGGGAGTTGACACTCGAATCATATGATCGCCGGTAACCAGCGGGCTGCCGACGGGTAGCGTGATGGCCATATGCAGCGTCTCGCCACGGTTCCATGAAGCTCCAAGAGGAGATTCAGTCCAGGTGTTGTCGCCGCCGGTGGCGTAGGTCATGGCATCGAACCGGGCGCCTGGGGTGATTACGAAGACGTCCGAGGTTTCCAAGCCCAAGATGGGGGCCACGCCGACGTTCTTAACCCAGGCGTCAACCAGGGTTCCGCCGCTGTTGGCCGCCACCGCAATAATCTCAATGTTGGTCTTAATTCTGGTTGAGGCTTCCATCTGTGATTCCAGGACCGATTGGCTGCTGCCCGACACAGAAGGGCCGATGGTGAGAATAACCACCAGTGCAGCCGTGACCGAACCAATGACCAGCAGGCCTGTGACAATGACCTTATCCATTTAGGCTGCTGGTCTCCGGAAAGTCGAAATTTTCATGGGAGTCTGGCACCTGGATAGTTGTTAGCTTGTATCTTTCAGCGGCCAGCTCTTCTTTGCTGCCGGAGCCGTGGCCATTGGAGCCATTGGAACCGGGGCCGTTGGAACCGGGGCCGTTGGAACCGGAGCCATTGGAACCGGGGCCGTTGAAACTGTTGCCGCTGGCCTGGTCTTTAGGCGGGTCACCGTCCAGATACTCGGCTTCCACCGAATCCTTCTGCGGGTACGTCTCAGTCGGGTAATCCTCTGGATAGCCTTCCTGAAGTTCAGGGTTCGGCAGCGACAATTCTTCCATGATGTTGGCCGCGCAGATGATGTCGTGCAGCTGGCCGATGCAGTCAGCGTAGTGCTCGGGCGAGAACTCGTCTTCGGGAGGAGTCTCGGTTTTCTGGTCGAGGTCGGCCAAAGAACGGAGCAAGACCTTCAGCATGATGGGAGACAGATAGCCCGACGCCTCATAGGCTTCCAAGAAAGGTGTCACCTGTTGCAGTGACAACCCCATCTTTTTCACCGTGCCCAGCCAACAAATGATGTTGCCGAGCATCACCGGGTCCATGCCGTCGCTATGGGACGAACCCATGGCGTAGTGCCGGACCAGCGGCATGCCTTTAACCTGGGCGATGGCCTCTGGTGTCGGTGGTTCCTTGGTGTAAACGACGCGAGGCGGTAGGGTTGGCGGCATTCGGCGTTGGGGTTCTGCTTCTGGTTGCGAGAACACCGTCCGGCCTTTCATCATGTGTTCGCGCAGATCAACCAATGTCTGCTTGATTTCATTTTTCAGCAGATCGACTTCGTCCTGGAGGGCTTCAAACCGCTCTGAGATATCTATCGAAACTAGCTGGTCTACTCGAGTTCCTTGTTCCACCATTTTTGTTCTCCGGTATTCCGTTTAAAAAGCGTTATGCGTTTCGCCTGCTGTGTGTACCGGGTGTTGCCATATTTGAAAATGAAACGGGGATAAGTGCTGTGTTGAATCGGGAAGGCGAAATGCGGATGGTGTGTGCTGGGAATTGTTGGCCCTTGATTAATGACACTACCGGGCCTGCGCTGTGAGGAGACTGCTAAATGGTCAAGAGGGGCCGGCCCGCGAAAAGCCGACCCCTTCTGACATTGCCCCTAAGGGCTACAAGCTAACCCAGGTCCATTACGGTGGTAATTTCAACCGGGCTGGTGCGCGTCACGGTGAACGGAGCGCCCTGGGCGGGGATGAGCTCTACCTTAAAGGGCTCATTTGTGCTCACACTCATTGTCTGAGTGGTGTTCAGGATATTTACGGCGAGACCGTCCACATGGGTGGCAGCGGTAGTGCCGTTGACGCCGCGAGTGACCGTGAGGTCAAAACCTGCAATACCGGTAACAGTCATCTGTTCGTTGTCCAAATAGATAACGTCGTTGACGGCGAACGGAGCGCCTGAGGCAACCGTCAGGGTCACGTCAGTGGAAGAGAAGTCGGCAGCAGCGGGTTCTGCTGTGACGGTAGTGCTGTCGGTTGTGGAGAAGAAACCGACGGTAATCTCTACCACTTCACCGGAGTCCAGGGCGTTACCGGTGCCGAGCTTCCACTCGGAGTACCACCAAGGCGAGGTCAGGCCAACGCCAGTAGAGGTGGTTGACCGAGCCAGGGTGACCAAGTTTCCAGTGTCGCTGTAAGTCAGCAAAGTGCTGTTGGGGTCGAGCCCGACAGCATCTGAACCGCTGTTGGTCATCTTGAACTGTACGGTGGAAAGTGAGCTCAAGGCCGGGTTAGCCCTGGCGACCACACCGCCCTTGGGAGTTAGGGTGGTCGAGGCTTCGCCCAGACCTGCAGAAGCAGACTGAGCAGCTTTTTCTGAGCTAAATAGCCCGGTGGTGATGACGGCGAATGCAAACACTGCTGCAACTACCACGAAAGCGATTAGCACAATGGCCGTTTCCAGGCCGGTGATGCCGCGCTGGTCGTTCAAACCAACTTTGAAGAAGCGATTGATGCCATTCATGAAGTTTTTCATTTTGGGCCTCTGCGGGGAATTTCTTCCGGGTTTTTTCTTTGCCGGAGTTAAATATATTCCCGTCGCAAGACCAAGTGGTGAGGGCTTGGTGTGCGATGTGGTTAGGGTTCGGTGTGCGAAATCCACTGCTTGAGGAAAATGGTCAGAAATAGAAAACGTTGATGGATTGATTGGCGTGGAGATGGGAAATTGGTGCGAAAGAAGAAGCGAGAATAAGCCGATGAGGGTGTGCTGGGGGCATTGGGGGCGTTTGGGGATGGATGACCGCCGGGTAGGCGGTCATCCCCACTTGGGCCGCCGGGGGGCCTTTGGGGGGCCGCCCGGAAATGTTGGCCAGTTGTTTTTTGGGCCGTTTATCTTCGAGTCTTCATTAGTACCCGGAGTACCCGGAGAACTCGAGGAGTCTGGGGTCTTTGGCGTGATGACTTTCCATACACCATCTGACGGGTTCTGGGGCCGGTTAGCGGCTGGCCCCCTTCCCGGACGGTCTAGCCAACTGTGTTGGACGCCATCGATAAAGGGACAAGGTGAATCTGGTCGACAAAGGCTTGGATTGCCTTTATGCGCCGCTCCTGGGAAGTCCCCTCGGTGATCCCGAATTTGTTGTATAAGGAGTTAGATTTGTTCTCTACCTGCCCTTGGTCCATGTGCAAGTTACGGCAGATATAGGCATCGTCGTAGCCCTCGGCCATGAGACCCAACAGGTCTTGTTCGGTCTCGGTGAGGTCTGCGCTGAGCGATTCTGAGTGCTTGCAATAGAGCCGGGCCATCTTGTGAACAATCCCAGAGTCCAACACGGTGTGACCTTGGTTAACGGCTTCGACAATCCGGATTAGTTCGGATATGTCGGACAGAGAGTTCTTGAGCAGATAGGCCTTCCGGGCCGCACCACTTTGCATCAGGTCGGCGACGAAGGACAGGTCGTCGTAGGCCGAGATGATTACAATCCCCGTGTCGGGCCGCCGTTTCAGGATATCGTGGGCCACCTTAATGCCGTCAACCTTAGGCATTCGGATGTCGAGGATAGCCACGTCGGGTGCCGACTCGGCTGCTTTTTGGACCGCCTCTTTCCCATTTGACGCCATCGCAACAACCCGGAGGTTGGACTGCGACTCGAGAATCCGCTTGTAGGCGATGCGCATGAATTCAGAGTCGTCGGCGATGAGTATTTGCAGTTGCTCCATATCAATCACTTCCGCGTAAAGATTAGTGTTTCTCAGTGTTTCTCAGTGTTTCTAAGAGGGGACTAGCTTTGGGTGCTTAGATTCCCCCAGTGGTTTGCGCCAGGGCCGAGGTTATGGCGGACTCCACCACTCCACGACGCCAGGGCTTAGTCACATGGTAGGTGTTGGGTGTATCTAAAATGTCGGTCTCCTCGTCAGACAAGGAGAACGCAGTTAACAAAATAACTGGAAGAGCCTTGGTTGCTGGGTCGTCTCGTAATCGTTGCAGTACTTGGATGCCATTCATCAGGGGCATTAGCACATCCAGCAAGACTAGGTCTGGCATCTCGTTCTGAACCTGCTGTACAGCAACCTGGCCGTTCTCGGCTTCGGTTACCTCGTGTCCGGCTTCCATCAACAAATCGGCCAAAAGAGCCCTCATATCTGGCTCATCGTCGGCGATTAGTATTTTGCACATGGTTTACCTCCTGAGTGTAAGCAGCTGCCCGGCGGCTAACGCCGTCTGGTGCTTAATTGCGATTAATAATTTGTGGTCTAGGCTGTGGTGGCCAACTGGTGACTGTGGCCTATCTTTTTGCTCTTGGATTTCGATTTTTTACTGCAGGGGAGAGTTAGGCTAAAGGTGCTTCCCTTCCCCTCTTCGCTTTGTACCCAAATTTTCCCGCCGTGGGCTTCCACCAGCTGTTTGGTTACGTACAAACCCAGTCCGGTGCCGGAAACGACTTGGGCCGCTGGGTTCCTGGCTCGGTGGAACTGGGAAAACAGGTTTATTTGGTCATCTTCGGATATTCCGAACCCATTATCGATAACATCGATCTGGGCGAACTCCTCGGATTCTTGAACTACCACTGTTACTGAGGAGCCCGATGGTGAATACTTGCAGGCATTTCCCAACAAATTCACCATAATTTGGGATAACCGTAGTTCGTCGGCTTGAACCAGGACTATTGATTCTGGAGCCACCAGTTCGAGTGTCATATGCTTCTCATCCAGTTGTCCTTGGATGAATCCGACGACGCCTTCCAGCTCACGTGGCAAGTCGAGGTCGGTGGGCGATAGGTCCAGTGTTCCGGACTCAATCTTGGCCATTGCCATGATGTCGTCCACCAGGGCATCCATGCGGTAGCCGTTCCGCTGGACTGCCTCTAATTGCCGTTGTTGTTTCTCGCTGGGTGGGCCGTGGCGCTCCCAGTCGAGCAGAATCATGTCTACGAATCCTGAAACGTTGGCCAGAGGAGTTTTTAACTCGTGGCTGGCCAGGGAAAGGACTTCTGTTGTGTAGGAGACAACCTGTTCCAATTCGCAGGCCTTTTCCGTAAGTTCTGCTTCCAGTGCGGCCTCGGATTCTGCCCTCGCCTCCCGTTCGCCCTTCAAAGCGAGGGCAGAACGGATGCGCATTAGCAATTCGGCCTTAATCACCGGACGGCAGAGAACGTCGATGGCTCCGGCTTCGGCGGCCTTTTTTATTGCAGCCGGGTCGTTTTGGTTCACCAGACCCAATAGAACGGCACGGTCATTGGACTTAGAGGGTCTTGGCCCAGCGCGGAACCCAGATTCTTCGTCCTCGGCTAGGGTGAGGTCCATCAGAATCAGGTCCACGCTGGCAGTTAGTTTGCCCAAACAATTTACGCCGTAGTGGGCCAGAGCTTCGCGAACAGAATTGCTGGATACAACGTCTTCGTATCCGGCAGACTCAAGCTCGTCTTTCAGCTTAGCCCGCTCATCTGTAGATGGGTCAACTATTAAGATGCTCATGCATTGCCTTGCAAGTGCGCCCCTTCACGGATGAAAAAGGACTGGCTGCAACCGGGTGGCGGCGTGCTGTGTATACCCGTGGCCGGTGTATACGTAGCCCTGCCACCCTTCACCGGTAGTCTCACTACTCGTACACTACCTCGACACGAGATAGGTACTCTGCCAGTTCCTCGACCAACGATTTTATTTCGTCGGTCTGCCTATTTTCAGCGGCGCTCTCGAGAGAGCGACCGATTAGGGTCATATCTTCGAATCCGAATGAGCCGCCGGTGCCCACCAGGTCGTGGGCTACGTGTTTTATCTGATCAAATGCTCCCTGTTCCAGGGCCTCCAGCAGTGAATCCAATTCTTTATTGCGATGCTGAAGATAGCTTTCTACGATGTCGCCGATTCTAGGGTTAACCTGTACGACAATAGTTTCTCCGGACTTTTCCAATGTTCCTCGTAGCTGCCGAATCGCACCAATCCCTGTCCCCACTTGGCCATGTTGTGTCATCCGCGCAGCTGCATTTATTTCATGGCTTGCATGAAATCTATAGAGTGTTCTAACCTTAATAGCAACAAGAAGGGTTAATTTAGGCACGAAATTCGTGTGTGATTTCCCAATGAATTTGGTAGGAGGAAGTCGCCATTTACCGGCGGCGCAATGGCCGAACCAAAGGTATTGATCGTTGACGATGAGGCCGATTTTCAGGCCCTTGTCCAGAGTTGGTTGGAAGATGACGGCTACGAAGTGTATACCGCCGCCAACGGCTGGGAGGGTCTGCAAATTTTTGCCGATGTTCGGCCGGCATTGACCATCACGGACGTTCGAATGCCAGCTATGGACGGCTTTCAACTGATTAGCAGAATCAGGGAGATTTCCGACGCCCACATTTTGGCTCTCACAGCCATGGGAGACACCGAAAACACGGTTCGCGGACTGGAAATTGGCGCCGATGAATACCTGGTTAAGCCGGTCGCCAAGCGCGAATTTCTGGCTCGGGTGCGGTCGCTGGTTCGCAGGGCTAAGCCGCCCGGCGAGGTACCGGTCCGCTATCAAGACACCGTGGTTATGTTGGACCTTTTGACCCATGACGCCAGTTGCAGGGGCGAATCGATCCACATGCGGCCAACCGAATACCGCCTGCTCACCTATCTGACGCTCAATAAGGACCGTGTCTTGAGTCACCAGGAACTCCTGGACAATGTCTGGGGCGACCAGGGCGGCTCGTTGGATTCTCTCAAATGGCATATTTCAGCCTTGCGAGAGAAGATTGAGTCCGATCCCAAGAAACCCAGCATTATCGTTACATTCCCCAGGGTGGGCTACCGCTACATTCTCCCCTAACCCGCAGCCCAACAACCTCCTGGTAACGCCCGTTTGCCCACCTGTCCTCGGCCACATTGGGCCGCTAGTTTGTAGTCAGTATTGTGCCGAACGCGGCGGTAAATGTCGTGTGTTAGCAGTGTGCATTTGTCAGGAGCAACACCGTGTTAAGCAATGCCGTAGGCGACGAGCTACTGGTGAATGGCCTTTTTGAGGCTAATACGGGAGATTCTGGGCTAGAGAGAGCTAACGTCTACGACGACTTTACCGATGGCTCCGTTCTCCACTGCCAAGTGCGCGTCTTTCAATTGGGCTAGAGGAAAATGGGGGCCGGGGAAATGGGTTAGCTTACCCTGCTCCAACCACGTCGTAATGTCGGCGATAGCGGCTGATTTAGCGGGTTCTGGCATGTCATAGACCAACACCATGCGAACGGTCACGTTGGTGGAGCTGAATTTGAGCGGCACGTTGGGCGGTTGGCTGCTCCCCGCGGAATACACGGCTAAGACACCAGATGACCGGAGCACTTGCTGGCTCACGGGAAAGTTCGCCGACATATCGACTTCCACAATGTGATCAATGCCCCGACCATTGGTGGCTTCAAATATCCTGGCTGCGGTTGCCCCTTCCCGGTAATTGATGGTGTGGTCTGCGCCTGCGGCCAGGGCAATCTGGGCCTTTTCGTCTGAGCTAACGGTGCTGATGACCGTTGCGCCGCCCAGCTTGGCCTGTTGAATCGCGTAGTGACCCACTGCGCCCGCTCCGCCGGTGACCAAGACCGTCTTGCCGGTTACCGGGCCGTCGGCGAAGACGCAGCGGTGGGCGGTCATGGCGGGAACGCCCAGCCCTGCGCCAAATTCAAAGCTTGTGTTATCGGGAAGTCGGACAGCGTGACAGTCGGGTTGGACGCAGTATTCAGCCCCCGTGCCGAAAGGCCGTGCGAACTGGGACTCGAACAGCCAAACCCGCTCTCCAATCCGTGACTGGGAGACGCCAGGGCCGACGGCGTCAATGACTCCCGCCCCGTCTTGGTTAGGGATGACTCTGGGAAACTCTATCTTGTTGGTCAGCCCTTGGCGGCGTTTCCAGTCGGAGGGGTTCACGCCAGAAGTCGCCACACAAACCCGGATCTCGCCCGGCCCAGGTTCGGGGTCTGGCATGTCTCCATACTCGAGAATGTCCGCAGCGCCGTTGCGTTCGTACCAGACCGCTTTCATAGCTCCCCGTTAGTGCTCCCCGTTAGTAATAGTTTTAAGAGGTGGTGTCTATGACTTGGCGGCGTAGTCGGATTTAGCCCGGTCAATGGCCTGAACCCGGCCAGCCATCAGGGTGTCTTTGTGCTCAAAAGCCCATTTGTTGGAAGCTGCGGTGCTAAGGGTTGTGCCCTGGAACTGGGGCATCACGTAGCGTGCAATAAGCTCAAAGCTGTGCATGATTTGTTCCCTGGGCGCCCAGTCTACGGTCTGCACCATGAAGCCGCCGAAGCCGCCGCTACGCTCTTCAAGCCTGCGGATTCCGGCTACGCAGTCATCGGGGTCGCCGATAATCCAGGTACCGTTGTCAATCATGGCGTCGATGACCTTTTCCGGCGGTCCGTCGATTACTGGGTCTCGGCCCATAGTGTGTTCAAAGTACTCTTGCTGGTAGCGGCCTGCGCCCAGTCGAGCCTGTTCAATGGCTTCTTTTCTGGATTCAGCCACGTGGACGGGAATCACTAAACGCCAGTCGTTCCGGTTCACGGTCTTTTTGTGCTCAGCGGCCGATTCTTCAGCGATGGCCCATAGCCCGGCCAAATCGGAATTTCCGGCGGACGGATCCCGGGGCCGGGTGATGGTTAGTATTGATGCGCCGTATTTGCCAGCCATGGCTGGGCCTGCCGGAGACTGGACCGAGGCCACGGCAATGGGCATGTGGGGCTTGGTGTAAGGCCGAAGTTGGAGCATGGCCTCTTGGAGTTGGAACCACTCACTTTTGTGGGTGATGGGTTCGGTTTCAGTCATTAAGCGCATGACGATACCAAACGACTCGTCCATGCGTTGGCGTTGTGTCGTAGAGTCGATGCCCATCATGTAGGCGTCGCCGGGGAGCGCTCCTGGCCCCACGCCCAGCATCACGCGACCGTGGGTCATGTGGTCTAGCTGTACCATTCGGTTGGCGACCATGAATGGGTGGTGGTAGGGCAGGCTAATCACGCCGGTGCCCAACTTGATGTGCTTGGTACGGTCTGCGGCCACGGCAATGAATAACTCGGGCGAGGAGATAGTCTCCCAACCGGCGCTGTGGTGCTCGCCAATCCAAGCTTCGTCATAGCCTAGGTGGTCGAGCCACTGCACCAATTCAAGATCGCGGTCCAAGGCTAAAGTGGGGTTTTCACCTACCCGGTGAAAGGGCCCCATGAAGATTCCGAATTTCAATCGCTCTGGTAGAGCCATGTTGGTCAACTCCCTAACGTTTTGACCCACCGAAATGTTGGCGGAGGGTGGATTGGGCGCATTATAGCTTCACAGGCCTAGCCGTGCCAACGAGGTTGACGGGTAGAAAATACGGGGCAGATGAGCGTAAATTCGAATGCCGATTGACGCCGCTGGTTGCCGGTAGTAGTCTACTCGCCTGCCCCAAGGCAAAAGACGGGCACCGGAATGGACATTTGTTCTGGAATCTAATTTGATTTAAGGAAGGACTATTCATGAAGTACGAAGGAATGCTAGCGGAAACCGTGCTCATCAATGGACACCAAGGAACCCAAATCGACGCTTACCTGGCCCGGCCTTTAGGCGCTGGCCCCGTCGGCGGCGTGGTTTTGATACATCACATGCCCGGTTGGGACGCCGCCTCTAAAGAGATGGCCCGGAAATTGGCCTACAATGGCTTTGCGACCATTTCGCCCAACCTCCACTTCCGTGAAGGGAAAGCCACTTCGGCAGAGAACAGCGCCAGCATCCGTGAGGCAGGCGGCATGCCCGACGACCGCACCATGGGCGACGTTCAGGCCGCAATGAACTATCTACGCAGCTTGCCATACGCCAATGGCAAGGTTGGGCTGATTGGTTTCTGCTCCGGCGGACGCCAGACCTATCTGGGCGCCTGCACCCTAGACAACGTCAACGCCGCAGTCGACTGCTGGGGCGGCGGAGTAACCAAGGGGAACGACGAGTTGTCCCCGGCCCAACCCAAGTGGCCGATTGAGTTCACCGAGGGACTGAACTGCCCGCTTTTGGGACTGTTCGGCGAAGAAGACACCAGGCCGTCGCCCGCTGACGTGGCGGAGACTGAGGCTGAATTGAAGCGTTTGGGTAAGGACTACGAGTTCCACATGTACCCCAACGCTGGTCACGGTTTCTTCGCCGTAGACCGGCCCAGCTACCGCCAAGAAGCGGCTACCGACGCCTGGGAAAAGGTAGTCGGCCACTTCGGCAAGCACCTGAGCTAGACTAGCTCCGCAACACAGACCATGCAAAAAGGGGCTGCCGTAAGGCAGCCCTTCTTTTTCCTATTCCCCGCGCCGTTGTCCGGTGCGATAAGTGGCGTAGAACAGTAACCCCAGGACGATTACCAAGGCCACCCCGCCTACCGGCGCGCCGATGGTAATCCATCGGCTAGTGTTCGACGACTCTTGCTCATTGATCGACAAGTCGATACGGGAGTCTGGGGCCTCATCGTCGGGCAGAGTGCTGTCCGTGTAGGTTGTGCCTTCTCGGACTTCTTTGGCTTTGACCTTGCCCTGAGACTCGATGGCGGAGAGCACTCGATCGAAGTCCTTGGCGAATACGCGGGCCGTCAGGATGGCCCGCTCGGTTCCGTCTTGGACCGAGGTGTATACCTGGTCTAGCTCACCGCCTGCTGCGGAGACCAAAGCCTTTACTTCTTCCACGCGCTGGGACACGTTGCCCACCTCTAGAGTTAATGCGGCGGAAGGCGGTTGGCTGCCCCTAAACGCAGGCGGGTACAAGGCCACGGTGATTGTGGCCAGATCGACTCGCCGCTCCAGGAAGTTCAACTGGCCTTGCACCTGCTCCAACTCGGTCCTGATGCGGGTGAGTTCCCGTTCGATGGTCAGTATCTCGCTCACCTTTTCGGCCCGTTCCAGCAGCGATAGTAGACTCTGCTCTTCGCGCTCGGCGCTATTCAGGCGGGCCTCTAGGTCAATGAAACGCTCCGTTACGTCTTCAGAACCGGCGTTTTCATTCAATACCTTACCCAGCAATTTAATCCGGTTGAATGCGGCGAAAAACTCCGGCTGAGGGACCCTGATGGTCATCGTCGATTGCTGACGCTCCTCCACTCCCTGGCTGGTAAGTTGCTCAACGAAGCCGCCAAAGCCTTCAGCGATTACCCGCACTTTGTCGGTGGCGGAAGGCACGCCTTCCACTTCAACTGAAACCGACCCTTGAGAGATTATCTGCCTTTGAGCCACCTCCAATTGCGTATTTTGGCCTGTACTAGGCGAAGGAAGGGGTGATTGGGTTGGTGCCGCAGGTATCAGGGCAAAATTATCAAGTGACGGGTCAGAATCATTTTGCGTTGCGCCCCATCTGTTGGTGCGGTCGCTCACATCTTCTTCGGCAAGTGAACCGAATCCACTGCCGTTAACCGCGATTGAGCTACCGGAACTCGTATTGCGTGTATAGCCAGTGGCACCGGGAGCGCCAGCTGCGCCTGCTGCCCCTTGCGGGCCGCCAAGCGATGCGGTTGGCACAGACGTAGGCAATGGTGCAGCCGTAGCGCCGGGAGCAGAATGAGGCGCGGGCGTAGGCGTAGGTAAGGCCGCATATCTGCTAGGTCCACGGCCCTCAGAGGCTGGTATTTGAAAAGCCCCTCCCTGCAGAGCAAAATCATTCACCCCATCGTCCCGCCAAGGGGTGGCGGTGAACAACCAGGTCCCAGAAACCGCCAAGACCAGCACTGCCATGGCCGTCAAGGCAGGCGAAAGTCCCCATCGGCCAGGCTGCAGTAGGCGCTGCCAAATGGGCGGCTCGTCCGTTCTCCACAGGTCATCTCGTAGCCGAGATTCTATTCTGCCCCATAAGCCCGCCGGGGCCTTCAGCCCTTCAGCCTCCGACTCGAAGTGGGTTTGAAGAACTCGTTCAATTTCCTGGTCGGGATTTTCATTACTAGCCATCGTTGTCACCATTTCCGGGTTCCATTTCTTCTAGCTCCATACGCAAGTGCTGAAGTGCCCGGTGCAGCCTGGACTTGATAGTTCCTTCCCTGGTTCCCAAGGCTTGGGCCACCTGTGGGACGGTCAGCCCGGCAAAATACCGTAGGGTCACCACCGTGTTGTGTTCGTCGGAGAGGGCCGAAATTGCTTGTCTCACTCGCACCCTGGCTTCAATGGACTCCGCCAGGTCCGCCGGGTCGCCAGCGCCAGATTGTGCCTCGGCCACATCGAGGGGGTCGATGGGTACAGACCGGCGTCGCCGCTGGGCCGTCACCGTATTCACCAGGATGCGCACCAGCCATGGTTTAACCGGGTAGCCGGTACGAAATCCCCGAATCCCCCGCCATGCCGAGAGGAAAGCTTCCTGCACGTGCTCCTCAGAGAGGGCCGTGTTTCCGGTCATCAAGTAGGCCGTGCCGTAGAGCACGTCTTCATAGCTTTCCACCAAATGGCGAAACGCCTCCCGGTTGCCGTCCTGACAACGCAGAACGGCTTCCTCATCGTTCATGGACCGCCCCCCATAACTTGCATCTTCGAAGAAGGGTTCAATAGATAATATGCGTCCAACGTCAAAAACGTTCCATCTCCGCTCTGTTTCATGCGCGTTGGCATACAATGCAGTCTTTTTAATTTATTGTGCTGGAGGGAATGCGGCTGCTTAGCTGGGATGTAAGGTTTGCGGGTGCTCAGTTCACCACCTTTCGTTACACTTTGTTTACGCGGTTGTAATCGACTGGAAATATCGGCCTGGCAATATAGGCTGATAGGCCTCGAAATAGCGAACCCGTAGTGGCCGCCTGCCGTTTAATGGATTGGCGACCAGTGGACGTATTCGCGGCCAGAAGTACGTTGTGCTGACAAGCCGATGAAACCACCAATTAAAGTTCTTATGCTGGGCGAGCGCTGGGATCGCCTTGACCAAGCCTTTGCGTCTCTCTCTACTAGGGGCGTTGTAGAGCTTGTTGGGCCGGTTGTTCAAGAACTCCAAAAAGCGGTGTTCCGGACGAACCCATCAGCGATTGTGGTCAGCCCGGACTTTGACAGTGTGGGACAGGTTCTAGCGAACACCGTAAGCAGTGAGCAAGCGTTTTTGCCACCGGTCCTGTTGTGCGTCGACCACGAGAACCTGGAAACCGAAGAATTGTATGAATACGCGGACGACTTCTTGCTGCTCCCTTGCTCTGCCGCCGAAATGGAGAAGCGCCTGAGCAGGCTAGTCCTGGGCAAACAAACTGAATTGCCGCCCCATCTGCTTCGGCTCGGCGGGATAACCCTAGACACGCGCATCTACGAGGTCCGTATCGAGGGCGAGCGGGTGGACTTGGCCTGGATGGAGTTTCAACTCCTCAAGTTTTTGATGGAAAATCCGGGCCGAATTTTCACCCGCGACGACCTTCTGACCAGCGTTTGGAGCTTGGATAACTTCGGCGGCACACGAACCGTCGACGTTCACATCCGCAGGCTGCGTCAAAAACTTGGACTGCACGGCGATTCGTACATCAGGACCGTTGCCAACGTTGGTTACGGCCTGGTTGACGCTTAACTAATTCTGCCGTCTCGCTCTCTCGTCTTTTGACTGGCTGCATTTTGCTGGCCCCCTCTTTTCCCCTCACGTAATCCGGCCCCGACCCGTTACATGGCGTTTACATGGAATTTTTCGACCGGTAACGCCAGGGTCATTCTTTTGTAAAGAACCCTCTTTAAGCTAACGAAAGCGTCCCAGAAATCTGGGGAGAATTCGAATCTTGTGAGGTCCAGCTTGAAAGAGGTCATCGCTTTTATTAGACCGGATAAATGGCAGGCTACTCGCGAGGTCGTCGATGCCTTGGGAGCGGAAGAGGCCATCCATTGGCGGGTAATGGGCCGGGGCCAGCAAAGCGGCCTGCGGTACGTTAGGCCGCAAGCGGGGGGCGAAGAACGGGGAATGCAGTTTTTACCCAAATGGATGGCCAGTTGGTTTGTTGAGGAACAACTGGTGGAGTCCGTTGTCGACGCCATCATCCAGGCAAACTGCACCAACAACTACGGGGACGGCAAGATTTTTGTTTGCCCATTGGATGAAGTCGCCACTGCCCAAGACGCTGCCGCCCAAGATCATGAATCCAATTCTCACGTCCACGCATAGGAACGGAAAACCATGAAACGTGAAGGCATTAATTATCCAAAATTCAAAGACCAGTTCGCCCTCATGGACTTTGAGGCCGAACCACTACCAGCCCTGTCTCTGTACCCGGTGCCAAAAGAGTGCGCTTTAGCGGATTGGGAACTTACGTTGACCGGCTTGGCGGGTGAGCGCTGCACCATTGGTAGACAGGACCTGCGGAAACTGCCACGGGTTAGGGAGAAATCCCCGCTGGTGTGTCAGATATTCAACTGGTCCGAGGAGCCGGAAGTAGAGGGCGTTCGATTGGTGGACTTGCTGAAAGTAACCGGAATCGACTCACCCGAGGACGGCTATTTCTCGTTCTATTCCGCTGACGGTCTGTACTTTGAAGGACTGCCCCGCTCGATAGCCAGAGACCCGAGGACGCTATTGGTCTTTGGGATAAATCTCAAACCGCTTCCCACGGAATTCGGTGGACCGCTGCGGCTGTGGGTGCCGTTTTTACAGGGCTACAAGAGTGTGAAGTGGCTCCAAACGATTCGGGCATTTCGAAAAGACCCGGTAGGCATCAAACGATTCCTGGGACAAAGCCGCACGGCGGTGTTGGGAGCCGATGGCCAGGAAAGAGCGGGCGTGGTGGTAGCCAGGCCCAGCAACGGGGAAACCAGCTTCGAAATTTAGCGGACTCGTGATATTGATTAATCGCTTTTCAGGAGGCGATACATAAATTGAACGTTCAAGACACAACGACCAAGGGACACCTTCCTACGCTCATTGCATCGTTTCTTCACTTCGACTTGAGCTTCATGCTTTGGGTGCTGTTGGGTTCCCTCGGCATCTACATCGCGGACAGCGCCGGGCTGTCGCCTTCGCAGAAGGGTCTGATGGTTGCCGTGCCCATCCTCAGCGGTGCCCTCCTCCGCATCCCTATGGGTCTGCTCAGTGACCGTATCGGTGGGAAACGGACGGGAATTGCGTTATTGGCCTTCCTCTTTATTCCTTTGTCATTGGGGTGGCTATCTGGGGACAACTTGCCCACGGTGCTTCTCATCGGAGTGCTGCTTGGAACCGCAGGGGCATCCTTCTCGGTTGCGCTGCCTTTGGCTAGCCGTTGGTACCCGGCAGAACGCCAGGGTCTGGTATTAGGTATTGCCGCAGCAGGCAACAGCGGTTCGGTTTTGGCTAATCTTTTGGCACCTCGGCTGGCTGCCGTGGTGGGGTGGCACAATGTTTTGGGTCTGGCGATGGTGCCGCTGGCCATAGTCTTGGTGGCATTTTTGCTCATGGCCAAGGACAAACCTGGACATACAGGCCAAGTCAAAACGAGTCAGTATCTAGCGGTTTTGAAACAGCCGGACCTGTGGTGGCTATGCATGTTGTATGGCGTCACCTTCGGCGGGTACGTAGGATTGAGCAGCTTCCTTCCCATATTTTTTCGAGACCAATACGAGGTGACTGCGGTCCAGGCCGGGTATCTTACCGCGGTGGCAGCTTGCGTGGGGAGTGCTGTCCGCCCCCTGGGAGGTTATTTGGGGGACCGGTTTGGGGGTGTGCCGACGCTCTCGGTGCTTCTGGTTGTCATCGCCGGGTTTTACGCGTCGGCTAGCGCATTACCGTCGCTCGGTGTGGCGGTGGCAATAATAGTCGCTGGGATGGCCTGCTTGGGCCTGGGCAACGGTGCTGTGTTTCAACTGGTGCCCGGACGATTCCATTCTGAGATTGGCGTGACTACCGGGGTTGTTGGCGCTTTAGGCGGGGTCGGCGGCTTTGTCCTCCCGATTCTGTTGGGCAACTCCAAAGAAGCGGTCGGCTCTTTTGCGCCGGGACTATTGGCTTTAGCTGGACTGGCATTGGGCGCGTTCTTCGTTCTGAGGGTCCTTTCCTTCAACCGCGAGGGATGGCACCTGTCGTGGCGGCAGCCGCGGGGATTCCAGGAATTCGATCAAGCGACCCCGATTCTTGTGGCTGCGAACCGCGTCCTAATGGCTCCTTACTTATTGCCTTAAAGGATTAATTATGAAACCAGGCAACAATCCGATTGAACGGCACAAAGCTGAAAAAGACGGCCTGGATATCCTTGGTGAAATCGAGGAATTGGCGGCGCAGCATGGCGGCTGGGAGACGTTGGAGGCCGGAGACCGTGAACGCCTGAAATGGATTGGCACGTTTTTCCGCAAGCCTACGCCCGGCCAATTCATGATGCGGATTCGAATTACCAACGGCCAGGCCACATCGGGCCAGTTCCGCGTCTTGGCAGACATCGCCCGCCGCCTGGGTAACGGTGTTTTGGACCTGACCACCCGCCAGCAGATACAACTGAGGGCCATCAAGATTAAAGACGTGCCCCAAATTCTCGAGGCGCTGCGGGGAGTTGACCTTACGTCGCTGCAGACCGGGCTGGACAACATACGCAACGTGGGCTGCTGTCCGCTGGCTGGCCTGACCGACGCCGAATTGTTCGATGCGTCGCCAGCGGGCTTCGAGTATGCGGAAATGTTCTTGAACAACAAGGAGTTCAGCAACCTGCCCCGCAAGTTCAACGTGACCATCACCGGCTGCCTGGAAAACTGCACGCACAGCGAGACTCAAGACCTGGGCATGGTTCCTGCGGTACGCCGATTCGACGGGGCGTTTGGGTTTAACGTAATGGTGGGCGGCAAGATGGGCTCGGGCGGGATGACGGTGGCCCAACCGCTGAATGTCTTTGTTGTGCCCCAAGAGGCGGCCCGTCTAGCCGCCGCAATTACGCTGCTATTTCGAGACGAAGGGTCCAGGGAGAAACGGACTAAAAACCGTCTGGCCTTTTTAATCGAGGAATGGGGTATTGATCGGTTCAGGGACTGCTTGGAAGAGCGGTGGGGCCAGCCTCTGGAACGGGCACAAGAGGATGCGCGGAACTCTGATAGTACCGACCACCTGGGGGTGCACTCCCAAAACCGACCAGGACTGTCTTCGGTTGGACTGTGCGTTCCCACGGGCCGGTTGAGTAGCGAGCACCTTGATGACCTGGCCCGGCTGGCGGACACCTACGGTAGTGGGGAGTTACGCCTGACCACCAATCAGAACGTCATCCTGATTAACGTGGTTGACGCAGTTGTGGCAGATTTGCTCACCGAGCCGTTGCTTGAGGAGTTCTCCCCGAATTCCAATTCGTTTAATCGGGGGCTAGTAACTTGCACCGGGACAGATTACTGCAACCTGGCCCTTATCGAGACCAAACGCATTGGTAGAGACCTAGCCGCGACCATGGCGAAACAATTTCCCCAGGGGGCGCCAGTAACCATGTATTGGTCTGGATGCCCGGCTGGATGCGGCAACCACCATGCGGCAGACATTGGCTTCCAGGGTGCCAAGGCGCGGGTCGATGGCAAGATTGTGGATGCCGTGAACATCTTCGTGGGTGGACGCACCGGTACCTCACCCAAGACTGGCGAGAAGATTATGGAACTGGTCCCGGTGGCCGAACTTGGGGAGGTGGTTCCGGTTATCCTCCAGGACTTGTACGCTCGGCGGAGCAAGGAATCGGACGGTGGGGCCGAATCGCGGGTTGTCATGGTTTTGGCTGGTTCAATCAACTAATCAAATAGAAAGGGGCTTTAACAATGAAAATGGTTCGCGCAATCATCAGGCCAGAGAAAGAGTCGGTCGTTGTTTCCGAGTTGGCGAAGGCCAATTTCCCCGGCATGACCAAATGGGACGTTCTGGGACGCGGCAAACAGCAAGGAGTCCAGGTAGGAGGCCAGCTTTATGATGAGCTGTCCAAGTCGATGGTTATGATTGTCGTCGAAGACGATCAGGTGGAATCTGTACTCCACACCATCCAGGAAGCAGCATTTACCGACTATCCGGGCGATGGCAGGGTTTTTGTAACCCCCGTGGAATCCGCCCATACCATTCGCACTGGTCAGCCGGGGCTTTAGGTTCTGAGGCAGATAGGCTAGTTGTAGCGGATGCGCGGGTCCAGCCAGCCGTAGAGCAGGTCCACCAGGAGGTTAATGACCAGGACGCCGGTGCCGATGACCACGATTACCGCTTGAATCATGGTGAAGTCCCGGTGGAATATTGCCTCGATTAATATCCGGCCCATCCCCGGTATCAAGAAGATGGTCTCAATGATGACCGTACCTTCAAACAGACGCGCGAACTGCCAGCCAGAGATGGTCAATATGGGCAAGAATGCGTTCTTGAGTCCGTGCCGGGTCAACACGACCACTTCGGATAGTCCTTTGGCCCTGGCGGTCCGCATATAGTCTTCCCGCAGCACTTCCATCATCGCCGAGCGGGTAACTCTAGCGATGAATGCCATGTCGTAAATGGCCAGTGACAGCGCCGGGAAGATCATTTGCTGTAGGTTGCGTAACGGGTCGTCCCATAGCTCCACATAGCCCAACGGTGGCAGCCAGTTGAAGACGGTCAGCAGCAAAATAATCATCAATATAGCCATCAGAAAATTTGGAATGGCTATTCCGACAAGGGTAAACGTTCGAGCGCCGAAGTCCAGCCAACTGTCGGGTTTAATGGCTGATAGGACGCCAAGGGGCACCGAGAATGCCACCGAGATAATGATGGCCAAAACCGCTAATTCCAACGTCCTTGGTAGTCGGTCGCCCAACTCGCTCATCACGGAAGACTTGAACCAAAGGGAATCGCCGAAGTCCCCTTGAACGATGCCGCCAATCCAATCGGCGTACTGAACGACTAGGTTCCGGTCGGTGCCAAGCTCGGCCCTCAGTTGTGCTAGGTCGGCTTCGGTATAGGAGCCGCCGCCGTCACCCTCCAAGATGGCAATGGCCGGGTCTCCCGGAACAATCCGCATCACCACGAACACCAACATGGTCATCAACAGCAACGTGGGAAAGAACAGCCCGATTCTTTTAAGTGTGTATTGGCGCATTTAGGTGGTCGGTTTCATCTTGTTGAGGGTGATGCCTAGGTTTTCTTGATGGCGTTCGGACTTGCTTACTATATCAGGGCAGCCGCGAAATCCGGCTTTTGAGGCTGGCCTTTGGCGACTACCAACGATGGCCTTTGGCGACTACCACCGATAATCTTTGGCCTGTCACCTTGAGCGATAGCGAAGGGTCTAATACCATGGCAACTAGATTCTTCGCTGTCGCTCAGAATGACAGAAAGTAAGTAGCTGGTTGCTTAATGCATTCAGCGGCCAGCAACTTGTATGGCGCGTTGGAGTGCCTTGTGCATGGGGCCATAGTAATCTTTGGAACCGAAGTGCTTTTCTGGAGGGAAGGTTGCGCAATTCAACGTTCCAGCGGATTATGTATCCAATATTTTCTTCCCGTTTCCACGAATAAGAACTAGAGACATAGAGGAGGGAACATGGCTGAGATTGTTTTGGGCCTCGGCACTTCGCACAGCCCCATGTTGAGCCTGCCGGGCGAGTTGTGGGGCGAATACGCCGCGCGCGACATGGGGAATCCCATGCTGCTGTCCTTGGATGACGGTCGGGTTATGACCTACGAGGAACTGCTGGCGGCGGCCGACCCGGCCATCGCCCAACGGCAGACTCAAGAGGTCTTTCAGGCGCAGTACCAAGCCTGCCAGAAAGCGATTACCACTTTGGAAGAAGCCCTGATTGAGGCTGACCCAGACGTGGTTATTATTGTTGGCGACGACCAGGAAGAGCTGTTCTTTGACGACAACATGCCCATGTTCTCCATCTACTGGGGCGACACCATGCACTTGTCCCCCCGGACAATGGGCGACAACGCGTCCCCGGCGACTAAGGCATCCATGTGGGGTTACGGCGACGTGGAAATGGACGTGCCCGTGGACGCGAAATTGGGTTTGCACCTCATCAAGAGCCTGATTGAGGAAGACTTCGACATCGCCCAGGCGCGTTACATGAACGAAGAGACCGGCGGTGCCGTTGGCCCCATTGGATACGTGGAAAAACAGAATGTCACCAAGCGTAGGCCCCAGGCGATGCCCCATGCCTACGCCTATGTGGTCAAGCGAATCATGAACAACAAGATTCGCCCCATTGTGCCGGTTACGCAGAACACCTTCTATCCGCCCAACCAGCCCTCCCCCAAACGGTGCTACGACCTAGGCAAGTCCATGGCCAAGGTCATCAAGGACTGGGACAGCGACAAGAAGGTGGCCGTGGTCGGTTCCGGCGGCCTAAGTCATTTCTTGGTTGACGAAGAGATTGACCAGCTAGCCATCAAGGGGATGATGGAAAAGGACGCTGCTCAGTTGGCTTCCTTGCCCCGCTACCGCTTGAACTCGGGCAGTTCGGAGATTCTCAACTGGATTACGGCAGCCGGGTCCTGTGAACACCTGAAAATGGAAATGGTAGATTACGTTCCAGTGTACCGCTCGCCAGCAGGAACCGGCGGCGGCTGGGGATTCGCTCTCTGGCGCTAGGCCGACAAGGTACACTACTTCTTTAAACCAAAGTATTTGAGGCTTTATCAATGCCACAGGCCCCTAGCGAAGAATGGGTGACAGTTGACGGGTTGAGTTTTCACTACCGAAATTGGGGTGGGTCCGGGCAGCCGATTGTGTTGCTCCACGGCCTGGCCTCGACCTGCCATATCTGGGACATGGTTGCGCCAATTTTGGCCCAAGACCACGCCGTTATCGCGGTGGACCAGCGAGGCCACGGCGAGACCGACAAGCCCGACGAAGGCTACGACATCGCCACGGTGACTCAGGACGCGCTTGGCGTTATCAAGCAACTGGGCGTGGATAAACCAATCGTGATTGGCCATTCATGGGGAGGCAGCGTTGCCTTGAACTTGGCGGTGGTGGCCCCGGAGTCGGTGAAGGGTTTAACTTGGGTTGATGGCGGCATGATTAACGTGTCGAACCGCTATCCGAACATTGAAGACGCCAAGATTGAAATGGCCCCGCCGGACTTCACCGGAGTGAAGGTGGACAGTTTCTTGGAACGAGTGCGCTCCCGGCACCAGGAAACCGGAATGTCGCCCGAGGTTGCCAACATCGTCATGGCCAACTTCGAGATTTTGGAAGACCAGACGATAAAAGCGCGGCTGAGCCGGGCCAACCATCTACGGATAATCGAGGGTCTTTGGGACCACAAACCCAGGGAACTTTATAGCAAGGTGCAATGCTCGGTGCTAATCATGCCAGCCCGCCAAGATAATAACCTGGCCACCCATGAACGGGGCAAGCGCCGGTTGATGTTGGTGGAAGAGGCTGAAGAGCGGCTGCCCAAGAGCAAGACCGTTTGGCTCGAAGACAGCATCCACGATGTTCCCATCCAAAGGCCGGAGTTGGTCGCCGACGTGATTAAGAGCCATTTGGCTAACGGGTTCTTCGCCTAATTTCCGTTGTTCTGGAGTTTTGACCATGGCCCAAGTGGACTATTCCGTGCTGGACGACCCCAGCATATCGATGAACTCTTTCTATCCCCGGCAGAATTGGACGCCCACTCCCGATGGGGTGCAGGACTACACGATTAATGTCGGCAAAGCGGGCGAAGATATCGGTTTGTCTTGCCGGTTCTTTCCGGCGGGTTCTAGTGCCCCAACCATCTTGTTCTTCTACGGCAACGGCGAGACGGCGATTGATTACAATTCCATCGCCCCGATGTACAACCAGATTGGGATTAACTTCTTCGTGGCCGACTACCGGGGTTATGGGAAGAGCGGCGGCACTCCGGCCTTCACCACCATGCTTTCCGACGCCAACACCGTCTTGGAGTCCATGCAGATCGTGCTGGGGGCCAGTGGCTTTAACGGGCCAATCTACGTGATGGGCCGTTCGCTGGGGCGACATTCCGCCTTTGAACTGGCGGCTCAGGAGAACCCGGGGGTCAGGGGAGTCATCATCGAAAGCGGACGGCCCAGCCTGGGTCAGTTCACCAACGGGTTGGACTCGCAACTGGCCGAGGATTTGGAAGCAGCCTACCGGGCCAAAGCCGCATCAATATCGATTCCGGCGCTGGTTATTCACGGCGAAATAGACACGCTAGCGCCGCTGGAGTACGCCGAGGCGATGTTCCAGAGTTTCGCGTCCAAAGATAAGAAAATGCTGATGGTTCCAGGGGCGGGCCACAACGACCTGCTCTTCAAAGGGCTGGACGCCTACTTCACCGCCATCCGAGATTTCATTTTCGGGTAAAATAGCGGCCCGTATCCGACCGTTTCTGGTATCTAATATTTCCCGGTATTCGAAATTTCTTGGAGACTCAATTATGGAAGCTACTTGTGTAACCCATGTCGGAGTATGCGTCCGGGACATGGCAAAGTCCCTGGAATTCTACCGGGATGCCCTGGGGATGAAGGTGATTGGCGAGAAGCTTACCGACATCACTGAAGGCGGCACCCAAACGGCGCGGTTGGACAACTATTCGCTCGAACGCAACACTCGCCATTGGGTCAGCCTGGCCTACGGCGACGGCGCAACGCCGACCTTGACGCTGACCAGCCATCCGGGCGAGAAGCCGGACGGCAAACCCATCCTGCTTGACCAGGTGGGCATCAGCCACATATCCTTTGGCGTCGCCGATGTTGCTAGCCTGGCCGATGAATTAGTGGCCAAAGGGTATGAACTGGCCGGGTCCAGGGAGTCATACACCAATGCCGACGGCGAGATTCGCAGCATCTACGTCCGCGACCCAGATGGCATCCTGGTACAGTTCAACACTCCATAGAGACCAATCGGGAACCCAGAACCCAGAACCCAACTGGGAAAAATCAACAGGAATAACTAAACAAAGGAAGTTTGTAAATATGGTTAAGATGACCGGCGGCCAAGCGTTGGCCAAGTCCCTATACCGCGAAGGCGTTCGGGTGATATTCGGTTTGCCGGGCGTCCAGCTCTACCACATGATGGACGGGCTGTACGACGAGCCGGGCATTCGCTTCATCACCGTCCGCCACGAGCAGGCCACCGCCTACATGGCCGATGGTTACGCTCGCGCGGGAGGGCGGATTGGCACCGCGTTGATGGTGCCAGGCCCCGGTCTACTAAACGCATCTGCGGCCATATCGACAGCCTACTCCGCCTCCTCCCCGGTGTTGGTGGTGTCGGGTCAGATTGAGCGCGACCATATTGGCGGCGACAGCGGCATGCTCCATGAGGTCAACGACCAACTGGACGCCATCAAGCCGGTCACCAAGTGGGCCCACCGCATCATGGACCCAGCGAAAGTACCCGAGGCCGTCCACGAGGCCTTTTATCACCTTAAGAACGGCCGACCCCGTCCGGTGGAAATCGAAATTCCCCCAGAGACGTTGGCGGAAGTTGCCGACGTGGAACTGCTGGAACCTGAAGAGCCCCGCCAGGTAGTGGCCAGCAAGGAGCAGATTGAAGCGGCGGCGGATGCCCTGGCCAACGCTAAAAACCCGCTAATCTGGGCCGGTGGCGGCGTAATCTCCGCCAATGCCTCAGAAGCGCTGACCAAGCTGGCCGAGTATCTCCAGGCCCCAGTGGTCATGACTGCAGAGGGCAAGGGCGCCATCTCCGACCACCATCCCCTGTCCTTGGGGGCGTTGTGGTTGCGCAACGACACCATTGCCAAACAAGAGAAAGGCCACGACGTAATCTTTGCCGTCGGCACCAGGCTGGTCACGTCCAGCTGGCTGGACGGCCAGAAAGTCATCCAGGTTGACATCGACCCCGAAGAACTGGGTCGTAACTATGAGAACACCATGGGTGTCCAGGGTGACGCTAAGCGCACCATGGAAGACCTGGTCACCGCTCTGGCCGCCAAAATGCCGGAACGGGCCGACCGGTCGTCCGAGGTGGCAGCTCAGAAGACCCAACGGTCTGAAGACATCATTAAACGCCAGCCCCAGGGAGAACTGCTGGACGCCGTTCGGAGAGCATTGCCCGAAGACGGCATCCTGGTCTCCGGCATGACCCAACTTGGTTATTACAGCCGGGCCCACTTCCCGGTGTACGAGCCGCGCACCTTCATCACCTCGTCCTACTCTGGCAACCTGGGTTACGCCTACCCCACCGCGCTGGGAGCCAAGGTTGCTCAGCCAGACAAGCCAGTGGTCGTCCTCTCCGGCGACGGCGGCTTCTTGTTCAATTCCCAGGAGATGGCCACTGCAGTACAGCACAAGATTAACGTGATAGTGGTTGTGTTCAACGACAACGCCTACGGAAACGTGAAACGCGACCAGATGAACCAGTTCCAAGGCCGGACCATCGGCGTGGAACTGCAAAACCCCGACTTCGTGAAGCTGGCCGAGGCCTACGGCGTAAAGGGATTCTTGGCCAACGGACCGGCGGAGTTGGAGTCCACCCTCAAGGAAGCTTTGACCCTGGACTGCCCGGTGTTGATTGAAGTTCCGGTGGGGCCAATGCCTTCCCCATTCTTCAGGCAAGCGGGGGAGTAACGGGGTGCGGACAATGGACGGCCTGCTTGACATGAAATTTGGCAGGCCCTAGCCTTGATTTAAATTTTCCAGCCTTAGACGAGCCAGGATAAGGTAATTGATGACCATTACGAATTCAGCCAAGCTGGTAGTCCTAGACCCCACGGCAGCGCCCAGAAAGATGGACCAGGCCTTGGCCCCGGTATTGGCGGGCCTTGGCGGACAGTCCGTCGGATTCTTGTGGAACAGCAAGCCAAATGGCGACCTGCTCTTCGAGCGGTTGGAAAAACTGCTGCGGGAGAAATACGAGATAGCCAGCACCGTCTACCGGCGCAAACCCACGGCTTCACTCCCCGCCACCGACGAGGTGATTGACGAACTGGTCGGGTCGGTCCAGGCGGTGATTGTCGGTCTGGCGGATTGAGGGTCCTGTACGTCGTGGAGTATCCACGACGCGGTTGAACTGGAAAAACGGGGTATTCGCACCGTGGTGGTGGGCACTGACCGTTTCAAGCGGCTGGGCGAAGTAGAACGGCGTTCCCTGGGGATGCCAGAACTGGCCGTGGCCATTGCGGAACACCCCTTTGGCGGACTACAGGCCGAGCAACTCGTGGAGAAAGCCGACGGTCTGCTCGAACAGGTAGTTCAGGGATTAACCGGGCGGTAGGTTGGGCGTTAATCAGGGCGCGTAATGGGCGAAAGCCTTGACGACCAACTGGTCGGGGCCGAAGTGAAAACACTCGGCAGACATACCCCGGTGTCCTTTGTAGTACAGGGTGATGCTATTCACGCCCACCAGTGTATTAACCAGTTCGAAATACAGCCCGGGATTGAGTTCCAATGCTTTCGCCCAATATTCCCCAACAGCGATTTTTCCAGTCAGCGAGCCTGACGGTTCGTTGACCAGTCGGGCAATCACCGGTGAACTCATCTCGAATGTATCGGAGTAGTGAGAAAGGATTCGGTCCAGGTCGTGGCCGTTCCAAGAATCAATCCAATCCGCAGCGAAATGTTCGGCAAACGATTGGTCTAGCACAAATCCTCCTGCGTTACTTTCCTCGCGTTCGTTTCGCGCAAATAATCATATCCCAAGCCTGCCGTGGAGGCACACTTTGGCCGATTTAATTTCTGATTTAAATTCCGAGCGATTGGAAGTAGCCGACAATTTCGAGGCCATCCAGAATCTCTACTTGGAGCGCGGCTGGACCGATGGCCTACCGATTGTCCCGCCAACGCCGGCGCGGGTGGCTGCCATGCTGGCGGCGACTCCCCTGGGGGCACAGGACATTATCGGCGAGATTCCGCCCAACTGGGGTGCGGCCACGGTGGAGAAGCTGGCGGTGAACGCGGTCATGGCCGGTTGTCGGCCCGAGTACCTACCGGTGGTAATCGCTGCCGTTGAGGCCATGTGCGATGAGGTGTTCAACCTCTATGCCATCCAGGCCACCACCCACCCCTGTGCGCCGCTGATAATCGTGAACGGCCCCATCTCCGACGAGTTGGGCATGCACAGCGGCTCTGGCGCTTTCGGGCCGGGCTGGCAGCCAAATGCCACCATCGGGCGGGCGGTCAGGCTGGTGCAACTTAACGTTGGCGGGGCCTATCCGGGGGTGGGCGACATGTCCACCCAGGGCGCGCCCTCCAAGTACACCTATTGCGTGGCCGAGAACGAAGAAGCCAACCCCTGGGAGCCACTGCATATCGAGCGGGGCTTCCGGGCCGACCAAAGCACGGTAACCGTGCTAGCAGGTGAACCGCCCCACAACATCAACGACCACGCCGGTAGCACCGCCGAGAACATACTGACCATCATAGCGGGGGCTATCTCCATCACCGGAGCCAACAACGCCTACACCGGCGGTGAGACCTTGCTGGCGCTAGGCCCAGAGCACGCCGCCACCATCGCCAGAGACGGTTTCGGCAAGAAGGAAATCAGGGAGTGGTTGCACCAGAACGCCCGAATTCCCCTGGAGAGGTACACCCACGAGACCCTGATGGAGCGGTTCCAGAAGATACCCGACGGCCCAGTGCCCATGGTGGTCGATCCTGACCTGCTCATGATCATTGTCCTGGGTGGCCCCGGCAAACACTCGTCATGGGTGCCAACCTTCGGCGGCTCGACCCACTCGGCGACCAGGGAAATTCGATTGGCGTAATCAGACAACACCCGGCTTCGCGCTCAGTGGAGGTATTCTATGGCCGACGAACCAAAAATGGACCTCATCGTGCCGAGGTCCAAAGAGCGCCCCGACTTTTATCAGGCAGCTGAACAGATGGGATTCCACTCCCTGTGGTTCACCGAGGCGCTGTTCAGTCGTACCGGGTTTGACTGGAGCGGCCCGAAGGAAAAGACTGATCCGGATCACTTTAGTGTCCTGGCTACGGCTGCCGCCGCGACGTCGCGGATACGGTTGGGGACGGCGGAGTTAAGTGGCCCGACGCCTCCGATATGGTCGTTCGCCACTATGATGGCCAACATCGACCGCCTTTCCAAGGGGCGGATTAGTCTGGGCATCTCCCGTGGTGCTTGGCCAGACGAAGGTGTCCGCGAAGACCGACGGCCCAGGCAAGGGGTCCGGTTGGGAGAGAACATCACCGCGCTAAAAAGCCTGTGGAGCGAGGCTGCAGTCTCTTTCAAGGGCAGCCATTTAATTCTGGACAATGCCTCGATCGACGTCAAACCCATGCAAGCTGGAGGAATACCAATTCTTGTCGGCGGCGTCACCAGCGCCTCCATGAACATGGCCGCGACCTTCGCCGATGGCTGGGTCCACCCATCCGGAGGCATTCCTGATGATGCGGCACCAGGCTGCGATTTCGTCAGAGAGTTAGCCAGCAGTACCGGGCGGGACTCCGATTCCTTAGAGTTGGGAAAAATCACATATCTTTCCATCGACAACGACAGAGGCCGGGCCCGTAACCGCATCGCGCCGCTTTTGCAATCGTTCTATAGCGGCTACGACGTGGACAGTTGGTGCGCCTTTGGGCCGCCGGCCGAGTGCGCTGCCTTCATCAGGGGCTTTCTCGATGTTGGCATCACGACGGTGATGCTGTGCCTGGTGCCGACCGATGTCGAACATCTGGAGCGGCTGCACCTCGCGGTGCAGCCGCTTCTTAAGTGAACCTGAAACTTAGGACAACCAAGGAGATTCGGACGGTCTAACCGGTTTCATACTATAATTTCGGCGTGATTTGGAATCTTGGTCGTGATGGATATTCACTAGATGTAGGTTTGCCACAAGCTATTTAATACGGAAAAACGCATTTTAAGGAGCACTCATGAAATTCGCTAGGTTCGAGATTAATGGCTGGGAAAGTTACGGAGTCGTCGAAGGTGACCAACTTAGGGTAGTCCAAGGCGACATATTTGGTAGACATAACTTTACCGACGCTAGGTACTCAATTAGCAACGTAAAGCTATTGCCGCCCACCAGGCCCTTAAGTTTTTGGGCAGTCGGGCTTAATTATGCTGACCACGTGGCCCACCAAGTGGAGAACCTGGATGCTGAGCGCATCAGCAGAGACGCGCAAACATTTCGACCTTGGCAGAAAGGAGTCAGCTGCATCATCGGCCAGGACGAAACAATTATCCTGCCGAAAGACTCCGACTACGTTCATTACGAGGGAGAGCTGGTAATCGTTATCGGCAAGCCCACCAGGCGAATCACCGCCGCCGAAGCTCCGAATTTCATTTTCGGTTACACCTGCGCAAACGACGTTAGTAGCGAAGGGTCCTGGTCTGCTGACACTTCGAACTGGAGGAAAAAGACCTGCGATACCTTTGGCCCGGTGGGGCCGTGGATTGAGACCGACGTTGATCCCCATTCGTTGGACATCATTACGCGGGTTAACGGCAAGGAAAACGATCGGGGTAGCACTTCAGGAATGACCTTTAATTGCTATGAAACCGTCAGCAGGATTAGCCAGTACGTGACGCTGCACCCTGGGGATCTTATCTTGACTGGGGCTCCGGGTGCGGTTGATGCGCTTAAGCCCGGTGACGTTGTAGAAGTGGAAATCCCAGAAATTGGGACTCTACGCAATCCGGTTGCCGCTGAAAAGGTTGCCTAGGCCTACCTAACTATTTGGCGGTTATCTGACCAAAGCAAAAAAAGCCCCAGCCAAAATCGGCTGGGGCTTTTTCGCCTAATGTTTTGGGTTACAGGCCCATGGCGTAGCAAGCCCGGCGGGGGTCGCCGCCGGTGCTTAGGTGGCCGGTCTGTGGGTCTCTGACTGAGACGGTGGCCCCGAGGCCGCAGTTGGCCGCGCGACCTATCATGTGGCCCCTGGCTCGTAGGGCGTCGGCGGTGCTTTCCGGAATGCCCGGTTCCAGGTCCAACTTCCCCGGCAGGTAGGTGTGGGGGAAGAAGGAGTTAACCACGCTCTGGCTGGCGAAGCGAGGGGCTTCAATTGCTTGCTGGGGATCCATGCCAAAAATCAATGTGTTCAATACCAGTTGGACGTTGGCCTGGGCCTGGTTGTCGCCGCCGGGGCAGCCAATGGTCATTACTGGCACACCGTCTTTGTGGGCGATGTAGTTAATCAATGTGGTGCGAGGCCGTTTGCCTGGTTCGACCACGTTGGGATGACCCTCTTCGCAGTTGAACATCTCGATGCGGGTGCTTAAGCAGCAGCCTAGTTCCGGGAAGAAGACCGACTTGGCGAAGGCGCCGCCGCTGATGGTGCCGCAGACCATGTTCCCTTGGTCGTCCAACACTGATACGTGGGTCGTGCCCTCGTGGGATGAATCGTCGGATGCGCCGTTTGCCGAGCCCCCATTTGATAAAACTGCGCCGACTCCTGCGGCTGCTTTGGTCGAGTTACTGACGCCGTTGGAATATTTCCACGGGTCTCCGGGGGCCTGTTGCTCTGGGTAGGCACCTTCAGGGTCGACCAGACCGACCCGTTCGGCGGCGTACTCCTTGGATAGCAGGCCGTCAATCGGGACCTCAGCATAGTCGGGGTCTCCGTAGTAGCCTTCACGGTCGCCGAAGACCAGTTTGAAAACCTCGGTGACCGTGTGAATGTATTCGGGTGAGTTGTGGCCCATGGCTTTTAGGTCAAAGTGCTCCAGCATGTTCAGGCTCTGTTGGAGCATTGGGCCTTGCGACCAACTGTCGTGACCCAGAATTTCGTGACCGGCGAAGGTGGTAGAAACCGGCTCGCCGAATTGGCTCTTATAGTTGGCCAGGTCGTCCATGGACAGGATACCGCCGACTTTCGCTGACGATTCAACGATGGTCTTGGCGACGGAGCCTTTGTAGAAAACGTCCCGCGCTGCTTGCAGTCCGGCAACACGGTCACCGGCGACGGCAGCGGATGCCATGGCTTTCAGGGTATTGGCCAAACCGGGCTGAACCAAGATGGACCCGGGTTTAGGGACTTGTCTGTTGTCGAAGAACACGTCCCAGCCGCCCGGCGGGTAGTTGTCGAACTGGATGGGTGTGTTGGCGGACTTCAGCCGTTCCAGCATGTATTCGTAGTGGGGGATGCCGTTCTCGGCGTAGTCGATGGCTGGCGCTAGTACTTCGTCAATTGTCATGCTGCCGTAGCGTTCCAGCATGGATATGAAGGCTTCGACAATTCCTGGCACTGTGAAAGATAAGTGGGCCTTGTTGCCAGGCCCGGTGGGAATGCGGTCCAAGCCCTGGGACTTGTAGAATTCGGCCGTCGCTTTGCCTGGGGCCACGCCCTGTCCGCTGAGGGATAGCGTCTCTCCGCTGGCCGCGTCGTGGAGCATGAACACGCCTTCCGCTGCCAGGGAATAGGACGCGATGGGTTCAATCACGGCGGCTGCGAACCCGGCTGCAACTAGGGCATCAAAGGCGTTTCCGCCGTTTAGTAGCATCCGCATTCCGGCCATGGAAGTGAGGTAATGGCCACTGGAAATCACTCCCTTGGTGGATCGGACGACTGGACGTCCGGTATCTGGGAGGTTGACGTCGCCTTGTTCTAGTTCGTGGTGAGGAGTTTGAATAGCCATTATCGACTCCAGGGATTGGTGTTGGTGGGAGATGGCCTGCGGTCACGCCAGCGTTGGGCGTATCCGCAGGGAAAAGGTCTAGAAAAATGGTCGGGGTGAGAGGATTTGAACCTCCGGCCTCTGCGTCCCGAACGCAGCGCGCTACCCCTGCGCTACACCCCGACTCTCCCTGCTGCGTTCCCGCTTCCCAGTCGGAATTGGGCTTTGGGCAGGGCCACAGGTATTATACCGCAACATAGGCACTTGGGGACGGTTAAGCAAATTAACTGTGATCCCATTTGGAAATCTGCTAATTAAGTAAAAGGGGCCAGTTTATAACCGGCCCCTACAAAATGGGATCTGGCATGTGACGGGAATTAATCGTAGTTGGCTCAGCTTGAACTGGTGCTTACGGGGCCAGCATCGCTAGGGTCTTTTTCTCCAATTCTTTTCCGCTGATGGCGCCGGTCCACTTGCTGAATATCTTGCCCTTGGCGTCAATGAACACGGTGGTTGGCATACCCAGAATTTCATAATTTCGGATAATCCGGTCGTCTACTGTGTAGCCAGCCGGATAGGTCACTCCCAAATCTTTGAGCAGTTCTTGAGCGTCCTCCGGGTTGCCGAGCCCGGTGAATTGACCAAGGTCTATCCCTATTAAAAGGGCTCGGCCTTCGAATTCGTCGTGGAACACTTGTAATTCGGGCATCTCAGCTCGGCAGGGAGGGCAGAGTCCGGCCCAGAAGTTGAGCACGACGGGCTTTTCGCCAATTAGCTCACTGAAATTTATCTCTTGCCCGCCAACCTCGTTTTGCCCTTGGAACATGATGACGGGGAAATTGGGGGCTAGGTCCCCGTTTTGATTGTCCTGGGTGAATGATTCAGAGGTTCCGCCGCTGCCACCGCAAGCAGCCAGTAGCACGGCTACGAGCAAGGCCAGGGGCACTATAAATCGGAATCTTAACCTCTTGTCGGAACGGACGGAATGTGCCGTGAACAAAGGATTGCGCAATCGTGCCTCCATGGATAGTTGGACGGAGAGTTAGACGGAAAAATGCCTATTTACGTCGCTGTATTTTTTGGATGCGTCGCTAAGCTAGCAGGGTTCACCTATTTGATTAGAGCACGGGGTTGGGTGTTCCTGGTAAGCCGCCGGCTCAGAATCCTCATGAATTAATACGCTAAACCGCCGGAGTCGGTTTGGTCTAGGCACAGACATCGCATTCATAGAGATATTAGGCGGCTGGGGTTATTTTGCGGCGGCCTCTGCGGCTATCGCTTTGAGGTTTTCTTGGAACACCCAGAACCGCTCCAGCACTCTGGTAAGTCGGGTCAGCCATTCGTCGCCCATTCTTCGCACGGACATCTGCATTTGGGAGTTTCCTACTTGGACCGACGGCCCCAATGCCTTTTGTAGGGGTACCCTTGCTCCGCCCACCGGCGTTCGGAGGGACAGCACGATGGACTCACTGCCGCGCACGATTGATTCGACGCCCACCGCGGCGGCCATGGCCCGGAGTTCGGCCAGAGTCAGCAGGTTTTCGACCTCTTCCGGCAGGGGGCCAAACCGGTCTTGTAATTCTTCTCGGATTTCGGGAACATCGTCACTGTCGGTCATCTTGGCCAGCCGCTGATAGACCGCCAGCCGAGTGGGCAGGTGATCCACGTAGTTGTCGGGAATTCTTGCATTGAGCGGAAGTTCGATGCGTGGCAAATCGGCAATCAATGGCTCGCCGGTGCCAGCCTTGCCCGAGGCCTCTTCCAGTTCTCGCACCGCTTCATTCAAAAGCTGGGTGTAAAGGTCGAGGCCGACATCCTGGATGTGACCGCTTTGGGATGCGCCTAGTATGTTGCCTGCACCGCGTATCTCCAGGTCGCGCATGGCGATGCGGAACCCGGCCCCCAATTCTGACGCCTCTAAAATGGCCTGGAGCCGATGATCGGCTCCTTCGGTGATGCGACGGCCTCGAGGGGTCATCAGGTAGGCGTAGGCCCGGTGCTCGCTACGGCCAACCCGGCCCCTCAACTGATAGAGTTGGGCCAGGCCGAACCGGTCGGCCCTTTCGACAATCAGCGTATTTACGTTGGGCATGTCTAGGCCAGACTCGATGATGGTGGTGCAAACCAGCACATCGGCTTCGTGGTTGGCGAAATCGACCATCACGTCTTCCAGTTCGGATTCCGCCATCTGCCCGTGCCCAACCATAATTCGGGCTTGGGGTACCAGCTTGGCAATATCGGCGGCCGCCTGGTGAATGGTACGGACTCGGTTGTGCAGGTAGAAGACCTGCCCGCCCCGTTCCATCTCTCTCAGGATGGCCTCTTTAATCACGTCCTCTGAGTACTCGGAAACAAAGGTCTTAACCGGCAGCCTGGCCTCTGGCGGCGACTCCATAGTGCTAAGGTCGCGTATACCCGCCAGGGCCATGTTCAGCGTTCTGGGAATGGGCGTTGCACTTAGGGTCAGGACATCCACCTGTTGCCGCAGCCGCTTCAGTCGCTCTTTATGGCTGACGCCAAAACGTTGCTCCTCGTCTACCACGGCCAGGCCCAGGTTCTTGAACTGCACATCCTTTTGTAGCAACCGGTGGGTGCCGATGACGATGTCCACGCTGCCGTCTTTTAGCCCCGCAATCACTTCCTGTTGCTCTTTGGGGGTGCGGAACCGGCTTAGTACCTCCACTTTCACTGGGAAGGGACTCAGCCGTTGGCTGAAGGTGGCGTAGTGCTGCTGGGCGAGGACCGTTGTCGGCACCAGTATCCCCACTTGCATGCCGTCGCTGACCGACTTGAAAGCTGCCCTGAGGGCGACCTCGGTTTTGCCGTAGCCAACATCGCCGCAGATTAGCCGGTCCATGGGGCGGGAAGTCTCCATGTCGGTCTTCACGTCGGTGATGGCCTTGGCTTGGTCCGTGGTTTCGACAAAGGGGAACGAGTCTTCGAGCTCTTGCTGCCAGACCGTGTCTTGGCTGTGGGCGTGTCCCACGGCCAGTGCCCTGGCGGCGTTGACCCGCAACAACTCTTCAGCCATCTCCCGCGTTGCGGCCTTCACCCGCTGCTTAACCCGCGCCCATTCCGAGGTGCTAAGGCGGGTGAGGCTAGGCTGTTGGTCTTGAGCGCCAACGTAGGCCGAAACCCGGTCCAGGTGTTCGGTGGGCACGTAGAGTTTGTCGTTCTCGGCGTACTCCAGTATCAGATATTCCCGCTCGTCGTCGCCGTCGCCGATGTGGGTTGTGCCAGCAAATCGGGCCACGCCATGGTCTATGTGCACCACGTGGGTGCCCGGCACCAAGTCGGCCAGTACCACTTCTGGTCCGTGTTCAACCTTGCGGCGGCGGTAGTGGCGTTGTTCCTTCACCGTTCCGAACAACTCTGAGTCGGTTAGCAGCACCAAAGTTGTTACTTCCACTGAACCACCCGAACCACCCGAACCGCCCGACTCGCCCAGGTCATTCAGAAGCGCAACGGTCCAGCCTTCCCGCAGGGAACCTGGCACCAGCCAAATCTGACCGGGGCTAGGAGCGCTTTCCACGGCGTCGGACAGGGTGACGCCGATGCCCTCTTGCTCCAGAATCTCGGCAACCCGGCGTTGGTGTTGGGTGACCGCCACCACAACATGGTTGGCCGCTTGGTGTTGGCGCAGGTCGATGGCCAATTGGTCCAACTTACCGTAATACTGGGTGGAAGTTCGGAAGATCTTGTCTTCGTCGTCTCCAACCCAGGTCTGTAGTTGCATCTGGGGCACGCCGCTGAGGCGGTTGGAGAACTCCTCCCAGCCCATGTGAGGGGAGGGGAAGTTGACCGGTAGTTCGCCTCGGTTCTCGCGGGCTTCCCGCATGCGGTCGAAGCGTTCTTCCAGTTCTTGGGCTTCGGCTTCAACTCGACCGGACCGTTCCAGCACGACCAGGCCGTTGGCCCCAATGTATTCAATCAGGTTGGCTTGGTTGGCCAGCCCGTTGTAGAAACAAAGAGTCTCGGGATTGGGGGAGGTGGAGAGTAGGGACAACTCTTCGACCATTCGTTCGCGGACTTCGTCACCGCACTTGGCGTAGTCCATGGCGTCAATCCGGGCGGCCAGTATTTCTGGGTTGGTCAGACCGGGCAACTGCTCCTTGGCCGGAACCAAATGCACCTGGTCGGTCTGGCGGATGGAGCGTTGCGATACCGGATCGAAGTAGCGGATGGTGTCGATTTCGTCGTCGAATAGTTCTATGCGTAGGGGCCATTCAGACCCGGTGGGATAAACGTCTAGAATGCCGCCACGGTGACTGAAACTACCGGGCGCTTCCACCACCGGCTCGTTGCGATAGCCGAGGTCAATCCACTGGGTGAGCAGCGTGTTAATGCGTACCCGGTCGCCCTTCTTCCAAAGGCTCAATTCGCCGGTGGCGGGATAGACGCCAGCCATCAACTCAGGGGGCAGGGTGTAAATCAGGGCCGACCCAATAGAACAAACCACCATCGGCTGAACATCTGGGGTTATTCCAGAGAATTTTCCGGTTGCCGCCAGCGCGGCTAGGGCGCTCAATCGTTGGTTGCCGGTGTTGGCGTCCGCCGCGAGCCGCTCGTAGGGCAGCACCTCGGGCTCGGGGAGCAGGTGGATGGGCTGTTCATCTCCCAAGTAGGTCAGTAGTTGGTCGTGGAGACGTCGGGCGTCGTCGGGCCGGGGGGTGATTACCAACATTGGACCCTGTTGGCGACGCCATAAAGAGGCCAGAAACGCGGCGCGGGCGCCCTGACGCACAGTCACCCCGGATTCTCCGCAAGTGTCCACATTCCCGCGATGTTCGGGATTGCGGTCCAGTAATTCCAGGACTCCCTTAAGGGTCATGTATTGGCCAGTGTCTCCAGATTGATTATTGCGCTTTGGCCGGGGCGTTTTGGCCGGGCATTTTAGCCGGGATTGACACAGCACGCCGGAAAAGGGGCTGGCGATGTAGCCAGCCCCTTTTAAGTATTCTATGACCTGGGTGCGCGTGTTACAAGCGGATTACCAACCCTGCTGAGTATCGGCGAACGTTAATCAGGAACGGACAGACCGGCCTCCTTTGCCATTTCGTCAATCTCGGGCACGCGCAATCGGAGCAGACCGTCGTTGAACCTTTCCACTTCATCGTCCGGTGGCATCAGGTAGGGTAGGCGCACCCCGCCCTCGCCGCCGGGCAACTTGAGCAACTTCATGGCCATCTTTAGCCATCTAGGGCTTCCGCTGTGCCATTTCGCCACGTATCGATTGAACCGGTGGAAGTCCTCATAGACCTTGCCCAAAGCATCGAAATCACTGCTCTCGTAGAGGTCGACATAACGTCGGAGAGTCTTTGGAATGATGTTGGCCTCGGCGCTGAGCAGCCCGGCCGCTCCGAGGGTGAGCGCATGGAGCGAGCCGGGAACCGGATGGTAGATGTCCACCGCCCGTTTGAGGGAATCCTTCAGGTCAATGAAGTAGGCATTGCCCAGGCCGGACAGGTTGACGGCCACGACTTGGGAGTAGCGGTCACAGATGCTGGCGATTAGGGCCGGATTTGGAGTGTAGCCAATGACTGGGTTTGGAGCCACCGCCACCGGGTGGTTGATGGCCTTGAGGACCTCGTCGTAGTAGGCCGTGAGCTCGCCATCGGTAGGTTTAAATCCATGCAACATGCTGGGACCGTAAACGTTGACGACATCGACCCCCGCCTCGATTGCCAGGTTCGCGTGGTCAATAGTTTCTTGAGCCGTATGTTTTTCGGGGGGATTCGCGTTAACCGGAACCTTGCCCTTGCAGACCTCAACTCCGATTTGGTAAACGCGCCGGAGTTCGTCCCAGGACAGGGCGTGGCCCTCGCCCGAACCACCGCTGGCCAGGTAGACGCCCAGCCCAGCATCGACAAACCGCTGTAGAGATTTGCGGAAGGCCTCTTCGTCGAGTTCCTTGGTCTTGGTGAACGTAGTCGCGTTTCGACATATCACGGTCATGTTCGGCATCTTAGATGCACTCCTGAGCCCGCTTGAGCGGAGCGGAAAAATCGCGTCTGGACTGACAAAAATATACTAGGTTGAGAGGAATTGAGTGTCAACGAATACTAAGTCAAGCTAGAGACCGAGCCGTGTTTCAGGCCGAGTTCGACTCTACTTCGACTCCACCAAGCCTATAATTCCGCCTCGTCTTTCCGAAGAAGGACGGGGCGGTTTTGCGCTTAAAAGATTGGACGGGGCGGCAAGGGTTTCCAGTGATGCGAACTCTACGTCTAATCGGTCTTTGTCTGAGGTTGACGTACTCAAAGTGCCGTCTTATAGTTCGCGATAATTCAAAGCGTCACCGATTCGGGGAAACCTAATCTTACAAGGTATTCCAGAACAAATAAGGAGACAACTATGACTATCCAAAAGGCGTACCGCTACGACCCTTCGGATTTGTACGAGGTGCGAGAGCATGACCAGGAGTACCTAAACGTCGGCGGTGTAACCCTTCAGGTCCGTATCTACCAACCTGAAGGCCCAGGTCCTTTCCCCATGCTGTTAAGCATCCATGGCGGTGCGTGGACCGACAAAGACCACACCGATTACGAGTCCACTAGCAAGCCGCTGGCCGCTACTGGCCTGGTCGTGGCCGCCATCGGCCAGCGGGTGGGATCAGGGTTCCCTTACCCCTTACAGGTCCAGGACATCCACTATGGTGTCCGCTGGCTTAAAGCCCATGCGGCCGAATTTAACGGTGACCCCGATGCCGTGGGCGGGATCGGCTATTCTAGCGGCGGACACACCTTGCCCCTGGCGGGCATGCGCATAGATGATCCCAGATATTCAGCTCTCCCCCTGGAAGGCTCGTCCCCAGCCGACGCTAAATTGGCCTGGATAATTTCATGCTGGCCGGTCATCGAACCGTATTTCAGATACGAGATTGCCAGAGAAAAAGGCAATACGGAGTTGATGGAAAAGCATCACATGTTCTTCCAGGGCGACGAAGCAATGCACGAATCCACCCCATTGAACGTCATCGAAAGGGGCGAGAAGCTGACGTTATCTCCGGTGTTGGTCCTCCACGGCACAGCCGACGACGTGATGCCGATTGAAGCATCCGAGAGATTTGTAGCTGCCTACAACGGGGCCGGGGGAAATGCCCAACTAGTGCCCTTCCAGGGAAAGGGCCACGGCTGGGCTAGGGAGGCAGGCTCGGAGGTTGACGAGTTTGTGAAGATAGCTACGGAATTCATCGCCAAGCAGCTTGGCTAAAGACCTCAATCGCTGCCAGTACTGCTAAATTTTGTTTCAGGCCGAGTTCAACTCTCAATGGCTTCTACCAAAATGACCTGCAGAATGACCTGCAGTATGACCTGGATGTTCCCACGCCCCTGGCCATTGCCAAATACTGCAACGATGAAGTCCGCCAAATGACAATGGACTACCCAGACCGCTTCAAGTGGTTTGCTACTCTACCGATGCAAGACCCTCCAGATGCGGTATTTTTTGTTCAATCGATGCCCAAAAGGCGGACAACCAACGGTGTTTGCAAATAGTGAACACTCGAGCCTAGTGGAATCCAGATACGCAGAGGGTGCGTGCTATAATATTTGGCGAGTAGGGCGGTCTAAAACCGCCCGTTTTTTGAGCCTAAAAGACCCGAATTATGGCCAGAGCAAATCAGAGTTCCAATTCCTCTATGAATTTCAAGAATTCCGAGTCCGCGTCCAGCGGTCTTGGTGTTCTTCGATACCGGCGCGTCGTGGTTAAAGCCGGAACCGGGGTTCTAACCGGCCCTGCTGGTCTAGACGAAAAAGTCATGGCCGATTTGGTGCGCCAGATTTGTGAGTTACGCGAAGCCTCGGCAGAGATTTTGTTGGTAACGTCTGGTGCAATTTCGGCTGGCCGGTCGGCTTTGGGCCAGGCTATTGGCGATACCGGGCAAGATATTCCCTCGCGCCAGGTTTTTGCCGCGGTGGGCCAGAGCCGGTTGATGCACACCTACCAGGAGTTGTTCGCCTCCCACGGCACCCAGGTAGCCCAGACCCTGCTGACGACTTACGACCTTTCCGACCGTCAGTCCTATTTGAACGTGGGCAACACCTTGGAACATCTGTTGGAACTAGGGGTGGTGCCGGTGGTCAATGAGAACGACGTGGTGGCCGTGGACGAGATTGGCGAGGTGTTCGGCGACAACGACCGCCTATCAGCCTTGGTGGCCAACTTGGTGGATGCCGACCTTTTGCTGATTTTGACCGACATAGAGGGATTGATGTCGGATGACCCAAGAACCGACCCCAACGCGACTCTGATTCCCGAAGTCGATCAGGTGGACGCCAGCATTGAGGCGCTAGCCGGAGAAGAACTGCATGCCTGGGCCAGGGGCGGGATGGCCACCAAACTAGAGGCCGCCAAGCTGGTTACGGCTTCCGGCATCCCCATGGTAATCTGCCAAGGCCGGGCCGAGAACGTGGTGGTGCGCGCCGTACAAGGCGAACCGGTGGGCACCTTTTTCCAGCCTGCCGACAGCAAGATGGAAGCACGCAAGCGTTGGATGCTGAGCGGTATCTCCCAGCGTGGCCAGGTCACCGTGGACGACGGAGCGGCCGGGGCATTGGTGGACGACCACGGGAGCCTGCTACCGGCGGGCATCCAGACTGTCGAGGGCGATTTTAACCGTGGCGATTCCATCTATGTGGTCGATTCCAAGGGTAATCAGATTGCCTGTGGCATCGCCAATTACGGGGCCAATGATATCGCCAAGATACAGGGGCTCCAGTCAGACCGTATTGAAGAGGCGCTGGGCTACCACTACGGCCAGGTAGTTGTGCACCGGAATAACCTGGTGCTTTTGTAAAAGATGATCACCAAGACAGTACAAGACTTGCACGCCCTGGGCCTAGCCGCCCGTAAAGCGTCCCGCGAGGTAGCCCGGTTGTCGACCGAGGTCAAAAACCAGGTGCTGCTGAATCTGGCTGGGTTGCTTCGGTCGGACCAAGCAGGCGTGCTGGCGGCCAACCAACTGGACTACCAAGAAGCTAAAGTCGATGGCATGGACGAGTCCATGTTGGACCGGCTGCTGCTAACCTCGGAGCGTCTGAACGGCACTGCCGACGAGGTTCAGCGGGTCTCAGAATTGCCGGACCCGGTGGGCGAAGTTATCGAGACGGCCACCATGCCCAACGGGCTGATTACCACCCGCCGCCGCGTGCCGCTGGGAGTGGTGGGCAGCATTTATGAGTCCCGGCCCAACGTGACTGTGGACATCTTTGGTCTTTGCCTCAAGTCGGGCAATGCCTGCATCTTGCGGGGCGGCAAGGAGACCATTCGCTCCAATACTGCGCTGGTGACGCTGCTCCGGAAGGCCTTGTTGGACGCTGGAGTGACCGAGGATGCCGTCCAGTATTTGGACAACCCAGACCGGGCATTGGTTGATGCGATGCTCCGAATGAATGATTATATCGACCTGCTGGTGCCCAGGGGCGGCGCGGGTCTGGTCAAATTTGTGGCCGAGAACGCCACCATGCCGGCGGTTACCGGCGGCATCGGAGTTTGCCACACCTACGTGGACCGGGCGGCCAACCTTCAGATGGCGGCGGAGATTGTCCACAATGCCAAAGTCAGGCGTCCTTCCATCTGCAATGCCCTCGACACTGTTCTGGTGCACTCGGACGTTGCGGCGGAAGGACTGCCCCTCATCGCCAAGGGACTGACCGATTCAGGCGTGGAACTCCACTGCGACATTCGGGCGCTAAGCATTTTGGGGCCCGACGCTTCTGGAACTGCTGTGCCGGCCAACGAGGATGATTGGGGCAAGGAATTTCTGGCCCTCATCGCCGCAGTGAAAGTAGTGGATTCATTGGACGACGCTTTGGAACACATCGAGACCTACGGCTCGGGTCATTCCGAGGCGATTATCACCGAGGATGAGGCGGCAGCGACCAGGTTTTTGGACGAGGTGGATGCCGCGGCAGTCTATGTCAACGCCAGCACCCAGTTCACCGACGGTGGGCAATTTGGCCTCGGCGCGGAAGTGGGCATCAGCACCCAGAAGTTTCACGCTCGTGGGCCGATGGGGTTAAAAGAGCTAACTACTTATAAATGGGTCATAATGGGGACGGGGCAAGTCAGGCAGTAACGACGGCTAGGGAACACGGAGGAAATGATTTTTGGCTGATCTGAGCTTTGAGCGCGAGGTGCGCACACCTTCTTCCGAAGCGTACATGATTATGGAGTTGGACCGGCAGGTCGGCCGGGTGGATATCCATTTCACAGCGGAAATGGTCCACGTGGCGATATCGGTTGACGAGAGCTTGACCCAGGACACCATCCAGGAAATCATCGACACCGTGGACGAAGATATCGTCGATGCTGTCGGTATCAACCGTGAGAATTTTGTGGTTCACGTCTTCCAGGGACGCGAGACCGGTGTCTTTAGCGACGAGAACGAGTTCAGCGAAGACGGCAGCGACCACTAGCCGCCCAGTTCGGCGATTAGGCGATTAACGGTTGGTCGGTCATGGGGCGCCTGCCCTCGGTATTCGTAGATAACTATTCCGTCTTCTTGCAAGACAAAGTCCCCACCCAATTGCTTCCAGTCGCTGGCCGCGTGATGGTAGCGTCGCCCCCTGGCAAAGTGCTTCACGTAAGTCCAGATTGTCTTGAGCGAGAAAATCTTTAGCCAGTGACCTTCCGTTAGACCGTAGGCGGCATACACGGCCCTCTCGGGGTCCGACAATATGGGAAAGGGCAGTTGGGCCTGCCGGGTTAGTTGGAAAAGCCGCTCCTTAGGTTCAAAGGAGATGGCGACCACATCCGCGCCCTTGGCCTGAATCTCGCCGTACTGCTGTCGCAACTGCGACAGATGCTCTCTTCAAGGCACTCAAGCGAAGTGCCTCAAGAAGACCAGCAAGACCTTCCGTCCTCGTAATTCTTGAAGCGATAGAAACTCGCCCTCGGGTTTGGGCAGAGTAAAGTCGGGCGCAGTACGCCCCCTGAGCGTGAATAGCTCGCCGGTAGGGTCAGTGCTCATATTCTAATCATAATAAGAGTGTCATTTTCATGCGGTAGATTCTTTGGTATCCTTTCCCCCGTCCGGGGGAAGGTTAGGTTCGACGGAGTCAGAGTCAGAGTCAGAGTCGGGTTCGGAGTCGGAGATGGGGCGTTTCCCTGGTTCGTTGAATCAGCTCCCAACCACCCGATGCTATACTCGTTCCCTAATGTTCATTCGGCCTTTGATTGTACAGATTACGCCTTGGTAATAGACGCTCACTGTCACATACTCCCTCCCTCTTTTCGCGACCGCCGGGCTGAGATTGCCCAGCGTGATGCCACCTTTTCCGAACTGCTGGCTAGCCCGGATGCCCGCATTGCGTCTGCCGAAGACCTGCTAGAAGCCATGGACCGCGACGGTGTGGACTGGGCGGTGGTCATGGGCATGGGCTGGACGGACTACGAGACAGCCGTCGAAGCCAACGACTACATCATCCAGGCGGTGGGTGAGCACCCAGACCGGCTGACTGGGTTCTGCTCGGTGAACCCCGCCTGGGGGGAACCGGCAGTGGCAGAAGCCAAACGGTGCTTGGCGGCGGGACTGGTGGGCATTGGCGAGCTTCATGCCGACACCCAGGGGTTCGACATTACGGACGCCGGAACCATGGCGCCGGTCATGGACCTAGCCCGCGTTAACGGCCTGCCGGTGCTGGTTCACGCGTCGGAGCCAGTCGGGCACCAATACCCCGGTAAAGGGAGCGCCACCCCCGACAAGCTCTACCGGTTCATCCAAAACTTCCCCGACAATGTAATCATCTGCGCCCATTGGGGCGGCGGCCTGCCTTTCTACTCCCTGATGCCCGAAGTCCCGGACGTGCTGAAAAACGTGTACTTCGACTCGGCGGCGTCTCCCTTCCTCTACCGACCCGAGGTCTTTTCCGCTGTGGCTGAACTGGCCGGGGCGGGTAAGGTGCTCTTTGCCAGCGACTACCCATTGATGGAAGCCTCCCGGCCGTTGCAGCAGGTGCGCGGCGCTGGCCTTGCCCCCGACGTGGAAGCCGCACTGTTGTCCGGAAACGCCGCCCGACTCTTGAATCTGTGAGCGTCGCCAACTTGTCATCAGATGAGTTTGTAACCCTCCCCGATTACCTGCGGGACGGGCTGGACTTGCTGTTTGTCGGGCTGAACCCTTCCCAATACTCCGCCGAAGTCGGCCATTATTTTGCCAATCCACGTAACCGGTTCTGGCCAGCCTTCAACCTGTCGGGCCTGGTCTCGCGGGAAGTCACCGCCCAAGAAGATGCCTCCCTGCTGAGCGACGGCATTGGGTTCACCGACGTTGCCAAGCGGCCAACGCCAATGGGTTCGGGACTGCGAGCCGCCGACTTTCGCCAGTGGGCACCGGTGCTCAAAGAAAAGATTATTCGGTTCGCTCCCAAGTTGGTCTGCTTCCACGGACTGATGGCCTACAAAGCCTATCTTCAGCACGGCGAGGGCGTGAGAGAGAGTCCTCGATTAGGTATGCAAGAACGGGTTATTGGCACGTCTAAGATATTCGTCGTCCCCAACCCCAGTCCGGCCAACGCCAAGTACTCGTTGAACGACCTGGCCGAGTGGTATGGGCGGTTGAGGGAGGCGGCCAAGCAATGACGACGTCCGACGACAATAAGGTTCGGTCATTCATCGCAATTCCGCTGCCCCAAGAAGGAATAGCGGTGTTGGAAGAGACAGTGAAAGTGTTGGACTCCGAATTTGGGAAATGCGTGCGCTGGGTGCGCCCTGAAGGCATGCACTTGACGCTCAAGTTCATGGGCGACATCCCTGCCGAACTGGTGAATCGGGTATTGGAGGCACTGCTGGAAGTGACCGCCGAGTTCTCCCCCTTTGGGCTTACTATTGCCGGGTTGGGCGTGTTTCCAAACCCTCGGCGTCCCCGGGTTTTGTGGGCGGGGGTTCAAGGCGACCTAGAGACATTGGCTGCGTTGCAACTGGCCGTTGATGAAGCGGTGGGGAACCTGGGATTGCCGAAAGAAATGCGCGCATTCTCGCCCCATCTAACTTTAGGCCGGGTGAGGCGGGAAGTGTCGGAAGTGCAGTCGAGTAACATTGGGCAGGTCATTACCGAAGGAAAGCTGCCTAGTACCCCATCCTGGACTGCCGACACCGTTAACTTGATGCGCACCGAGCTTGACCCCGCCGGGTCGCGGCACTATCTAGTAGGCTCTGCGTCCATTGGCGGCGGGTGATTGGCCATGGACCGATTGACCGCGACCATTCGGCCTGTGCCGCCCTTCAACTTCGAGCTTACAGCCAGTTACCACACCTACTTCCAAAGTCGCTACGGCACCGACACCATGGAGGATGGCGTTTACCGGCGGCTGCTCGACCTTGGCAGCAAACTGGTTTTAGCATCGGTACGGTCCATCGGTACCATCGACTCCCCCGAACTATCCTTGGAATTGCAGGGCCAAGAATTGAGCCCCGAGGATGTTGAGCAGGTCAAGGCTAGGGTGTCTTGGCTCTTGGGCGTTGACCAAGATTTGGCTCCTTTCTACGAACTGGGCCGGGCGGACAAGGCCATGTCTGGCTTGATTGACGAGTTCTACGGTCTCCACCTGCCCCACACAGCCACGGTGTTCGAGGCGTTGATATTGGCGGTGTTGGGCCAGCAGATATCGACCAGTGTGGCCCGCATAATTCGGACGCTGCTCATCGAAACCTTCGGCCCCAGCGCGGAGTTCGACGGCGTGACCTACTACGCCTTCCCCAGGCCCGCGTCTATTTGGGCGTCATCCCCTGCCGAGCTGCACACCATGAAGCTGACCCAGCGCAAGTCCGAGTACGTCCACGGCTTGGCCGGGTCTGCCCTGGACAATGGCGTGGGGCTTGAAGGCTTGGATAGTCTGACCGACCAACAGATCGTGGAAAAACTTGTTGCACTGCGCGGCGTGGGACTGTGGACCGCCCAGTGGGTATTAATTCGCGCGGTTGGCCGTCCAGACGCATTGCCTCTGGGTGACTTGGCCCTGCGGAGAGTGGTTTCCCGGTTGTTCACTGACGGCGAAGATGTAACCGACGTCCAGGTGGAAGACATCGCCCAGCGCTGGTCACCCTATCGCACATTTGCTACCGTCTACTTGTTCAGCGCACTAAGGACTGGCGCAGGGTAAACGGGTTTGTAGCCGGAAAATCCTTCGACAGGCTCAGGATGAGCGGAGTTTTACAACCTGCATTCCGTATCCGTTCATGGTGAGCCTGTCGAACCACCTACTCTGCGCAAACCGTCTTGGAGTTGTAGATGACATTTCTTGGCCTTCGACTGGGGAACGAACCTCAGATGAGCCCGGCTGACATCCAGTCTTTGGCGTCGCTAGCCGAAGAGTTGGGCTACGGCGAAGTCTGGATGACCGAGGGTAATGGCCGGGACTCCCTGACCCAGCTAACCGCCATCGCCACGGCAACCAGCCGAATCGGCCTTGGCACTGGCATATTGCCCATGTTTTCCCGAACGCCCTTAATCACTGCCATGTCGGCAGCAGGATTATCGGCTGTTTCAGATGGACGGTTCATCCTGGGGCTGGGCGTGGGCAACCGGCCAGCAGTGGAAGACGGACATGGGGTGGCCTACAGTCAGCCTCTAGAACACCTGCGAGATATGATTCAGATTGTTCGCCGACTGCTAAATGGCGAGGAAGTCACCTACCAGGGGAAGGCCATCGCTGTCAGCGGCGCATCGCTTGGCGCTGCTGCTCCTCAGGGCAAGGTTCCAATCTACATCGCCGCGCTTGGCCCGCGAATGTTGCAACTGGCTGGGGAGATTGCCGATGGCGTCCTGCTGAGTTGGACGGCTTCCAGCTACCTGGAGCAGGCAATCCAGCTGGTCCGTGACGGTGCAGCCAAGGTCGGACGCGACCAGTCTGAAGTTGAGATTTCGGGCTACCTGCGGGTTGCTGTCACCGACGACCTAGCGGCTGGGCGGGCCAGCCTTCAGCTACAGATCGCCCGGTACGCGAGCAGTTCTCATTACCGCGCCTTTTTTCAGGACACCGGCTTTGACCGGGAGATGGCCGGAGTTGTTTCGGCCAGGGATCACCGCGACGACCCAGCCAGCGCCGCAGCCATCAGCGAAAGTATGCAACAAGAAGTGGGAGTGGTTGGCTCCGCTGCGGACTGTCGGGAACGGTTGGACCAACTACGCGTAATGGGGTTGTCGAAGCCAGTAATCGCGCCCGTGCCCGTGGGAGACCTCAAGGAATCCTACGCGCGGACAATTAGGGCTTTGGCTCCCTAGGGTTGTTTAGCGAAACTCGCCCCGGTATTCAACCGGTATTCAAATCGACTGGCTAGGGGAATTATGTCCTCAATAATAGTTTTTGTTTTTGATGGGTTGCAGCCAGCGCAAGTTAATCCTCGGCTGATGCCCAACCTCTCGGCTTTTGCCGATAGCGGGGTGACGTTCGCCAACCACCATTCGGTTTTCCCAACGGTGACGCGGGTGAACGTCTCCAGCATGGTTACTGGCCTAAATCCGGGAGGGCATGGTCTGGCGGGTAACAGGCTTATGATTCGTGACTTCGATTCGGACCGGGCAATTCCAGCTTTGGAACCCGAGTTAGAGCAGGTCGCGAAGGCCGGGGTGTCAGTCCTACTTGGGCCAACATTGGCCGAAATCCTCTCGGAACATGGGCGTGAGTATGTGGCCCTTGGAGTCGGAACCAGCGGTAACGCCTACCTTCACAACCCGACCGCCGACGACACCGGCGGGGCGACGATTCACCCAACTTTTGCGCTTCCTAGAGACTTGCACGAATTGTTGATTGATCGGTTTGGGCAATGGCCGGAAGCATTGCTGCCGAATACCCCCAGATTAGCCCATGCTATGCGAATCTTGACCGAGTACGTATTACCCGAGCGGCTGCCAGCCGTGACTCTGATTTGGTCGTCCGAGCCGGACAAATCGCAACACGACTCCGGGGTCGGGTCCAGTCTTTCGGACATTGCGGTAAAAGAGGCCGACGGACAATTCGGGGACCTGCTGCAATGGCTGCGAGAAAACGGACGGGCCGAAGATACTGACATCGTTGTGGTGTCTGACCATGGCTACTCGACGATATCTGAAACCTTGGCCATTGAATCGTTGCTGCGGGATGCTGGATTCCCACCGGGTGGCGAGGCCGGGGGAGTGGTGGTTGCACAAAATGGCGGTGCGGTCCTTTTTTATACTTCGCCCGGCGATGTCGGCACGGCCACTAGGTTGGCTGACTGGCTGATGAGGCAACCGTGGTGCGGCACCATAACGGCGTCCGATGCCGTCGCCGGTATCCCCGGTACGCTGCCAGCCTCTTTGGTAGGGAACCAAGGGCTGCGCGCACCTGAGCTAACCGTCTCCTTTCTTTGGGATTCATCGCCCAATAGCGCCGGATACGGCGGCACTGTCTACTCCACCGGAGGCGAACCCGGCACCGGGCAGCATGGCTCAATGAGTCGTCACGAAATCAATGGAATCATGTTTGCCCACGGCCCCAGTTTCAAATTAAGTCTCAAGTTAGACACACCGTCCGGCAACATGGATTTAGCGCCCACCTTTCTGAGAATACTGGGCATTTCCGGCCACCAGGGAATGCATGGGCGGGTGCTTGAAGAGGCGCTATCTGCTGGCCCCGACGCCAAAGACTTGGAATGGTCTAGCGAGTTACACAATGCTGAGCACAGTTTGGGTGGAGAGGTCTACCGGCAGCAGATAAAGATTTCTCGAGTTGGGGATAAATCCTACGTTGATGAGGGAAATCGGAGGATTCTCACCTGACTTTTGGTGCCGTTTGGCACTTGAGCGCGGGTCCTGATTCGGCGAGAGTGGATACAGTTCGGGATTTTATCCTGGGAACGATTTCCGGCGTAAGCGTCAAGTCGTCCTTTGTAGGAGGATTGACCCGTGAAACTGCTAGAAGGAAGGTACTCCACTCGCACCAATAGCTCGACCACGGTAGTCGTTCTTGCATTATTTCTTGCCCTAATTCTGGCGGCTTGCGAGGCCGGTACTTCGATACCCGCTACCTCTACTGCTACCCCGGACCCGACCCTGACTCCTCTGCCCACGCAACCCTCCAACCCGACCGATTCACCGGCCCAACTCCTGGAAGATATCAATGCCGCCATGGCGTCGTTGGAAAGCTTTCATCTGGACGGCGAAATGGTTCTTAAAGCCACCGGAGATGACGACGCAAATCTGTTGTCGGTGCAGGTCATCGGCGCTGGGAATGTCAAAGGCGATAACCAGATTTCCCTAATTATGGATATTGATGTCGCAGAATTTACCGGCACGCTGACATTCAATGCCCGAGAAGTGGAGAGCGTTAGCTACATTCAAGACCCCATCACAGCGGAGTGGGCGATTGACCAGGATGCAAGCGACTCGGAGGACTCTTCGTTCAAGCAGTTAGTCCCGGAAGGCATGGTCGCGTCGGAAGCAGAATTAGTCTATTTGGACGGCCTGCCAGCTTACCGCCTCACTGGCACCGTGCTGGACGACCCAGAGAAAGAGCGGGTAGTGTTGTGGGTGGGCGTCATTGACCTATTCGTGCGTCAAATGCAGGTGGAGGGGCTGGTTCCCGCCACAGACTACCAGGGATTAATCGAACAACTGACCGGTGAGGTTTTTCAGAGTTTACTGTTCCGCTTGAGTAGATTTAATGAGACTGTTGAGGTCACGGTACCGCCAGTGGCAGAGCCCATAGCCGCTGGTGAAGCACCGACTTTGATTCCCGATCCAACGCCTGAGCCAACGCCTTTGCCGACACCGGTGCCAAGGGTCAGTTACGAGAGCCCTGAGCTTGGTTTTTCCATAAGCTACCCCGCAGACTGGACAGTTACACCAGCGAGCAACCCCGACGGTGTCGTGGAGATTCAATCTGCTGGGGGAGGATTCCCTTACCTAAGTGTTGAAGAACTCAATCTGGACCACTGGGTAACCGATGGTACAACTATTGCTGAATACGGAAAACGGGTTATTGAGCTGTATCGAGACCCCAGCCAAGTGGTGACATCAGAGGGTGAAGTGGTATTGGATGACGGGAACAAGGCCTATAAGGCGGTGATAACCGACGGGGGGTTGACCTGGCAGTATGCGTTCGTGTTCCGAGGCACACAACAATTCCAATTCAGGACGGTGAGCTTAGCCGACGATTTTGCACAAGACCAGCAGATTCTAGACGAGTTGCTCTACGGACTCGCACTGGGAGAACCGCCGGTGCCAGAACTCGTATTTGGAGTGCGTTCTTTGCCCGATGGCACCATCGGCATGGCGTACGATTATTCATTTTGCGACCCGGAACCGGCACCCGGCCTGTTTTGCGGTGGGCCGTTGGCAGCCAACCCAGTGACCAACAATCCTACTGGAGGAACGCCGAACTATACGTTCTCGCACGGCATCGGCCTGCCCTTTGGCCTGACCTTGAATTTCAACGGAGTATTAAGGGGAACGCCAGCGGAATATACGCCCACCGGGTTGCAGCGATTCGATGTTTGCGCCACTGATCAAGTTGGAACAAATGTATGCCAGCAATTTGCAATGAACGTAAATCCGGCACCGGTAATTTCAACGCCAACCCCGACTGCCCCGCTGGCAGTAACCTGGTCGGGTAGCCACAATTCTTCTTCGCTGGGCGGTGGAGGATGCACCTATGACAGCAGCGGAACACTGAGCATGTCCATTACCGTGAGTGGGAACTCATTTTCCGGGTCTGCATCTGCCAATGGCATACAAAGCCGCTGGGTTCCCGGTTGCGATTTTAGGGGCTATTCTTCATCTTCGGGGTCGGTCTCCGGAACAATATCTGGAGATAGCTGGGATGTGACTTTCAATTTCCCAACTGATGTGGGAACACGGATGTACGGAGGGACGGCGACTCTCGGCGGGGATACACTTAGCGGCAGATTCCTCCGACGTGACGGCGGCGGTAGTATCGATGGCTCGTTCACGTTGACCCGTTAGTGACTTGGCACTAGCCCCAAATATGTTCTAGCCAATTCACGCTGACAGGAAGGCACGCCGCAATGCTGGCTCATGAAAACGCGGCTGCGCCGCCGCCCGCTATTTGAACATTTTCATTAGGGACATGGGGTTGCGCGACTTGGACATTTGCTTCATCAGTTTTTGCGTTTGCTTGAACTGGTTTAGCAATTGGTTAATGTCCTGGGGTGTGGTGCCGCTGCCGTTGGCGATGCGGCGTCGGCGGCTGCCGTTGAGAATCTCGGGACGCTGCCTTTCTTGGGGCGTCATGGAGCGAATGATGGCCTCGATACGCTCGATGCGGCCGTCGTCCAGGTCGCCCATGGGCATCTTTTTACTGAGCTGACTCATCCCCGGAATCATCTCCATCACCGATGATAAAGAGCCCATCTTTTTCACGCTCTGAATTTGACCCAAGAAATCTTCCAGATCGAAGGTGGCCTGGCGGAACTTCTTCTCCATCTCCGCCGCCGTTTTCTCGTCCACCGCATCCTGGGCCTTTTCAATCAAGGTCAGGATATCGCCCATGGCCAGAATTCGGGAGGCCAAACGGTCCGGGTGGAAAGCCTCCAGGCCGTCGGGACGTTCACCGACGCCGATGTACTTAATCGGGACTCCGGTGACCCTGGTAATCGACAGAGCGGCGCCGCCACGGGCATCGCCGTCCATTTTGGACATGATTAGGCCGGTTAGAGAAACGCGCTCGTGGAATCCCTCGGCGGCGCTGACCGCTTCCTGACCGGTCATGGCGTCAACAACCAACAGCACTTCCTGGGGGTTGGTCGCCTTCTTGACGTCGGCCAGTTCCTCCATCAATTCTTCGTCAATCTGGAGGCGACCGCCGGTGTCGATGATGGCCCAATTGACGCCCAGTTGTTTGGCCTTCTCCAAGCCGTTCTTGGCAACCTTGACCACGGTCGTTTTCTTGGGGTCTTCCGAATAGACCGGTACATCCAACTGCTTGCCCAGCGTCTCTAGTTGCAAGATGGCAGCGGGACGGCGTAGGTCGGCGGCGATGAGCAGGGACTTGTGTCCCTGGCGGCGCAGGTCCAGCGCTAGCTTTGCGGCAGTGGTCGTCTTACCGGAGCCCTGCAATCCGACCAACATGATGGTCGTCACCGGCTGACTGGAGAGGGTCATGGAATGGTCGCCGCCGGTCAGCAAGGAGGTCAACTCCTCGTGAACAATCTTGATGACCTGCTGGCCGGGAGAAAGGCTTTCTAAAACATCCGAGCCAATTGACCGCGCTTTAACGGCGGCCACAAAGTCCCTGGCAACCCGGAAATTGACGTCGGCTTCGAGTAGCGAGCGCCGGACTAGGCTCAAGGCCTCGTCTACGTCCGCTTCGGTCAAGCGGCCCTTGTTGGACAGCTTGTTCAGAATACCGGTCAACTTGTCGGTTAGATTTTCAAACATATCGGCTCTTTTTGTGATTGAGGGTAGTGCTATTAATTTTAGGCTTGGCCAAGTTAAAGGGTCAAGGATGTCAGAAACTCACAACACTGGCGAGTTAATTTAATGACTCCTGGGGTCTTGACAGGCTGAGACATTCATCGCGGTACTATTACAGGAATGGAGATAACAATTTCAACTGAGATTCCGACGGAGGACAAGATGCAGCCCTTAAATTTTCAAGACCTCTTGGAACGAGTAAGAATCGAGTTGCTGTACGCTAGGTTGAGTTTTAGTACTTGGCTAGACCTGTGGCCCGAGAGCGAAGATATTGTGACGATGCTGAATGCATATAAGGGTTTCTTCGCAATTAGCCGGGCGGCACTGATAGACCATTGCTTCATAAAAATCGGAAATGTGACAGACTCGAAACATAAAAAGGCACCGAGTTTCTATAACCTGTTCCAGATGCTGGAGAACCCGAATCCCAATGCAGACGGTTTCGATATTGAGGGCTGCCGACAAAAATTGAAAGCGCAACGCGAAGTTGAAAGAAAGGTGCGACGCTATAGGGACAAAAAAGCAGCTCACTCTGAAATCAACGCGACTCCCGAACCGGTTCATATCGAAGAAATGAGAACTTTGTTGGATAACCTTGAGATGGTGTTCCACGATATTTATAGCTTCGCAAATCCTGGTGAACGATTCTCGTTCAAAATCTTGGAAAACGCCGACACCAGTCATTTGATGAAAGCCCTTAGAACGCATTGGGATGTAGTTCCGAAAGCTGAGGTTGTTGCTTGGGTGGCCTTGAAAAATGGTTCTGACCCAGATACGTATTTGATTCCGTCGAAGGAAATAGAACAACTAATGGACGTAGTTGGCAGGCCGCATTAATCGAGTTCCAGCTGGCCCAAGATTCAGGGCCAAGGCTGGCAGGCTCAAATTACCACCGGGCGAACACTCCCCTGTGCTAGAATTATTTTTGCTCGGGCCAGACGTTTTTTTCGATGTTTTTGCGCTAAAAACAGGGCTGCGAGCCCATCCCTACGGTGTGGCGAGGTGGCAGGTGGCCGGTCCCCCATTTAAGGCCAGTTCGAGGCCTTCCCCATGATACCCCTTAGGCTCACCCTCAGTAACTTTTTGTGTTACCGGGAGAACGTCCCCATGTTGGACTTCGCCGGTATCCACGTTGCCTGCCTTTGCGGTGGCAACGGCCACGGAAAATCGGCCCTACTGGATAGCATCACCTGGGCGTTGTGGGGCAAGGCCAGGGGCAAGATTCAAGACGAGCTGATTTCCTACGGCGCTGACGAGTGCCGGGTCGAACTGGATTTCTCCTCCCGCGACCAGGAATACCGCATCATACGCAGCCACGCCCGGGGCGGCAAACGGCGTAGAGGCGGCGCGTCCGACCTGCAACTGATGGTCCTTGAAGGCGATACGTCCCGGCCCGTTACCGGCAACATTATCCGCGAGACCCAAGCCCGTATCGACCAGACCATCGGCATGGACTACGACACCTTCATCAACTCGGCATTTCTCGTTCAAGGCCGGGCCGACGAGTTCACCAACAGGACCCCCGCTGAGCGCAAGGCAGTCCTCGGCAAGATTCTTGGCCTGGAGGCCTATGACCGACTGCAAGTGCGCGCTAGGGAAGGGAACACTTGGGCCACGAACACCAGCAAAATAGCGGAAGGCAACGTGGACCGCATGCGCCGCGAACTGGAGCTATTGCTGGCCCCGTCGGCGGAACTTGAGGAAGTAGAAGCAAGCCTTGTTGCCCTGAACAAGGAATTATCCGAGCAACAAGTAAAAACCGCCGGACTGCGCGACCAAGTTGGCGAGCTCCGCCGACAGCAGGCAGGCCAGGAAGAAACGGCGCAACGGCTATTGGCCTTGGCCAAAGAGCAAGAGCAGTTCGAGTCTGCGCACAAGACGGCCCAGCAGCAGGTGGCAGCCTTTGAAAAACTGGTGGAACAGGCCACGGCCATCCGTGAGGGTGCGGCCCAACTCACCGCTGCCCGCAGCGCCTTTGCCCGGTTGGAAGAGGCTGGCAGAAACTTCGATGGACTAGAGCGCCAGCGGGTGGCCATTGCGGCGGCAATCGCCCAAAAACAGACGCTGCTAGAGTCCCAAGCCCAGCAACTGAATACCGAGATAGAAACACGTCTCAACCCGAAAGCCCAATTGCTGGAGCAGCTTGAGGCGAGCAAAAAGCAGCTGCAAGATGAAGGGCCTGGACTTGAGGAACAGGAGCGAGCGCTGGCGGCGGAGCGGGGACGGTTTAACGGCTTGGCAGTCCAGGTGGGTCAGTTGGAAGGTTCTTTGAAGCGGTTCGCCGACGAGGGTAAGGAACTGGCGGCCAAGAAGGAATTGCTGAACAGCGCCAACGATGAGGATGCGGTTTGCCCCTTGTGCCAGACGCCGTTGAGCGAAGACGGCTGCCAGCGTTTGGCCGAGGCATTCGATGTCGATATCCAAGCCAAACGCGAAGAGTACCGGAACACTTCGGCGCAGATTAAAACGCTGCAAGTCGAGACGACCGAGTTGGAAGGTCGCTTGCCCCAGCAGGAACAGGCATTGTCCCAGGCCAAGAACCAGCGGCAGGTGCGCCTACAGCAACTAGAGCAGCAGATTCAGGAGTCGCAACAGGCCCGGTTGGAAGTTGCTGAGGCCACCCCCAGATTGGACGCCATGCGGGCTTCTTTGGCCGACGGTTCCTTCGCCGCTGAAGAGTCGGTGCAACTACAAAAATTGGAAGCCCAGATTCAGGAGTTGGAATACGACCCGGAGGCCCGACGGCGCATCTTCCAAGAGACTCAGTCGCTGGACGAGTTCGCTCAGCAAGAACGCCTACTGCAGCAGGCTGAGGCCGGGTTGCCGGGGGCCAAAGAAACAGTGGAACAGAACGCCGCCATGGCCCAGCGGCGGAAAGAAGAACTGGAGCAATTACAGGCCCAGGTGTCCGAAGCCAAGCAGGCTTTGGTGGGTCTGGCCGCGCTCGAAAACGACTTCACCCAAGCCGAACAAATGGAACGGGAACTCGGCGTTAAGATTCAGCAGGCCATCGAACGCCAGGGGTACCTCCGCAACCAAGTGGAGCGCAAAGAGTCGCTCGGCCAGGAAGTGAAATCTGAATCGGCACGGCTCACCGCCCTGCAAGACGAGCAGTCAATTTATCAAGAATTGTCCACCGCCTTTGGCCGTCAGGGCGTGCAGGCCATGCTCATTGAAACGGTGGTGCCGAGGCTAGAGGACGAAACCAACGCCTTGCTGGGCCGCATGACCGATAATCGCATGAACGTGAAATTGGAGACCCAGCGCGAACGGGCGTCAGGCCAGGGTGAGCCCAGGGAAACACTGGAAATTCTAGTCAGCGACGAACTTGGCCCCCGCAGTTACGAGATGTTCAGCGGCGGGGAGGCGTTTCGGGTAAACCTGGCCCTGCGTATTGCCCTGTCGAAAGTGCTGGCCCAACGCATGGGAGCGCCGCTGCCGACTCTGTTCATTGATGAGGGATTTGGCACCCAGGACGCCGTGGGCCGGGAGCGGATACTGGACGTGATTAGCGTAATCGGCAACGACTTTGAGAAGGTGATAGTCATTACCCACCTAGACGATTTGAAAGAGGCATTTCCAGTGCGCATCGAAGTCCTGAAGGACGAAGCAGGGTCTACCTTTTGGCTAAGTTGACCGGCCCCACCCCAACGGGAGAGAGATTTTGACATCCGTTCCTGGTAGCGACATTCAGGTGCGCCGGGCATCGTTGGAGCACTTGGATACCATTGTCGATTTCAACGCGGCGATGGCCAAAGAGACCGAGGGGAAACAGCTGAATGTTCACCTGCTTCGGCCCGGCGTTCAGGCGGTGCTCACCCGCAACGACTTGGGTTTTTACTTGATTGCAGAACGTTTGGGCCGTCCCATTGGTCAACTACTTATCACCTACGAGTGGAGCGACTGGCGAAACGCCTACTTCTGGTGGATACAGAGCGTCTACGTCAGCCCGGAAAACCGGCGCATGGGGGCCTACAAGGCCCTTCACATCTATGCCGCAGTGGAAGCCCGTCGTCTGGGCAACGTCTGCGGTCTGCGGCTCTACGTGGACAAAGACAACACCATTGCCCAGGGTGTCTACCAAGGCCTGCGTATGAAACAAACCCACTACGACATGTACGAGGTCGAGTTTAAGCTTGACCCGGAAAGGTCTGGCTTGGAGGAAAACGATGCTGCCCGATAACGTTGTTCAGTTCGCCACCGAGAACCACCAGGGAGTCCTGACCTGCTTTCGAAAGAACGGCATGCCCCAGATGAGCATTGTCACCTGTGGGGCGTACCGCGACGGTGTGGCCTTCACCACCACCGCCGACCGCGCCAAGCTGCTCAACCTAAAACGGGACTCCCGGTGCTCGCTGATGGTCTCCAAGCGGGACTGGTGGGGCTACGTCGTCTTGGAAGGCAAGGCCACCATCCTCTCGCCTGGGAGCACCGACGCCGACGAACTTCGCCTAGCCCTGCGTGACGTCTACCGCGCCGCCACCAACGAAGAGCACAACAACTGGGAAGAGTACGACCAAGCCATGGTGGACGACCGCCGCTCGGCGGTTATCGTGGTGCCGGACAGGATTTACGGGACGGCGGTTTAGGTGGGAGAGTCCCAAAACGTAGTTTGGTGGCGATTCATGTTTTTGATCCGCCGACCCGAATCACTGGTTATCGTCTCCGCGCTTATTTTCACTGTTGCTCTTAATCTGCCCCATGAGATAGCACACGGAATCGGGTTTTATTTCAGCGGTTTGCCGAGTTGCGTGCATTGGAATATCACTACTCCAACCGGAGGAATTCAACTTGAGACAATCTTCTTATGGGGAGTTCTCTCCGGTCCATTGCTCCATTTTTTGGTGGGCGTTACAGCCGCCACCGCCCTAATCCGATTTAGGAGATTCAAACTTCAGTTTTTAGGAATCATCAGTGCAGCGTGGTTAATTCGCCCGTTCGTCGTGCTTAATGAGGTGCTTAGTGATTTGGGATGGCTAGGTGTTCCGAGTAATCCTGTTGATGAGATGCGAATCCGACAAATCTTGGAGAGTAGCTTTAGCTCGTGGTTCGCTTGGGGTGTATTTGGGGTTTTTGTAGCTGTTCCGTTAGTCGGCTTCTTCGTGGGTTTTTGGAAGGGAACGGGATTCGGAGACGGGCCGCGACGCTTATATTTAGCAGTCGGCGGTTTTGTTGGGATGATGGCTGGCACCGTGGTGGTGCTTAGCATGAATAGTTTAATCGGTGACATTTCGATTTTTGGAAGTTGCCCTTAATCGGCCAAGCCGTTCCCTTAGGCCTAAGCGTTTACCCCTACACCTGGCACTTGGCACAAAAGTAAGTCCCTCTGGCCCTGACCCTGATATTCGTCATGGTGGTGCCACAGTTGGGGCAGGGTGCTGCCGCGTCTCGGGGGTGGCTCCAGGTCATCATGGCGGTGGGCGGGTTCGGCCAGTCTTGGTCGCGGGCGCGGTCATAGACTCCGTAAGCAGCGGTTAGGGCGTCGATCATCGACTGCCGCAGGTGGGCGACCTCATCGACAGAAAGGTCGGAACCGGGCCGCTCCGGATGGATGCCTGCTAGGAACAACGACTCGTCGGCGTAGAGGTTCCCGAGGCCGCAGGCGATTCCCTGCTCCAAGATTAGGGCCTTAATTGGGGCCTTCTTGCCAGCCAGGGACTCGGCCAAAGTTTCCACCGTGAACTCGTCATCGAATGGCTCCGGGCTCATCACAGGAAGCACTTCACCGGGGGAGTCCACCAACCACAGCTTGCCAAACTTGCGGCCGTCCACAAACCGTATCTCCCGCCCGTCGTCCAGAGGAAAAGAATGCCGGGTCAACGGGTCGGGTGCTTGGGACTGGGATTGGACCAGCAACCGACCGGTCATGCCCAGGTGCACGATGAAATTTGCGGGGCCGCTGCCTGAGAGCGGAAGAATCAGGAACTTGCCGCGACGTTGTACGTCCTGGATTGTGCGGTCTTTTAGGCCAGCGGCCAGCTCCGGCGGAGAAATCTTTTTGACCGTGTTGGCCCAGGTGATGTTCGCGCCGGTAATGGTGCAGCCAGGTAGTCCGGCCCGAACCAGGTTGCGCCGGGTGTTTTCTACCTCAGGCAGTTCTGGCATGTTTAGGTATTCCTCTGGACGCCTATGGGGGGCATGTTAGTCCGCTACCCGGTAGACCCTTGCCGCAGTGTCATGGAACATGTCGGCCCGTTCGGTGGCTGAATAACCCTTGGACAGGCGTTTGAAGGCGTTGTATAGCACGTTGTAGGAATGCCCCACTTTGTCCGGCGGGAAATTGCTTTCGAACATCCCCCGGCTGGGTCCAAACTGCTCGATGCAATAGTTCATGTACGGAGCCATGGTCTCGGACAGTTCTTCTGAGCCGATGGGTTTGTCCCTGGCGTACCAGTCGTAGCCAGTGCGAGGCTGGCCAATGCCACCAAGTTTAACGACGATGTTGGGACACTTGGCGGCGGCATCGATTCCCGCTTTCCAGGTGGGCAGGACTTCTTCGTCGCGGTTGGCGTAGGGGCCGATACGCAGCATCCCACCGACGTGGTTGAGGATGATCGTTAACTCGGGAATCGCCTGGGCGAAGTCCACCAACTCTGGCAACTGAGGAAAGTACAGCCAAGCATCGAAGGTTAAGCCCATGCGGGCCAAGACCCTGGCGCCAGCACGAAAACTTTCCGAGGAAAGCTGGTCTTTTAGGCCGTAGGCGTTGTCGCCTATGCGAGGGTCGGCGTCCCAAGTGAGGCCATGGCGAATGCCGCGAAAGCGGTTGGGACTGGCCGCTAGCAAGGCTTCTAAAACCGGGGCGACCTTATCGCCCAGGTTGAGGTTGGCATGTCCCACGATGGAAGCTGCGGCCTTGGCTGGCCCATAAAGCCCGGTGGCGGCGGCGGCAGCCAGGCCTTGGACAAATTCGACCTCGCCAACCGGACGCATCTCTTCCGGTCCGTCGATGCGGTACATCGCTCGGGTTTCAACGAACACCGTGGAGTGCACGTTGTGACCGCTGTTCAGGTCGTCGTATAGCTCCGGCAGTAGATAGTTCTGATATGGAATACGCGCGGGTCGCCGATCCCAAAAATGGTGGTGAGGGTCGCAAATGGGAATTTCTGGTTCCAAGGTGGGTTCTTGTGTTAATGAGAGCCAATCGTTTCCCCCGAACGGCATAATCGTGCCTCCACTCATACTAATTAGCCGCCCAATCATACCATCGCCCTTGAAAATAATCGCTTTGCCAAACTGGACATCGCTGTTCTATGCGGTGGTACCCTCTACGACGAGTCGGATAAATAATCCCATGTAGATGCCTGTACGAATACCTGTACTGATATAAGGAAGCATAGCCATGAAATTTGGAATCTATAGTTCCATTGCCAACCCGCCGCGCGGCGAGGACTTGCCCCGGTGTGTGGACGAAGTTATTGAAGAGTCGCAACTGGCCGAGCAAGCTGGGTTCGACTCCTGTTTCTTTGGCGAACACCATCAAGACAAAGACGGGTTTTTGCCATCGCCGCTAATCGTATGCGCCGCTGTGGCAGCTTCCACCACCAAGTTGCGGGTGGGGACATCGGTAATTCTGCTGCCGTTGCACCATCCGGTTCGCCTTGCTGAAGACGTCGTCACGTTGGATATAGTGTCCAAAGGGCGGGTGACCTTGGGTGTAGGCCTGGGTTACCAACCGGCAGATTTTCGGGCCTTCGGCGTTAACATGGCCGACCGGGTCGAGTTATTCGAAGAAAAAATCGACATCCTGCGCAAATGTTGGTCGGGTCAGGAGTTCTCCTACGACGGCAAACACCATCAGATTGAAAACCTTCGCGTTCGGCCCGACCCCGTGCAAAGCCCCCATCCCCCAATTTGGATCGGCGCGAGCGCACCGGTCAGCGCACGCCGGGCCGGAACCATTGGCGATGCGTTGGTGACCACGCCGAGCACCACGTTGGAAAATACTACCCGGTTGATTAACGAGTACCGCCAAGCCGCCGAGGCCGCCAACAAAACACCGACACCCATCATCATGCGCGACGCTTGGGTGGCGAGTTCCAGAAAGGAGGCGGAGGAAGTCTACGGCCCCGAAGTCCTGGCGGCGTACCGCTACTATTGGCAGAACGGACTGGCCGAATTTAAGTCCATCAAAGATGAGTCGGAACTGACTCTTGACCGAATTGCCAAAGACCGGCTAATCATGGGCGACCCTGAAGAATGCCTGACCGAATTTCAGCGGTGGAGCGAGGGCACCGGGGCCGAGAGCTGCCTGTTGCGGCTAAGACACGCCCATTCTGGCGGGCCGTCCCACGCTCAAATCATGAAGACCATAGACCTAATCGGAAACCGGATTATCCCGTATATGGGTTAGTGAGGCGATGAGAACTCATTCGCCGTGCTTTTGTTCTCCCACCTCGCCACTAGTCCAAGCAGTCCGTTCGCACCGTATGACAGGCACGATGTCGTAGACATGCCCATCGTGCCGGTATTAGTATTCATCCATCATGCCCAGCGAACGTATACAAAGACAGATTGATCGTCTCCTGGATGAGACTGAGGAGGCGATTTCCAGCCAGGACTGGACGCTGGTAGCAGAGCGCGCCCGGTCCGTATTGAGACTCGACCCTGAGAATCAGGACGCCCTCTCGTACCTGGCCGCCGCCGAGCGTGATTCAGGTTCACCCACCCGACCAGCCCAGCCAGCCCAGCCAATCCATACGGCCGGGCCGGTGGCCGCCGATTCCGGTCGCGAACGGCTGGAGCAGTACATCCCTAAAGAACTCCTGGCCAAGCTGGAAGGTGCCCGCCGCGCGGGCGCTGCTTCGGGCGAACGTCGCGTGGTAACCATGCTGTTCTGCGATGTCACCGGATCGACCGCCGCCGCTGAGAGATTGGACCCTGAAGAATGGGCGGAGATTATGAACGGTGCGTTTAAGCACCTAATCTCGCCCATCTATCGGTATGAAGGCACCGTCGCCCGGCTCATGGGCGACGCAATCTTGGCCTTCTTTGGCGCGCCCATCGCCCACGAAGACGACCCCCAGCGGGCAGTGCTCGCCGGTCTAGACATCATCGAGGGCATTCACGCCTATCAAGCTGAAGTTAAAAGTAAATGGAACCTCGACTTCGGCGTGCGGGTCGGGATTAACACTGGCCTCGTGGTGGTCGGGGAAGTCGGCTCCGACCTGCGGGTGGAGTACACCGCCATGGGCGACGCCATCAACTTGGCAGCCCGCATGGAACAGACTGCCCAGCCCGGCACCGTGCATATCTCCGGCGACACCCACAGTCTGATTGCTCCGTTATTCGATTTCGACGCGCCCGAAGAGGTTGGGGTCAAGGGCAAAACAGCGCCGGTCACGGCATACCGGGTTCTGAGTAAGAAGGCCGAACCCGGCCGGATGCGAGGCATTGAGGGCCTAAGCTCGCCGCTGGTTGGACGTGTTAAAGAGATTAACGAGTTGCGGCAGGTTCTGAATCGACTGCACGATGGCCGAGGGGCGCTCGTTTGTCTGACCGGCGAGGCCGGACTTGGCAAATCCAGCCTGCTCAATGAACTGCACGCCTGCTGGGAGCAGATCGCCGGCAGCGCAGCGCCTTGGATTGAATGTCGCGGGGTATCTTACGACACCACCCGGCCGTACGGGCTATTCTCCCAACAGATGCTCCAGGTCTTTGGCGTGGCCGACAACGATTCCATTGAAACCGTGCGGGCCAAGGTTGCCGTGGCGCCGGTGGGTTTTCCGCCGGAGATCCAATCGGCGGTGGTGAAGGCCATGTCGGTATTATTGGCGTTTGAAACCGCGTCAGATGGTAAGCAGTCACAGGGCGAAGCCGCACAACGCGAACTCCACGAGGCCTGTCACGGTTGGTGGCGCGCGGTTGCTTCCCACTCGCCCACGGTCATCGTGATGGACGATTTGCATTGGGCTGATCCTGCTTCAGTACAGCTCATAATCGATTTATTTCCCCTAATTGAAGAGGCCCCGCTGCTCATACTCTGCTCGTTCCGTCCAGAGCGGCAGTCGGCGGCCTGGCGTGCAAAACAGGCCGCCGAGACCGGATATTCCCATGTTTACACCGAGATTAACCTGACCGCCCTAACAGACGAAGACAGCGATGAGTTGTTTGAAAACCTGCTTGGCATATCTAACCTGCCGACCCAACTGCGCCGGACAATCTTGCAGAAGACCGATGGCAACCCGTTCTTTATTGAAGAGTTCATCCGCACACTTATTGACAGCGGGGTCATTACCCGCGATGAAACCGGCGCCCACTGGCAGGCCGATACGAACGTCGATGCAATCTCAATTCCCGATAACCTCCTGGCCTTGTTGACCGCCAGGATCGACCGGCTGGAGGAGGACGAGCGGCGTACCCTGCAAAAGAGCTCGGTTATCGGTCGGTCGTTCCACCTTGGTGTCTTAGAGGAGATATGTGAGCCCGGTAACACCCTGGCACGCCACCTCAACACGCTCCAGCGGGCGGAGCTGATCCGTGAGGCGACCCGAGTCCCAGAGTTGGAATATATCTTCCAGCATGACCTCACAAGGGAAGCGGCGTATAACTCGATCCTCCTACGTGAGCGTCGGGAGTTCCACCTGAACGTCGGAGAGGCCGTTGAACGGCTGTTCAGTGACCGGTTGGAGGAAAATGCCCACCTATTGGCACATCACTTCTATCAAGCGGGTAGCAACGAAAGGGCTTTGAAATATTCAATCCTGGCCGGTGACAAATCGGCCAGGCTGTATGCCAACAATGAGGCCATCACCCACTACACCCGCGCCATAGAGATGGCGCAGGAGGCTGGTTCATCAAACGAGCAGCTCATCGCCCTGTTTATGGCCAGAGGACGCGCCCAGGAAGTCAGTGGCCAGCACGATGAAGCTCTGGCTGGATACCGAGAACTAGAAGACCTGGGTCGAAAAGCTCAGGATGCCGCCCTGGAAATGGCAGCATTGATTCCAATGGTCACAATCCATTCGACCCTCTCGGGACGACCTGACGCAGCAAGGGCAAGGACGTTGTCGGAACGGTCACTAATCTTGGCACAGCAATTAGGTGATCACCCTTCCGAGGCCAAAATTCTATGGAACAGCCTTCTCATTGAGGTCTTGGCCGGTGATGATTTTTACAAGGCCCTGGAGTTTGGTGAGCGGTCGCTGCAAATCGCCCGGCAATATAATCTGAAAGACCAAATTGCGTTTTCATTGCAAGATATCGCCCGCGCCCATGTTGCAGTGGAACAATTCCCCGCAGCCAAAGTAGCGCTGGAAGGCGCTCGAGCACACTGGCGCTCCATCGGCAACATGACGATGTTAGCCGACAATCTCTACAATACCGCCGGAGTTCTATATGCCCAGGGGGATTTCGCCGAAGCAAGCGAATTCGGGCAGGATGGGCTGGACATCAGCCGGTCTATTGGCAGCGTACATTTGGAGGTGATCGGCCTCGTAATCTCCGTCCAATCCCACATGAATTCCGGTGATATTGCCAGTGCATTGGCAGCGACTGAAAACGGGATTGAGAAGCTGAGTGAAATCGTAGATGCAGGTATCGTCACTGAATTTCTTCACGCAACCGCCGCCGCCATTTACGCGCTCCTCAGCATGAGTGAATCAGCGCTCGACAAAGCTCTCCTCGCAACCAACATGCTAAATTCGGAGCAAAGTTGGCGATTTCGTACCCCAATGGCATTGGCATATGTCTATACAGGTCGCCTACCCGAAGCCGCAGAGTCTCTGCAATTCCTATATGAACAGCCCGAATTGGAGTCCAAGCGCCAACTAGAATACTTTGGCATACTCACCTCTTTGCCCGATGTGGTCAGAGGCGAATTGCTGTTGGCGAAGAAAGAATTCCAGCTGGTCTTAGATTACGACATCAAATCTCACGGTCAAGCTGGAGAATTAAGTGCTGATATTGTCCTTCCTGACCTGCTCCGAATCAGGGGTCAGGCGTTAATTGCTCTGGACCGAATCGACGAAGCCAGGGAAGAACTGGGCAAGGCGCGGGAGATTGCTGAAGCCCGCGGTTCGCGGCTGACCCTATGGCGTATCCTCTTTGAATTGAGCCAGGTTGCGGCATTGGAAGATCGACAGGAAGATAAAGAGCAACTGCTCCGACAGTGCCGGGAACTCATCGGCTACATAGCCGATCATTGCGGCAGGCCGGAAGTACGTGAAGGGTTCTTGAACCACCCGGCGGTGCGCAAGGCGCTCGCCAGCGATTGACCGCCCCACTCTCAAGTCGTCCTGAGCTCACCGGACCACGCGTTGGGTAAGCGCTTTCTTACCCAGGGACATGACTTATGCGGCCTTTCGACGGAGCTCAGGACGAGCGGTTGCGCCGAGACTTGGACTTCACTGTGCGCTGAACAATCAAGACCCATCGACCGCTCATGGTGAGCCCGTCGAACCACCGGCCTTGGGTAAGCGGTGTGAGTTACGCCCGGTGCACGGCGAGGGTAATCTCCATGCCTTCCACCTTGGTTTCTTCAGTCGCGGCTTCGGCGCTTGGGTCGGCGGCACCTTCAACCAGTTTGGTGCTTAGGGTCTCGTCGCGGATGTAGTCTGAGAATGTTCCCTGCATGACCTTTAGGAATTCATCCGGGCCTAGGTAGTAGGTCACTATACGGTCGGTGACATCAAAGTTGGCGGCGCGGCGCATACCCTGGATGCGGTGGACGACCTCGCGGGCCAGGCCCTCTTCCGCCAGTTCCGGGGTAATGGCCCCATCGACGACCACCATATAGTCGCCATCCAGCGATGCAGTGTAGTTGTCCACCGAGACAATCGTTTCTGTCTGGTCGCCAGCCTGCTCCAGAAACTGTTTGACGAGCGGCGCGTCATTCTCGATGACTTGGATGTCCTTGATGTTCAGTTCTTCCATCACCTGGGCGCGTACCTGGTCGATGTACCCACGCTCGGCGGGGATTCTGATTTTCACGAACACATTGGCCAGGGGTTGGCGCACTTTTAAGCCAGCCTTGGAGCGTGCGCCACGGCCCATGCTGGCAATCCGCATGGCCAACCGGGTGGCTTCCATCAGCGGTTCGTCAATCAAGGCTGGGTCGGATACTGGGTACTCGGCCAGATGGACGCTGTCGGGCGCCGATGGATTCACGGCGCAGACCAAGTTTTGGTAAATCTCCTCGGCGACGAAGGGTGCCAAGGGGGCCATCAGTTTGGCCACGGTCACCAGGCAGGTGTGCAGAGTGATATAGCCCGACAGCTTGTCGGAATCGCCCTCGTTTCGCCAGAAGCGGCGGCGGCTGCGGCGCACGTACCAGTTGGATAGCTGGTCGATGAACTCCTGGATGCGTCGTCCCGCGTTGGTGGGGTCGTAGCCGTCCATGAAGCCATCGACCTGGGCAATCAGGGTGTTCAATTCTGACAATACCCAGCGGTCCAACTCGTTCTCGGGCTTCCAGTCGGCGGGTTTTTGGGACGGGTCGAATTTGTCGATTTCGGCGTAACTGGTGAAGAAGGAGTGGACGTTCCACAGCGTGAGCATCACCCTTCGCAGGGTCTCGCTAACCAGCTTGGCGGAGAACCGCCTTGGCTCTCCCGGATGGGACGCAGTGAACAGATACCAGCGCAGGGCGTCGGCGCCGTGCTCGTCCAGCACTCCTAGGGGCTCGACTACGTTGCCCACCCGCTTGCTCATCTTCCGGCCCTTCTCATCAAGAATTAGGCCCAGGCAGATGACGTTTTTGTACGCGGGTTGGCCCTTGAGCAGAGTGGACAGAGCGTGCAGGCTGTAGAACCAACCACGAGTCTGGTCCACTGCCTCGCAGATATAGTCGGCTGGGAACCGACCGTCGGTGTCGATGGTGTCGTTTTCGAAGGGGTAGTGCCACTGGGCGAAGGGCATGGCACCCGAGTCGAACCAGGCATCCATGACCTCGGGAATGCGCCGCATCTCGCCGGAGCAGCCTTCAGCGGTGCAGGCTAGGACTACGTTGTCGACGTAGGGGCGGTGCAGGTCCAGGTTGTCGGCGTTTAATGCTCTGTTGGCCCCGGCCATGCCGCGCAGTTCATCTACGCCGCCGACGCAAATGGTGTGGCTGCATTCTTGGCATCGCCAGATGGGGATGGGCGTGCCCCAGTAGCGCTCCCGGGAAATGGCCCAGTCTACGTTGTTGCGCAGCCATTCGCCGAAGCGTCCGTCCTTGATGTATTCGGGGTACCAATTGATGGTGTCGTTGCCGCTGACTAATTGGTCTTTCAGGGCTGACGTTCTGATGTACCAGGAACTCTTGGCGTAGTAGAGCAGTGGGGTGTCGCAGCGCCAGCAGAAGGGGTAGGTGTGCCGATAGACGTCTTGGTGGTACAGCAGACCGCGACCCTTGAGCTCTTCCATGATTTCTTTGTCGGCGGTCTTCACGAACTTGCCGGCGAAGGGGTAGTTGCCGGTGATGATGCCCTGCAAATCGACGGGCTGCACGAATGCTAATTCTTTGTCCCGGCCCACACCAAGGTCTTCATCGCCGAAGGCTGGGGCGATGTGGACGATGCCGGTGCCGTCGTCCAACGACACAAAGGCAGCGGAGATAACCTTGGGCGCGAACTCGCCACCGTCTTCCAGTTCGGAGACCATTGCGCCGCCGGGGCCAGGCCGACGCACGAAATGGCGTATCTGTGAGCCGAATTCCGCAGGGTGGTAAAGGGGCGTGTAACCCAGGCCCACTAGGTCGGAGCCTTTTACTGAGCCGACGACGTTGTGTTCCTGCCGCATGTTGGCGGCCAGCAAGGCTTGGGCCAACACCAAACGGTGGCGGCCACTTTCGTCTTCCAGTTCCACAATGCTGTAGTCGGCGTTTTCGTCCACCGCCAGGCCGGTATTGCCGGGCAATGTCCAGGGCGTGGTAGTCCAGGCCAATAGGAAGACCGGAAGTTTATCCGCGCCCAACTTTTCTAAGACTTCGGGCTTGCCTGAAGATGCGGCTGGGTCCACCTGAAACTTGATAAAGACCGATGGGTCTGGCGTGTTCTCTCGGTAGCCCAGGGCGACTTCGTGGGAGCTGAGGCTGGTTACGCAGCGGGGGCAGTGGGGAGTGCCGCGCATGGTTTGGTAGAGCAGGTCCCGGTCCCACAGGGTCTTTAGCATCCACCAGCCGGACTCGATGTAGTTGTTGTGCAGGGTGACGTAGGGGTCTTCCATGTCGACCCAGTAGCCGATGCGGTCGGTCATGGTCTCCCACTCTTTTACGTAGCGGAAGACGCTGTCCCGGCACTTCTGGTTGAACGCCTCGATGCCGTACTCTTCGATGTCCCTTTTGCTCTTTAGGCCCAGTTCTTTCTCGACCTCAAGTTCTACGGGCAGGCCGTGGGTGTCCCAGCCGCCTTTGCGCTGCACACGGTAGCCCTTCATGGTGCGGTAGCGGCAGATGACGTCTTTGAAAACGCGGGCCAAAACGTGGTGAATGCCGGGGCTGCCGTTGGCTGTGGGCGGGCCCTCGTACATCATGAAAAGGGGCGCGTCCTGGCGTTCGGACTCGGTGCGCTTAAAGACATCTTTGTCGTTCCAATGCTGGAGGACGGTGGCGTCCAACGCAGGGAAACTGACGCGGCTGGATACGGACTTAAACATTCGGAAAAGTGTTCCTTTTAATTGGGGGGTTCCGGTTTAATTGGGGGGTTCCGGTGAGAAACGGGTCCCGGAACTGGTGTTATAACGTCGATTGTCTTACTAATCGGACATTATACCGCAGGGGGCGATGGCCAGTGAGTCTTGGCATACTTCGAGCAATGGTTCGACGAGCTCACCACGAGCGGTTGATAGGTTCTCATCGCTCATAGGGTTAGTCATCCTCACCGTCATTCCAGCGCAGGCCGGAAGGTGGATTGGCTGCCGTTGCCGGGCATCATTCCGTCAGAGCATTCTGGATTCCAGCGTTCGCTGGAATGACGAATGGCGAATTATCGTGTTGAAGATTAGGATTTCCACCGCTCGTCCTGAGCTCCGTCGAAGGGCCGCATAAGTCATATCCTTGGTAGAGATGCACTGTCCCCAGTGCGGGGTACGACGAACTCTCCACGAGCGGTGTTATTGACGCTAAGCATCCTTGCGAGTGCCTAGCTCAGAAACATATCGGCTTGGATGAGCTTTTGCTCTTCGTGGTCGGCGGCTAGGCCGAAGGCGGCCAGGGTGTGGCGACCCAGGATGGGATCACCGTCGGCCTTGCCATACACACAGATGGTGGTGCGCTCTTGGCCGTCGATACGCATGCGCACCTCGGCCATGGGCAGCATTTCCCAACCGCCGCCGGGCAGGGTGAACCGGGATTCCCATTCGGGGACGACTCCAATCATCTCAAGCAGCGTGGAGGGGAGCACCGAATAGATATTTTCCGAGCCAGCCACGACTATCACTCGTTGAAACCGGGAGCCGTCTCTGGGGCTAATCTCGATGGGGGAATGGAATGTGTTGGTCGGTGAGGTCATTTGGTTTGCCCTTCTGGCCGGAAAATTTACTCGTCGCCTGGACCGCTCTCGGAAGTGAAGTCCGGGGTGAGACCAACCGACTCCGCCTCGTCAAACGGGTCCTTGGGCGGCCCATCGCCCATGAAGCCGATGGGAATTGCCGGCAGAGTTTCCAGATGGAGTCCGGTCATCATACCCAGTTCCAGGGACAATCTAGCAACGGCGTCGTTGTCGTCGGCCTCCGCCATAATCACGAAATCGTACCGCCCTAAAACGGCGTATTGGCCAAGTATCTCTGCGCCGGGAACTTTCAAGTCTCGCGTGCGGTCGCCAATGAGGTTCTTGTTGCCATGCAGCATCCGCTGCCCATCGTGGGTCAAGGAACCCAACAAAAAATAGAGTGACATCTATTGTTATCTCCCAATAACTAGGCCGACCGGTCAGGCTGGCCATTCCGGAGAAAGTATATCACTGGGCCAGGCCTGAATCGTTCTTATTTGGCGGCCTCAACGAAACTGTTGTCGTAGGCGTTGGAGACATCGTCGGCCGATGTTAACCGGCCGGTCTCCACCAACCAATTGGCGAACGTCTCCCAGCGGCTTTTTTCTTGCCAGCCGAACACCCCGTTATCGGTTGCCCACAATGGGGCTAACAGCTTGACGCCTGGGTTTTCGATATCCAGGTCGGTCTCTGGCTTCAATGCCTTCAACACGGCTACTGCGTCGACTGGGTCGGCAATGGCGTCTTCGTACCCCCGTGTTACGGCGCGGACGAACTTTTGGACAACCTCCGGTTCATCGGCAATCTTGTCCTCGCTGGCCACAATCACCAGTTCGTAGAAGTCTGGTACTCCATGTTCTTCCATGCGCATGATGTTCAGGTCGAAGCCCAGATTTTTCGCCGAGATGGACTCGTGGACCCAGTAAGCGCCGAGAATGGCGTCTACGTTCTTGCTGATTAGGGCGGGAATAAGGTCGTAGCCGACGTTTACCATTTCCACATCGCCGATGGTGAGCCCTTGGCTACGCAGCATGGTATCGATTAGTGCTTCGTCCGAGGCTGCTCCAGTTGCGCCGACCTTCTTACCCTTGAGGTCTTTGGGTTCGAGGATGCCGGAGTCTTTCAAGGCCATCACTGAGTTGAGCGGATGTTGGACCATGGCCATGATGGAGACCGCTTCGATGCCTTGTTCCCTGGCGATGAGCAATTCCGGTTGGTAGCTGATGCCGAAATCATCCCGGCCTGCGCCAACGGTCTGGAGCACCGTGGTTGGGTCGCCGAGGACGTAGATGTTTACCTCCAGTCCCTCGTCGGTGAAGTAGCCTCGTTCTTGGGCTACGTAAAGACCGGAATGGTTGGACCAGGGGAACCAGTCCAGGGCAATCGATACCTTTGTTAGTTCTTCAGGCTCCGAATCCCCGCCGCAGGCTGTGGCCAGCAGAGAAAGACCGAACAATAATGAGAGCAGTATCAGGGCCGGTTTCTTGAATATCTTCATGTTGGGTAGTCTCCTTGGACAGAATTTGGATATCTAAAGCTGGTCTCGTGACCGGGAGCGTTTTTCCCTGAGATGTGTTTAATTGCGATATGTTTAGGTCTACAACTGGTTTAGGGACCGGGAGCGTTTTTCATTGAAATACCAGGGCATCATCATTCGTTCGGCGACGACGGCTAGCACGAACAACGCAATGCCCATGATTGATAAAAGGAATATGGCGGCGAACACCCGTTCCGTAAGGAAAAGCGGCTGGGAATAGGTAATCAGGTAACCGAGTCCTTCGCTGGCCCCGACCCATTCACCAATCACCGCGGCAATCACACTGACCGAGACACCGATCTTGATGCCCGAAAACATGAAGGGCAGCGCGGTTGGAACCTGAAGTTTGGTGAACACCTGCCACCTCGATGCGCCCAATGTGCGCAGCATATTGACCATGTCGGGGTCGATGGCTTTCAGCCCGTCTACGGTATTTACCGCGATTGGATAGAAGCAGATCAAGGCCACGATGATTATCTTGGGGGTTAGTCCGTAGCCAACCCAGATCAACAGCAACGGCGCGATGGCGATGATGGGCACCGTCTGCGAGGCAATGACTATGGGGTAGACCGAGCGTTCCAGAACCCTGGAATAGGCGATTCCAGCAGCCAATATTAGCCCAGCAGCCAGGGCGGCGATGAAGCCCACTACAATCTCTTCCAACGTGACCAATGTGTGGTCCCAGAGCAGGCTGCGGCTGGAGCCAAGTTCCTGGGCGATGGCCGAAGGCGCCGGGAGCTGCCACCGTGGGACATCACCCAACTGCACCCACAATTCCCAGGCCGCCAACAGCCCAACCAGAATGGATATGGGTAGTAGCCACGTGCTTAGCCCGGCGAATCTATTAGATAGTCTCATCAGATTCGACCGGTGTGAGTCCCGGATGCACTGCCAGGCTGGGTGCCGACAATCTGCGACCAAAGCGGCTCCATCAATTGGGCTTTAAAGACGCTGAACTCTGGGCTGGTCACCATGTTGTAGCGACGCGGCCGGGGTAATGGAACATCCAAGACCATGGTCACCTGGCCCGGTCTGGCGCTGAGTAGGTACACCCGGTCGGAAAGGAGCAATGCTTCGTCCACGTCGTGAGTGATAAGAACGATGGTCTTGTTGAGCGACTCCCACAACTGGAGGAGCCATTCCTGCATCTGAATCCGGGTCAGCGCGTCCAATGCGCCGAAGGGCTCATCCAATAGAACAACGTCCTGGTTCATCAACATGGTCCGTAAAAAGGAGGCCCGCTGCCGCATGCCGCCGGAGAGCGCAAATGGATATTGGTCCTCGAAACCTTTCAGGCCGAACGCCTCGGTGAACTCCAACGCCTGTTCGCGGGCCTGCCGCCGGGGCACTCCCTTCAGTTCTAGTCCCAGGATTGTGTTGTCTAGGACGGAACGCCACGGGAGGAGTAGGTCCTTCTGCTGCATGTAGCCGGTCTGTCCCAAGCGTCCTTTGGTGTCACTGGTGGTGTCTCCAAAAAGTTCAACGGAGCCGGAGTCGGGCCGGTCCAGTCCGGCAATGATGTTGAGCAATGTGCTTTTGCCGCAGCCGCTGGGGCCGATGATGCTGACGAACTCGCCGGCATGCACCGTCATGTCCACGCCAGTCAACACGTCCTCGCGTTCGCCGCCAATGACGTACGACTTGCAGACTGACTCGATTTTTATTTTGGGCTGGACTGCCGTGTCCGCTGACATCCGTATTGTTCCTATTGCGAGCTGACGCCTGTTGTATGTCGCCTGTATATCGCCGACGTAGCCGTTTCAAACCAATTAAGGGCTATTTCAAATGAATAGCGTATTCAACCGGGCAAAAAAATAGCCGCCAACGGAAAACTCCTGGCGGCCTAACACAATAGTTAGCTCTCTAGTCCGTTTCCCTCCGCTGGCATTACCCAGATCAGGTTCGCAAGGGTCGGTGACATTTACGGTCTCCCTCTCAGCCCGGCTAAACCGAGCTCCCCTACGTGCCTAGACAATTCAATTTTTAAACTGGACACGCCCTCTGATTCGCAGCAGGACACCTGTCCTCGGCGTTCGAAAGAATTATATGGGCGGCGAAGATTTGGTGTCAACCAGTCTTCCCGTGACTGGCGGTAACAGTGGAGAAAGTGTATCACCGGGCATCAGCAGCGCCATCAAGCTCGATGGACAAGCTTGTTAATCTTGATAATGATGTAGTTGTACTGTCACTACAAATGCACTAACCCCCTCCGCCGAGGAACCGGATGAAGTTGGGGTCGATATTCAGGACTACGTTCTGGTTGGTTTGCGCTAGATTGAGTACGGCGTCTGCTAACACGTGGCAGTAGAGTTCGCCGTTACCCACCTGGACTCTTAGCTCGTACCAATCGCCTCTAAACACTCTCTCGGTAATCACGCCCTGCAACGAGTCACCCGTCGCGGTCCCACTTGAAGCGGACATCGTTATCCCTTTCTCATCTATCAGCAACGTTAGCTCCGCCCCCTCAGAGGTCTCCAGGCCCGGCGGTTTTGGCACTGATAGGATGCCGACGGCGCATTCAATTTTGAGCGTTTCACCGTCGCTGACGAGCAGGCCGGTGAGGACATTCTTGAATCCCAGGGTGCGGGCCACAAACCCATCGGCGGGGTTGGCAACCGCCTCTTCGGGAGTGCCTGTTTGGATTATATCGCCGTGGTTCATGAAAATAAGCCGGTCGCCCATGGTGAACGCCTCATCCCGGTCGTGGGTGACGTAGATAGAAGTTACCCCAACCTCTTTGAGGATTCGGCGTACCTGACTCTGCAGCGACTCTCGGAGCGCCCGGTCCAATGACCCAAGAGGCTCGTCAAGCATTAGCAATTTGGGCTCTGGTGCCAGCGAGCGAGCCAACGCGACCCGTTGCCGTTCACCGCCCGACAGTTCATGGACCTTCCGGTGGGCGTAACCAGACATTTCCACCAGGTCCAGCAGCTCGTGAACTCGGGTCTGGACTTGGGAGGCGGGCAGCTTTTGCATGCGAAGCCCAAAAGCTATGTTGCCGAACACGTCCATATGCGGGAATAAGGCCAAGTCTTGGAACATTAGGCCGAAACCTCGTTGCTGAGGTGCCAGTCCATCGATAGAGCGTCCGTCGAAGCTAATCGTCCCCGCGTCGGGTTCGTCCAGACCAGCTAACATCCTGAGTAACGTGGTTTTGCCACAGCCACTAGGGCCGAGTAGGCACAAAAGTTCGCCCGGTTCCGCGGAAAACGAGACTCCGTTAACCACCATTTCATCATCGTAGGCTTTGTAGAGACCTGAGGCCGACAAGATAGGCATCAAAAGCCACCGACGCCTTTATATCTGAAGCGTTCGATGGCTACGAACCCTAGGGCTACCACGGCCATCAAGAGACAACTCATACCAAGGGCCATGCCCAGGTTGGCTTCGCCCGGCAGTCCAAGGAAGCGGAAGATTGCCACTGGCATCGTGGTGAATTCGGAACGCACCAGAATCAGAGACGCCCCAAATTCGCCCATTGATATCGCAAACGCGAAGGTTGCGCCGACCAGAAGCGCCGGTGCAATCAATGGGAGTTCGACCAACAAGAACACCCTTGCTGGAGTCGCTCCCAGCAAGGCTGCCGCCTCTTTCAGATTGGGGTTCATACCTTTTAGCACTGGCATTAGGCTTCGGATAACGAATGGGTAGGCCACCAGACTGTGAGCAATTACCAGGATAATCCAGGAGCCACGAATGTCCAGGGGTGGCCGACCCAGCGCGATGATGTACCCGAATCCCAGGGTCACAGCCGAGACTCCCAACGGTAGCATCACCAGTGCGTCGGCAATGGTCCGCCAATGGCGTTTCGAATTAGAAATGAAATAGGAAATAATCGTTCCAATCACCAGCGATATCACCACCGTCATCAGGGCAAAGCGAAGGGAGTTCCAGATAATCGTTACAGGCGAGAGGTGGAAGTAAGACCCCCGCTCGTCAGAAAAGAGATTGGCCATTTGGGCCGTGCCAAAGCCCCCATCAAGCGTTATCCACCGCACAACCAGCGCGATTAGGGGAGACAACATGGTCAGCAGCACCAACACCATGCCAAGGACAAAGACCTTATCTCGCCAACTCTTGGCACGGCGGGAAGTAGCCTCCTGCGGCATGAGGTTCACTGGCACCACTGATTGCTCTTGAAACCTGGAATAGAGCAGTAGGAATAGGTAGGTAAAAGCCAGTTGAATTACCGCGAGTGCGCCCGCAAGCGGCAGCCGGAACAGCTTGGCGGTCAACTCATAAATCGACACCTCAAGGGTTGAGAACTGCGGGCCGCCCAGTATCAATACCACGCCAAAGCTGGTGAACGAAAAGGCGAAGGCCAGTAGTGATGCCGAGATAATTGCCGGCAGGAGCAGCGGCAAGGTCACGTGATAGAAAGTGCGTATCGGACCAGCGCCCAGCACCTTCGCGGAATGTTCGAGTTTTGGATCCAGGTTGGACCAGAGCGCAGAGACGATGCGAACGATGATTGCGTAGTTGTAGAAGGCATGGGCCATGAAAATAATGGTCAGGGTATTGGTTATTCTGACCGGCGGGTCATCAAGACTGAAGACGGTCATCAGCGCCGAGTTAACTATCCCCTGTGAGCCGAACAACGCCGTGAATCCCATGGCGACCACAATCGTGGGCATGACGAACGGCAGCGTCGACACTGCTTTAAGCAAGGACTTGCCGGGGAACTCGTATCTGGCGAAGAGAAAGGCTGCGGGGAGACCGACAACCAAGGTCAGAAGGGTTGAGACCACCGCCTGCCAAATGGTGAACCAGATACGGCCCAAGTAGTAGGGGTCGTTCAGCAAGACCCTAAAAGGTTCGAGGCCGTAGCCGGATTCGCCCCCCAAGCTCCTCTCTAGAATAGAGAAAAGCGGATAAAGGAAGAATATGGCCAAGTAGGCCAAGGGAATAAGAAGTAAGAGCCGACCGGCAGTCACAACAGTAAACTCGCGCGTGGTCTGCCGGCCAATTGACCGGCCATTTGAATGGTCACTTGGCTCAGCGGACCACGACCTTAGTCCAGGCGTCAATCCATTCGTCACGCTTGGCGTCGATGGTATCGGAATCTATGTCCGCAGGGAGAGTGGGCACCTCGGCGAACTTGAAGAAGTCCGGTGTTTGGGCTTCGCTATTTACCGGGTAGACAAACATCCGGCCCGGAATATCCTCTTGAAACGGCCGGTCAAGAACAAAGTCCACGAATTTCTTGGCCAGGCCCTCGTTCTTGGTCCCCTTTAGAATCCCGATACCCTCAATCTGCAGAAAAGTGGCTTTGTCCACCAGCATGTTTCCCGTTGGCGGCACAGTGTAAGCGCCCTCTGAAAAGTAGAGCTCGGCGGCGGGGCTGGTGGCATAGCTCACCACCAGCGGCCGGTTTCCGCCGTATTTGGTAAAGTCGGTGTAGTAGGCCTCCGACCAGCCGTCCTTTACGGCCAAGTCGTTCGCCTTCAGATCCGTCCAGAAGTCCAAGTAGTCGTAGTCGTCGTCCTCTCCGAAATACGAGACCGTCGCGATGAGGAACGCCAGACCGGGCGTGGAGGTAGCCGGATTTTCTACCACCAGTTTTCCCTTCCATTCGGGCTCAGTCAGGGCTTCCAGAGTTGTTGGCGCGGTAAGGCCGTTTTTCTCCAGGTACTCGATGTCGTAGTTGATGTTGACGTAGCCGTAGTCGACGGGCGAAACGTGGAAGGTGTCATCCAGAATAAACTGGCTAGGCACATTTTTGATGAGGTCTGACTCGTACTTGATAAATATGTCCTCCCGCAATGCCCGACTAAGAAACGTGTTATCGACGCCGTAGAGGAGGTCTCCGGACGGGTTTCCTTTCTCTAATATCGCCCGGTTCAGGACTACAGCCGAGTCCCCTGCTTTTTGGATTGTAATCGTGGCGTTGTTGGCCAATTCAAACTGTGCTATTACCTCTTCACTGATATCGAAGCTGTCATTAGTCAAGACCACTAACGAACCCGGTTCGTCTGACCCGCAGGCCACAATAAATAAGGCCAGCAGGCCAATTATTGCTAAGACTGTCGTCGATTTGAACATTTCGAAAGCTACCTCCCAGATTTGTTTTGGAGCTACGTTAGAACCTGTATTGATGTGTCTGTTACCTCTGGGCAAAAAAATAAGCCGCCAACAAAAGGGTCATGGCGGCCTAACAAATTAGTAAGCTCTCTAGTCCGTTTCCCTCCGCTGGCATTACCCAGATCAGGTTCGCAAGGGTCGGTGGCAATTACGGCCTCCCTCTCAGCCTGGCTAAACCAAGCTCCCCTACGTGCCTAGACGATTAAATTTTTAAGGGGGTCATACGCCCCAACAGTTCAATGGCATTATAGGAGCGGCAAAGTTTTAGTGTCAACTGGATTCGTGATTGCCCCGGTACGGGCCGGTGGCAACACTAATCTTTGACTGGAAATTGTTGACAATTATTCTGCGTCCACCATACAATCCGGCCAACAAATGGCTCCCGATGGGTGCCTGAAACCAACGCGCCGGACTGACAATAGGCGATAGGCAATAGGCGCAGAACACCAACGGCAGAACTTAAACGGTAGAACTTAACTGATTCAGACACGCCCGCATTAAGGAGGCCCCGATGGCAGATTGGCCGAAGATTAAATACAAGGAAGAAGGCATGCGTGAAGGCATGCAGATTGAAGACGCCCAGATATCGGTTGACGATAAAGTCAGACTGCTGGACGCTCTATCCGAAACCGGCCTACAGCAGATTGTTGTGGGCTCTTTCGTCAGCCCCAAATGGACTCCTCAAATGGAGCGCATCGACGAGATTGTCACCAGGTTCACGCCCAAGCCCGGTGTCACCTATACTGCATTGGCGCTGAACTCCCGGGGCGTGGAGCGGGCCAAGGCCTATTCTCCCCCTCTGACCATTGAACGGGACGGATTCCCCCGTCTGACCTGTCACATGTGCGACGTCTTTATCCGACGGAACGCCAACCGTTCCCAGATGGTGGAGATGGAGCGCTGGCCTCAGATAGTTGCCCAGGCCCAAGAATTAAACATCAAAGAGGCTGGAATCGGAACCAACGCCAGTTGGGGATCCAACTTCATGGGCGAGTTCCCGGTGGACGCCCTGATGACCATGCTCCAGAAGCAGCACAACATGTGGGACGAGGTCGGTATCGACGTCCGCAGCGTGTCCATGGGCGACCCCATGAGCCACTGCACGCCGGCTAAGGTTGAAGAGAGCGTTTATCGGGTCAAAGAAATGTGGCCCGAGGTTAACCACATCCGCCTACACTTACATAACGGCCGCAACATGGCCATCGCTTCGGCTTACGCCGCCATGCGAGTACTGGGACCAGACGACACCCTGGAACTCGACGGCACCATCGGCGGGTTCGGCGGTTGCCCCTACTGCGGCAACGGTCGCGCCACCGGCATGGCCCCCACCGAAGACCTGCTCCACATGATGGAAGACATGGGCATCCCCACCGGAGTCGACATCGATAAGCTGATTGACTGCGTCTGGATGGCCGAAGACATCATGGGTCGCGAACTCTACGGTCACGTTTCCAAGGCCGGTCCTCGGCCCAAGACCGCAGACAAGCTCTACGACATGAACGCCCCGTTCGTGGAGACCATGGAACAGGCCAAGCACTTCAAGAAGGGCCCTGGAGTATACGAAGGCGGTATCTATCCGTATTCCGAGCCCATCGCCAGCCCCTACCGGGCTCGGGTTGATGCCGGAACGCCTGCCTACGACGACGCCAACGGCGACTTCCCCTGGAAGCAGGACTGGTTCACCGCCAAGAGCTAACCAGCCCAGCGTTACCTAGGTAACCTAAAAGCGGCCACCCAAGCAATTGGGTGGCCGCTTTTTTATTCTGCTAAGTCAGGGTTGGCCTGCCTCAAAGAAACGCCCCCATCTCCGACTATGTCGAGAGTCTCGACTCCGTCGGACCTAACCCTCCCCCGCGTAGGGGCTTTGCCTCAAAAGCCGAGTTTTCGGTTCGAATCAGACCTATGCACATGTCACCCTGAGCGCAGCGAAGGGTCTGCCAAGGTGGTGCTTGGAAGATTCTTCGTCGCTTCACTCCTCAGAATGACAGTTTTGAGGCAACGCCCCGCGTAGGGGGAAGG
>JABMNL010000030.1 GCA_013204585.1 SAR202 cluster bacterium | reverse complement strand
TCGGTTCGAATCAGACCTATGCACATGTCACCCTGAGCGCAGCGAAGGGTCTGCCAAGGTGGTGCTTGGAAGATTCTTCGTCGCTTCACTCCTCAGAATGACAGTTTTGAGGCAAAGCCCCTACAAGGGGAAGGGATTTTGCTGCCGGGGATAAGTGTTTGATTGAATAGGCCCAAAGTTCTCTCCCCCTCGCAAGGGGGAGAGTTAGAGTGGGGGCGTTTCTCTGAGGTAGACCAACGTAATCGGCCAGGGCCAACATTGGTAGCCCGCAGCCGTGTTGGGTGCTACCATGACGCCACTTTCAAATCCCGTTAACAACTCAAGGAGTTCGTGCTATGGCCTCAATAAACCCCACCGACCCCAATAAAATTCGCCTGACCGGTGAGAATTCCTTCATTCGATTAGCGGGAGTATCGGCGGATGCATCAAATGGTAGGGAGACGACGCGGGCCAGTCACTGGCGAGTGTTGTGGTCTCCGGGTGGAGCGGGACATGTTTTGTTTTTGCAGAGCGAACTCATCGACGACCAAGTGAAAATTTACTCGGATAACATCGCTTTGACTCGGTGGCTTCAAGACGAGATTGAGCGGCTGCTCTATCCCGACTTCGCTGACCAAACCATGCAAGTCGTCGACGCAGAATTTAGAAAAAAGGGAGACCCCAACACCTTTTGGACCGAGACTATTGAAAGCGACGACGAGACAGTCTCAATGACTTGGCACGATTTTATGGAGCCGTACATGTTGGTGGTGCCAGCCGGTAGCGCAGCGGGTCGACCGCACGGGGTTTATAGCTGCTTCATTCCCGCCAGGAAAGCCCAATTGACCATTAACGGCAACGTGGCCTCGGGCGCAGTTACCACCGATCGGCGGGGCGACAAAGACAGCAGTTCCGCCTGCCTAGCTTGGTCGGAAACCTGGGTCAGGCCCTAGCGGTGCAGCCGCGTCTGACCTGGCGGAGTAAGACGCGGCCACAATGTCATTCTGAGGCCGCAGCCGAAGAATCTACGCATTACTCAGATAAGGTAGCCCAGGTGACAAACGGCGTTCAGACTCGGTAGGTAGACCCTTCGCTTCGCTCAGGGTGACAAAGGTGGGCAGGGGTTCCGGCGTCAGGGGTTCAATTGTAACTACCAGCCGTAACTACCAGCCGTAACTACCAGCCAGACGCGTTCGGCGTAAGTCCCATCAAGGCCTGGCCGCCGTACTCGAAATTGGAGTGCAGGCCGGATATGTGCTGCCCAGCGGTGTGGATGTCCCGGAAGATTAGCTCAAGGTCGTTGCTTTCGTGGATGGCATTCGTGCCTGCCGCGTAGAACAGCATATCCACCGCCCGTACTGACTCCCGAATGGCATGGGTGATGGCCAGCCGCCCTTGCAGCACTAAAGGTTTAAGGTCTGAGTTCCCGTTGCAGGCTGCTTCCCATAGCCTGCCAACCGAGTCCAATAAGTAAGCCCGCGCGCCGCTGATGATGGCTTCGGCCTCGCCTACCGTGGTCTGGATTGGCATACGGTCTCGCAGCAGTACCGGAGTGGCGGTAGAACCGGACCCCGTGGCCAGTTCTACGAATTTATCCATGGCCCCCCGGGCCATACCCAAGGCAGTGCCAGCAACCAAAGTCCAGCTCGTCATGGTTACTGATTGCGGGTTGTAGTGGATTCCAGCGACGGAAGAAGGCTCGTAGAGCAGGCAGGTGCGCTCATTGGGGACAAATTCCTCTTCAATGACCACATCGTTGCTACCGGTACCCCGCATACCCAATGTGTACCAGGTCTTCTCCACTACGCCGGTCGACGCTGGGACGATCATCATCCGGGTGACCGGAACGCCTTGGGAGTTTTTTACTGGCCCGTTGCCGTCCACGATGTTGCAGTTCAAGAACAACCAATTTGCGTGGTCAACACCGCTGACGTAGTTCCACCGACCGCCAATCTTGTAGCCGCCATCAACCCGCAGGGCATTGGCTGTGGGCCGGAACGACCCGGCGGCCCTGATGTCCAGGGGTTGTCCAAACAACTCTCGGCCCAACTCGACCGGTACCCATGCTGCATACATACCAACAGCGCTGGCCACAAACGAACACCAACTGACTGAGCCGTCAACCTTGGAAAGCTCCTCAATGGCCCGGAACGCGGTGATGGGGTCGGTCTCCGGCCCACCGATGGCCTTTGGCGCATAAAGCTGAAACAAACCGGCCTGGGCCATGGCTTCGGCCAAAGAGTCCGGCAACGTGCATTGGGACTGTATTTCGTCCCTTGCTGCTCGGATTTGTGGGGCCAACGCCTTGGCAGCGGCCACCGGGTCATGGGTCTTGGTGTTGGTCATCTATTTATGCCTCATTCCTAGGCCACGCCTCAGCTTCGAATCGAGGCCATTGTGCGTAGGGCGGAAAGCCTTGTCAATCTGGCCGACGATTATCGCGCTAACTGTCCCGCGCCAACACCAAACCCCACACGCTGGCGGCTCCGGCATCTTTGAGCGAGGCGGCGCAGGCGGAAAGGGTGCTGCCCGTGGTGGCAACGTCGTCCACCAATAAAATGGACATTCCCTCCACTTCAGAGGCCGACTCGAAAATACCGGCCACGTTGGCCCGGCGTTGTTCCCTAGAACGGGCTTCAACCTGGGGCGGCGAGTCTTTAGCCCGGGTTAATAGGTCTTCGCGCATCGGCATTGCCAGCAGATTGCCGGTTTCCTTGGCCAGCAGGTGAGACTGGTTGTAACCTCGGCTGCGCAGGCGTCGCGGGTGGAGTGGCACCGGAACGAGAATTTCGCCCGGGAGCCTATGCGCCTTCAAGTAATCGGCCAACAACCCGCCCAGCACCGGCGCGGCTACCTTCCAGCCGTTGTATTTGAGACGGTGCACAGCATCACGTGTCGGCCCTTCGAACAAGTAAGGAGCGCGAACGCCATCAATCTCTGATGGATGCTCCAGGCACGACTGGCAATTGCCATTGGCGTTGGGCTCGGCGCAGGTGTCGCAGTAGGGCTGCTCCAACCGTTTCAGGCCTCCGACGCACTCGGGGCACAAGATAGCTCCCTCTTTGCGGCATCCCAGGCAGTGCAGGGGAAACAACAAGTCGAGGGCTGACCGGGTTAATCCCCGGACGGTGGTCTGTATTGATGATGTGGCTATCCCAGACATTTCTTGCTCGTAAGTGTGATTAATGGATGAGGAATACGTAGGCATAGGCGTAGATTTTCTCGTAATGCAGGGTATGGCTTGACCAAAACCGACGGTCTGATTAACATAAATGGTACTTAGGTTGAATTGAAAACTCTCCTATCTCCCACCGCCCCACCTGGATGATCCTTCCAGGTGGGGCGTTCTTTTTGCCCCGCACCCCAGTTATTGAGCTTGCTGCTGCCACTTTTTCAGGACCTCGCGGTCTCTGGGGAATGCTAGTTCGGGAAGCTGGTCGACGCTGAAAAAACCAACTTCCAAGGCCTCAGGCCCCGCCTCCAGCGTTCCTCCCGTTTCTTGGGCAGCGTAGGCAGCCACCATCACCGGGTTGCCAGGCTCGGAAAACAGGCCCAACAAGTCCCCTATCGCAACCTCCAGGCCCGTCTCTTCCCTCACCTCTCTGGCTGCCGCGCTTTCCACCACTTCGCCCCGGTCCACGTAACCGCCAGGTAGCCCCCAGAGTCCGTAACCAACGTCAGTGGCCCGACGAATCATCAGTACCTTGCCCTCTCGCGACACGATGCTAATGACCGACACCTTGGGGTCATAGAACATTACTCGGTTACATGCCGGGCATACTGGCCGATCCTGCCCAAAGACCTCTTTGGACTCCAAGGCGGTGGCGCAGGATGGGCAGAATTTGTCCTCTGGATTAGTCAAAAGAGCGCTCTCGCACAGTTTAGTGGGCCATAGACCACGGTTCCGCTGATTATAATATCCCTTGGCCCTAATGCATCTGCACGCATGTCAGTGCCTGAATGCGGCGTAAAATCAGACCGCTACTGCTGGAGAAAGGTCAGATAATTCTTCGATTCCTTAGTCCCATGGCCTACGCCACTAGTTTTTTGGTGTCACTAATTGCGGCTGTTCTGGTCGTCATCGTAATGGTGCTGGTCGGTGAGTACACCAAGACCGGAGGCCGGTGGCTGCTGACTGCCCTCGTGTTGGCGGCGTACTTCTTCTTCAGCTTGGGGCCAGTTTCGTTGGCGCAACGGCGTCCCGACTCTAGGGTTTGGAGAGTGGCGTTGGCGGTTGGTGTCGCTGCATTGCTGTTGTTGATGACCGGAATTTGGGGCACGCCAAACTCCGACGCCTTCTGGAAAATCGCGGCAATCGTCACGGCGCTGGGCCTGGTATTGATCTACTTCGCGGTGGTGGAACTTCAGCAGGGAACTCTTGCACGCCAATTCGCCATCAAGGTGGCCGCTGTTGGCGCAGCTATGGTCTGCTTGGGCATAGCCGTCGAGATCAAATGGCCGCCCTATTGGTGGGTCTTCACCCTGTTGGTATTTGTCTGGCTTGGCGCTATTTTGGCTCCGCCGGTCATCGGTCTAGCGAGACGGATTCAAGGGCGCTGATTCCGGACCAAATCCTCGACCTGTTGGCGTTCGGGCATCGAGTCTTGGGCACCGGACTTGGTCACGGCCAACGCCCCGGCAGCGGAGGCAATGACCACCGCTGCACTTAGGTCTTTGCCCTCTGCCAACGAGACCGCCAGCGCTCCATTAAACGCGTCACCTGCGGCCACTGAGTCCACAGCAGCCACGTCAAAGGGCGAAACCGTACCGTTGGTACCCTGGTTGGCGAAATAAGCGCCCTGTGCTCCCAGTTTGACCACCACCGCACCAACTCCTCGTTCTAACAAGGCCGACGCAGCTTTGGCTGCCGATTCAGGCCCTGTCACCGGGAAGCCAACCAACGCCTGGGCTTCGGTCTCGTTGGGGGTGATGACATCGCAGAGACCGAATAACTCGTCCGGCACCGGCCGGACCGGCCCTGGGTCCAGCATCACCATGACTCCTTGGGATTTGGCATCACGAGCAACTGCCAATGAAAGCTCAATGGACACCTCTAGTTGCAGTAACAATGCCGAAGCTCCCGGCAACGCCCGACGTACCGCCGCCGCCTCTGCTGGCCCGCAGGTGTCGTTGGCTCCGAGAACCTGGGTAATGCAGTTCTGGGCCGTCTCATCGACTCCAATCACAGCGATACCGGAACTCACTTCTGGATTAATACCGACGCCGGTAACGTCCACGCCCGCCGCCGAAAGACCGTCCAGTAATTGGGGGCCAAAGATATCCCCGCCGACGCGGCCCACCATGGCCGACCTGGCACCCATGCGAGCGGCGGCCACGGCTTGGTTGGCGCCCTTGCCACCGGCGTAGGTGACAAAGCTAGTTCCCACCACCGTCTCGCCTGGCTTAGGGAACCGGGGCGAATAGGTCACCAGGTCCATGTTGATTCCGCCCAGGACGATAATTGAAGGCTGTTCTTGGCTCATACCACGCTCGCAGTCAACGCTCGGCGACTACCACGCTAGCACTGGCTGCCGAGAGGGTCAACAAAGGCAAATATTGTGCCCATGCTATAATCGCGCAGGCGTGTTTGGACGCCTGATTTTCGGCGAATCCCGATAGCTAAATCCGCTAGTCCCGGAGAAGTAAAAATGCCTGCGGCGTTGGACAAAATTAAAGTCGTCGATCTAACCCGAACCCTGGCCGGACCGTTCTGCACCATGTTGATGGGTGACATGGGCGCTGATGTTGTCAAGATTGAAGAACCGTCGGCTGGCGACGAGACGCGGAAGTGGTACCCCTTCTGGGGAGAAGAGAGTACCCAGTTTATGGCTTTCAACCGGAACAAGCGCAGCCTTACGGTCAACCTGAAGGAACCTGAGGGCGTGAAGCTGGTGCGGGAACTGGCCGCCGATGCCGACGTCATGATTGAAAGCTTTCGGGCTGGGGCGCTGGAACGGATGGGCTTGGGTTATGAGGAGATTAGCAAGGCCAATCCAGGCATTGTCTACTGTTCAATCTCCGGGTATGGGCGCACTGGCCCTATGGCCGATATGCCAGGCTACGACTTGATAATCCAGGCCTACAGTGGCCTGATGCACCTGACCGGCGAAGCTGATGGCAATCCGCTGCGGGTTGGTTTCTCCCTGGTTGACCTGTTCGCCGGGATGATGGCCTACGGGACCATAGTGACCGCCCTTCGCCAGCGTGATCAGACTGGCAAGGGCCAATGGGTGGAATCTTCGCTCTTGGACGGACAGGTAGCTGCCTTGAGTTACCACGCCACCGCGTACATGGGTACCGGCATTGAGCCGGTACGGATGGGAGCGGGCCATCCTAGCTTGGTGCCCTACCAGAGTTTTGCGTCCTCAGACGGTAACTTCATCGTCGGCTGCGCCAACCAGGGGTTGTGGGAACGACTCTGCCGCGCTCTTGGTCTGGACGGCTTGTTGGCTGACCCCCGGTTTGCCACCAACACTGATCGAGTGGAAAACCGGGACGCGTGTGTGAACGCCCTCAGCGAGGTCTTTAAGACCAAGACCACCGAGCATTGGGTCTCGTTAATCGTCGCGGCTGGCGTGCCCTGTGGCCCCATCAACAAGGTTTCCGAGGTGCTCTCCAGCCCCCAGGTGTTGGCCCGGAACATGATTGCCGAGGTTGACCATCCCAACCTCCCCGGCATGAAATTCCCGGCGTCTCCGTTGAAACTGACCGACTCCCCGGCCACCGTCCGCCTGGCCCCGCCTTTGCTGGGCCAGCACAACGAAGAAGTCTTGACCGAGGCGGGCTATTCGCCAGACAAGATTGCCGACCTGCGTAAGCGCGGGGTTATCGGAAGTTAGCTCGCGCCCTTGTTACGCATTGGCGTTGCCAGCTATGCTTAATCAGGTCCTTAATTAGAACTATGCCTTCAAAAAAGCTACGGCTGATACATACCTCAGATACACATCTGGGCGACTCAACTGGTCATCCCCAGTCGTCGAATGCGCTGACTGCGGTGGTGGACGCGGTGTCCCATAACGGCGGCGACATGCTGCTTTTGGTGGGTGACGTATTCGACAACGAGCGGGTTTCGAACGACGTTCTAGAGTGGTTCTGTGAGCAGATTGGCCGGACGCAGGTTCCCGCCGTGGTGCTGCCCGGTAACCATGACCTAATTCACGAGACCTCGGTCTATCACCGCGAGCCCTTCAAGAACGCTCCGGACAATCTATTTATTTTCAAAGGGACTGAGGGCGAACTGCTGTCGTTCCCAGGTCTGGGCGTCGATCTTTGGGGCCGGGCCATGCGCACGCACACCCCTGAATTTAAGCCATTGGCAGGGATGCCGTCGCCGGTTGAGAACAATTGGCTGGTGGCATTGGCCCATGGTCATTTCCATTTCCCAGAAGACAAAGACCAACGGTCTTCGCCCATCTTCCCCCAGGAAGTCGCCGACGCCGGTTGTCACTATCTGGCCCTCGGTCACTGGGACCGCCATGTCGATGTGTCCCAAGGCAACACCACTGCCGTCTATTCGGGATGCCCCCTTGGCCCCATCGGCAGCCCCGGCGCTGGAGAAGTCACGGTGGTCGACCTTGACCCGCAGACCGGGGTGTCCTACCGCCAAGTGGCCATTAACTAGGGCTGTTACTGTCCTCTAGCCGACGATAAAGTCGGCAGCGCGCTCGCCAATCATGATGGCTGTGGCGTTGGTGTTGGCCCGGGGAATCTCCGGCATCACTGACGCGTCGATAACCCTTAGCCCCTCTACCCCGTGTACCTCGCACCTCTGATTGACCACCGCATTGGGGTCTGTTTCCGGCCCCATCTTGCAGGTGCCGCAGGTGTGACCGGCAATGGATAGAGTGCTGGCAATCCAACCGTCCAACAACTCATCGGATGCAACCTGCGCGTCTGTGGGGGCGATACGGTTGCTGATGACCGTGGCAAAACCTGGGTCTTCAAAAAGCTGAACCATTTCCCGCACGGCCTCGCGCAACCGCTCCTTGTCCGACGGGTCGGTCAAAAACCGGTAGTCCAAGTTGGGTTGGACGCTGGAGTCTGCCGCAGTGATGGTCAACTCGCCCGCTCCCCGGGGGAACTCCAACCGGCAGCCGACACGTATCTCGTCGGCTTCGTGGCCGAGGGGGCCGGAGGTGATTGGTTGGACTTGAATGTCGTTCTTGACCGTAGACCCATTGGCCATAAAACGTAGGCCCACCTGGTTTCTGGGCGAGTCGGCTGGGAGAGAGTATCCGTCCACCGGCTGAAACCGGAGCGACACCGCCGGATGGTTCTTCATGTTTTGGCCGACGCCGGGCGCATCGTGGATTACCGGAATCTGCAGCCGGTCCAGATTCTCCTTTGGCCCGATGCCCGAGAGCATCAGTAGCTGGGGCGAGGCAATGGCCCCGGCGCTCAAGATGATTAATTCGCCGGAAAGATTGAATACCTCTCCACCACTCTCCGCCGCTACTCCCACCGCCCGCCTACCTTCAAAGATAACCTTATGGACGGTGACGTTCGGTTTAATTGTCAAATTGAGACGGTTCCGGGTCGGGTTGATGTAGCCAATGGCGGTGCTGACACGGACGCCATCGACGTAATTCAAAGGAATCGCCCCGACCCCTTCGCCGTCGGGATTATTCATGTCCGGGTCGTCCCGGTAGCCAGCAGCCAGGCAAGCCGCGTGAAAGGCCCGGTGGAGGGGTAGCCAGTCTTGGGGCTGGTGCCGGTTAATGAGGATTGGGCCGGTCGTCCCGTGGAAATCGCCTGCAACGTCCAGGTCGGTCTCCAATCTACGGAAATAGGGCAGCACCTTGGTGTAAGCCCATTCGTCATTGCCCAGGTCGGCCCAGTGGTCGAAATCACCTGGCATTCCTCTGAGGAAAATCTGATGGTTGATGGCGCTGGTGCCGCCAAAGACCTTGCCTCGGGCTACCGAGGCGCTCCTGCTGGCTTGCGCGTCTGTGGTGCCCTTGAACGACCAGTTATGCGGCGCGTCGTCTTTGGACGCGGCTTGGTTGTGGTCATGCTTAATCTCGTCCGGCATCTGGTCCATGTCGGGATAGTCTGGCCCGGCCTCAAGCAGCAGGACGGAGCGGTTTGGGTCTTCGGACAATCTGGCGGCCAAGACACAGCCAGCCGAGCCAGCGCCAACAATAATCACATCGTATTTCATCAAATCCTCCGGTACGCCATTCTCTGTACGCCCTTCAATCGGCGCAGCAATTATAGCGTGAGCAACCGGTTTGGCTAGACCATAGAATGCCAAATACGCTGGTTGGTATTAGCCCGGCGCGCCGGTTGGTATTAGAATAGCGGCACTAAAATCAAGAGGGGGACAACAACATGGCGAAAATTAACACAGTTTTGGGGCCGGTGGATACGGCGGACTTGGGCTTCACCCTGAGCCACGAACACCTGGCCACCAACGCCGCTGGCATCCTGCGCACCTTTCCGGAACTAATCGACCGTCCGGGAATTATTGAAGAGGCAAAGGCAACTCTGAAAGAAGCCTATGACGAGGGACTTCGCACCATCATCGATGTCAGCACCATCGACCTGGGCCGGGACGTCGAGATGATGAAAGAGGTCTCCCAGGCCACCGGCGTCACGATTATCGCCGCCACTGGCAACCACCTAGCGGTGCCGCGTCCGTTTATCGACCTAAAGCCCGAGGTCATTGCCAATCTTTACGTCAGGGAAATTGAGGTAGGGATTGAAGGAACCGGAGTGAAAGCTGGAATCATCAAGGTGGCCAGTGACGCCGGTGGCGTAACTGAAGCACAGGAGATTGTGCTCCGGGCCGCTGGTCAGGCCTCCGTTCGCACCGGCATCCCAATCTCCACCCACACCTGGTCGCCCGACCGGGTTGGTGACCAACAAGTCCGAATCCTCAAGGAAGAGGGCGTGGACATGAACCTGGTCTACGTTGGCCACAGCAACGACGATGACAACATGGAGTACCTGCTGGGCCTTTTGGATCAGGGCGTTTGGATTGGACTGGACCGCTTCCCCGGCGGACGGCGCGCCAACACTCTCCTCTGGGAAGCACGGACTGCATTGGCGAAAAAACTAATTGACGCTGGCCGTGGCGACCGAATCATGCTCTCCCACGACCACTCAGTACCCAAGGCCCGACACGGCGCAGCAGTACAGAAAGAGCGCTACGAGTACAACCCAGACGGTTACAATTTCATCACCCGCAACGTCCTCCCCCGCCTAAAAGAACTGGGTGTCTCTGACGCAGACATCAACCAGGTAATGGTTGAAAACCCGCGCCGGTTCTTTGAGGGGTAGCAGGGGTCCGAATACGCAGCAAATCTCAGTCACCGCTCGTCCTGAGCCCCGTCGAAGGGCCGCATAAGTCATGGCCGTGGGCACAAAAAGCATGTCCGCAGCGCGTAGTTCGACAGGTCCGATTCTATCGAGACTCGCGACCCGAGGTCGGAGCTCACCATGAGCAAGAATCGTTACTTTGGCAACTCCGGTGTAATTCGGAACTCAGAGCGGAGCTGACGTCTTACTAGGCTACGGAGTACCCGCCGTCCACGGTCAACACCGACCCGGTCACATAATTGGATGCGGCGCTGGCTAGGAAGACGGCCGCGCCGCTTAGCTCTGACGGTTCGCCCCAGTGGCCGGTGGGGATGCGGCGGCTGATGTTGTCGTAGCGTTCTGGGTCGGCGTCCTGGATGCCACGGGTCAGGTCGGTGGTGAACCAACCAGGAACCACAGCGTTAACCTGGATGTTGTCCTTGGCCCAGGCCACCGCCAGGCTCTTGGTCAGTTGGACGACACCGCCTTTGCTGGCGGCGTAGGGTGCGCCCCAATCGCTGCCGAATGTTGAATACATGGAACCCAAGTTGATAATTTTGCCGCCACCGGCTTTGACCATGTGGGGGTAGGCCTCTTTTGACGCCAAGAAAGCGGCCCGCAGGTTAACGTCCACCACCGAGTCCCACTGGGCGGCAGTCAAGTCCTGGGGCTGCGCTCGGACGGCGATGCCCGAGTTGTTAACTAGGATATCCAATCGGCCCATGTGGTCGATGGTGCTGGTGACCATGCGTTGAATGGCGGGTTCTTGGGTGACATCAACGGTGATGCCGTGGGCCTCGACACCTAAGTTACGTATTTCTTCCAACGCCTGAGCGGTTTTCTCCACGCTGCGGGCGGCAACCACGATGTTGGCTCCGGCCCCGGCCAGCCCCAAGGCGATGCCCAGGCCAAGCCCGCCGTTGCCGCCGGTGACGACGGCTACTTTGCCAGACAGGTCGAACTGATTCGTGGTTGTCACGGTTAGTTATCCTTGAACTTGGGCAGCACTTTCTCTCCGAACAGCCGCAGGGATTTCTCCACCTGCTGCGCCGGTATCTGGCCCACGTTGGGGTTGAGTAGAACGTTGCGGACTCCGGTGTCCCGCAGTTCTTCCATCTTTCCGGCCACGGTTTCGGGCGTGCCAGCCAAAAAGGCATGCTCGACCATCTCGCTGGCGGGAATCGGGGTGCCCGGAGGCGGCGGTGTTGCGCCACCCGGATTGAACCGCACCCTGGCATCCAGCAGGTGCGCCTTGTACCGGGCCAGGCCGGCTTCGGCCACCTCTAGGCCCTGTTGGTCGCTGTCGCAGACGAACAAAGCCCGCTGGGCCCAGGTCTGGTCCAAAGTTTCCTCAATTTGGGGCTCGCTCAAGCCAGAACCTTCAAGGGCTTCTCGGTAGCGGCCAAACCGGTGGCGTAGAGTGTCGATAGTCTGAACGCCAATCAACACCGGCCTTCCGGCCTGGCCCATGGCGACCATGGATTCCTCGGAGATGCAGGCCCGCACGATGGGTGGGTGGGGTTTCTGGTAGGGCCGAGGCCGCAGACCGGGGAAGGCGACATCCCAGAAGCGGCCTTTGTGCACCACGTCGGTGCCCGTCCACGCCTTTATCAGCAGTTCCTCGGCTTCTTCCAACATCTCCCGTCCTTGCTCCAGGGTGATGCCATAGCCGATATATTCGTACTCGTTGTAAGCCGAGCCCCGGCCAATGCCCATGATGAGCCGACCGTTGCTCAGGTTGTCTAACAGCGATGTTTGTACCGCCAAGCGCACCGGATGGTGCAAGGCCATCTCAACCACTGCGAATCCGATGAGCATCCGTTTGGTCCGTGCGGCCACGGCGGCCCCGAAGACCACTGGGTCGGCGTAGGCTACCGCGCCGTCGAAGTGGTGCTCGGTAAGCCAAACAGCGTCGAACCCCACCTCCTCGGCAAGTTCTATCTCGCGTAGAGTCTGGCCGATGACTTCGTGGTCGGCATTTTGGTCAGCGCTGATTGAAAAGACGAAGCTACCGAAACGCATGGGTGCTCCTGCTAACGCTGGTTTAATTAGTCCTGTTTAATCATGTCGGCTATTCGCTCGCCAATCATGATTGTTGTGCAGTTGGTGTTGGCGCGGATGCAGTCGGGCATTATGGACGCATCGGCAACGCGCAGTCCTTCAAGCCCTTTGACCCTCCCCTGCTGGTCAACCACAGCCATCGGGTCCGAGTCCGGCCCCATCTTGCAGGTGCCGGATATGTGTTGGGTTGTGGTGACACTACGCTTCAGCCAGTTGTCCAAGGTCTCGTCAGACTCCAAGTCTTCGGGTCGTGGTTCCAAGAGTGTTTTCAATATGGGCTTGTAGTTATCATGGCCCAGCAAATCGATGCATTTTCTGACCCCTTCCCGCAGCCGAGCCAGGTCTCGGGGGTCGTCTTGGAAGTAGTTGTAGTTTAGTTCGGGTTGAACGTTGGGGTCGGTGGAGGTGATTTTTAGGTTACCGGAGCCGTAGGCGAGTTCTAGGATGCAGGTGAAGCGAATGCCCTCGGCCTCCAGCGGGTCTCCAGAAATTGGGGAGGAAAAAGACGACGCCAATATCTGCATGTCGTTTCGCAAATCAGAGCCGGTGGCGGTATACCGAACTGCCACCTGGGAGCGCGGGTCATCTGGATTTAAAGGAAAATCGTCTTGGACCTTTACGGGTACGCGGACGTTCGGGTGGTCTCTCAGGTTCTGTCCCACACCGGGCGCTTCGCGGACTATGGGGATACCAAGTCCGTTTAACACGCTGGCCGGACCGACTCCCGATAGCATCAACAACTGCGGGGAACCAATGGCCCCGGAACAGACGATTATTTCCGCGCCCTCAACAACGAAGCGCTCGCCGCTGCTCTCCACGTCCATCCCGACAGCCCGGTTGCCTTCAAAGACAATCCGGTGGGCGGTAACGTTGGGTTTGACGGTTAGGTTCAACCGGTGTCGGCAGGCTGCCAGATAGGTTAGAGAGGTGCTCATGCGGATGCCGCTGGGATTATTCATGGGTATCGGCCCAACGCCAGCCGACTCGGGGTGGTTCATGTCCGGGTCGTGGGGATGGCCTTGGTCGCGGCAGGCCGCATAGAAGGCTTTTTGGGCGGGCAGCCAGGTGTCTTCCTTAAATCGGCGCACCGGAATCGGCCCCTCGGATCCATGAAAATCATCGCGGATGTCGGTATCGGTCTCAAGTTTTCTTAGGTAGGGCAGAACATCGGTGAAACCCCATTGGTCGTTGCCTTTGGCGGCCCAGGCGTCATAGTCCTCGGGCACACCCCGCAGTAGCACCTGGCCATTGATGGCGCTGGAGCCGCCGACCACCCGGCCCCTGGGTACGGGCATAGGCATAGTCTGCTCGGGTGTGGTATTGCCTTTAAAGGACCAGTTGTGGGGAGCGTCCACCCCTGAGGCAGTCTGGTTATAACCAAATTTTAGGTCGTCGGGGTAGTGTTCAAAGTCTGGGTAGTCCGGTCCTGCCTCCAGCAGCAATATGGACTTGTTCGGGTCGTCCGATAGCCTGCTGGCGATGACACAACCGGCGGAACCTGCGCCGACGATAATGTAGTCGTATTTCATGGGAACCGCTCCTCTTGAGTGATTATTGGATTTCTCGGTGACACTACATCAACCGCCAATTTATATCCAGTTATGGCCGGTGAACGCTAATCAGAGGAGCCGAACACAAAAAGGCCCTCGACGTCTAGCGTCGAGGGGCCTTTTTCATTTTAGATTTAGGGGAACTCTAATCTCTCAGGTGGAGTACGAACTGCAAGTTCGATAGGTTGCGTTTCAACAAGAGTTCCCTGGCATCTATTTCAGGAATCATCAGATTGGCCTGAACTCGTTTGATGTCGTCACGGGTATCGGCGTGCTGGAACTCTAGGGTAAGCCAAACCAGGATTCGGCCAAAGTATTCTTCCGCCTCTTGGTGCAGGGCGGCGGCACCGTCGGGAGGAGACAATGCCTGTAGGCCATCGATTGCCGCTTCTGTAGACCGAACCAGTTGAATGCGGCTGATTGACGCCTCACTGGAGGACGCAGGTATGGCGAGGTTCTTCGAGCGTTGCTTTAGGATGGCGTCCACGTCGGCCAGCAGAACGTCCAAGCCGGATAGATACGCGGCGATGGACGCTCGGTCTGGGTCGTCCCACGCTGCCAGCCAGCGATTGAACTGGGACTCAAATACAGAATATGCGAGTCCGGTAACCGACTCGATGGCGTGGGGTAGGCTGAACCCGAGACCAATGTCTTCCACCGCTGCTTTGGCGGACAGCGGGCCGTAGGTCTCGTTCAAGTAGCGGACGGCCATGTAGGCTTGGGAGTACTGAAGCGATATTTGGTCCTCGCCAGTCCGTGTATTCCAAGCTTTCTGGTTTTCCAGGTCGCCTAGGCTGAATAAATTGCCTGCTTGTGCTGCCGTGCGGGCAACGTCTGCCGACCGGAACTGCCGGAGTTGGGTGGCACCGGGGCGGAGGCCAGACAGCGCGATGTCGTATTCGTAATAACGGGAGAGTCCTTCCGTCAGCCAGGCCGGCAGTTCTTTGCCGTTAGCCAGGTCGTCGAAGACGACATGCACGTACTCGTGAATCAGCAACCGCTGCACTTCCGTGGTCAGCAGGTCGGTCCGCATGTAGATGCCGGGCCGGGTTCCGAAGTTCTTGTAGTACCCGTCCTCAAACCCCAGTTTAATATTGGTCGCGCTGGCGACCTGCGCCATTATCTCGCGGTTGGCCAGCAGGTATAGGTCGGGTACCTGGCCCATATTAATTCCGACTCGCCGTTCCAGAAGCGATGCCGTGTCGCTCAAGTGCTTTTGGAGGTCGACCACCAAGGCTGTGGGCACCGACTCCGAATAGTAGATGGTGGAACCAATACCGGTATGGCGAGTCAGTTCCGCTCCAACTGACACCGCTTCTTGCCCGCCCAGTTTCAATCCATCCAGGTTGTAGCCATTCAAAAACCTTACGCCGTTCAGGTTGGTGTCTAACAACCAAGCGCCGACTTTGTCATGGATGCCATACCGGTTCCAGGCCAATTCCCCGGTGGCAGTTGGATACATTGTGAACGATGTGGCGTCGGTTCCGTCCTGGTCCACGAGATGCACATCGTCGGCGGTTATCCATGATGCGGCGATGCCATCGGGGTCAATGAAAGATATTGCAACGGATTTCCAAGGGGTTAGACCTGACAGGGCGAAAGAAATATTTCGGCCCGCATACGAAACGTCAGGTGTCACGCTGAGAACAACCCCGTCGCCAAGGTTCAGCCTGGTTGAGCCGGGGGGCGGCGGCACTGGAGTCGGAGTGGGTTGCGGGGTTGCCGTCGGGACTGGCGTCGGGGTCGCCGTTGGCTGCGGTGTGGCGGTGGGCGGCACAGGTGTCGGAGTTGGTACCGGCGTGGCCGTCGCCGTGGGCAGCGGGGTAAGAGTGGGCAGGGCTAGGACGGTGGGCGGCGGAGTGGGGGTCTGGGTTGATGCCGGAGGATTGGTGCTAGTTACTACTGCCGTCTTAGCGTCCGACCCAACGGACTGCGTGCAGGCGGCCAAGGCAATGAAAATTGCCGCCGCTGCAAATAACCGCGCGGTCAGCTTCAATGCGTGACCTTGATGGCCCCAATGATTAAGGCGTCTTGAATACTGGTTGTGCTTGGCGAAATAGACATGGCTGATATCAATCTAGTCTGTCATAGGGGATTTTTTAGGGCAAGCATGCCCGTTGGCTTAAAACTCGTGTTAGAATTTGCTTGAAATTTTCCGAGCCTAAATCTGGACATAAATCCGGGGTCGGCCCCGCCAAACCCCTGTGATTGGGTCCAATGGGAGGATGCCATGAACGTTCAAGTTTACACGCAACCTGGTTGATTCAGTTGTCGGACTCTAGAAGAATTTCTAAAGTCCAACGGTGTTCAGTATGAGCACCACAACGTGTTGGCAGACAAACAGGCCTTAGAGGACTTGCGCCGCCGCGGGATTAAGGCATTACCAGTGACCATTATTGATGACTTCGAAGTCATCATTGGCTATTTCCCCAAGAAGCTAATTCCGGCGCTCAACCTCAACGTAAAAGTCGATCTGTCGGGCAAAACCTCTTGGCTGGCCGAAAAATACGAGAAGATTCTGGACGCGGCGGTCCGGACCACTGCCCAATTTACCCAGGAACAATTGGACACCGATGTGCCGTGGCGGCCTTGGACGGTGCGAAAAACCATCCTCCACATCATGTCGTTCCCCGAGGTGGCCTACCTGAGCCACAAGGTGGGCAGCATGAGCCAGGACGACATGCGGGCTTCCGACGAGCGTTTGGAACCCGTATACACCGCCGCTCAGATGGCCGAATACGGCACGAAAGTCCGCGGTGACATCGTAGCGTTCCTAAATAGCGGCAACGATGAAGCCTTCGACCGTGAGGTGCCCGCTCATTATGGCGGCGAGGTCACCGTGGTTGAGTTGCTAAACATCATCCTCAGCCACAGCACCCACCACTTGAAGCAGGTCTACCACTACATGCAGACCGACCTCGGTATCATCCCCCAAAACCCAGCTTCCGCAAGCGACTTTGAGGGTATTCAAACCCCTGAAGCGCTTTTCTAGGCCCGTGGGAATCTCCCGCATTTACTAGGAACACCAGTCCGTTCGCAGATAACAAGTGCACTGCGAACGGACTCTGCTTTGGCCACCGCCTTATCCGTCCTTGATAGTCCAACATTTACTGGAGGGGAAATGAAATACGACTATATAGTTTTGGGTGCTGGGTCAGCCGGTTCCATCATCGCAACCCGGCTTTCCGAAGACCCCAATAACAATATATTGCTAATTGAAGCCGGTCCTGATTACCCAGATTTCGAACGGCTGCCGGAAGAAGTTAAATTCGGCTACGCCACCGAGATAGACATAATGGTTAGCGACCACAACTGGCAGTTTGTCGGCAAGGCCACCGAAAAATCCCCTGAGATGTTGGTTCCCAGGGGCAAGGTGACCGGCGGCTCCAGCGCCATCAACGGTCAGGTCTTCCTGCGGGGCGTGCCCGAGGACTACGACTCTTGGGCGGAGATGGGCAACACCGAATGGAAATTCCAGGACTGCCTACCTTACTTCCGTAAGATAGAGACTGACACCGACTACAACGACGATTTTCACGGCACCGAAGGCCCCATCGTGATGCACCGGTTCGCCAGGGACACCTGGCACCCGGCCACCGAAGCCTTCTACCAGGCTTGCCGTTCCGCTGGCTACCCCGATTCTCCGGACCATAACAACCCCGACTCGACTGGTGTGGGGCCAACGCCGTTGAACAACCCCAACGGCATTCGGATGAGCACAGCGTTGGGCTACCTGGATCAGATTAGGCATCGCCTCAACGTGACCATCCGGCCCAACTGCCATGTCCAACGCATCTTGTTCGAAGGCAAACGGGCCACGGGCGTCGAGGTGGAAAGCGGCGGCGAAACATTCACCGTCGAAGGCTCGGAGATAATCTTGAGTTCGGGGGCCATCGGTTCTCCTCACACCCTGATGCTTTCCGGCGTAGGCCCGGCGGCACAACTCCAAGAGTTTGGAATCCCGGTAGTTCATGACGCTCCCGGAGTAGGCCAGAACATGCGGGACCATCCGCTGGTCTTCGTGACCTGGCGCACCAAGCCAGAAGTTGAGTTGGACTCCAACGCGCCCCGTATGCAGGCAACCCTGCGCTACACCGCGGGCGGGTCCGACCTGCGCAACGACATGAAGGTCTCAATGCAGTCGTTCGCCACCGGGCGGATAAATCAGGGCGGAGACCGGATGGTCCCGCTGGGCATTCGCATGTCCAGTGGCATCCAGTTAGCTGCTGGGGCCGGAGAACTTCGGTTACAGTCCGCTGACCCAACGGTCCAACCATTCTTGGACTACCGTTATCTGGAGGAAGAGTTCGACCGGGCGCGCCTGCGAGAGACGGTACGTATCTGCGTGGCTCTGGGTGAAGACCCGGCCTTCAAGGACATCATCTTAGACCGCATCGAGCCGACGGACGCTGAGTTGGAATCGGATGATGCGCTGGATGAGTTTCTATATCGGGAGGTGAGCACCTCCCAGCACATTTCCTGCACCTGCAAGATGGGCCCGTCGTCCGACCCCATGGCCGTTGTCAGCCAGTACGGCAAGGTGCACGGGTTGGAAGGCTTGCGGGTGGCCGACGCCTCAATCATGCCCGACTGCATCCGCGCCAACACCAATGTAACCACCATGATGATTGGCGAACGGGTAGCGGACTGGATAATGCAGGGGAAGTAGGGTGGCAACCGGCGCAGCTACGGCACCGATTGAATCTAGGGTGATGACGTTCTTGGGCCTGACCTTCGGCCTTCACGGGGAAAGATTCATTCTGTCCCAATCGGGAGGCGGAGTTTGCCTTGTTCCGAAAATCTCGCTGTTAAGTGAATTCGAGAACAACGGGCAATCAAGATCCGGAGGTTGCTTCGGTGCCTAACGAGAACGTAGATCGAATTAAGGTAAAATGGCGAAAGGTTCAAGAATAGAAGCGAAGAAAGCTGGGGCGTAGGGACTTACCTGCAGATATAATCGTCCAAGAAGCGCGCCGCAGGGGTCTTTGTAGCTTAATTTGCCGTGAAACGGAGTTACACATGAAGATGGCGAGGGACGAGTTCAAGGTTGCCGATTTGCTAGATCTTCGCCGCAACGAGATGCTGAGGGCCAATCCTGAGTATCAGCGAGGAGAGGTGTGGAGCGGTACTCAACAGAAGAAGTTGATTGACTCAGTCATGAGAGGGTATCCACTACCGCTGATTTACCTTCATCATATCCAGAAGACTGTTGCAGGAATGCAACGCGAAGATTTCGAAATCATCGACGGACAGCAACGAATAAACGCGTTGTATTACTTCGCTGAGGGTGCCTATAAGCTCCTTGACCCCATCTTGGATGACCGCGAAGCCAGGTTTCCAAACTTTCTGAAAACCCAGCCATGCCCCTGGGGCCAGAAAGATTTTCAGCAACTTCCCGCTGATATGCAGAACCGTTTTCTCAGTACCTCGCTTGCCGTCGTTAAAATAACGACAGACGACGAAAACGAGGCCCGAGATTTATTCATTAGGCTACAGGCAGGGCTAGCCCTCAATGCGCAGGAAACTCGTGACGCGTGGCCGGGCCAGATTACTGACTTTGTTCTACGGGTTGGTGGCAAACCCAAGGTCGCACGTTATCCTGGACATGGATTCTTCCAGCGCGTGCTCGGAATGAAACCGGGTCAGGATAGAGGAAACACTCGCAAGCTCGCCGCACAATTGCTAATGCTTTTCTTGTCTCGGCGGAATAATGCTAACCAGTACGTAGACATCAATAGGAACGCCATAGACGATTTCTACTACAGAAATCTTGATTTCGATACTGAGAACCAAGATGTTAAGCGTTTCCTCGCGATTCTCGACAAACTGGAGCAGTTACTTGGAGGGCAAAAGCGTCCTCGACTAGTTGGTCATGATGCAATTCATATGGTCCTTCTTCTGGACTCCCTCTGGGATAACTACACACGCTCCTGGGAGTCCACGCTGCCCGGCGCACTGGATAGCTTCCGACATGACCTTGTCCTGGCGAAGGGAACAAGATACGAGCTTCAGCCGAGTGAGTATTGGACGCGGTACGGGCAGTGGACAACCACTAGAACAGATAATTCAGACAGTATCGCGCGCCGACATGCTTTTTACGTGGAAAAGATGTTGGCTCTCTTGGGGCCACTCCAGAAAAAGGACCCGAAGCGCCTATTCGGTGACCTCGAACGCGAGTTAATCTATTACCGAGACAAGAAGCTCTGCGCTGTTTGCAAAGCCGATGTCGTATGGAACGAGAGCGAAATCCATCACGTCGAAGGTCACGCGGAGGGAGGTCCGACGACCGTGGATAATGGAGTTCTTGTGCATATTGCTTGCCATCCCAAGGGATTTGCGGCAACTGCGTTTTCGGCCCAATTCCGCCCGAAGGCTACGGAGCAAGCAACTGTCGATACGGTGATACGTGTAAAAGCAAATCGGACCCGTTTCGCTACACTCACAGCGCCCGACGGTACGGTGCATCAAGCTCCCATGAAAAACGCGACCCAAAACGATGTACCAGCAATGGAGCACTTAACGGGCTTAGTTTTCATCAATCCCAACACGGGCACCGGCTTGTCTACTTTAGCCAAACAGAAGCTCCTCGATGCCGCAGATTGGAAATACACTTTAGCATAGCGTCAATCTCGCTTTATTCCCTGCTACATTGAACCGCTTGTGTGTCTAACGCGCCCCTGCCTTGTATGAGGCGCCGGACCAATACCTGTATCGTGTGGCGGACGCCTCCATCATGCCCGGCTGCATCCGCGCCAACACCAACGTAACCACCATGATGATTGGCGAACGAGTAGCAGACTGGATCACGCAGGGGAAGTAGGGTGGTTTCGTCGAATAAATCGTCCCCGGTTACACGGTGGGGGCTTTCTCTGCGGAAGGAACATGGTTGGCTGAGAGCCTTTCACCCCCATCCTAACCTTCCCCTTCGAAGAGTGAAGGGACATTTGGCTGCATGTAAGGGGTTCTAGAAGAAGAATAAAAAGGGGGCCTTGCGGTTTCCGCCCGCAGCCCCCCTTTTTATTCTGGTGAGCCGGCGGGGGTCAAGCGCCGAGCGGCTGCAGTCTGGCTGCATGGCCGTAGCCCAGGACGCGTCCGTTGTGGGATTGTGCTCTTCCCAAGACGGATGCGACCGCTTTGGCGTCGTTGTCGCAGTAGACGTTTGCGAGCAGGACATGCCGACCCGATCGCATATGTTCTTCGTACTCACTTGAGGCGGAAGCGTCCAATCCCAGCAGGTCTTCCAGGTATTGGAACATCACCTGCAATCGACCGAAGGGCAGCCCGTTCGGTTTTGAATGCACCTGCCCACGGTGGGCGTAAAACATCTGGATTTGTTGAGGCCGCGACCCGTTTCCCAACAGTTCCAGGGCCGCCCACTCCGACGCGATGCACCCGTCAATCACCGCTACCATGAAACGTAGATCAAATTGGGTTTCTGGGCTTTCCGATTCTCGAGCTACCATACTTGCCTCCTCCTCACACCGCCGACGGCGGGCTGATCCTGAAGCGGTCCGAGTCCGTTTTTCCCGCTCAAAGGAGTCTTGAGGCAGGTCAAGGCTCTATATGTCTATATTTCTGTCAGACTCGGAGGTCGGCTCTCGATTCGAGCCTCGCCGGGCACAGCCTCATTCGGTCTAAGGAAAACAGGCCTGGAAACGCCCTGGGTTTCATCCGCAGCGTGGTGAAAATCGACAACATAGAGCGAGGATACTGCGATGGAATAAAATTGTCAAAATTGTGTAATTATTCACATTTAAACGTTGTGAATACTATAAGTGATGAACGGAATAGAGCTAGATTCGTAAATTCCGCGAATCAACCGATGTAAAGCGCCTGATTATCTTCCGTGGCGGGAATACCCCCCAGCGCGAACAATCACACAAAAAAGAGGGCCGCATGTCCGTTGAGCGGCCCTCTTTCTTGGGTCGGCGAGCCGGCCCTAAAACACTGCCAATGGGTTGGTGGGTGAGCCGGTGGCGTTTTTGAAGCGGATGGGGGCTACGATGAACATGAACTCGTAGCGGTTTAGGCGTTCGCAGACGGCGGCTAGTTCTTCGCAGTTACCGGCGTCGATGAGCCAGAGTCCCATACCAACGATGCCAACCCGGTGGACGGGCAGGCCGATGCCAGGGTAGCCGCTGGGCTCACAGTCTTGGGAGGCGTCGCCAGCGATTACGGAGATGCCGCGTTCCTTCAGCCAGGGTAGGGTTTCGGCATGGAGTCCGGGGCGGCCCGATGCGGGTGCCCCTTTTTCTAACCGGCGCTTGTACCAGCCAAGACGGAGCATCAGCGCGTCGCCCTCTTCCAGCCTAACGCCCTGGGCCTTCTCGGCGGCTTCCAGGTCCTCGACGAATACACCGTCGCCGGCCTCTAGCCAGTCAACGCCGCGTACCTTGGCGATGTCCAGCATGACGCCCCTGGTGATGATTCCGTTCTGGGCCACGTCAATATTCAGTACCGTGGCTTTGGACTCACTGCCGACCGTGGATGCTTCAAACCCGTTATAGAGTTTGCCGTTCCAGGTCTGATGGCAGAGGGCGTCTAGGTGGGTGATGGTTAGGCCATGGTAGGAAAAAGCCATGAAGTCCGACGTTCCGCCGCCGCCTTGGGATGGCACGGTGTCGCCAGCCCGGATCATGTAGTGCAGGGGCGGTATGGTGGTGACATCGGCAGCATGCTCGGGCACGACCAGCCGAGAGCAGGTGACGCTAATGCCTTCTTTGACTAGGGCCGCTGCCTGGGCGCGTTTGGCGTCGGTAATCAGATTTAGTGTGCCCATCTGGTCGTCCTTGCCCCAGCGTCCCCAGTTGCTGAGCGAGTCCATCCATCCGATTACTTGTTCTTCTGTGGGTATCTGTCTGGTGGCCATGGTTTTCTCCTGATTTTGGTGGTAAAAATTTTGACTGGCGGGCTGGTCCTTCGACGGGCTCAGGACGAACGGTTTCCGCTGACATGTATGCCGGTGCTTATTCTGTAACGAGCCCGGTAATGGCGCCGTCTACGTAGAGAATTTCGATGGTGCGGGAGACTGCCTCTTCAAGTTGGGCGTGTCCGGCTTGATCCAGGTGTTGGCCGAGGCTATCGACGATGTCGGAGACCGACTTTTGACCGTCAACGGCGGCGATTACTGCGGCAACTATGGGGCTACAGGGCGTGCCTTCGGGTTGGGAGACGGTGTTCAGCACGTGTCCACGGACGAACTCGCCTTCGGCCAGCACCGGCTTCTCTTCGACTTTTACACCCTCGGCCAGATTGGGGACCGCACTCAGCAGTTGGTTGCGCTGTGGGTCGCCCGCCAGGGCGGTCAGCCATTCGGTGCGGGCACGGCGTTCCGTTTCCACAGCACGGATGCTTGCAGTGAACTCCTCTGGGGCGTGACCTCGTTCCAACACAACCCGCTCGTAGCCACGGGGCGGCTGTCCGGCGACCGCTTGGATGAAACTGTGGCGCGGCGAGTACTCGTCGCTGTTGGTGATGCGCCGGGCCTCCCAAAAATAGGATTCCGCGCTGAGATTGCTGGAGTAGAACAGCCGGGCCATCTCGCGGAACTGGTTGTACTCCTTTAGATATAACTCCTGGTACACATCTCCGGCTTCGTCGGCCATGGTTGGGTCGTTGAGGGCCGTGGTCACGTAGGCTGCCGCCAGCACTCCGGACATCAGCGCTAGATGGACTCCCGAAGAGAATAATGGGTCGACGAAACAGGCGGCGTCTCCGGCCAGGATGAAGCCCGGTCCGAAGAGCTTTTCAGAGGTGTAGGACCAGTCGCGGACCACGGTTGGTTCTGAATCCATCTTGGCGTTTTCCAGCATCGCTTTGGTGTGGCTGCTCTGGGCCAACTGGGCCTCCAAGAACGCCTTGGCCCCGTCGCGTTGGATGCCTTCTTGACCAATCTTCGAGTCCACTACCGTCCCTACGCTGGTGCGGCCAGTGTGGAGGGGAATGCTCCAGAGCCAGCCGTGTTGGTAGGACTCGATGAATATATTGTTCTGGTCGGGCTCGGGCAGCGGTTTTGCATCGGTGAAGTAGGCGTACACCGCCAAGTTCTGGAAGAATGGGTCCCATTGCTTTCCTTCTAAATGGCGTGCCAATAACGTCGACTGTCCGCTGGCATCGACCACGAATTTGCACTGCGCGTCCCCGGTTACTCCGTCGCCGTTGGTGAACTCCACTCCGACGGCTTCCCCGTCGTCGAAGATAACATTGGTGACTTGGTGCCCTTCCAGTACGGTGACTCCGGCGGCCCGGGCGTTGTCGAGCAATATCTGGTCGAACTGGGGACGCCAGACTTGGTAGGAATGGGGATATCGCTGGCTGGTCTCTTTGAAGTACCAACTCCAGGGGCTGGAACCGGTGCCCCAGACCATGGTGGCCCCGTGTTTAGGGAGGAAACCAGCGCTCTCCACGGCAGGCAGCGCGCCTAGCTCTTCGAGAATTGGAATGGATGCCGGCAATAACGATTCTCCGACATGCTCTCTGGGGAACTGTTCCCGCTCCAAGACAATTACCTGCCAACCTTTGCGCGCCAGCATGGTAGCCGCAGCGCTGCCAGCGGGGCCGCCGCCAATTACGACAACGTCTGCACTCAGTTCCGTGCTCGATTCAGGGTTGTTCATAGCGACATATTATGCGCCGTTGGGGAAATTGAAAATCCCCCGGCCAGAATCTAGCTGGCCGGGGGATTGGCAATCTTCGGAGGATTGGTCATCTTAATCAAAACCCAGGATCTGGACTAGTCTGCGCTGTGCCCGTCTTCGGCGTTGGCCGTTGCCGGGTCTGCATCGAAGGGTTTCCCCGTTGCCGGGTTAACGTCGAAGGAACTGGGCAGTTCTAACTCCTTGGCAATCTCGCGGACGGCGGGGAGGACCTCTTCTCCCATCAACCGCAGGCTGCGCATTGCGTCGTCGTGGGTCATGGCACCGTCACCGTCCCAGAAGAAGACGCTGCCAGGCCGTAGGTACTCTAGGACGTGGCGAATCTTGGGAATCACGGTCTTGGGTGTGCCGGTGATGATGGTGTAATCCTCAATCTGCTTTTCGTAGGGTGCAGATAGCGCCCCGCCACCCCTTTGCCGAGTGGCCGCGACCTGGGTGGACAACACTCTGTGTCGAGAGGTTAGCCCTGGCAGTGAGGTTAGCGCCGGGTTATTGGTGCCTTCATTGCCAGCGAGGAACGGGTTGCTGGGGCCTTGGATGTACTTCCGAGCGGTCTGCTCGGCTAATTCCTCGGTCTCGTCTACGTGGACCTTCCATAGATATCCCAGGTTCTGCGGCCCAGACTTATAGCCGTGTTCGGCTGCAGTCTCATGGTATAAATCGAACGCTTGCCGGGTCGGTTCCAACTGGGTTGATAGCATGATGTAGGGGATCCGCTTCTCGGCGGCCCACATTAGTGAGTCGCGGCTAATCACGCCGGGCAGCCAGATTTGTGGATGGGGCTGCTGGTAGGGGCGAACCCACGGATTGACGTGGCGGAACTGATAATGTTTGCCTTCCCAGCGGAAGGGGCCGGGGGTAGTCCAGGCTTTTACGATGAATTCGTGGGCCTCTTGGAAGCGTTCCCAGTTATAAGGAGGCGGCGAGTTGTGAGCCACGCTTTCGCGCCCGGTGCCGCGAACCCAACCGGAAACCAAGCGGCCATGAGAAATCATATCAATCATGGAAAGCTGCTCGACCAGCCACAACGGGTCGTCCCAGATGGGAAGAATGTTGCCCAGAAGGACGATTTTCGCGCGCTTGGTGATGCGGGCCAGAATCGATGCTTCGACGTTCATAGCGCCACCCATGCAGAAGGGGGTGCTGTGGTGCTCGTTGAGCATTAGGCCGTCGAAGCCCATCTCTTCGGCGTACACCTTCTCGTCCAGATAACGGTTATAAAGGTGGGCGCCAAGTTGGGGGTCATAGGTTCCGTTACTGACAGTTAGGTCTTTGATGGGCGAGCCAGTGGCTCCAAAGAAGCCCGACTGAGGGTCTTGGTAAGGCCGCTCGGTAAAGTACCCGATAAACATGGAACAAATCCTTTAACCTTGGCCAGCTGGACGTTGATTGGCATGCCTACGCCGACATTGGCCGCATTATAGCATCGGGCTTAATTAATTTGGCAATGACTGCGCTCGTTGCGATAGGACTGGAACGTTGTCGGGTTTGCAGCATCTCGTTATTTATTGGTACATGATTTTAATCGAGGGTATTTGGTGAGTGGGTTAATGAAATACCGTTGGGCCGCACTGTTGGCAGGTCTGTTGGCGCTCGCGGTTGCTTGTAGCGGGGCCGCAGAATTAGAAGTGGAGAAGCCGGAGCCGACCGGTGGCACTATCGTGGCACAGCCGGTCGTTCCGCAATTGGACCAGAGCATCCACAGCTTACCCCTCGATGACATCTTGTTCGACACCTTCGGTACCACCAGCGCCCGGTTCGTGCCATTGGACGAGATTTCCGATGAACTGCAGAACGGTTTACGGGACGCTATTGTTCCGGTTGACCGCCCGGCCTACGGCGAACCTGATTCCCTTCCGTGGTTGACCGATGAGCATCTGATTATCGGATATGAGTCCGGAAGCGAGACCTTCGCCTATCCCATTAACATCCTAAATTTCCACGAGATAGTTAATGACACTATTGGCGGGGAACCATTCTTAGTCACCTACTGTCCTCTGTGTTTCAGTGGCGTGGTCTTTAGCCGTAATGTGGATGGAGAGACTTTAACCTTCGGGAACACCAGCGCCCTATACCAGTCCGACCTAGTGATGTACGACCACCAGACTGGGTCTTACTGGTTTCAAGTGGCTGGCGAAGCAGTGGTCGGGACTCTTACCGGATCGAGGCTCAAGCCATTGCCGTCGGCGACCATGCCCTGGGGAGATTGGAAGACTCTGCATCCCGGCACCAGACTAATGACGGGCACCGAGCAGCAAGAGACGCTATTCGCCACGTCCCGATACGCCAGCGGCTTTGGTAGCGGGTACCAAGACCGCATAAATAATGAGCAGTTCGCTTTCCCAGTTGATGCCGACAAGCTGGACGGGCGGCTTTCCGCTGGCGAGATTGTGCTGACGGTGGAGGTTGGAGTTGACGGCGGTGCAACCGCTTTCCCGTTGGGGATTATCGGCGACGGAGCTGCGAACGCCGAAGTGGGTGGTCTGCCGGTCGTAGTGTTCACCACCGCCGGCGGTCTGTCAGTTGGAGCGTTTTCTCGCGATACAAACGGTCAAACCTTGACCTTTTCTTACGAGAAAGACGACCAAAATTTTGTCGATGAAGAGACTGGAAGCACTTGGGACATGGCAGGCCGGGCCCAGAGCGGGCCGTTGCTGGGCAGCCGTTTGGACCGGATGAGCACCAGACGGTCGTTCTGGTTTGCCGTAGCGATTTCTTTTCCCGGCATAGAAATCTACAACCCGTAATCCGCTTCAAACAGCAGTAGTGGATGGCGGCCACGGCGTGGCGGGACTGGTGCGAACCAGGCTTAGTAGGCGTCGAAAATTGCTTGACACCCCTATAGCTATATGATAAGTTTCGCACGCCTAAAAACAGGCCGATTTGAATCCACACCTGACCTTTTAAGAGAGTCTCTTCATGGAATCCATTTACGTTGCCCTCGCCGCTGGTGGCGCTGCCCTTTTATTTGCGCTAATAACGGCCATCCGCGTGCTGAAAGCTGACCCAGGGAACCAGCGCATGCGGTTCATTGGCGATGCGATTCGCGACGGCGCTAGTACGTTCTTACGCCGAGAATACATGGTGCTTACACCCTTTGTAATACTGGTAGCCATTGGGCTTTGGGTCTTGATTGACTGGTGGACCCTGGACGCCACCGTCCCTGAAACTGCCATCTCGTATTTGGCGGGCACTTTCTGCTCAGCATTGGCCGGATATATCGGCATGAACGTTGCTGTTAGGGCCAACGTACGCACTGCCGCCGCTGCTATGCACGGCTTGAATCCAGCCCTGCGTATTGCGTTCTCCAGCGGCTCGGTCATGGGCCTTACGGTAGTGGGCATCGGCCTGCTGGGCGTGACAATCCTCTACGTAATCTTCCAAGACATCACGGTGGTCGCCGGGTTCGGCATGGGCGCCAGTTCAATAGCGCTATTTGCTAGGGTCGGCGGAGGAATCTTCACCAAGGCTGCCGACGTGGGCAGCGACCTAGTTGGCAAGATTGAAGCAGGTATCCCGGAAGACGACCCCAGGAACCCCGGCGTTATCGCCGATAACGTGGGCGACAATGTCGGCGACGTAGCCGGAATGGGTGCAGACCTGTTCGAGTCCTACGTTAGCTCGATTATCGCCGCCATGGCGCTGGCTGCTGCCGCCTCTTGGAAAGCGGACGCAGCGGTGTTGCCCCTGATGCTGGCAGGTGCTGGTATCGTGGCTGCAATATTGGGCACCTTTATGGTGCGCAGCAGCGAGCAGGCGGACTTCGGCCAGCTTTTGTGGGCGTTGCGCAGGGGCATTTTCGCCGCAGCAATTTTGCTGGTGATTTTCGCCCTGGTCATTGTCCTTGCTATGGACTTGGAAATGGAGTGGTTCTGGGCAATCATTACAGGTCTCGGGGCAGGCTTAATAATTGGGCTGTCCACCGAGTACTACACTTCGTACGAATACAGCCCGACCCAACAAGTAGCGGAAACCTCGCAGACCGGCGCAGCAACGGTGATGATTAGCGGTATCGCCACCGGCATGGTCAGCACGGTCATTCCATTGGTCGCCATCGGCTTCACCATCATAATCGCCTATGAACTGGCCGGCTTCTATGGTGTGGCCCTTGCCGGAGTGGGACTGTTGTCCACCTTGGGCATCACCTTGGCCACCGACGCTTACGGCCCCGTGGCGGACAATGCCGGGGGCATCGCCGAGCAAGCACATCTGGACCCCGAGGTTCGGCAGCGCACCGACGCCCTGGACGCCCTGGGTAATACCACGGCGGCCACTGGTAAAGGGTTTGCCATTGGCTCAGCAGCATTGACCGCATTGGCGCTGTTGGCGGCTTTCGCCATAGCGGCCGACATCGACACAATTAACCTGTTGGATCACAAGGTTATTGTGGGTGTCTTGTTTGGTTGCATGCTGCCCTTCCTGTTCTCCGCCTTCACCATGAAGGCTGTTGGACGAGCGGCAATGTCCATCGTGGATGAGGTTCGCCGTCAGTTCCGGGAGATTCCTGGACTGATGGAGGGCACCGCCGACCCTGATTACACTGAATGCGTCGACATCGCCACCAAAGGAGCGCTAAAGGAAATGATTGTTCCTGGCTTGATGGCGGTGGCAGCGCCCTTGGTCATAGGGTTCGTTCTGGGAGTTGAATCCCTGGGCGGGATGCTCATCGGCTCGGTGGGCTCCGGCTTCATGCTGGCCATCATGATGGCCACTGCCGGCGGCGCTTGGGACAACGCCAAGAAGTATGTGGAGCTAGGCCACTTCGGCGGCAAGGGCTCCGATGCCCATAAGGCTGCGGTGGAAGGAGACGTCGTTGGCGACCCCTTTAAAGACACTTCCGGTCCGTCGCTCAACATCCTGTTGAAGTTAATGGCCATCGTGTCTCTGGTGTTCGCCCCAGTGTTCCTAGAAGTCACCCCGCTGATTGAGAAGATTACTTAACCAGTAATTACGGTAAGCAAAAAAAAAGGCGGGTTTTATACCCGCCTTTTTTATTTGGTTTTTTCTTAGCGTCCTTCCAGCGAAGGCTGGAATCCAGGATGCTGCGAATATGACTGTTTCTTCATTGGAAACCCATCAACCGTCGTAGGGGCGGGTTTCAAACCCTCCCGTTTATTGCGCCAAGGTGCCTTTCGAAATGAAGACGCCACTGGTTAGGCATGTTGGCCCACGAAGGTGTTGGGCGGTAAGAGGATGGTTTATGAGCGCGAGGGCGAGTTTCAAACCCGCCCCTACATATGCCCAACCAGCAATTACCTAAAATTATCTATTCAAGCTTTAATAAGCTCAGTCTTTTAGGTCAACAATCCGGGCGGTGGCGTCTTCTCCGTCTATCTCTAGAATCCCGATGGTGCCCAGGACTCCCCGCTGGTGGCGCTTGCCGGGGTAGGTAGGGCTGCCGGGATTCATGATTAAGACTCCGTCCCAGTAGGTGACCAATTCCTCGTGGGTATCGCCGAAAAGGACGACGTCCACCGGCTCTTTGAATTTGCGGGCCATGATTTCGCGGCCATTGCCTTCGGGGTAGACCAGTTCGGTGCCGTCGGGGCTGGTGGAAATCTTGGGTCCAGGCCATTGGATGTCATGAATCATGCCGATGGACACGCCTTCGGATTTGACCACCCTGGTCTCGAGAGCAAGCCGGTCGCCATCTTCTAGGGGGTCTTCATAGCCACGTACCGCGAGCAGAGGGGCCACTTCTTCCAAACAATCAAGAACCCCGAGGCACTCTAGGTCGCCACAGTGGAGAATCAAGTCGACCCCGCGCAGGGCGTCGAGAATTTTCACAGGCAAATCGCGCCCGCTGCCTGCCGAGTGGGTGTCTGAAATAACGCCTATTTTCACCGTCATGGGTTACCTGCAACTGGGGCTAAAGCTTGGATAGTGCGATGGATGGCTGCCACATCGGTGCCGTGGGGGAAGGTAGCTATTGGCATGTCGACCCCGGCCTGGCGAAAGCTGGACAACTGGTCGCGGCATTGCTCTGGAGTGCCCAATACGGCAACGCTCTCAATCATCTTGTCCGACACCGCCCCTGCGGCCCGTTCACGGTCTCCAGAGCCCCACGCTTCCTGAATTGCCTTGGCCTCATTGGCGAAACCGGCGCGACTGAAACTTTCGAAGTAATAGTTTCCCATTCCGCCAATATAGTACGCCATGTGGGCCCGTAGCAGTTGTTCGCCGTGGGATAGGTCTTGGGAATCGCTGGCTGCGTAGCACATGATGTAGGGCGCGACAGTCACATCGGAGATGTTGCGACCAGCTTTGGCGGCGGCCTGGGCGATTTGTTCCTTCAGGTCTGGTAGGCGTTCTCGGTGCAGCCAGATGGGCAGCCAGCCGTCGGCCAACTCGCCGGTTAAGGCCAGGTTCTTGGGCCCCAGACTGGCGACGTAGATGGGCACACGCTCTTGGAGCGGCGGAGACATCATTCGGAAACGGTCCATTTGGTAAAACTTGCCTTGATGGTTAACTGGCCCACCGGCCAATGCCTTGCGGATGATGTCGATATACTCGCGGGTTCGGGCCAGGGGAGAATCGAAGGGCACGCCGTGCCAGCCCTCTACCACGGCCCGGCCACTGCTGCCCAAGCCTAAGAAGGCCCGTCCTTGCGAGAGAATGTCTAGGGAGGCGACGGTCTGCGCAATAATCGCGGGGGTCCTGCTGAAGACCGTGACAATCCCGGTACCCAAGCGCAGGTTCTGGGTGTGGCAGGCTACCATGGTAAGCACGGTGAAAGCGTCCCGTCCCCAGGACTCGCCGGTCCAAAAAGAGTGATAGCCCAGGCTGTCGGCCTGCTGGGCAATGGATATCACCTCTTCATCAGAGGTTTCCCGGCTGGCGTTGAGAAAGAAGCCAATGTCGTTCATTAAGAGCTCCCCAGGAACGTCTCCATAGGCAATTAGCTACGGAAATGGTCTCTGAGATTATAAGGGAGCGGTAACAGGCGCGCCAGGAATTGGAAGCGCGGTGTTTAGTTGCGGCTTTCCCAGAGCGTGAAATAGTCGGGGGAATCGCCTTTGAGAGCCTGGGTCACCTGCTGCTCGTTTAGCTCTTGTAGGATGGCTGTTTCCCTTTCAACCAAGTTCGAGATGGTAAGTTCCCACTTGTCGGTCTCAGAGTTATCATATCTCGAGTGAATCAGACCTTGCAGGCCGTCGAGCACCCTTCCGGTATGGGTGGCCAAAGCGTTACCGCTAACCACGTAAACGACCACTGACGGAATCTCGTCTTCTTCGTCCACTGGCACGCCAAGCCGGTGGAGTATGAAGGTCATGGCGATGTCCCGCACGGATTCTTCGATGGCTATGGGCAGGTTAATCAAGTGGGAAAAGGGAAATTGGCTAGACGAGCGCAACGCCTCGGAGAACTCGGATTCCACCGCCCGGTAGAATTCATCGCCAAATACGTCATCCGTATTTAGCAGAAACACCTGAGGGTCCTCTTCACGGGAGTCGATTACCAGAAATTCCTGCAGGTGAGGGAAGATGCAAAGCTGGATTTCTGGACGCCCTTCGCTAGGTAATTGCGAGTTGAACAACTGTTCCATGTGAATCGTGCAATCCAATTTTCATAACGCTCAGATCGGTCTCTGGTGGCGTTGAAGAAACGGTTCGTGAGTTTATTTGGCAAACAAGGTTGCCGTTCAAATTATTTACGTGTTAATACCCTATCTGTAGGCACGGTTACTGGATAGCCGCAGTTTGAGGTCGCCAGGCGTGGCTGACCAAATTGGGCCAAAAAGGTGGGCCAAAGAGGTGGGGAAGTGGCTAATTTGGGCGGGGCGGGTTGCTTCGAGAGAGGGCGACTAGGCGAGGACGACTAAAGGAGGTCTGAAATGTCCTGCATCTGCTGGCGCAGCCAGTTGCTGATGTCGTCGCGGCAGACCGACTCGTACAAGCGCTGCGCCCGGTCTTTGCGGTCTTCGGCAGACATGGTAATCGCCTGATGGAGGGCTTCCATTGTGCCCTCAATGTCGGTGGGAGACACGCTGAGCGCGCCGTGGGCAAGCTGGGAGTACACGCCGCTACTGTGGGACAGAATCAAGACACCGTCCCGGGTGTTGACCACTGGGCCTTCTTTGGCCACCAGGTTCATGCCCTCGATAATGGTATTCACCAATAGGGCATCGTACAGCTTCATAGCGGCGATGGCTTGGGTGTAATTGTTTTCGATGTAGGGCACGATGGGCTGCCATTGATCGGTGCCGTGGTTGTTGTTGATCTGCTGGATAACTTGCTGTATCTCGTCCATGTACCTTTGATACTGGCGTATGTGGGTTCGTGAAGGCACCAGAAAGGCCAAGAACTTGACCTTGCCCTTCAGCTCGGGATAACGATTTAGCAGCAACTCGTAGGCACGGAAGCCACGGACGATATTCTTGTTGGGCTCGGCGCGGTCGATGCGGACGATGGTAATCTCGCCGGTGTCTGGAACGAGCCTGGACTCATAGTCCAAGGCGCGGGGTGAATTGGCGATGCGTTGGACTTCCTCCACGTTGATGGAGAGTGGATAGACCTTAACTGACGTGGTATGGCCAGCTCGTTCTATCGTATGTTTGTTTCGGTCAATTGTTACCTCTGGGACGAATTCATCCACTGTATCCAAGAAGCATCGAACATCGCCGATGGTCTGGAAGCCCATCAGGTCGGTGGCGCATAACGATTCGCAGATACGACGCGTGATGTAGTCGGGAATCATGTGCCAATACTGGGGGGTGGGCCAGGGTATGTGGATGAAGTGCTGGATGATGGCGTCCGGCACCCCTTGCCGCACGAACTCGGGCATCAGGTACAGGTGATAGTCGTGGCCGATGACTATGGGGGCCTGGCCCAGGGCGCGCGCCTCTTCGATAACTGCGTTGGCAAAGGCCTGGTTCACCGGTATGTAGCCTGTTTCCCAAGCGTCGTGCACCGCAGCGTCCACGTTGGGGTTGTAGGGCGGGTTCCACATGTAGTGCTGTAGGAACCAAAGCAGTGGGTTGCAGAGGATGTTGTAGTACTTGTGGTAGACGCGCCTGGGAGTGACCACGTAGCGCAGGTTAATCTTGTGACCGGGGAGCGGGGATTTGAAGTGGGGGCCCTGGCCGTTGTTGGAGACGACCCGGTCGCCTTCGCCCATGGCGCTGGCAACCCAAGTGAATTCGTAATTCTGGGCCATGGAACTGAAGGCGGTGACTACGCTGCCGCTGCCACGCCGGGCTTCTGGACGGCCTTCGCCAGACATCTGGTGTTCAACTGGGCCGCGGTTGCTCACCAAGATAAGGGGCCGCTGTGAAAAAACGGCTTCGTATAGCTCGTTTAGTCCGGCGGCGTCAGCCATGCCGAGTTCCTGTCAGGACCCTTTTTAGCATCCCGTCACCCAGATCAGAGACAAATTAAGTCGATACTTACTTGTCGAATTTGGCCATTTGCGTTAAATAAATCCTCCGACGAATGACCGGAGGAAAGCAGATGGGCGTTAATATTTTTGCGGCTATTTCCCAGGAGTTATAGGCAATTCGACGCTAACACCGACGGTTTACCCTTGTCAAGATAAACGTCCGAGGCCGGTTTTCAGCCTTTAGCCGCTTGTGCAACCAGCTTGGCGATGGCAGGGACAACTTCGCCCAGTCCCGACACTGTGATGTCCGGTTCGGTTGCAGGGTCGTTGGGGTCTTCTCGCTCGTAAAAACCAGTAATCCAGACGGTCTTTAGGCCGCATTTTTTGGCGGCGGCAACGTCGTTTAGCACGTGGTCTCCGACATGGATGGTTTGCTCCGGTGTTGCCCCCAATGACCGTAAGGTCATCATGAAAATCTCGCTGGCCGGTTTGGCAATCTTGACCTCGTCAGAGAATGTCAAAGTGTGGAAATAGCTCAACATTCCCCGCTCTTCCATATACGAACGGAATGTGAACCCAGGCGTCATGCCCGTGTTGGAGATTAACCCGATGCGCAGTCCCATATCTTTGACCCCTTGGAGCACCTGTACTGCGTCCACATGGGCTGGAGGCGGGTGGACCAAGAAGGAGTCGGAGTAGCACCGGACAATCTCTTCCATGGTTTTGGGGTCAAGGCGGTCAACCAGGCCGGGGTTGATGTTGTTTACGAAGATGGAAACCTGTTCTTGAAAGGTCACATCAAGGCCGCCGTCCCGTCTATCGCGGCATTGTTGGTAGCAAGAATGGTAGGCACTGCGGATGTGCTCTAGGTCGTAGTCCTCACCAAACTTTGCGAGCGCCGCCTGTGCGCCCTCGAGTCGGACCAAGGCGCGGGCCTGTCCCAGGTCCTGGCTGTCCAGCAACAGGGTCTGCCATAGGTCAAAGGTTACGGTGGTAATCTTCGCCAATGTTTATTAATCTCCAAATAAAGCTGCTCGCCAATGGCGCTATTTGGATTCTACACGAAACAGGGCAATCGTTAGCGCCGGGACGGAACAATGCTTGGGCAATGCCTCGCGCTCATCTCCGCCTAGGTCTAGCGGGTTATAACGGGGGGCGGCGGGTGTGCCAATCGGTGGCTTGTTCGTAGGCGTGGGCGGCGCGCAACACAGTTAACTCGTCGAAAGGACGACCCGCCAATTGCAGTCCGATTGGCATTCCGGCATCCGAGAACCCGCAGGGCACCGAGATGGCTGGGAAGCCGTTGATGTTGTAGGGCCTGGTGTATTGAGTTAGAGCGCCGACAACTCCGATTTCCTGCTCACCGGCCATAACTCTTGAGGATAGTATCTCCGGGGCGGTCACGGGCTCGGTGGGTCCGGCCAGCAGGTCAACGTCGTTCAGTAGCTGACGGCACTCTTGATCCAGAAGAGTTCTAGCCTGTTGCGCCCTTAGATAATCGGCGGCGCTGATGAATAGTCCCGCCTCCAATCGCTGACGGACTGGCTCGTAAATCTGTTGGCCGTCGGATTGCAGCAGGTCTCGGTGGTAGGCGGTCGCCTCGGCCATGAGAATGGTGCTGGAAATGGCCTGAGACTGGTTGTACATGGGGAAAGAGACCTCTTTGATCTCTGCTCCCATGCTTTCCAACAGGCTGATAGCGTCTTCAACGGCCTTTTTCACTTGAGGGTCTAGCGGCGCTTCGAAATATTCTTTGGGCACGCCTATTTTTAGTCCCTTGACGTTTCTGGTGAGCGCTGACGTGTAGTCGGGGATGTCGACCTTGGCCGATGCAACATCCCTGGAGTCGTAGCCAGCAATAACGTTCATGGTGATTGCGGCGTCTTCCACCGTTCGGGTCATGGGGCCGGGGTGATCCAGCGACCAGGACAATGGCGTTAGGCCGTGGCGGCTGACCAGGCCGTAGGTGGGCTTAAGACCGACAATCCCGCAGAGGGCTGCGGGTATGCGAATAGACCCGCCAGTGTCGCTGCCGGTGGTGATGGTACACTGGCCCGCCGCCGTCGCCGAGCCGGAGCCGCCGCTGGAGCCGCCGGTAAGCATGTCGGGGTTCCAGGGGTTGTGCATGTGGCCGTAATCGAGGTTTTCCCCAGTTGGCCCGTAGGCGAAGGGGTGCATGTTCAACTTGCCCAGCAGTATTGCGCCGGCCTGTTGGAACTTGGCAGCCACGGTGCAGTCTTCGGTGGGGACGAAAGTGTCGAAGATTTTGGAGCCAGAGGTGGTGCGCACACCGCCGGTGTTATACAGGTCTTTCAGTCCGATTGGTATGCCGTGGAGGGGACCCTTGTACCTTCCAGCCTGGATGTCCTTCTCGGCCTGACGGGCAGCAGAACGGGACGCGTCTGCCAGCAAGGTGATGAACGAGTTTAGAAACGGCTCGGTGGCGTCGATCCTTGAGAGGTGGGCGTCGATTATCTCAACGGGGGAAACCTCTTTCTTCTGGATGAGCTTTGAGAGGTTCCCGGCGCTCATGTAGCAGATTTCTAGCGTGTTCATAATGGCGTTGTCTCACTAACTGGGTCGCCGGAATTGGGTGGCCGGTATTAGCTGGGATTAGTTTATGCGGGGAATAAATGCCATGTCCGGCTCGACGGCGGATACGTCGATTTCCCGGATGGTCGCAGTGCCAATGAAGACCCCCCTGACCTGTGCGTAAAGTTCGTCAAGGTAGGCAGGTTCGCCGGTAACGCCGAGTCGTTGGGCCAGGTCGTCGAACTCTTCTCGGGTTAGCTGTGTCTCTGAGGCCATACAGGCACCTCCGGTGGCCCTCTGGTTGGGCCGCAGTTATTATGGCCGAGGTTGATTGGTCTGGCAATCACGACCACCGTCATGCTCGGAGTAAAGGCATCTTCGGCTTGGCAATTGGCGTGTTGTTGATATAATTTATCCAAGTGCGTAATTCATCGTGCATAATTCATCGCGATTAGCCCTTTGGTTGGCCCTACGCGTTCTACTGGCGGTCTATTTGATTGAATCCAAAATGCTGACCCTGATTGGGGGTCGGCCCTAATATGCCCTGGCGTTGGAGCGAACAAGACGAACATCTGCCGAATCAGACTGTGGGTGAACCGCCTCGTGAGGGCGATGATTTCACACATTGTCCAGACTGTGGTCTTAATTGGGAGATTGGGCAGGGCGAATGTTCCGGCTGTGGACATGTGCCCGGTCAGTTGTCTGGCGAAATTGGGATTGACGCGTCCGCTGTTGAACCAACCTTTGCACCCACCACTGGGCGTGTGACCCGCCGAAAGGGCGGGGTTACCTGGGGTGGCGGGCAGATTATCGCCGGAATTATCCTGGTTATAGTCTCTCTATTTATATCGGCGGCGGTAGCGTCAATTTTCGGCTCGTTATACCCAGAGCAAGAAGACGCCGTAGCCACCTGGATTGCCGTTCATCTGATGGCTTTGGCCATCGCCACTGTTGTCTGGTTCCTTGGCTTGCGGCATTCCAGATACCCTTTGGCCGTCCTCCGGCTCAGCAGGGTGCGCATGCCCCGGAAAAGCACCGTGCTTCTAATGGTGGGCGCGTTGGCCGCCAGTTTGTTCGCCACATCTCTATATGCTGGCGTCGTCGAGTGGTTGGGCATCGAGGTGCTTTCTCCGCCAAACCTAGACTCGGACATCATATTTGACGGGCCAGCAGTATTACTGACATTTCAAGCGCTAGCGTTCGTCACTCCGCTTAGCGAAGAGATATTCTTCCGGGGATTCATATTTCGCGGCCTGTTGCCTCGACTGGGGCCGTGGCGGGCTATTGTGATTAGTGCTTTGGTCTTCAGCTCCTTCCACCTCTCCTTTGGAGTGCTCATCCCCATTTTCATCACCGGGGTCTTGTTCGCCTGGCTATACTGGCGGACGGGGTCGCTGTGGGCGGCTGTTGGCGCTCATGCGGGCCAAAATGCTCTGGCTTTGGGCGTGCAAGCCCTTACGGGGTAGAATCGAGGGGTAGACGCGGAGGGTGGATGTACGCTAAATTTGGCTACACCCCAGGCTTGGATTTCCCATTGAAAATGGCGGGTCGCATCCAGGCGGGTTGAATCCGGTTTGAAAGGACTCCAGTCCCCAGGTATGGGCGAAGCTAGAATCAGGCAGATGTTCGACACAGTCCGGGAGCAGAAGCGTCCCGGACTAATTGTGTTTCTGACTGCCGGTTTCCCGGATATGGATGCCACTTTGGAGCTGGTTCCGGCCCTTGTTGCGGCCGGGGCCGACGCCGTAGAAATAGGGGTACCCTTCAGCGACCCATTGGCCGAGGGGCCGGTAATTCAAGAGTCCAGCTTCCTTTCGCTACAGAACGGTACCAGTCTGGAAGCCTGCCTAAACGTCACCGCAGCCTTGCGAGACAAAGTACCCAACACACCATTGATTCTGATGGGTTATTACAATCCCATTCATACCTATGGGTTGGTTCCGTTCACCGAGAAGTGTAGCCAGGTTGGCGTTGACGGCCTAATCGTCGTGGACCTTCCAGGGTTCGAGGCAGCTCCTTTAATTTCAGAATGCCAGTCTCGGGATATTTCGGTAATTCCGCTGTTGGCTCCCACTAGCACCGACGAAAGCATTAAAGACGCCTGCGCCGGGGCCAGCGGGTTTATCTACTGCATCAGCGTTACCGGCGTAACCGGAGCCCGCGACCAGGTATCTTCGCGAAGCTTCGATTTGTTGGACCGGGTGAAAGCCAACACAAGCCTTCCCTTGGCGGTGGGGTTCGGAATTTCCAACCGGAGTCATGTGGAAGAGGTAGGCAAGACCGCAGACGCCGCCGTCGTTGGCAGCGCCCTGATTAGAGTGATGCTAGAATCGCCGAGAGAAAAATTAGTCGAGCGGGCCAGTCAGTTCGTCGCCGGACTTGCTGGTGTCTCGCTCTCAGCTTAAGGAGTGGTCAATTAAATGACAGCTTGTCGCGGAATTAGGGGAGCGACGACCGCCGACGCCAACACCGAAGAGGCCATACACTCGGCCACCACCGAGTTGGTCCAGGCTTTAATCGACGCCAATAGCCTGGAAGAGGACTCTCTGGCCGCCGTGTTTTTCACGTTGACGATGGATTTGGACGCCGCCTGGGCCGCAACCGCCGCCCGGAAGTTAGCTTGGGCCAACGCCCCGCTTATGGACATGACCCAGGTGCATGTGGAGGGTAGCTTGCCCCGCTGTATAAGGATACTTATACTAGTGAACACGGAAAAGGAATCAAAAGACTTGGTCTACAAATATCTGAAGGGGGCCAAGGAACTGCGTTCATAAAAGCCCAGTGTCCAGTTGGGCACGGGGAGCGCGGCAAATAGCCCTAGGTTGAGAGTGAGGGTGCCTGCGGACGACAAGCCGCTGGTTCCGAGGGGGTGGGGTATTTCAAGGTATTTGGTTGAGAGTCTGTCTCAGTTCCTCCCATAGACCGAGCGGAATACAAATTAATTCGCGTACCAAAGGTGAAGTCAGACATGATTGTCGTAATGGCACGAGACAGCTCCAATGATGACTTGGAGAATATCCGGGAGCGTATTGAGTCCAAGGGTCTGAAGGCCCAGATTAACCTGGGAGTCGAGAGGACCGTCATCGGCGTCGTCGGCTCCATTCCTCCCGACTTTAAAGACGAAATTGAGTTACTGAACGGCGTCATCGAAGTGGTGATGATTTCCAAGCCGTATAAGCTGGCTAGTCGCGATTTTCATCCCAACGACACAATTATCAAGGTCGGGGACGCACTGATTGGCGGACCCAATCCGGTGATTATGGCCGGACCTTGCTCGGTTGAAGACGAAGAACAGATGGTTTCCACGGCCAAAGCAGTTAAAGCTGCTGGCGCCACCGTAATGCGGGGCGGCGCTTTTAAGCCACGGACTTCCCCCTACAGCTTCCGTGGCATGGGCGAAGATGGCCTAAAACTTCTGAGCTTGGCCAAGCAGGAAACCGGACTACCCATCATCACCGAGGTTATGGCCACGGCTGATGTGGAGACAGTTGCCAAGTACGCCGACATTTTGCAGATTGGCGCTCGGAACATGCAGAACTACAATCTGCTGGACGAAGTGGGCAAAATTGGCAAGCCAGTAATGGTCAAGCGTGGACTGGCCGCCTCTTACGAAGAATGGCTGCTGGCCGCCGAATATGTGATGGCCGGGGGCAACGAACAGGTAATTCTTTGTGAGCGCGGAATCCGCGGCTTTGAGACCTTCACTCGGTTCACTTTGGATGTAGCGGCCATTCCTGTGGTGCAACGGCTGAGCCACCTGCCCATCGTTGCCGACCCCAGCCATAGCACCGGCAAATGGTACTTGGTAACCCCCGTTGCTCTAGCGGCCATTGCCGGAGGGGCTCACGGTCTGTTGATTGAGGTCCATCCCAACCCGGACATCGCCAAATGCGACGGCCCCCAGTCCCTCACCTTCGAGAACTTTGACATGCTGATGGAGCAGGTTAAGGCCATATCTGCGGTGAGGAAACAGCCGGTGACCACCAACTAACCCAGCCATCCAATTGCTGGGCCAGCATCTGACACTTTAGGGAGGGCTTTCGCCCTCCCTTTTTTATTTCTCGGGTTTTTGGCGTATGGCGAAAAGTGACCATCGGCACTGGAAACCGGTGCCGAACCGCACTGGGTTGAGTCGTTTTCGCCTTGTACTATTTAACAACCGAATAGTAATAATATAATTAGAATAGTATTGACATATTCGATTATAATAGTCTCGCACGAATATTATTGACACATCGAATAGTTATCTTGGGAGGATTTGCATGGCCTTGGAAATCACCACCCTAGAGCAACCCATCGACGCGATGTATTTGATTCACAAAGCCCTGCGGGGCGAGGCTGACCGGACGGTTGAACTGGCCCGGTGCCTGGAAGATGGATGTAGCCTGCAACCCTTTAAGCTGGCGTTTACCGCCTGGGCCACCGCCATCATGTACCACGCCGAGAAAGAAGTCGGCACTGTGATGTCCAAGTTCGTAAACGAGTCCCGCCGTGCCGCCGTCCATGACCCCGTTGAGCGGGTCAAATGGGCCCTCCTTGAGCGAGAAGACGCCGAGTACGCCAGACTTCTTGATTACGTTCAAGATGTTATGACCGTCTTAGAAGAAGACATCGGCTCCACCAGTGTTATCTCTCGCACCAAGCAGCACCTCTACGGTCAGGTTATTGCCCTTCGTGTTGCCCAAGAGGACCACTTGGAGACCGAGGAAGCCATGGTTCTCCCCCTAATTCGCGACTGTCTCTCCACCGAATGTCAGTTGGAGGTCGTGGGTGGACTGTTAATCGACCACGATGCCGACGACCAACGTTGGGTTCTTGATTGGATGTCCCAAGATCTCACCACCAAAGAGAACGAACAACTTCAGGCCTTGGAAATACGAATCAACCAAGCCCAACCGGTAGCCTGATAGGACCTGGGGCCCGTAACGCCCGAAGGTTAAGAAATGACGACCGAAAGCATAACCAAGTTGGAAGACCCAATTGACGTAATGCTGCTGATGCACAAGGCTTTTCGTGCGGTGTCAGACCGGACCGAAGCCCTGGCCGCCAAAGCGTCAACCATGGAAGACATTGCCGAGTTGAATGAGGCGTTTAGCTTCTGGGTTAAACAGATTCTCTACCATGCGACGGTGGAAGACGAAGTGATGACCGGTCCGTTGCAGAACAGCCAACCAGCCCGGGACAACGAGACCGAACATGCCGAATTGGCGGGCAAGGCCGGTGACTTGGCTAAATTCATCGCCTTGGGTAACTCCGCAGGACTGGAAGAGAGCGTTCGTGCGGCAGGCTTCTCTCTGGAAGAAGAACAGCACAAAGAGCTTGAGGAGCGCTTTCATGAAGTGGAAGAGGCCCTCAAAGAAGTCTTGGGCGAGCAGAAAGTAACCGCCCGCACCATCCGCCACCTCCATAGCCGGTTGATGGGCGTGCGAATTCTGGAACTGGACCACTTTGAGAACGAAGAGGCCTTTGTCTGCTCACTGGTGCGCGACGAGATAGACGAAGCCGGACAGCTTTATATGGTCCGCCGGTTACTCATTGACGACACGGCCGAAGACCCGCGCTGGATCATCGACTGGGTGCACTCGGAAATTGACCCAGGGGAGCAAACCCTGTTGGAAGAACTGGAAGTCCGCTTCAAGGATGCAGTCACTCAACCCGCATAGCTAAGAAACAGGCACCGAATTAAAAAGCCGCGCTCTTGAGCGCGGCTTTTTAATTTACTGGTTGTGGCCGATTCCGAAGTTGTTTAAAGACCGGCGTTTCCGGCGGCTTTGCGCATTGATTCCAAGTACGAGTCGCTGGATGTTTGGAGTAGGGCTTGCACTGTGCCGTGGAAGTATTGGACACCCAAGTCCAGATATTTGGGCACCAAATTTTCCGGGCAACTAACCCCGGCGATGCGGCCCGCGTCGCGGATAATTTTCACTCCCCGCTCCATGACCTCTTGAACCTCGGGGTGGGTTTGCTGGCCGACGTAGCCCATGGACTGGGATAGGTCGCCTGAACCGATGAAAAACACGTCCACCCCCTCTACTTGGACCATCTCTTCCAAGTTCTCGATGGCCTCCACTTCTTCAAGCATCAGGCAGACCAGCGTATTTTTGTTGGCTTCTTCTGCGTAATCTGCGGTGGAGCCGGAAAATCCGTATCCAGCGGGGCGGCTGCGGCTGAAGATGCCGCGAGTCCCCAGCGGGAAATACTTCACGGCGGAGACGGCGTTCTCGGCTTCTTCCGCGGTGTTCACATGGGGCACTTGTACGCCCCAAGCGCCTCGGTCTAGGAACGGGCAGATGAATTCCAGCTCGTTGCCGATGGGGCGCACGATTGGTGCCATGCCCGTTAGCTCGGCGGCCCTAATCATATCTTCTGAGTTGTCCACCGTGATTGAGCCGTGCTCATTATCAATCAGTACCCAGTCGTAGCCCAGGCACCCCAGCATCTCTACCACCGTGGCTGATGGAAAGGTAATCATGGTACCGAAAACCGCCTTTCCGGCATTCAATTTTTGTTTCAGGGTATTCTCGCGCATTAATCCTCAATCCTCCGATTCGTATTGCATCCTAAATCGACAGGAGTATACTACGCGGCACATCGCGGAGTGACCATTTGAGCGTAGATAAGGTCGGTCATGTGCCTAGGCCGATTGAAATTTTCAAATTGCTTCTGGTACAACACGTTGTTATAATGATGAGTATCCTGAAAAGCGATAGTATCAGGATAATGTACGGCGGCACCTGCAGGAATACCGAATTCGCCCATTCAGTATTGAGGGGTACGATATGTTCCCAGAGGTGACACTAACAACACCCACACGTGAGGACGTTCAGCGATTGGCTGAATGGCTTAACGATTCCGAAGTTAACGAAGTCTGGTACGGTGTCGGGGATGACGGCAAACCCTTGCACGCCAGTTACACTCCAGAAGCAGTCCTGAACGGCGGTCCCGAGGCATGGACGCACGTTTTCAACGATGACAACCGCATCATCTTCTCGATTTACAGTGAAAGTGGCGAGCACATTGGAGAAGGGCAGTTGTTGGTTGAGTGGCCGTTGCTGGAGGCGCAAGCCTACCTCCTGGTGGGCCGCAAAGACCTTTGGCACCACCACTACGGCACCAGCGGAATGATTGGCCTTTTGGACCACGCCTTTAACACCTTGGGTCTCCACCGTGTTTGGGTCGATATCCCTGAGTACAACGAGCCAGGCATGCATATGGCCCGCCACATGGGTTTTGTCTTGGAAGGTAAGTTACGCAAGACCCACCGCAAGAATAACGAGTGGTTCGACTCTGACGCTCTTGGTCTGCTGGCTGAAGAATATCCCAGACGCCGAGCCAGGCTGTTGAAAACTGCAGCCAGCTAAATAGCGTGTCTCGCCCTAAACCGTAATGTCGGAGGGACCAGTAATGCCAGTAATTACTATTAACGGCCCCATTGGATGCGGATCGGTCACCATCGGCCAGATGGTAGCCGAGCAACTTAATCTGAATTTCGTAGACCGTTTGGTGTTCACCGAAGCCTCCCGTCTTGTTGGCACGCCGGTGGGCACCCTAATTGCCAAGGAGCAGCGCGTGGACCGGTTCCGCGACCGCATGGGCCGGTTTGTCCAGACCATGCTAGAGCGTTCCGCCATGTCCGGCGTCAGCGGCGAGCCCTACTTTGGCCGTGGCATCGAAAATCTGCCGCCTGAGACATACATGGACCTGGCTGGCGAAGGCGTTGGCGTGGCCCATAAACTGGACGACAAAACCTTCATCGAGGCTACGTCTAAGGTGGTGAAGGATATTCATCGGAAGGGCAGCGCTGTGATTATCGGTCGGGGTGCCAATCAAATCTTGGCCGACGCGCCGAACACCCTACACATCGGTCTGCTGGCCCCTTTGGAAGTAAGGGTTCAGACGTTGATGGCCCGTGAGCACTTTGAACGTGAAGAGGCCGAGATTCACGTGGAAGAATTAGAGCGTGCCCGGGAAGATTACGTGTACAAGTTCTGGAAGGTGCATCCCAACGAACCGCAGCACTATCACATGATGCTGAACATGGGGAAAATGAACCCAAAGACCGCCGCCGAGGTCATCGTCCACGCCGCAGGTGACCTGACTTCTTGACCATGGGCGAACCTTACCAGAGACCAGTTAAGGGAACGGACAACGTCCGTTCCCTTTTGCTATTCGGGATGACCAAGGTGGCTCCTAGTTGATTCCTTATGCCGACGCCAGCATTCAGCATCGGACTTTTCCCTACGTAAACGTGGCTTTGATTGGCATTAGTGTGCTGGTCTTTCTGTATGAAATTACCATTGGCGGGTTGGGAGTTCTCACCGGCGGGGGTGGACTGGATCTGGATATCTTTTTCTTTAAATGGGGATTCATTGCCGACGAGCTATCCTCTGGAGAGCCTTTTCAGATTCTGAACGCCGGATTCCAAAGAGTGAACATAGAAACCCCGGTGCCAACCGAGGCCACCATATTTACCTCCATGTTCATTCATGGCGGATTCATGCACCTGGCCGGAAACATGGCGTTTCTCTGGGTGTTTGGAAACAACATCGAAGACCGTTTTGGCCACGTCAAATACCTAATCTTTTTTCTGTTAACCGGGGTTGCGGCCACGTTGAGCCAATGGGTCATTGGGTCGGATTCCCAGGTGCCCTTAATCGGGGCCAGCGGCGCTGTATCCGGGGTGCTGGGCGCCTACCTGGTGATTTATCCGTCCAACAAAATTAAGGCCCTAATAATCTTCTACCTGATTACTGTGGTGGAAATGCGGGCTATGTGGCTGTTGGGGGCATGGTTCGTGTGGCAGTTAATCCAAGGTGGCCGTTCTCTGGGCCTGGCAGACTCGGTAAACGTGGCGTTCTTCGCCCACATCGGCGGGTTCGTGGCTGGAATGGTGTTGGCGGCATTATATAAATTGGCCGTCGGGGAACCAGTAATCCCGAGACGCTCTCGTAGCGAACCATGGGATAATTGGTACCAGGCGGGGCGGGACAGAGACTGAAATACGGCCTTTTTTATTGTCATGTTTGCCGGTTATTTTTCGCCGGTCTCCGACGGGTAACCCCGTTCAATCCAGGCAGGGGTGCCGTATTCGTCCACCACCTGTACGTTTTCTCGACCGTCCCGCTGTAGGATGCTGCCAGCGGTGGTTGCCCGCATACCTCCGGCACAGACGGTTACCAGCGGGAGTTCGCGGGGCAGACCGACCAGATGCTCCTGGAGCTCACCTAGCTCAATGTTCAGTGCACCGGGAATGTGACCCTCGGTGTACTCACTGCGCTGACGGACATCAATAATCAGTGGGGCGGAGGGCAAGTCTTGGGCTTGTTTGAGACGGTCCAGGTCAATTCTGTCGGTGACCTCTACGGGCAAACCGGCCGATTTCCAGGCTTCGATGCCCCCGGCCAAGAAGCCGTGGACCTGGTCGAAACCGATGCGGATTAACTGTCGCATCATATCGTCGTGGTGGCTGGCGTCGGACGACAAGAGCACTAGGGGCTGCCCCCAGGGCACCACCCAGCCGACCCAGGTGGCCATGGCGTTGCCGTGAGGGACGGCATACGAGCCGGGCACATGCGCGGTGTTAAAACTTCGCTCTGGCCGGGCGTCAATTAGGACGGCTTCGTTATCCAGGTGATTACGCACGGAAAGGGCGGTCAAAGAGGACAGACGGGGGACGCCGCCGAGTATGTCTGGGCCCCGTCTGTTGATGTCGGCCATGTATTTATAGTAACTGGGATAGGAGCCCAGGCCGGTTAGGGCGTATCGCACAAAGCTGGTTTCTTCAGCTTCGGCAGCAAATGGATTGGTCAACCGTTCTTGGGCGATGGTGGTGGGCACTCCTCCGCCTCCAGCAGCCGCAGCAGAGCAGAAAGATCCCCCGCCGTGGGTTGGGTAAACCTGAACGTCGTCGGGGAGTTTGAGCAGCTTTTCGTGGATGGTATTGTGCAGCCAGCGCGCTAAGAAGGGGGCAATCTTGATGCCCAACAGGTCAACCCGCGCCGCGCCGCCCATCATTAGGGCCCCGCCGGTGAATATGGCGGTGGGTCGGCCCTGTTTTTCCACCATGAACGAAATGCTTTCCGGTGTGTGGCCTGGGGTATGGAGGACTCGAATTTGGAACTCGCCCAAATCGAACTCGTCGTTTTCATTGAGGCGGACTGACGGGAAAAGAAGTCCGCCCGATGCGCTGGCACCGACCTGACAGCCGGTCTGGTCGGCAAGTTCGCGAACTCCGGAGACAAAGTCGTTGTGTACGTGGGTTTCGAAGGCGTAGGTAATGCGCGTGCCGTGGTTGGCCGCTATCTTGACGTACTGGTCAACGTCCCGAGCAGGGTCAATGACGATGCAGCGCCCGGACTGTTCCGAACCAACCACATAGCTGTTGTTGGCCAGGCTCTCGATTCTTACCGTTTCAACGAACACAGTCTTCCACCCTCCCAACGTAGGTGCGGCGTACGTAGCCGTGCCCAAAGAATTGCATCCCTTAAAGGGTTGTTTCCATTGTATACCGCCGGTAGATTCGGGTCACCGGCGGTATACGCCAGACAAACGGAGAAAAGGGACTAGTCTTTGCGGACAGTGATTGGGACGGAGTGGATGGAATTTACCTGATAGCCTCGGAAGTTCCACTGGGCTAACATCGGTTGCACATTGCCCTTGCTGTCCGTGGCGCGAGAGCGCAGCAGGGAATGGCCCAAGCTGGCTGCTTCCCAGTCATATTCCCAGTGCTGCCAGGAGTAGGAACCACAGGGCTGTTCCAGCTTGGCAGGACGCCAGGTGCGGTTGTCGTCAGTGCTGATTTCAACCTTGGTGATATGCCCGTCACCCGACCAAGCGACGCCCTTAATCTTGTGGGAGCCAGGAGTGACGAAAGAACCCTTGGTCGGTGTGCTGATTAGAGACTTAACCTTTAGCGAAGTGACCCGCTTCACCTTGGCGTCGGCTTTACCGTCTGTCGCCGGGTAGATACAGTAGTCCATCTCGTGGAAACCGCCGTTTGGGTGGTCCATAACGGTGATGTTAGATAGCCATTTGACCGAGGCCATGCCATACCAGCCGGGCACCAATAGCCGTATGGGGTAGCCATGATCCTTGGGCAGGGTTTCGCCGTTCATCTCATAGGCTAAAAGAGTGTCCGGGTCCAGCAACTTCTCAATCGGAACGCTCATTGCATAGCGCAATGGCCCGCCGGAATGGGGTTCGGTGCCCGTGTCAACGCCTTCGAAGAGAACGTCGGTGGCCACACTCTTTAGGGAAGCCTGTTCTAACACGGTTTTGACTGATACGCCCTTCCACCGGGAAACACTGACTGCGCCGTTGTCCCATTGAACACCTTCTGCTGGGGGCTGCATGGTGGACCGGCTATTGCCAGCGCATTCCATGAGACTCACAACTTCATGGCTGGGCATCTTGAGTAAGTCGTGGTAGCGGAGGTTGATGGGGGTTTCTACATCGCCGGTGATAGGGAGAGACCAGTCGGCGGAGTTAATCTGGGGAGCGGGGAAGTGGCTTCGGATGAAGTGACCTTCAGTGGGGGAGACCGGAACGTCTAGATTCGAGAGGAAAACTCCCGCACAAAGGGGGTCTTCAGATAGAACATTCAGGTCGCCAGAGGAGTCGGAATCAGAGTCTGGCATGGCTGCCTCCTTTTTTGAATCGGTGGTGTTAATTACCTATATTTACCTGATTTTTAAGTATCAGGAACTACTTCAATAATTGGAGAAACAAGACTGAAATGTCAATTACTATCTGTTATTTGATGGCATTGGCATTGGAAAATGCGCAGCTAATTTAGCCCGATTGCCCTTCGCCTGATAACCCTATTATGCTGGGGCAGATTAAGAGGCTGAGTTGCTGGTCGCTGAAGCTTCGTTGGCCGGGCTGGAACCGCTGACGGTGCACCCGTGGCTGGCGGTGGTAGCCATTAGAATGGTGCCAATTAAGAATAGTCCTATCAGTGCCCGACGGGCGCGTGGTCGAGGTATCCGCATCCTATACATCTTCTCCGGTTTCGGATTGCAGGCGGGAGCCAAAAGGCCAAGCCCAGCCATGCGTAAATCGCCGCTGGCAGTATATCTTAACTCGACTGGGGCAGTACAGTACCCATACTGGTGGGGAAAAACCACTTGTCATAATTGCGGTATGAATCGCGACTATTACTTGGGCCAACGTTATTCACGCCATGCCTGGAGCCGGACAAATTTGAGAGCGTAATCAGGCGTGGGCCTGAAGCTAGGTTTGTGATAATATATGCCCAGGCATCGCCAGTGGGCCAATTTGTCGATTAATACCACTGGAAACCACCGGAAATTACGCCTGTGGGCGTTTTGAAATTGTCTGAAAATATAATGAACTAGGAGCGAGAGAATGCTTGAATACAAGCCCAACATGGTCCTCTCCAACGAAGAATTTAACGTAATCGGTACCAATCCGATTCGTCACGACGGCGCCGATAAAGTAACCGGACGCGCCAAGTACGGCGCAGACACAAAACTAGCTGGGATGCTATACGGAAAGATTCTGCGTAGCCCCCACGCTCACGCGATTATCAAGTCCATTGATGCCAGCGCTGCGGAAGCCATTCCTGGCGTCTACGCGGTTGTCACCTCCGCCGATTGGCCAGAGACTTCCATTAAGCTCACGGATTTGGCCGATGGTGCCATCCATAATTTGGGCTTCTTGAGCATGAACGTTCTGGCTCGGGGCAAGGCGCTATACAAGGGTCATGCCGTAGCCGCAGTGGCCGCAGTTAGCCCCCACGCTGCTGAAGAGGCAATGGCCAAGATTAAGGTGGACTACGAGGTCCTGAAGCCGGTGCTTTCCGCCGAGGAAGCTATGAAGCCGGATGCTCCGATTCTGCATGAGCGTCTAGCCTCAGTTTCCAGCCCGGCTCTCCGTCCTGGTGGGATTCTGGAAGAAAACGCAGAAAGCATGCGCACCAACATTGCCAACGAGTTTGAATTCAAACTGGGCGACGTTGAACAGGGATTTAAAGACGCCGATTTCATTGTGGAGAAAGAGACCACCACCCAAGCCGTGCACCAAGGTTACATCGAACCACAAGCGGCCGTAGCCCAATGGCAAACTGACGGCAAATTGACTATTTGGTCCAGTAGCCAGGGGCAGTTCACCGTCCGTGACCAAACCGCCCGTTTCCTGGGCATCCGAGTCTCAGACGTCAAAGCTATTCCCATGGAGATTGGCGGCGGCTTCGGTGCCAAGGGCATCGTCTATGTGGAGCCAATCGCAGCTCTCTTGTCCCGCAAGTCGGGTCGAGCGGTAAAGGTCCAGTTGACTCGTCCCGAGGTCTTCGAGGGCACCGGCCCGACCTCAGGAACCAAAATCAAAGTCAAATTGGGCGCGACCAAAGACGGTAAATTGATTGCTGCCGAGGCCGAGCTGGTCTACGAGGCCGGCGCTTTCCCTGGGTCGCCGGTCGGCGCTGGTATCCAGTGCATGATGGGCCAATACGACATTCCCAACGGCCATCTGGTAGCCATAGATGTGGTGATTAACCGGCCCAAGGCCGCAGCCTACCGGGCCCCCGGAGCTCCGGCCTCGGCATTCTGCATGGAAACCGCCATGGATGAGCTTGCAGAGAAGCTGGGCATGGACCCGCTGGAATTCCGTCTAATGAATAGCGCCAAAGAGGGTGTACGCCGGGTAACCGGACCAATGACCCCCAAGGTTGGTTACATCGAGACCCTGCAGGCCGCCAAAGATCATCAGCACTACAACACCAAACTAGAAGGCAAACACCGCGGACGCGGCATCGCCTCCGGTTGGTGGGCCAACAACTCCGGACCCTCTTCCGCAGTGGCCGTGGTCAACTCCGACGGTACCGTGAGCTTGACTGAGGGTTCACCGGACATCGGCGGCAGCCGCGCCGCGATGGCAATGCACGTAGCCGAAGTCTTGGGCATTCCTGTAACCGATATTAAACCCCAGGTTGGTGACACCGACTCCATTGGTTTTACCTCCAATACGGGCGGTAGCAGTGTTACATTCAAGACTGGTTGGGCTTGTTACCAGGCGGCTCAGAGCGTCAAAAAGCAGATGGCGGAACGGGCCGCCAAGATTTGGGAGATTCCGGAAGCCGATGTCGAGTACAAAGACGCAATCCTCCAGCACAAATCGGACCCTGAACTTAAACTGACCTTTAAGCAGATTGCCGGACGGATGATTCCCACTGGTGGTCCGATAGTCGGCTCGGCCGGAGTTAACCCCCCAGGCCCTGGCCCATCAATTGCAGTCCACGTGGTGGATGTTGAAGTCGATACCGACACCGGAAAAGTTGAAATCCTGCGGTACACCGCCGTGCAAGACGCTGGCAAAGCCATCCACCCTGCATATGTGGAAGGCCAAATCCAGGGCGGCGTGGTGCAGGGCATCGGCTGGGCCCTCAACGAAGAGTACGTCTACAACGACGACGGCGCGATGTTGAATACCAGCTTCCTAGACTACCGGATGCCCACCGCGTTGGATCTTCCCATGATTGACACGGTGATTGTTGAAATAGCCAACCCCATGCACCCCTACGGTGTCAGGGGCGTCGGCGAAGTGCCAATAGTGCCTCCGATGGCTGCCATATCCAACGCCATTTACGCTGCCATCGGCGTCCGGATGAACGACCTGCCCATGTCTCCGGACAAAGTCCTTGAGGCCCTCTGGGCCAAAGAGGGCAAGTAGCCTCGGATGCCAGAGGTTTGGATACCGCCAAAGCTGCAACAGCTTACCGGCAACAAGCAGCAGGTGCAGGTGGAAGGCAGTACTGTGCGCCAGTTAGTTAATAATCTGGAGAAGCTGCACCCAGGGATTAAGGAATTCCTTTGCGACGAAATGGAGGATGACCTTTTTCCTGGCATCGCGGTAATAGTTGATGGTGAGACCAGCCAGATAGGCATGCTGCAAAAGGTGCAGGAGAATAGCGAGGTGCACTTCCTGCCCGCAATCGGCGGCGGCTGAACCGGCCTCGCCAACTTAAATGACCCATGGATAATTGTGACGGGGCCAGCGGAAACGCTGGCCCCGTCATTTTGCGTCTACCTAGTTGACAAACCTACTAAGTGGAAGTAATGTTTGAAACATGACCCCCACCCAGGGGGTATGGGTTTGGAGGGTCTAGATTGATTCGAGAAGTTAAGGGTGACGCTCTCAAGCGGTTGAACTACATCGAAGGGCACCTCTCAGGCATCAGAAAAATGCTGGAGGAGGATAAGTACTGCGTGGATGTGCTGAAGCAGACTTACGCCGTGCGGCGGGCCATCGAAAAAATGGAAAGCCTACTGCTTGAGGGGCACTTGCAGTCCTGCGTGGTGGAAGGCATCCAATCTGGTCGTGCCCAAGAGATAGTTGAAGAGCTCAAGGACTTGTATATCCTTTCCAATAAGTGAACCGGAGATAAAGATGGCTGCATACGTGATTGGAGACATCAAAGTGACCGATCCGGACACCTACGCCAAATACGCCGCCGGATTCCCGCCACCAGTGAGGCTTACCGGGGCCGGTATCTGGTGCGGGGCATGGGCAAATGTGAGATAGCCGAAGGTGATTGGCTGCCGGAGCGTTTTGTGTTGGCCGAGTACGAGAGCATGGAGACCGCCAAAGCCTGGTACAACTCACCTGAGTACTCGGAACTTTTGAAACTACGCCAAAGTGCGTCCATCGGCAATTTAATCTTCGTCGAAGGCGTCTAGTACCCATTGTCCAGAGAACGAAGGGGAGATAGAAACGAAGGGGAGATAGCTATGGCAGCATATTTGATTGCGGACATCGATATAACAGACATGGATACCTACGCCAAATATCGTGCTGGCGTGCCCGATACGATAGCTGCCTACGGGGGTAAATTCCTGGTACGTGGCGCCGAGGGTGAAGCTGCTGAGGGAACGTGGGCTCCCAAGCGAGTAGTCGTTCTGGAGTTTGAGAATATGGAGCGGGCCAAAGCTTGGTACAACTCACCCGAATATGCAGAGTTGAAAAAGATCCGCCAGAGCGCGTCCACTGGAAACGTGATATTTGCGGAAGGAGTCTAACAAAAGGACTGGTTCCTAGGACTTTAATTATGGTTACCACAAAAAAGGACATCAAGAAACTTAGTTTGCCGGTTGAAGGCATGACCTGTGCCGCTTGCGTTGGCCACGTGGAGACCGCCCTTAAGGGTGTTCCCGGCGTGGTTGCAGCATCGGTCAATTTGGGCACCGAAAAGGCTTCGGTGGAATTCGTGCCTGCCCAAGTCACCGTGCAAGCGATACAGGATGCCGTCTCCGGCGCCGGGTACAAGATAGGCACCCAATCGGCGTCGCTAAACATTGGCGGCATGACCTGCGCGTCCTGCGTGGGCCACGTGGAAAATGCCCTGCTTGGTGTTCCGGGAGTCTCTAAAGCCAACGTCAACTTGGGCGTGGAAAGGGCGTCGGTGGAGTTTGTGTCGGGGATGGCCGAGCTTTCCGACCTGCAAAAAGCAGTTGAAGATGCCGGTTACCGAGTCGAAAGCTTCAACGACTCTGGAGACCAAGAAAGGGAGCTGGAGCGGCTCTCAAAAGTAAAGGAGATTCGGGAATTGCGGAACCGCCTGGTTTTCGCCGGTAGCGGTGGTATTCTCCTGTTCCTCGGCACATTCGACGCCTTCCCTTGGGTGTCCAAGTTCATGGCCCAAGGCTACTACCCATTCTTGTTGTGGGCCTTGGCGACCCCGGTGCAGTTCTGGGCCGGGTCCAATTTCTACACCTCGGGCCTGGGCGCACTCAGACATGGCGCGGCCAACATGCACACCCTCATCGCTTTGGGCACTACTGTGGCCTACGTCTATAGCGTCGCGGTGGTGTTGCTCAATGAGTTCTCGCCGGGGGTGCTGGCCGACAATGGTATTGATGCCAAGGTCTACTTCGACACTGCGGCCATCATCGTAGCATTGATACTGATGGGCCGGTTCCTAGAAGCAAGAGCCAAAGGCCAAACTTCGGAGGCTATCAGGCGACTCATGGGACTCAGGCCAGTATCGGCGCGAGTGGTGCGCGATGGCCAAGAGGTCGACATCCCAGTGGACCAAGTCGTCCCCGGAGATATCGTCTTGGTGCGCCCCGGAGAGAGAATGCCGGTGGACGGAGTGGTGACTGAGGGCTATTCGGCGGTGGACGAATCAATGCTCACCGGCGAAAGCATGCCGGTGGAGAAGGGCCCCGGCGAGAAAGTTTACGGGGCAACCATCAACTTCAACGGGGCCATCCACTTTGAGGCCACCCAGGTGGGTGGGGAGACCGTCTTAGCCCAGATAATCCATCTGGTGGAAGAGGCCCAAGGCTCGAAAGCGCCCATTCAACGGTTGGCCGACCAGGTCGCGGCGTATTTCGTGCCAGCGGTCATAATCGCGGCCGTGGCGGCCTTCCTGTTCTGGATGCTGCTGGGCCCGGCTCCGGCGCTAACGTTCTCAACACTGGTCTTGGTTTCCGTGCTGATAATAGCCTGCCCGTGCGCACTGGGACTGGCCACACCCACGGCAATTATCGTCGGTACCGGCAAGGGCGCAGAAATGGGGGTGCTGATTAAGCAAGCACAAGCCCTGGAGATTGCCCACAAGGTCGATACCGTGGTCTTGGACAAGACTGGCACTCTTACCAGCGGAAAACCGGTTGTGACTGACCTGGTGGCTTCTGCCGCGCCCGGTAGCTCAGAACAAGAACTTTTGCTGCTGGCCGCATCCGCTGAGCGCGGTTCCGAGCACCCCTTGGGCGCGGCAATAGTTAACGAGGCCCAAAACCGGGGGCTGGAATTGGCAACGGTGTCCGAGTTTCAGGCTATCCCAGGCAGGGGAATCGTGGCCCAGGTGAATGGCCACACGGTCCGGTTTGGGAACCAGGCGTTAATGGAGGACTCGGAAATAGCCTTGGACGGCCTGGTGGCAAAGGCGTCGGAACTGGCGGCCCAGGGCAAGACACCCATGTTCCTGGCATCCGACGAGACTGCGATGGGTCTGATTGCGGTGGCCGACACGGTGAAGCCGGAAGCCTATGAAGGCTTGGAGAAGTTGCGGCGTATGGGGCTGGAAGTGGTGATGCTTACCGGCGACAACGCTCAGACGGCCCAGGCCATAGCAGCGCAATTGGGCTTGGACCGGGTTGTGGCGGAAGTGCTGCCTCAGGACAAGGCCGAGGTGGTTAAGAAGCTACAGGCAGAAGGCAGGGTTGTGGCGATGGTGGGCGACGGTATTAACGACGCCCCGGCGCTGGCCCAGGCCGATGTTGGCATGGCCATGGGCAGCGGCACCGATGTAGCCATGGAGTCAGCAGACATAACGCTCATGCGGAGCGACGTAAACGGCGTGGCTACTGCGCTCAACCTGAGCCGCCAGACAATCCGAACCATCAAGCAGAACCTATTCTGGGCCTTCTTCTACAATGTGATGCTGATTCCAGTGGCTGCCGGAGTCCTGTACCCTGTCTTCCAAGGTACTGGCGGCGTGCCGGATAGTTTGAACTTCTTCTTTGGGGACCAGGGCTTCTTAAATCCAGTCTTGGCCGCGCTGGCCATGGCCTTCAGCTCAGTAACGGTAGTAAGCAATTCATTGAGGCTGAGAGGCGCAAAGGTATAAGAGAATACGGGGAGTCTGAGAGGCGCAAAAGTCTAACGGATCAGGCCGTTCAAATCGTATAGAGTACCAAAAGGCATTTTCGGAGGAGAGAACAATGGCAACTGCAATAGACCCAATCTGCAAGATGGACGTCGATACCGACAACCCCCCTGGTGGGCAGAGCGATTATCAGGGGACGACCTATTACTTCTGCGCTCCCGGTTGCAAGGTGGCCTTCGACAAAGAGCCGGACAAGTATCTGTCAGAGGCTGCGGCTGAGTCTGGCGACGACCACGGGCATGGCCACGAGCATGGTGACCACGGACACAGTCACGAAGGACATCACATGCCGGAGAGTAGTAGTGCGCCTTCAGCTAGCACTGCGGCTAGCAAGCCTGGGTTCTTTGCCCGGCTGTTCGGCAAGAAGTAGGCTTATTTAGACCGAAGCGCCGTGGCAGCGTTTGTACTTCTTGCCGCTGCCGCAGGGACAAGTGGTATTCCGGCCAATCTTTTCGCCACCGCCGATTGGGGCTGCGCCGCGCCGTGGGTCGTTGACTGCCTTCATTGGGCTTGTCTGGGTGATTGGCGCGGCAGGTCGTCGCGAACCAGTTGCAGGCTGCTCCGAGACCGTCACGTGGAACACGGTGTGAATTACCTCGGCCTCAATCCGGGCCTGTAGCTCTCCGAACATCTTGTGGCCTTCCGAGCGGTACATGACCAACGGGTCGCGCTGACCATAAGCTTGTAGACCGATTCCGGTGCGCAGGTTTTCCATGGACGTTAGGTGCTGCACCCAGTGGGTGTCGATGGCCCGCAGCAATAGGAGACGCTCGACGGTTCGCATCTGTTCTTCGCCCAAGTCCTGTTCTCGGGCCTCGTAGACCGTCTCGGCGAATTCGTTCAGTATCTCAAGTATTTGGTCTCGGTCCCACTGGTAGACCTGTTCCTCATTGGACAATTCCGGGGGTAGTGGGCAGACCTGGCCAATTTCGTCGATTAAACCGCCGCCGTTCCATTCGTCGGAGTGTTTTCCGGGTAGGTGGCGGGCGACTGCATCCGCAAACTCGCGGCGCAGCATTTGGACGAACTTAGACTTCAGCGACTGGCCGCTTAGGGCCTCGTGGCGGTCCTGGTAGATGATTTCCCGCTGTTTGTTTAAGACATCGTCGTATTCCAGCAGGTGCTTGCGCATGTCGAAGTGGTAGCCCTCCACCTTGACCTGGGCGCTGCCGATGGACTTGGTGATGATGCGGTTCTCGATGGGCGTTTCTTCGTCCAGACCAGCCCAGCCCATCACAGTCTTTATCCGATCGCCGCCGAACCGTTGCATCAGTTCGTCTTCCAGGGAAACGTAGAACTGGGAACCGCCTGGGTCGCCTTGGCGTCCAGCGCGGCCACGTAGCTGATTGTCGATACGGCGGGCGTCGTGATGTTCGGTGCCAGTAACATGCAGACCGCCCAGTGCAACCACCTTTTCGTGCTCTTCCTGCCAGTCTGGCCGGTCGGTGTCGCTGCCGCCTAGAACGATGTCGGTGCCACGACCAGCCATGTTGGTGGATACTGTCACGGCGCCCAAACGCCCGGCTTGGGCGACGATGGTCGCTTCATGCTCGTGGTTTTTGGCGTTCAATATCTGGTGTGGGACGCCTCGCTTCTTCAGAAGTCCGCTTAGATATTCCGATGTTTCAACTGAGGTGGTGCCGACCAATATTGGCCTTTTTTCTTCGTGCATCTTGGCGATGTCTTCGGTGATGACCTTCCACTTGCCGTCTTCGGTCTGGAAGACCAAGTCCGAACGGTCGACACGGGACAAGGGCAGGTTGGTGGGGACGGCCACAACCTCTAGCCCATAAATCTTGTAAAACTCTTCGGATTCGGTGAGGGCGGTACCGGTCATACCGGCCAGTTTTTCATACATGCGGAAGTAATTCTGGAGGGTAATCGTGGCGTAGGTGATACTCTCCCGCTGTATTTTAAGGCCCTCTTTGGCTTCCACGGCTTGGTGCAGTCCGTCGGACCAGCGTCGACCGGGTTGCAGACGCCCGGTGAACTCATCGACGATGATTACCTCGCCGTCTTTGACCACGTATTCCTTGTCCCTAATTTTCATGACCTCGGCGGTCAGGGCATTTTCCATGTAGTGGACCTGGTGATAATTCTCCGGGTCGTAGAGATTATCGGTATTGGTCCACTGCTCCATCTTGGAAATGCCGTCTTGGGTCAGGGAGATGGCTTGGGTTCGCTCGTCAATGGTGAAGTCGGCCTCTTCTTCCAAGCGGGTTACCAGCTTGGCGAAGCTCTGGTAAAGCTGCACCGGCTCTTCGGCGGGGCCGCTGATGATGAGGGGGGTTCGGGCCTCGTCGATGAGGATGTTGTCGACCTCGTCAACGATGGCATAGTTCAACTCCCGCTGAACCCGGTTGGTCTCTTCCAAGGTCATGTTGTCACGCAGGTAGTCGAAACCGAATTCGTTGTTGGTGCCGTAGGTAATATCCGCCCGGTAGGCTTCTGGGCGAGAAACTGCCCGGAGAAATTCCATACCGTTGGGGGCTTCGGTAATTTCAGGGTCGTAGATGTAGCTTGTGTCGTGCTGCAAGACGCCAATGGTCAGGCCCAAGGCATGGTAGATGGGACTCATCCAGACCGGGTCACGGCGGGCCAGGTAGTCGTTCACCGTAACTACGTGGACGCCTTTGCCTTCCAATGCATTGGTATAAACGGCCAGCGTGGCCACCAGAGTCTTGCCTTCGCCGGTCTTCATCTCGGCGATTTGGCCTTGGTGCAGGACCATTCCACCGATTAATTGCACATTGTAATGGCGCTGTTTCAGATTGCGACGGGCGGCTTCCCGGACGGCAGCGAAGGCCTCCGGCATGATGTCGTTTAGGTCTTCGTCGCCAGCCAACCGAGCGCGGAACTCCTCGGTTTTAGCCCTGAGTTGCTCGTCGGTGAGCTTCTGAAATTCCGGCTCAAGCCCATTTATCTCGTCTACAATCGGATAAAATTTCTTGAGGGCTTTTTCGTTGGGGTCGCCAAGCACTTTTTGGAGAACGGAAACCATGTGCGATTAGACCTCGTAATATGATGCTGGGGTGGGCCAGTTGAAAGCCTAGGATAGGCTTGATGAACGCCTTAGACCATTATATTGCATCCCACGAGTGGGATGCACGCCCATTCGTGGTCGGCCAGGGCGCTAAGTTATACGTTTATCCGGGGCTGTGTCCCACCTGACAACTCCACTACGGTTGCTGCACCTGATCGGGACACCCAGTCTGTGAGTTCGCTTAATATTCGCCAGGGGGCGGATAGCCCCACCAAATTGGCGCTACCTATCTGTACGGCAGAAGCGCCAGCAAGGATGTATTCGGCGGCATGTTCGCCCGTGAAGATTCCCCCAACCCCAATGATTGGCACAGCCACGGCCTTTGACGCTTGGTAGACCAGATTCAAGGCGATGGGGCGTAGACCTGGTCCTGATAGTCCGCCGGTAATATTGCCCAATACCGGCTGACGGGACTCGGTGTCGATGCGCATGGCCGGCATGGTGTTGCAGATGGTAATTGCGTCGGCCCCGGCGTCTACGGCGGCGCGGGCAATCACAGTGATGTCGGGAACGTTGGGAGCTAGTTTGGCCAAAATTGGCAGTCCGGTGTTGGCCCTGACCGCCGCTACAGCCTGGGCAGTGAGGGTAGCGCTGTGGCCGAAGAGTGAGCCATCTGCCACGTTTGGGCAGCTAAGATTGAGTTCTATGCCCTGGAATCCTGTCCCCTGGTCAGCCATGGCGGCCATCTCAGCGAACTGCTCGATGGAGTCGGCAGCGAAGCTAAGGAGGACGGTAGCATTCCAGCGGTCCCAGCCGGGAGTAACGTCCCGTAGGGCGGCCTCAATACCGGGGTTGGTGAGGCCAATGGCGTTTAGGAATAGCAAATCGCCAGTGTCCCAGGCCTCGCGGAAAGACTTGGGATACCACCTGGGTTCCGGGTTGCCTTCCCGGGACAGGCGGGTGACCGTCTTTGGCACCACCGCGCCCAATTTACCCAAATCCATATCTTCAGTGATGCCTCTGCCGTACCCGTCGTAACCGAAGGTCCCAGAGGCAATCATCACCGGGTTGGCCAACCGCAGATGGTGGGGATTGTTAGGGGCTAAATCTACGGATAAATCTGGCCCCTGAGCAGACCCCGGTCTACTCGTTTCCCTCACCATCTGTTGGAGTGGCTGTTTCGTTGCTCCCCTCCGCATCCTCTTCTCCAGGGGCCGAACTTACGTCGTCGTGGCTGACGCCGTTGGTGCTTAGGTCGCTGGCTTCGGCAAGACCCGGTTCTTCGGAGTCGTCCTCGTCTTCATCGAGATCGTCGTCCAAAATTTCGGTGTCGTCGAAGTCGTCGTCCTCGTTATCGTCGGAGTTTTCGTCAATGCTTGCCGCCGGGATGACCGCTTCTGACGGCACGTCATCGTTGCTGATTTTGTCGGCGAAGATGTTTGCTTCGGCGACAGGGAAATCATCGTCGATTGGCTGGTTGAAGGCACCGGCCGAGGCGTCAGTTACGCCCAACCAACCGCCGGGGGATACCGCAGAAATCTGCGGCATTGGCTGAGGTTTCAGCAGTTCTGCCATTCCGGGAATTTCAATCCGGGCGGGGATGAGCCTGCCGATGATGACGTTCTCTTTTAGTCCCTGGAGCCAGTCTTGCGCTCCGCTCACTGCCGCTTGGGTCAAGACCCTGGTGGTCTCCTGGAAGGAGGCCGCAGACAGGAAACTGTCGGTTAGGAGAGACGCCCGGGTAATGCCCAGAAGGACAGGTTTGGCGGTGGTGGGTTCTCCACCCTCGGCCAGCACCCTGGCATTCTGGTCTTGGAAGGCGAACTTGTCGACCATCTGGCCGGGTATGAACTCGGTGTCTCCGGCGGACTCGACCTGAACGCGGCGGAGCATCTGCCGAAGAATAATTTCGATGTGCTTGTCGTGGATACCCACACCCTGGGATGTATAGACTTGCTGAACCTGGTCCACTTGGTAACGTTGCAGGTCGTCTTTGCCCCGGATATGGAGAATGTCATGGGGGTTCATTGGCCCGGTTATCAGCGGGTCGCCGGCCCGGACGGTATCGCCGTCTTTAACCATCATGTAGGCCGATGAGTGAATCAGATGTTCCCTGACTTCGATATCGTCCCAAACAATGGAGATGATTCCGGCGTTGATTTCCACTCTGCCGCCGACGTTGGCGACTACTTGGTTGAGGGGTTCTCCTTCCCCGGCTTCGGCGGCCTCCGCAGCGGCTTCCGCAGCCTTTTTAATGGCGGCCTTGGTTTTGCGGCCCTTCAGGGCAGGCAAACTGGTGGCCAGAACCATTCCTGGCTCCACCATCTCGCCTTCGTCCACTAGGATATGGCCGTCTTCAGGGGCCAGATAGTCCTCGCGGAATTCTTCTTTGCTTACTATGCGTAGGCGGCGGCCCTCTTCGTCAGCTTCCAACTCAACCAGGCCATCGATGTCGGCCAGGATGGCGGCGCCTTTTGGAATGCGGGCCTCGAAAATCTCTTCTACTCTGGGCAGACCACTGGTGATGTCCAGACCGGCGATTCCGCCAGTGTGGAATGTACGCATGGTCAACTGGGTTCCGGGCTCCCCAATGCTCTGGGCGGCGATGATGCCAACGGCCTGTCCCATTTGCACGGTTAATCCGGTGGCGGGCAGGCGGCCATAGCAAGCCTGGCAAACGCCCCGGTGGGCATCGCAGGTTAGCGGTGAGCGCACCGGCACTTCCTTAACCCCTGCTTCAACCAGTATCCGGCCCATTTCTAGGTTAATTTCTTGGTTGCGCTCCAGCAGTATCTCTCCGGTCTCAGGGTGGGGCACCGGCGCGGCGGCCAGCCTCCCGTTGATGCGGTCCGGCAGAGTTTTGCCAGTTTCGTCTTCGGGGCGCGGGGTAATCCAATAGGTGTCAAAGGTCCCGCAGTCCTCTTCTAGAATAATCACTTCTTGGGCGATGTCGATTAACCGCCGGGTCAGGTAACCGCTGTCGGCGGTCCTGAGAGCCGTGTCGGCCAGCCCCTTACGGGCTCCGTGGGTAGAGATGAAGTACTCCAGGGCTGTTAGGCCCTCACGGAAACTCGATTTGATGGGCAAGTCGATGATTCGACCCTTGGGGTTGCTCATCAGGCCGCGCATGCCAGCCATCTGTTTAATCTGAGAGATGTTACCTTTGGCGCCCGATACAGCCATCACCGCGATACCGCCGTAGTTGGGCAATTCCTCTTGTACCAACTCCGTGGTTTCGTCGGAAGCGCTGGTCCAGGCGTCAACGGCCTTGCTGTAGCGTTCTTCCTCTGAGATAAGGCCCGACATGAACTGCTCTTCGTAGCTCTTTACGAGATCGGTCGCTTTGTCCAGAATCCCCTGTTTTCGAGGAGAAACTTGAATGTCGTTGATGGCAATTGTGATTCCCGACGCAGTGGCGTAGTGGAAGCCCAGATCTTTAATGCCGTCCAAAACCGCAGCTGTTTCCTCATTGGTGAGGGAGTGATAGAGGGTGGCGGTTAGGTCCTTCAGTGCATTCCGGTCCATCAAGATGTTCTGGAACCCGATGCTCTTGGGCAGAATCTCGTTGAAAATCATCCGGCCCAGAGTTGTTTCCATCCATTCGCCGTCGTAGTTGCGCACTTCCCTTACGTGGATGGGAGCGTGCAGGTCAATGATGTCGGACGCATGAGCGAGTTGGGCCTCGTCGAAGTCGTTGAATCTGCTGCCAACGCCGTTACTGGTTTCCCGAATTTCGGTCAGATAGAAGCAACCCAACACCATATCTAGAGTAGGCGCAACCAACGGCTCTCCCGAAGCGGGCGACAACATGTTATGGGTGCTGAGCATGGCCTCTTTGGCCTCCAGCACTGCCATCCGGGACAGGGGAACGTGGACTGCCATCTGGTCGCCGTCGAAGTCCGCGTTGAAGGCGGAACAGACCAACGGGTGAATCTGGATGGCGTTGCCTTCGATTAGCACTGGCATGAAGGCCTGAATGCCCAGCCTGTGCAGCGTGGGAGCACGGTTGAGGAGGACGGGGCGGTCTTTAATTACGTCTTCAAGAATGTCCCAGACCTCTCCGCGGGCCCGCTCAACCATTCGTTTGGCGTTCTTGATGTTGGGCGCGATGCCCAGAATGACCAAGCGGTGCATGACGAAGGGTTTGAACAACTCTAGGGCCATACGCTTGGGCAGGCCGCACTGATGCATTTTGAGTTCTGGTCCGACCACAATGACGGAGCGTCCGCTGTAGTCTACCCGTTTGCCCAGCAGGTTCTGGCGGAAACGACCCTGTTTGCCGCGTAGCAGGTCGGAAAGAGACTTTAGCTTGTGATTGTGGCTGCCCTGAATGGGGCGACCGCGGCGGCCGTTGTCGATTAACGCATCGACGGCCTCTTGTAGCATTCGCTTTTCGTTGCGGATAATGATTTCGGGCGCACCCAGAGACATGAGTCTCTTCAACCGGTTATTGCGGTTAATCACCCGGCGGTAGAGGTCATTTAGGTCGCTGGTGGCGAACCGACCGCCGTCCAACTGAACCATGGGGCGTAGTTCTGGAGGCAATACCGGCAATACCGAGAGAATCATGTCCTCGATGCGGTTACCGCTGTTGCGGAAAGACTCAACGACGCGGAGACGCTTGATGGCCTTCTTCCGGCGTTGACCGGAGGTGGTGTGCATCTCGGTAACCAGTTGGTCTTTGAGGGCCTCCAGATTGGTGGTCTTCAAAATGGCCATGATGGCCTCAGCGCCCATGCCCGCTTCGAACACTTCGCCGTAGGCCTCTTTTAGTTCTCGGTAGCGCGACTCGGCGATGAGCGTGTGAATCCGTAGGTCTTCCAGTTCGTCGATGGCAGCCTTGAACTGTTCTTCTAGTTGACCCTCTTCGGTGGCCAATTGTTCGGTGATGGCGTCAATCTCCAACTGAATGGCGACTGGGTCCATCTCTAATTCGGGTTCTTCGAATGCAACGGCGGCTTCCTCTTCGCCTTCAATGGCTTCCGCGTCCACTTCAGCCACTTCGGCGACGGGTTCTGCAACCGCTTCTTCGTCCGATTCGTCTTCAGTCAGTTCGTCCGCTTGGGTTTCATCGCCGCCCAAACGGGCTTTCAGCGCGTTAACCCGGGCTTCTGCCTGGCGACGTGCTTTCTTCAGTTCTAAATCGAACTTGGCTTGCTCTAGTTCAAGGGCTTCCTGGCGCACGTCTTCGTCTACCGACACAATGATGTGCTGGGCGAAGTAGAGTACCCGTTCCAGGTTCCTGGGAGACAGGTCGAGCAGCAGACCCAGCCGACTAGGCGTGGTCTTGCTGAACCAGATATGGGCAACAGGCGCGGCCAAACGGATATGGCCCATGCGCTCGCGGCGGACTTTGGAGCGAGTTACTTCGACGCCGCAGCGGTCGCAGACAACACCCCGATAGCGGATGCGCTTGTACTTGCCGCAGAAGCACTCCCAGTCCTTGGTGGGTCCAAACAGCCTTTCACAGAAAAGGCCGTCTTTCTCCGGACGCAGGGTGCGGTAGTTGATGGTCTCAGGCTTGGTGACCTCGCCATGAGACCAGTTGAGTATCTGTTCGGGAGATGCTATGGAGATGCGGATTGCATTGAAGTTGGTTCCCGCTGTTTCCGCCCTGTCTGCCATCCTAACCATTACAGTGTCTCCATCGCTTGGAATAAGTCGGACTCATCGGACATGCCCTGGGTGAGGGGAGGCCGTCGCTCTTCGTTCAACAGCTCAACCGCCAGGCCTAGGCTCTGGAGTTCCTTGAGCAGAACGTTGAACGATTCCGGCACACCCGGCTGGCCAATGGGTTCACCCTTGACGATTGCTTCATAGGCCTTTACGCGTCCGGCTACGTCATCGGATTTGACTGTCAGCACTTCTTGCAGGTTATAGGCTGCGCTGTAGGCTTCCAGTGCCCAGACTTCCATCTCACCAAAGCGCTGTCCGCCGAACTGGGCTTTTCCGCCCAGGGGCTGCTGAGTAATCATGGAGTAGGGGCCGGTGGAACGCGCGTGAATCTTGTCTTCCACTAAATGGATGAGTTTCAAGATATAGACGCTACCCACGGTGACCAGTTGGTCGAAATTCTCTCCGGTTCGTCCGTCGCTGAGCTCGAACTTACCGAAGGTGGGCGGTGCGATGCGCTTGTCCCGGTGAACGGCGATGGCGGCCTGGTGCATGTCTTCTAGAGACATGCCCGTGGTATCTACCTCGGCTTCATCGGTCAGCCACATTCGCAGGCAGGCCTCTTTGGCCGCGCCTAATTTAGTGTCGTCAAATATCACTCTGGGGTCGTAACCCTTCTCTGCCAGCCAGCGGTCAACCTTCGGGTAATCAACCTCGGGTGAGCCGTCGATTGGTCCCATTTGTGCGGCTCCAGATTTCTCTGTGAACCACACGCGGGCCAGAGCGTCTTCAATGGAATAGTCCCCTGCGCCGTCGAACACTGGAGTGTTGGCGCGGAAGTTTAGGCCCCGGGCAGCCCAGCCCAGGTGAGTTTCCAGCACCTGACCCAAGTTCATCCGGGAAGGAACGCCGATGGGGTTCAAAATGATGTCCACCGGAGTGCCGTCGGCCATGTAGGGCATGTCTTCTTCAGGAAGAATCCGGGCGACTACGCCCTTGTTGCCGTGGCGACCAGCCATTTTGTCGCCAACGGAAATTTTACGGGTTTGAGCAATCCAGACCCTAACAGCCTCGTTCACACCGGGTGAAAGGTCGTCCTTGTTCTCGCGGGTCAAGACTTTAACGTCGATGACCTTGCCCCGTTCACCGTGGGGAACCCGTAGGGAAGTGTCTTTAACGTCGCGGGATTTCTCGCCGAAGATGGCGCGGAGGAGTTTCTCCTCTGCAGTCAGTTCAGTCTCTCCCTTGGGGGTGACCTTTCCAACCAGGATGTCTCCGGGGCCAACGTCGGCTCCGACGCGTATAATTCCGCGTTCGTCTAGGTCTCGTAGGCTGGTTTCGCCGACGTTGGGGATGTCTCTGGTTATTTCCTCGGGACCGAGCTTGGTCTCTCGAGCTTCCATTTCATGCTTTTCTATGTGTATAGAAGTGAAGAAATCGTCGCGGTAGAGACGCTCGCTGAGGATGATAGCGTCTTCGTAGTTGTACCCTTCCCAGGACATGAAGGCCACCAGTACGTTCTGGCCTAGGGCCAGTTCGCCGTGATCGGTCGAAGAACTGTCAGCCAGGACGCTGCCGACTTCAACTACATCGCCTTTGGTGGCAATGGAGCGCTGGTCGAAGCAGGTGCCCTGGTTGGTACGGGCGAACTTGATGACGGGATGGCGATATTCTTCGCCCTCTTCATCAGTCACGATGATTTCGCGACCGCTGACCGACGTCACCACGCCGTTGACCTGGGAGGTGACCAATTGTCCACTGTCTCGGGCTACCCGGCTTTCGATGCCGGTGCCGACCACAGGGGCTTGGGCGCGCAGCAAAGGTACGGCCTGACGCTGCATGTTGGACCCCATTAGGGCCCGGTTGGTGTCGTCGTGCTCTAGGAACGGAATTAGGGCCGCCGACACGCTCATGATTTGCATGGGCGAAACGTCCATGTAGTCAATCAGGTCGGGCGGTTCCTGTGTGTAATTCTCACCGACACGGAGTTCAACCCGGTCTTGAATAAACTGGTTTAGGTGGTCCAGATGGGCGTTCGCCTGGGCGACGCGGTAATCCTCTTCCTGGTCGGCGGATAGATAAATTACGTTTTCGACCCCGGTGGCCACGAAAGGCTGAACCTGAATTTCGGTGCCCTTGGGCATTTGCTTCAGAGCGTTCATCTTATTCGCTCCAATTGCCCGGCCCTTGCCGACGATGGTCTTGCCTTCGTCGTCTAGCACGGCCTGAGTGACAGTCCTTCCCTTAAGGTCTTCTGAGTCGTGGGGAAGGGAACGGAATACCTTCCTGTATGGTGACTCAATAAAGCCGTAGGGGTTGATTCTGGCGTAAGACGCCAGGGAACTAAGCAGACCGATGTTAGGTCCTTCTGGAGTCTCGATGGGGCAGATTCGGCCGTAGTGAGAGAAGTGAACGTCCCGCACGTCGAATCCGGCCCGTTCCCTTGAAAGACCGCCAGGGCCCAGCGCTGAGAGACGCCGTTTGTGGGTCAACTCGGCCAGTGGGTTGGTCTGGTCCATGAACTGGGATAGCTGGGACCCGCCGAAGAATTCCCGCACGGATGCCACCACTGGGCGGATGTTAACCAGCCCCTGGGGCGCGGCGGCTTCTGGGTCCACCAGCGTCATCTTTTCTTTGACCATGCGCTCCATGCGGAGCAGTCCAACGCGAACCTGGTTCTGGACGAGTTCGCCCACCGCCCTAACGCGGCGGTTACCCAGATGGTCAATGTCGTCGGGATGGCCTTCGCCCTGATTGATACGAATCATGGTGCGAATGACTGAAATAACGTCTTGTACTGACAGCGTCATCAAGTCGTTGTTGCCAGCCTGTCCGAGGCGGCGATTCAGCTTGTAGCGACCGACACGTCCCAGGTCGTACCGGCGGGGGCCAAAGAACAGGTTCCGGATTAGAGTCCGGGAGTTCTCCAGGCTGGGCGGTTCACCGGGCCGTAGGCGGCGGTAAAATTCAATTTGGGCGGCGGCGATGCGCCGTGCTGCGTCGGAATCGAACTCCTTGTCCTCGTGGAGCCACTCCCATAATGAGCGCAGGTCGTCTTCCTTAAAGTTCAGGTCCTTGGGTTCTAGAATCGGATCCTTATCCAAGGTGGTCTGCATGTACCGATGGTTTTCGTCGTTATCGATGTCGGAGAAGAGGGCCATCATCTCATCGTCGTCGGCCACGCCCAAGGCGCGGAGGAAAGTAGACGCTGAAACCTTGCGCTTGCGGTCTACTTTGACCGAGATAATGTCCTTAGAACTGGTCTCAAATTCAAGCCAGGCGCCACGGGATGGAATCAGCTTGGCAAAGCAAAGGCTGCGGTTGCTGACGGCGTTCCGCTCTAGGACGAAGTAAATCCCCGGTGAACGGACCAACTGGCTTACCACGACGCGCTCTGCGCCGTTAATAATGAAGGTACCATTGCCGGTCATCATGGGAATGTCGCCCATGAATATCTCTTGTTCTTTAATCTCGCCGGTTTCTTTCATTACCAGGCGAGTCTTCACATAGAGAGGTTGGGAGAAGGTTATCTCCCGCTCCTTGGTCTCTTGCGGCGAGTACTTCGGATCGCGGAAGTAATGATCAAGAAAATGCAGCTCATACTTTTTGCCGGTGTAATCGGCTATGGGAGAAATTTCTTGGTATACTTCGATTAATCCCTCGGCCTTTAGCCAGTCCCAAGACTGGATTTGACTTTGGATTAGGTTGGGAACGTCAAGAATCTGGGGAATTTTTGCGTAGGTCTTGACGTCGGGCAGTTGCATAGCTTGCCCTTTGAGAGCAGGAGACAATGCCATATACGGTTCTCCTTAACGAAAGTGGACGTGACTAGCCGGGCGGCCTAATGTATGAGGCGCGAAGAATTGTGGCGAAATGGGATTCTGTAGAAGGGGACCGATAGGTGTATTACGCGCGTTTATAACGTGAAGCATATACTTCGTAAATTACGATTATACAAGAAATGGTCCTAATGTCAATGCAATTTGCCTTGGATTATTCGGTGTTTCAACCCGAATTCCAGGGCATTTTTGCTTCTCGAATCTGCTTTCAATTTGATAGGTAGATGGGCTATTATCTTCGGGAGTCGTCAATATTGGTTGCCAGAGCGGGCCAGTGCGGGAATGTATTTCTGATGTATTGCCGTACTCCGTAACCTTTTAGTTGCAATCGTCCTAATTTGGCTGCAATCCCAAATAATTGGAGACAATAATTGCTTAAGGCTGAATGGCATACTTTAGTTTAAAGCCCTCCAACTTGGTAATCGCCGGTCGGCCCGTCCATTACGCCTGGGCAATCGTGACTGTGGCTGCAATCATGCGGTTGTTCAGCTCCTCTTTCCGTTCTTCGTCTAGCATTCTCATTCCCCGCTTGGTAGATTCCTTTGGCTGGAGTTATGGCGCGGTGGGATTGGGGTTTTCTATTCAGTGGGTCGTATCGGGGTTGTTTGGCCCCACCGCCGGTTGGATGGGTGACCGTTATGGGGTTCGCTGGACCATGACGTTGGGCGCGCTCCTATTTATTGTGGGCATGGTGCTTACTGGGTTCATGCGCGAATTGTGGCAGTTCTACCTGTTCTTTGGCGTCATTCTTAGCGCCGCCATGGGCATCTTCCAGGTACCGCTCACCGCTGCGGTGACACTCTGGTTCCGCAAGCACCTGGGCACCGGCATGGGGTTACTGCAATCGTCACAGGGAATCGGGCCATTGATTGCTGTGCCAGTCATGCTCTTTGTGATTCACCTCTTTGGCGGCGGGGTTACTGGTTTGCGTGCCGCGTTCTGGATTCCGGGATTGGCGGGCGGGGCGATTCTTCTGATGATGATTCGCTTCTTTTATAACGAACCGGCCCAAATTGGTCTGCGACCCTTCGGCGCGCCAGATGACGAACCCATTAAAGCGGTGCAGACTAGGGATGTCGCCAAGGTTCGCACCAAGGTGTTCCTCAAGCAGGCCCAACACACCAGCGCATTCTGGAACCTAATTGGAATCCATTTTTGGGGCTGTGCCGGACACGCCATCATTCTGGTGTATCTGGTTGCCATTGCAGAAGACCAGGGAGTGTCTTCCGGATTGGCGGCCGGGGCCTTTGTAACTATGTCGGTCACCAGCACCATAACCCGGTTTGGTGTGCCGATTATCGCGGACCGGATGGGCAGCAAACCGGCAATGGCCGGCTGTTTCTTCTTGCAGGTCGCACCAATCTTTCTGCTGTTCTTTGCCCACGACCCCTGGCAGTTCTATTTGTTTGCCGTGCTCTTCGGAATTGGTTTCGGCGGCGAGATGAGCGCTTTCCCCATTATCAACCGCCAGTACTACGGCAGCGGCCCAATTGGCACTACCTATGGATATCAGATGATGGGCGCGGGTATTGGAATGGCCACTGGCGCATTAATTGGCGGACAATTGAGGGACTGGACCGGAAACTTCGATGCCACCATGGGACTCTCGTTGGTTCTGAGTCTGACTGGTGTCGTTAGCATCATGTTGCTGCCGACAACGAAAAAAGAGTTGTTGCCCGATTGGGAAGAGCAGTTGCCGCAAGAGACTTTGATTGCTCCAGCCCCATTTACGGCAGGCAACGACTAGAAACCCTTCCCCCGCGCCGCAACCCTTCTCTGTCTACTCTCGTGCCATGCCTCTGGCTCTATGCTAAACTCCGTTATCACATCTAGGCGTGGCCTGGATTTGCTCAACTAATAGGAGGGCGCAATCATGCTGGATTTGATAATCAGAGGCGGACAAGTTGTAACTCCCATGGGCGTTGGCGAATGGGACGTTGCCGTTCAGGGAGAAAAAATTGTAGCAGTGGCTGCTCCGGGGACCTTGCCTGACGAGGGTGCCCGTGTTATTGACGCCAGTGGGACGATAGTTGTTCCTGGCGGAATTGAGCCTCATGCCCATATTTCAGCGCCGATTATGGGGCATGGCGACCTCAAGACGGCCCCTCCTGCCGAGGTTAGCCGCGCCGCCCTGTTTGGCGGCACCACCACGCTGCTGGATTTCGCCATTCAGTACCCCGGCATCGACATTCCCCAGGCAATCCAAGAAAGGACAACCGAATGGCAGGGCAATTCCTACGCCGATTATGCCCATCACCTCATGCTCCTGGGAGCGATTCCACCAGAAATATTTGGTTCAATCCATGAGGCAGTGGAGGACGGCCATCCGACCATCAAGATATTCACCACCAACATTCGGCCTCCCGCCACCACCGGCGAGCCGCGCATGGTTGGCACCGGGCACCTCCATGACTTGATGGTGGAGATACAAAAGATGAACGCCATGCTGTTGGTGCACTCTGAAGACGACGACATGGTGCAGCACATGTACCAGAAGCTGGCTCGGGAAGAACGGACCGAGTGGTACAACATGCACCTAGTTCACAGCGCCGAGTCCGAGGATGTCTCGTTCCGGCGGGTGCTCCGGGTTGCCGAATGGACTGGAGCGCCGGTCTACTTCGTGCACGTTAGTGCCACCCAAGGATTGCAGAACATATTGGAGGCCCGCTCCAACGGACGACCGGTGTACGGCGAGACACTCCATAACTATTGCTGTTTCGGTGCCGAGAACTATAAGGAAGAGAACGGCATGAAGTACCACACCTACCCTTCCTTAAAGTCGGAGGACGACCGGCAGTCTCTGTGGAACGGGATTGTTAACAACGGCCTGAGCACCATGGCCACCGACGAGTACTGCACGTCATGGGAGACTAAAATTGCTGGCCGAACGGTCTCGGATGTGACGGGTGGACATAATGGGGCCGAAGCCCGGATGGGCGTAACCTATAGCGAGGGCGTTTCCCGCCGGGGTATGTCCTTGCAGCGGTTCGTGGATGTTACTTCGGCCAATGCGGCCAAGATTATGGGACTCTACCCCCGCAAGGGCGTCTTGGCCCCAGGTAGCGATGCGGACATCACTCTTATCGATACCAACTTCAAGCGCAAGCTGACCATCAACGATTTCCACATCTCCGACTACAGTATCTGGGAAGGCTTCGAGGCTGACGGCTGGCCGGTGACCACCCTACTCCGTGGCAATGTCGTGGTTGAAGGCGGGGAGTTCAAGGCTGTCGCTGGCAGTGGCAAGTTCATCCCGCGCAAAATAGACCCAGCAGTAACCAACCGCCCCGTAGCCTAACGGCGCAGCCGTGTTTTCATGGGCTGGGCCAGCAACCACGAGTTGGTGAGTCATGATTAACTGGGATGACAGCCGGATTATCACAAGTAGTCCCTTCCCCCGCGCCGGGGGAAGGTTAGGATGGGGGCGTTTCACCAACCCGCAACCATCTCTACTGGGTGTACCAAAAGGGGTGTCCTGATTCATCGGGACGCCCCTTTTTCGACTGATTCGTGGCCGTTGGGAATTCTACCCAGAGAACGTGCCAATCTTTTCGAGTATCTTGGCCAACTCCCCAATTCCTTCGCGGATGGTGTCTGTCGATGGGTGACCGAAACAGAGGCGCAGGTAATTGGACCCCTCGCCCGTCGGTGAGAATTGGGAGCCATTGTAGTAGCTAACTCCCTCTTCGAAAACCTGTTCCTGCACTGCGTTCAGGTCAGTACCCTTGGGGAATTTGACCCAAATGTAGAGCCCGCCCTGGGGGACGATCCAAGTTACCGAGCTGCCAAAGTTCTCGCCTAATGCGGCCACCATGGCATCGCGTTTCACCATCAAGGCCTGGTTTTGCACTTCAATGTGCTCTTGCATGCCGTTTTTCATAAATTCCGCGATGGTCAGGGCGGTGAATTGGCTCACAGCGCCACCAGATTTGAAACTCCAGGCCCGGCTAATGACCGGCTTCGGAGCTACCAGGTAACCCATGCGCATGCCGGGAGCGATAATCTTGGAGAATGATCCCGCGTAAACTACTCGGCCAGTGTCGTCTAAAGAGTGGAACGAAGTTACGTCTTCGCCTTCGAACCGCAGGTCGGCGTAGCAATCATCCTCGAAGATGGGTATGCCGTGCTTGCCGGTGACCTCTAGCACCTGCTTGCGGCGTTCCAGGCTCATGGTCCAGCCCATGGGGTTTTGGAACGCGGGGATGGTGTAGAGGTACTTGACCTTCTTGCCCTTGGCGATTTGTTCGGTAATCACCGAGTCCAAGTCGGCGGGAACGATTCCGTCGTCGTCGCACTTGACCCCGACGACATCGGCCCCGTAACGGCGCATCTGGTTCAGGGTTCCCAAGTAGACAAATTCTTCGACCAAGACCACGTCGCCAGGGTCGGTGAGGGCTTGGATTAGGATGCCAATGGCTTCGCCAGACCCGGAGGTCAACACCATGTCGTCGGCGGTCACCTTCATGTTGCGCTCGCGGGTTAGCTTCTCGGCCACCAGCTTTCTTAGCTCGGGGTCGCCTGAGGCAGAGGAATAGTACGCAAGGTCTCGGCCTTCTCGTTCAAACCCGCTTCTGACAGACTCGATCAGGTCTTCCAATGGTAAGTTGTCCGGGTCGGGATAGGCCACGGCAAAGTCGTACTTTGAATGGCGCACGCTGCCCGGAGGGGCCTCTCGTGAATTTGCGGAGAAGAGATTGTCGTAGTTGAACTGGTCGGCCATGGTTTACTCCCCGTTGGTGTGCTGATCTGGTGCAGTGCCGCTGTGGGGGAGGGAATCCCCCAAGCCCCCTTTATGAAAGGGGGTTTGACCTCCGGACTCTTGCGGTTTTTAAAAAGAGCCAATCTGCGCCGCATTCTCCCCCTTTCGCAAAGGGGAGGTGATAGCCCTTACTTTGTGTTCCCGTGCCCTGCTACAACTCCGTCAGCAAGGTTCCCCCTTTCATAAAGGGGGCTAGGGGGATTTCCGCGTTGTCCCCCAAGTTTTCTTTGTGTTTGTCAGTACAACCCTTCGTCGTCGAAGAATGGCTTGTTGGCGTCGGGGCTTTCTTGGCTGAGCAAGTGGTCTGTGTGGACCAGGCCCGCGCGACGCCAAAGGACTAGGATGGCCCGGTCAATAAGAGCCTGGGGAAGGTTGATTCGACGTCCGTGTTTGACGGCCAGAAATTCGGCGTAGCCAGCGGCGAAGTACTCTTCCATGAACGGGGTCGGCTCGGCATCAGAGGATGCGGCCTCAAGAATCTCGATTGGGGCTTGGCCGCAGGTCATTTCAGGTTGTTCTTGGGCCATCTTGAGGAAAGCGGCCTCGGTCTCTTTGCTCATTGGTTCAGGCATTGGGCAGGAACCGCCCGTATTTTATATGTTGAGACGTATTCATTTAATCCAAGATAAGCGTAGGTCTGGTCAATTGAGTGAAATCGCTTGTCTGGTAATGGTCTAAAAATACTCTTGGCGGAGACCTTTACGGCTCCGCCAAGAGATAGTTGCTACTGAATGTTCCGGTACATAGTCCAACGTTTTAAGCCGCCGGACTTGAGAATCAGAGGTTGAGCTGGGGCACCATGTAGCCAGACTTCTTTGTGTAAATCTGCAGACGGCTACGTTGGGTGTCGGCGACCATCAGCCGGTTGTTGGCGGCGTCCCATTCCACGCCAACGGGCTGGGCAAAGGTCCATTCCGGCTCGGTGCTGGCGACTTCACGACGACGCTTGGCGTAATCAGCGTTGGCATCGACGGTCATCTGGGCCCAAGCCGACAACTGTTGGGCGTCACCGGTCAAGGCAGTTAGGAACCTGCCATCGGCGGTGAAGATATGGACTCGTCCCCGGTCCCACCGGTTCTTGGTCCAGTCGCAGACGTAGATGTCGCCATCGGGGTCTACGGCCACGTCGGTCGGGTTGGTCAGGTCGCCGCGTTTGTTACCGGGGCGGCCAATTTGAAGCTCGAAGGTGCCGTCGGCGGAGAACTTCTGGACGCGGTGGTTACCAAAGTCGGCAACATAGACCTTGCCGTCGTTGTCTACCGTCATCCCCCACGGGGAGTCGAACTGCCCTTCGGTTACGCCCTGGGACCCGAAGGATTTGATGAAGGTGCCGTCATTCTGGAACATCCGAACCTGATGGCTGCGGCTGTCGGAGACGTAGATGGTACCGTCGGCGGCAATAGCGATGCCTGAGGCCCCGTTGGTTTCGCCGTCGCCGGGTTGGACGGTGTTGAAGGTGCGGGTGAATCCGCCCTCTTTATCAAAGACGGACACTCTGTTTAGCCACTCGTCGGTGACGTAAACCTGGCCTTGGTTGTCTGAAGCAAGGCCGGCGGGCCAGATTAGCTGGCCTTCGTTGTTGCCGTAGCGGCTGAATTCACCCAGGAATTCTTCATCGCCCCGTTCGGCGCCAATGGTGAGCTTGGAAATCCGCTGGCCTACGCCGGTACGGTTCCAGCCGACGTTGCTGATGGTTTCGCTGCCACGGTTGGCGACGTACATGGTGCCGTCAGGACCGAATGTCATTGCGACGGGCCAGTTGAAGCCCATTCCGGTCTGTGCGCCGCGGCCAACGTTGTGGCTATAGTCGTAAGTTCTTCCGGCCACTGTTTCCGTAAGCATTATTTACCTCCGTATGGTTGAAGCCCGGTTAACGAATTTTTAATTGTTCGCGTACCGGAGCATTTACTTACGGGCGGCGCATGCGCCGCCCGTATTAATCTGATTTAAGCTGCTGAACCGGTTGGTCTACCTATTGGTATACCTAGGCGAAGATTGGTAGCTTCTCGAAGCTGCCATCCACGATAGGCTTGCCGTCCAGGCCCATCCAGTCTTCCATGATCGTGGTGTACAGGCCGCGGAAGTCGTAGTTGGGTACAACGTCGCCCTGTTCCAGGTCGTTGGCTGCCAGGGATGGGTATTCGCTGTACTGGCCGCCTTTAACGGCGTCGCCGAACATGAAGGCCGCTCCGCCAGCGCCGTGGTCGGTGCCGGAACCATTGTCATGGGTCCGTCGACCGAACTCGGTAAACATCAGGACGGAAACGTTGTCGCTGACATCGTGCTCACGCAGGTCGTCCAAGAAAGAGGACAGGCCCTCGGAAACGTCTTTCCACAGTTTGTCGGCCATGCCATTCTGGTTGGAGTGGCTGTCGAAGCTGCCGTGGTCGACGTAGAAGATGCGAGTACCCAAGTTGGCCATGTGCACTTGGGCAATGCCCTTCAGCTTTTTGGCGATTGGAGTGTCGGGATATTCCACGTTAGAGGTGTATATCTTGGGGGCTTCTTTCAAGATGTCGGCACCCTTCAGGGTATCCAAGCCGGTCTGGCCCAGATAGTCCATCACGGCGCTGCTCCCGATGGCGGGAGAGTACATCCGAGAGAAACGGTCAAGAATCTTATTGCGCTGCTCGGTGTCGGAAATACCGGTGAGCAGGCCGTAGTTGTCTAGGTCGTCAACCACTGCTACCGGGGTGCCCGGCAGGGACAAAGCCCGGAAAAGCGAGGGGCCGAAGCTGACGGTGGTCAGCACGTTTTCTTTCTTGGGGTCGAGGTCGCGGGTGGCGCGGCCTAGCCAACCCTCGGTTCCGAGCTTGATGGGCTCACAGGTGTGCCAAATGTCCATCGAGCGGAAGTGGGAACGCGGGGACTTGGGGTACCCGATGCCGTGGATGATGGCCATGTCGCCACGGTCATAGACGTTCTTCAAAGGTCCCATCTCAGGGTGGAACCCAATCTTGTCGTCAACTTTGATTACGCGGTCTTCGGCGATTCCAACGGTGGGGCGGGCGTCTCGGTATATCGGGTTGGCGTAGGGGATAACCGTGTTCAGGTAATCGTTTCCCCCGGACAACTGGAATACAACCAAAATTGGGTCTTTCTTTGTGCTAGTCATCTGTCTGCTATCTCCTACGAATTAAGCGTACTGGTATTCGCGTAGCGAAACGATGAGTTGGAGCAACTCTGATACGCGAACCGTGGATTTCTCTATGTTATCGGCCGAGTCCCAGGAGAAGTCGCCGCCTTCGCCAACGAAGCCGACCAACTCAGTAAGACTCTCCGGATTTACCTCTAGAGGACCCATCAGGTCCAGGCAGCCATTGACCACGGCCGCAGGTGCGGTGTCGCCCTGGGCGATTAGCCGGTCGACCATGTTCCGAATACCAGGTCGGGAAACGTCTCCCACCAGTTCGGCGGTGAAGTTCACGCGGCGCATCAAAGAGCCGCTGTTAATCCACTCTGCGCCGGTGTGCCAACCCTCAACGCTGGGCGGGTTGAGCAGGTCTTGGCCCATATAGCTGGGCTGGCGGGACAGGTCGCCGATGCCGGGGGCTGGGAACTCGGCGCCGCCGACCATCCTGAGAGTCCCTACCACTACTTCGGTGGGGTTCTTCAGGCGTTCGAAGCGGGAGTTCTTGAAGAAATCGGAGTTGAACAGCACACGCAGGGTGGTGCGCATGTCGTAGCCGTTATTCATTAACGTATTGGCCAGCAGGTCAACGGCTTCTGGGTCGCGGGGCGGCGTCACCGCCCAAGCGGGAACCTGGGCCTCGTCGGCCACGAAGAAGTTGTACAGGTGGCGTGCGATGAACCGGGCACAGGCCGGGTCTTCGCTGATAATGCGAATGATGTCGTCGCCGTTGAGGTCTCCGGTGTGGTTCAAGAAGGTCTTCTCGGAGTCGTCGTGGTCTTCCTCTTTGAACTCAAAGAACCAGTCGTGGCGACCGATGGGGCCACGGGGCAACTTGGGCTGGATGGTCCAGCCCGTGAAGGCCCGGGAGCATTCCCGAACGTCAACTTCGGTGTAGTTGCCCTGGCCCATGCTGAAGAGTTCCAGCAGTTCGCGGCCCCAGTTCTCGTTGACCGCGTCGGCGTGGTTGTCGCAGTTGTCTAGCCAGTAAATCATGGCTGGGTCTTTGGCCATCTCTAGGAGCAGTTCTCGGAAGTCGCCAAGGCCCTTGTTGCGGAACTTGACAATCATATCCATGACGTCGTCGTAGTGGTCTACCTTGGATACGCCAGTGGCGAAGATGCCGTGCCAGAAAAGGGACATCTTTTCTTCCAGGGGGCGCTTGGTGTTAACCAAGTCGTGAAGCCACTCGGCGGCGCCCATGCCGGGGAGTGTGCCGGGACGCCAGGTCCAAGGGTGGAACCGCATCATTTCGTTGCGGTCTAGTTCAACCTGATCTTGGGTGTTAAGCAGCTCTTCTACTGTAGCTTCGTAGCCCTTGGCTACGCGGACTTCCAGTTCTTCCCTGGTGGCGCCAAAGCCAGCGCGGCGCATAAGGTGGGCCATTAAGGCGATATCTTGAGTACTCATCTCGCTCCTCCCAATCGGTCATGCTCAACATTTCGGTGAGGCATACCGGATTTATAGCCTGGATCCGGGGTAATTACAAGGCGTGAAACGCCTAAGGGTTCTTGCCTCATATCTTACTGGTGGGCGGATTTCATTGTCAATAACTATCAAATAATGATTTGAAGGTTGAACTCCAGTATTGGATTGAGCCTGGGGCTTCTAGTTTTAACCGCCCAGTAAGTCGGCTAACGGGCCAACTGGGCCGATGTTTTCGAGGTCGTCCATCATTTGTAATGTTGTCTTAGCGTTCTCGGCTGTCAGGGCGAGGCTGGCGCAGTCCAAGTATTTCGCCCGCACGTCGTCAAATGTTGCGCCACGTAGTGCGCCGACGCTGTCACGTTCGGCCTGCTCCGTGAGGACTCGCCCGTCTTTAAGGTGAATTTCGACCACGTTGAACGGTTCCGTCCAACTAATCTGGCCCTCAAAGCCAGGTGTGCGCTTCATCTCAATCTTGGGGATTAACTCTTGAGCCTCGGGGCGCATCACCTGCTCATCGGTGAAGGTCGACATGCCTACGTGACCGTCCAAAATTTCGGCTGCCAGGCAGTATTGCATGCTGAACTTGCCCTCAAGTCCCTCTTTGGGCCGGGAGTGAATCAATGACCGGGGTGGGTCAAAGTTCACCGTGACATCGATTCTTTCAATGTTGGCCGCCTCTAGCGTCTCGTGTTGCTGAATCATCGTGGTGGCGTCCAAGGCCAAGTGGGCGCTGCCGCAGCAGGGGTACTTTTTGATCTCAATCCCAGACTCAACCATGAAGCAACGGCTGCCCAACGATGCGGCGGCGTGCTCTGGGTTGTAGTCCTTGCCGCCGGAGAAGGCGCGCATGAACCCAAAGCGGCCCTCAATGGCGTCGGTGCCGGAGGTGAAGCCGCCCTTGACTAGTTTGGCGGCGGTGATGCCCGACTTGCAGGCGTGGCCGGTGTGGAACGGCTTGGTCATGGTGCCAAAGTTTTGGCGTAGACCCGACGACTGGGACGCGCCCAGCGAGATTGCCATGGCGGTCTGCTCTTCATTAAGTCCCAGCAGTCGAGACGCAGCAGCGGCGGCCCCGAGTGCGCCCAATGGCCCGGTGGGATGCCAGCCTAGGTCGTCGAAGTAGGCGGGGCTGATGGATTCGCCCACCGCGCAGGCGACTTCAAATCCCAGCAGGTAGGCCAAGAGCATGTCTCGGCCCGACGCTCCGACCTCTTCGGCAACTGGCAGCGCTGCCGGAATCAACACGGCGCTGGGGTGTGTCTTGGTTACGACGGTAATGTCGTCGTAGTCCAATGCGTGGGACATGGCCCCATTAACCAGGGCGGCTTCGGTTGCGTTGGTCTTGAATCCCCGCCCAATCACGGTGGCGGCGGGCTTGCCGCCCAAGTCTTTCACGTAGTTGACCAAAATGTCGGCCAGAGGCTCTTTGGAGCCGGCCAATGCACAGCCCAGGCAATCGATGATGGCTGCTTTGGCGGCCGATATAGCCTCGGGAGGAAAGTCTTCCAGGCTGGTGTTGACGACGTATTGGGCAATTCTTTTAGTGAGTTCCAAGGTAAAAACCCTCGCAGAAAATTGGACTCGGATTTGTTTAATCAGTAAAGCATGCTTAACGGCCCCAGGCAAATTGCGCCGACGCAGTCGGGTTTTCGTGGGGGTTATCCACGGTTTTGGCTGGCGATGGTGGACAATTAGATTTGGTTGAGGATATGTGGGCTTTATTGATTGGATAAATCGGTTGGGGTTGTGGGCAAGAATGGCGAACGGTTGATGGATAGCACTCTCTTGCTGCCCAGGTGACTGCGGAGTATTATTGGCGTCCTAAGAGGGCTGGTCATAGTGCCCTGCTCGGCAGAGAAAACATCCGGTATTAACGGAGAGAAAATGAGCACTTCGATTAGCGGAAGAGAACTGAAAATCGTTAAGGGAACGGCATCCCCTGACTCCACCGCCCAGACACCGGGCATGATTCGGAAGCCTGGAATCGATAGCAACACCGCCGGGGCCAAGAAGATATGGTTGGGTCATGTTGAATGTGTGCCCAACACCATGGGGCCGCCCCACCACCATGCCGAGGCAGAGACCGCCGCTTATGTTCTCAAAGGACATATCCGGGTCTACTACGGTGAGGACTATAAGGAATTCGTAGAGGCTGGCCCTGGAGAATTTATCTTCGTTCCCTCTAACTTCAATCATATTGAAGGCAACCCCTACGACGAGCCCGCCGAAGCGGTACTGTCGCGGGGCCCGGACAATATCGTCGTTAACCTTTAGTCTAGTACCCAAGTAGACATAAGATGCTAATACCGGCCCGGCCAATGCGGCTGGGTCGGTTGAATTTTGTGACTCATTTTGGGGATTAACTTAAGGCTTACTTAAATTCCCGTAAGCGCAACAGGTTGTATACTTAACCAGGCGTTGCCAGGCAGGCATGTCCTTCGCCATCCCGCACAATCCCGATTGTCTCTGCTATTTTACGCGCGTTCAATGGCCCCACAAACCCGTGGGGCCATTTAGAACCCTGGAAACTCACCCACAGTGATCAAAGAACCAACTCGGCGAAAGATTCGGCTGCCTCGGAACATATTCTACGGCTGGTGGATTGCAGTCATTTCCGCCAGCGTCGACTCCATGAAGCACGGTACCTTTAATAAGGGCTTCACCTCTTACATCATTCCTCTCCGCAATGAACTGGGCATCGGAGTAGCCGCCATATCATTCGCCGAGATGCTGGGTCGGATGGAGGGTGGACTCCAAGGGCCTTTGATGGGTTGGGCTACCGACCGGTTTGGTCCCAGGGTCATCCTGATGTTCGGGGGCATTACCTCCGGCCTCGGCTTCATTCTGCTCTCGTTCACCCAGAACTACTTGTACTTCATCTGTGTCTTTGTTGGGTTGCTGTCACTGGGTTTCCGTGCTGGTTACAACAACGCCACCATGCCGGCCATCAACCAGTGGTTCCGTCGGCACCGGGGTTTGGCCATGGGGCTAGCCGGTATGGGCACGGCCGTCGGCGGCACGGTAATTGCTCCTCTAATGGGATTTCTCGTGCTCTCGGCCGGTTGGCGTCCGGCGGCCTTCATCTCTGGAGTGGTCATCTTGGTGGTGGTCATCCCCATGTCCTTCTTAATTCGCCGCGACCCGGAAAGCATGGGCCTGCGGCCGGACGGAGACCCAATCCCGGAAAACGAGATCAACATCGGCGAGGTCTATACCGGAGAGGGTCAAGACGCACAAAGAGACCGGCACGGGGCAGCGGTACTCCATGCCGGAGAGCCGGATTTCATGGCTGCGGAGGCCATGAGAACGCCCACATTCTGGATGTTGGTGCTGGCTGTCGGCATGCGGAACACGGTCCATTCGGGCGTAACCTGGCTGATGGTGCCCATGATTGTCTGGTTCCTGATGGGGTCGGGGCGTTCGGAAGATGGCGCTCAACCCATCGCCGTGGCTTTCGTTGGGGTGATGTCCTTCAGCCTGTTGCTGATGACCCCCCTTGTTGGCTGGCTGGGCGACCGGTGGTCTAAAAAGAAGCTGAGTTCCGCCTGCATGATTGGCGGAGCGTTATCCATGTTGGTCCTGGTGGAGGACACCGGACATATCTGGCAGGTGGTCGCGTTCGTGGTGCTGTTGTCCTTCTCCGAGACGGCCAACCCCCTGGCTTGGGCGATCATGGGAGACTTTTTTGGGCGGCGCAGCTACGCGACTTTGCGGGGCTGGCAACACCTTCCCGACCAGTTCATGTCCATGAGCACGCCGGTGTGGATGGGGGTCATATTCGACCACACTGGGAGCTACAAGTGGGCCCTGATTCCACTGGTCGTCATCTACTGTTTGGCGGCCCTATTCTATTGGTTAATACCGACTCCCAAGACACCGGCCAGGGTGCTGGCTTACCAGAAGCAGGCAGAAGGTTAGGCGGTTAGTCGTTAGGCGTTTGGCTCGGCTATCGCCTTGGCGAAACCAGTGACAGCGCCTTCCAGCACCCAGTCTTCTACGCAGTAGGATATCCGGAAGTACCCCGGCGTGCCGAAGCCACGACCTGGCACCACCAACACATTGGAATTCAACAATGTCCGGCAGAAGGCCACGTCATCCTCGATGGGCGCCTTGGGATATAGATAGAAGGCCCCTTGGGGTTGCACCACCTCGTAGCCCAGTTCCCCCAGGTTACGGCAGAGAAAATCTCGTTTCTTCTGGTAATAGCCAGCGTCCACGCTGACACCCTGGAGGTTGCGGACGATGTGCTGCATCAGCGCCGGAGCGTTCACGAACCCCAGTGTGCGGTTGCAGAACGCCAGGCCGCCAGACAGTTCATCTTTTCCTGCGTGGTTGGGGTTCACCGCGATGTAGCCGATGCGCTCTCCAGGCAGGGCCAGGTCCTTGGCGTGGGAAGTGACAATCACGCTGTTGTCGTAATGGGGCAACACCTGGGGGAAGGCCATGCCGTCGAAGATGATGCGCCGGTAGGGCTCGTCGCTGATGATGAAAATCTCGGTGCCGTGCTCGGCCTGCTTCCGCTTCAACAACGCCGCCAGTGCTTTGATGCGGTCTTCCGAGTAGACCGCGCCGCTGGGGTTGTTGGGCGAGTTGACCATGATGGCCCGAGTCTTGGGCGTCATCACCGCTTCGATGGCCGCTAGGTCGGGCTGGAACTGGTCGTCGGTGGAGGCCACCACGGCCACGCCGCCGTGGTTGTCGATGTAGTAGAGGTATTCCCAGAAGTAGGGCGACAGGATGATTACCTCGTCGCCTTCGTTGAGGATGGTTTTAAGTACAACGTTGGCGGCGGCCGCTGCCCCGCAGGTCATGATTACGTCGCCGCCGGTGAAGTCCAGGCCGGACTCCTTTTTCAGGGCGTCGGCCACGGCTTGGCGGGTCTCCATATAGCCGGGGTTGGGCATGTAGCGGTGCATCCCAGAGATGGGCGCGTTGGCCAGGCGGCGGAGTTCGTCGTGGAACTCCTTGGGCGGCTCTAGTACTGGGTTGCCCAAGGACAGATCGAACACCTTATCGGCCCCAATCTGAGCCTTCAGCGCCATCCCTTCTTCAAAGACGCGGCGAATCCAACCACCCTCTTCCATGAACCGCCGGACCTTTTGCGACACCGCCATTTACGTACCTCCGCCAGCCGTGAAACTCAAGCTAGGCGAGTGTAGCAACGGGGGTAGTGGGTGTCAAAGAACCTGCGAAACAATTTGTGGATTAGCGCGAGCATAAGCATTGCTTGAACAGTTCCGTAGTGCTTCGCTGATATCTTCGACATTAAATTCTGAGGTCACGTCGGCAGTTATGGTCAGTATGTGGCCGTTGACATACTCTTTGTATCTGGCGTGTTTTTCGACGATGTCATGAGGGATTTTGTATGCGCTGCGGATAGAAAAATCACGATTGAAAATAATTGGCAAAAGAAAATCGAACCGCTTTTCGCTTAGCCCTCGAAGCACACTTAGGGGGATGGCCTGCCGTTCTTTGGTTAATCTTCGAGCTTTGATTTGGTATTTCTTTTTGTCCTTGCCGACTGCGTCATACCCTTTCTCAGACCCTCCTGCAAGATCTAAGTCGAAAGCGCATTTTGAGAGCTATTCAGCGTAATCTCCCAGCGGATTATTCATGCTCCGGGTGACTTCTCTAGATTTAAGCTCGTCAAGGACATCTGCGAAAAGTTTTAAATTTTCGCGGACAGTAAGAATCTTAAGGTCAACCATTTTTAACTTGCTCCTGCCTGACATCCACCATCTCAAACCCAAACTCCCGCCCAAACTGTTGTACCAATACCGCGCGCACTAACTCCATGTCTACTGGCTGGCCCAGAATCGCCGCCATGCTTGTCACGGGCCGGTCTGCGATGCCGCAGGGGATGATGTTTTGGTAGTAAGCGAGGTCGGTGTTTACGTTGAGGGCGAGGCCGTGGAAAGCGATGCCACGGCTGATTTTTACGCCGATGGCGACAATTTTGCCTTGGTCAGTCCAAACGCCCGTGTTGCCAGCCTCGCAGTGGGCGGTCACTCCCATCTCGGCTAGAGCGGAGATTATTACTTGCTCCAACGCCCGAACGTACTTTACCGGCCCGCCCCAGTCCTTCAGGTTGATTATTGGGTAAGCTACCAACTGGCCCGGCCCGTGGTAGGTCACCTGGCCGCCTCGGTCGGTCTCATAGACTGGTATGCCCTTGGCCGCCAGTTCTTCTTCTGGTAGCAGAACGTCCGACGGTTTACTTAGGCGGCCCTTGGTGTAGACGTGGGGGTGCTCGAGTAAGAGCAGGGTGTTGAGCGCTTCGCCGGAGTGGACTTTTTCAACCAGCTCTAGTTGTAGGTCGCGGGCTTTTAGGTAGTCAATACTACCGAGCCAGGCGACACGACAGGGAGGCTGGGGAGGCATCGGGGCCTAGTAAATCGAAAGGCCGGGAGCCATGGACTCAAGTTTGGACTTCACCGCCGACAGAAATCCGCTGGCCTCTGCTCCATCATTGATGCGGTGGTCGAAGGACAGGCACATGTTCATCATTGACCGGATGGCGATGGCGTCATTAATGACTACGGGCCGCTTCTGGATGGTCTCGGTGGTCAAAATACCGGCCTGGGGGTAGTTGATGATTGGCCCGGACTGGTTGGAGCCCAAAGCTCCAGTGTTGTTCAGCGTGAAGGTGCCGCCTTGGACGTCGGTCAAGGTTAGCTTCTTGGTCCTGGCCCGGTCAATCAGGTCCCGGGCAGCGGCGGCGAGTCCGGCGATGCTAAGGTGGTCGGCGTTGTGAATTACTGGGACGATTAGTCCGTCCGGCGCGGCCACCGCCATGCCCAAGTTAACTCGCGTCTTGAGGATAATCTTGTCCTCGCCCCACGATGCGTTCATGGTGGGCACTTCTTTTAAGGACTCGACAACCGCTTTCATAACGAAGGGGAAGTAGGTTAGAGAGATGCCTTCTTTCAGTTCAAACTCGGCCCGTACCGATGCCCGCAAGGCCACCAGGCCGGTCACGTCCACTTCCACCGTGCTCCAGGCGTGGGGGATGTTGGTCACGCTGCGAACCATGGCCTCGGCAATCATGCGCCGCACTGGGGTAAGCGGGACGTGGATTTCTTGGCCGTCGGCTGAGGGCTGGCCTTTGATTTGCGGGGCCTGGGTTGCTGTTGGGGCAGAGACAGCGCCGCTTTCCACGAACTTTATAACGTCGTCGCGGGTGATGCGTCCACCCAGTCCGGTGCCTTGAATCTGGGCAACGTCGATGGAGTGTTCTTGGGCTAAACGTCGCACAGCTGGGGATAGTCGGGTTCCGCCGGGAGGTCGGGTTCCGCCGGGAGGCTCCGATGCAGGCGCGGGGATGGGCGCGGCAACTGCCGGAGTTGGAGCGGCGTGTTGTGCGACGGGGGCTGGGGCCGAACTGACCATTGGTTCGGCGTTTTCAATCGCGGCTCCGCCTGTCGGCCCAACGGGTGTTACGTCTTTCAGCAGGTAGCCGGTGGTTCCTGGATGGGGTGTCGCTGCAGTCGGCTGTTCTGCCTCGACTTGAATAGCAGCAATGACTGGCTCTGCCCCTTCCGGGCTGTCAGCGGTGGCTACTTCGGCGATGGGCGAGCCCATGGGTAGGGTCTCGCCTTCTTGGGCCAGCAACCGGACAATGGAACCCTCGACCGGCGAGGGGACCTCCATGGTCACTTTGTCGGTGATAATCTCAACCAGGGGCTCGTAGCGTTTAACTGTGTCTCCGGGCTGTTTGAGCCACTTGCCGATGGTCCCTTCGACCACTGATTCGCCGACGTGGGGTAGTTCTATGGTAACGGACATAGCCTAGTACGCCGCCAGTTTGCGGAGTCCGGCCGCAATCTTGTCCGCAGTGGGCATGTAGGCGTCTTCCAAAGTCTGGGCGAAGGGCATGGTGGGGACGTCGGGCCCGCAGATTCGGGTGATGGGTCCGTCCAGGTATTCAAAGGCCTGATCGGCCACCAAGGCCGCAATCTCAGCGCCCACGCCGCCGGTGATATTGTCTTCGTGCACGATGGCCAGCTTACCCGTCTTCTTAACCGATTCTAGAACGGTCTCGGTGTCCAGTGGCGTCAAAGTTCTCAGGTCGACCACCTCAACGTCAACGCCCTCGGCGGACAGTTCTTCGGCGGCCTCGAGACAGTAATGGAGGGTCAGGCCATAGGACACGACGGTAATTTTGCTGCCAATTCGTTTGACGTCGGCCTTGCCGATGGGCAGGGTGTAATCCTGGTCGGGAACTTCGCCCCGAACCAAACGGTAGGTCTTTTTATGCTCCAAGAACACCACCGGGTTGTTGTCGCGGATGGCCGATTTAAGAAGTCCCTTGGCGTCGTAGGGGGTACTGGGAGCCACCACTTTTAGGCCGGGGGTGTGGAAGAAATGGGTCTCCACGTTTTGGGAGTGGAAAAGTCCGCCCCGAATGCCGCCGCCATAGGGGATGCGGATGACCATGGGCACTTGTAGTACGCCGTTGGTGCCGTAGCAGACCCGGGCCGCTTCGCCAATCAACTGGTTGATTGAAGGCCAGACGAAATCGGAGAACTGGACCTCTGGAATGGGACGTAGGCCTCGGAAAGCCGCGCCCAGGGCGATACCCATGATGGAGGCTTCGGCCAGGGGCGTGTCGATAATTCGTTCTGCGCCGAACTCCTCGATCATTCCCTGGGTGGCCATGAATACGCCGCCACGGATGCCAACGTCTTCGCCCATGACGAAGACCTTGGGGTCGCGCACCATCTCTTCTCTGATGGCTTCTCTGACGGCTTCGATTACGCTTTTAACGGCCAAAATGGCTCCTACGGCCATGGACTGGGATGGCTTTGATTACGCTCTTACGGGTACGCTCTTACGGGCCATAAACCGAGTCGTGCAGTGTCGATTCGGCTGGTGGGCTGGATGCGTCGGCAATGTCAGTTGCCTCGTCCGTTAACCTTAGGGCTTCGGTGGCGATGGCGTCCACCTTCTTCTGGGTCAAGATGCCTATTTCAAGCAGGGTCTGGCCCAGGGTTATGACCGGATCCCTTTCTCTGGCCCTCTCCACTTCGCCTTCGGGCCGATAGCGGCGGTCATCGTCGTCGGTGGTGTGGGACATGAACCGCTCGACCATCATTTCCAATAGGACCGGGCCTTGGGAGCGGGCGTGGGTGATTGCTTCTCTGGTGGCCTCGTAGCAATGAATCATGTCCATGCCATCGACCGTGAATCCGGGGAACCCGTAGGCGGCGGCCCTACTGGCGACCTCTTCAAGCACCATCTGACTGCTTTGGGGTGTGGAGATGGCGTACCGGTTGTTCTCGCAGATGAAAATCACTGGCAGCTTTTGGACCGCCGCGAAGTTCATGGCCTCGTGGGTCTCGCCCTGGCTGGTGGCGCCATCGCCGAAATAGACCAAGACCACGGTGTCGTCGCCCGACATGCGGCAGGCCAAGGCATAACCCACGGCCTGGGTCAGTCCGGCGGCGACCACATTTGATATCTGGATAATCTTGTGCGGGAGGTCCGCGCCTTGCAGTGGGAATTGCCGACCATTGCTGTAAGGGTCGCCGGCCTTACCCATGAAAGACATCATCACTTGCACCGGAGTCAGTCCTGCGGCGACCTTCAAGGCCAGGTCACGGTAATAGGGAAAGAGGAAACAGTTGCCGTCTTTCTCGGCGGCAAGAAGACTGCCGAGTTGGGCCGCTTCGTGGCCCTGGCTCGACGCCGCGATGGGGACTTTTCCCTGACGGTTCAACGCCCAAATCCGTTCGTCCAGGGAGCGTGCTTGAACCATCCTGGTGTAATAGTCGACCAGGTCGGCGGCCTTGAGACCCTTGGGAAGTTGGGGTTTGGAGCGCGCAGCGGTGGCGCTGGCTCCGTTTGCCTGGGGACGGGCTGTTCGCTTCTTCGGCATCGCTGCTCCCCTTTTAAGACGGCCCGGCCGCCCCAGAAAATAGAATTGGGGCCGATGAAATGCCCCCTGAAGATTACATAATCATTTACGCGGTTGATTACATCCGCACCGGTTGCCATGCCTGGCAGGTCAACCGATTATATATGTAGCAGAGGGGCACAGCAAATATTTGTTGGGCCTAGACCGCACCGGAATTGTCGGCAGCAACAAGGCCATTGCAGCCGGTCAGCGGACGGAGCAATTGGGGTTTTCTGGGGCCATTTTTGGTCAAAATCGAAGCTAAAATTTAAGAAAAAGAAAAAATCAAATTGATCGAAATCTCCATTGACATTTTCCTACAGAAGTTGCTAGTGTGCCCAGTGTCAGACGTGACATAGAGCAATTTTCCGGCCCGCTAGGGCCAAAAATGAATACCGGTGCTGGGAGGAAAATCCAAGCCCCACCCGGTCAACAACCCGGCCCCACCATAGTGGGCCAGTAGATGAAAGGCAAACCGATTTTCGGCGCAGGTCTTATTAAGACCTGGCCGTAGCTCCAAGTACCCAATCTGGTTTTACGATTTCTTTTAGGGCGTCTAAGTCCCTGGGTTCTTTGTCGCCTTTTTTAAGGGCACATAGGCACAAATTATAAAGAGTACCGGCATATTAGCCGAGAGTTTTCAGTCCGGAATTAACAAAAATTTATAGAACGAGTGAGGGGCGAGTGCGGGGAAAGAGCGTGGGAGCTGCAACTGAAGTGGGAGTGGGCTTATGACTGAGTCGACTGCCCGAGAGGTTTGGCGTGCAGTGTTGGGAGATCTTCAGTTGCAGCTCCCACGCCCTACTTTCGAAACTTGGCTGAAGCCCACCGTTGGTGTGGCTTATGACGACCATACCTTTGTGGTGGAGGTGCCGAACGCCTTCGCGGTGGAGTGGTTGGAACGCCGGATGTTCCAGGCCCTCCAAAAGACGCTGCAGAAGATTTCCGGACGGGAATTTGAACTACAACTGAAGGTCAAGGCCGCTGATAATTTTTACGCTGTAGATTCTACGGTTCCGGGCCCCAATCAAGGGGCTCCGGCTCAGAGCCAGGTCGTCAGTGCCACCCCGATTGCCGCACCGCTGTTCGAGATGCGGTCGTTCAATCCCAAGTACACCTTTGATTCCTTTGTGGCTGGGCCGTCCAACCGGCTGGCTTTGAGCGCGTCTCAGGCGGTGGCCGAGTCTCCAGGCCAGGCCTACAACCCTTTGTTCCTATACTCAGGGGCCGGGCTGGGCAAGACCCACCTGTTGCAGGCCATTGGCAGAACCTGCGCCAGCCGAGGCATGTCCGTACTCTACGTGACGTCAGAGCAGTTCACCAACGAGTTCATAACCGCCATTCGGAACCGCACCACTGAAGACTTCCGACGGCGGTACCGCTCGGTCCAGGTCTTGTTGATTGACGACGTGCAGTTCCTGAGCGGAAAAGAACAGACCCACGAGGGTTTCTTCCATACGTTCAATGACCTGCACAACTCTGGCAACCAGGTGGTCATATCCTCGGACCGGCCACCCCGGGAACTGGCGCTCATGGAAGACCGGCTCCGCTCCCGATTCGAATGGGGTCTCATCGCCGACATCCAGCCGCCGGACCTGGAGACACGGATGGCCATTTTGGCCAACAAGGCCGACCAGATGCGGGTTGGACTGGACGACAGCGTTATTGAACTGATTGCCAAGCGCATTCATCGCAACGTCCGGGAGTTGGAGGGCAGCCTGAACCGGATGGTGGCCTATTCCCAGTTGATGAACGCGAACATCACGCTGGAGTCGACCTTGCAAATACTGAACGACATGTCTCCCGAGACGTCGGCCCGGTCGATTGACCCGGAGCGAATTTTCGAGCAAGTGGCCATTTTCTACGCCCTTTCCGTGCAGGACCTGATGGCCAAGAACCGCACCAAGAAGGTGGCCTTGGCGCGACAGGTGGCCATGTATCTGCTGATTTATGAGTTGGAACTTTCCCCCACCCAGGTTGGCAGGCTGTTGGGCGGGCGCGACCACTCCACAGTGATTCACGGCGCGGGCAAGATTAACGGCGAAGTTTCAGAGAACGGACAGCTCCGCCAAGAAGTCTTGGCCATCAAAGAAGCAATCTTTTCCTAGGGCGGCTTGGTTAGCGGAACCGGGTACGGCCTAGGTAGAGGCGAAATCCCCCTGTAGTCCCCCTTTACGAAAGGGGGACTTTTGTTTTGAGTCTCCTTTTTTACAGCACGGAGACGCTCGGCGTAGGAACGAAATCTCCCTAGGCATCTTCACGAAAGATGGAATTTAAAGCCCCCCTTTCGTAAAGGAAGGTTGGGGGGATTTAGGTTTTTCTCCCGTTACTTCAGGTACAATATCCGGGTATGGAAGACCTAAAAACCCACGCCATCGTCAAGACTCACGAACTGGCATTAAAAGGCAAGAACCGCCCCTGGTTCATGCGCAAGCTGACCAGTAATCTTCGCACCGCTACCAAAGGGTCGGGCGTGGAGCGCGTTTGGCAAGGCCAGCTAATGGTTGGCCTCACCCTGTCAAACGAAGAATGTTGGCCCGAAGTGAAATCTCGCCTCAAAGACGTCTTCGGTGTGGCCAAGTTCTACAAGGCCTATGACTTACCCCGGGATTTGGACGGCCTCAAGGCTAGATTGCCTCAGTTACTAGAGGGTCGCAGCTTTAATTCCTTCCGAATTACCACCAACCGCGCCGACAAGCGATACACCATGACCTCGGAAGAGGTCAACCGGGATTTGGGAGCCTTCGTCAAAGACCTCACTGGGGCTACGGTAAGCCTTAAATATCCCGATATTTCCATCTACGTGGACATACAGCCCAAGGGATTTTTGGTCTATTTCGATGAGGTAAAAGCCCACGGTGGTCTTCCGGTCGGGGTCAGCGGCAAGGTGGCCGTGATGCTATCCGGTGGTATCGACTCCCCGGTGGCCGCGTGGCAAATGATGAAACGGGGCTGCCAGGCCATGTTTGTCCATTTCCACAGTTATCCCTTGGTGGACAGGACCTCAATAGAGAAAGCTGTGGAGCTGGCGCAGCACCTAACGCGGCACCAATACGAGTCCAACCTATTTCTGGCTCCTCTGGCCGAGATTCAAAAGAAGATAATTCTTTCGGCCCCGCCGTCCTACCGCGTGGTGCTCTACCGGCGGTTCATGGTCCGGATTACCGAGGCCCTCGCCCGACGCAACCGGGCCCAGGCGATTATTACCGGCGAGAGTTGCGGGCAGGTGGCATCCCAGACCCTGGAGAATATCGCGGTGGTTGACCAGTGTGCCGGTATGCCAATACTTCGGCCACTGATTGGTACCAACAAAGAAGAAATAGTGGACATGGCCACGGCCATGGGCACATTCCCCATATCCATTCAACCCGACCAGGACTGCTGCACCCTCTTCGTTCCCAAACATCCGGAGACCAAGGCCGACCTCGACACCGTGCTGCGGTTGGAGGAAAGGCTGGGTGTGGATGAGTTGGTGCGAGAGTCGGTGGAGAATACCGAACGCCGCCACTATGCCTCTCCGGAGGCCGCTGCGCTGGTCCACTAGCCATGGCCCAGCGGAACCGGCTCCTGAAGGATGTGCTCAAGGGCGTCTCCCGCTCTTTCTACCTAACCCTCCGCGTCCTCCCCAAAGGCTTGCGTGAACCCGTGGGCTTGGCCTACCTGCTGGCCCGCGCCACCGACACCATCACCGACCGGCGCGGCGGGCTTCCCGGACAGCGGCTGGAAAGTTTGGTTGCCTTCCGCAATCAGGTGGTGGGGCCGGTTGACTCGGCTGTTCTGCAGGGGCTCGTCGTCCAATCGATACACGACGCTTCGTCTCCCAAAGAGCAGGCCATGTTCGAGTCTTTGGTGGACTGTTTTGCATTGCTGGAATCCTTGGACGCCGCTGACCAGGAGCAGGTCAGATGGGTTGTAACTACTCTGACCCAGGGCATGGAAATGGACCTCACGGCTTTCTCCGGCGCGGACTCTGAGGGGTTGGTGGCTCTTCCTTCTGCCGCTGATTTGGACCGATACATCTATCTGGTGGCTGGTTGTGTCGGCGAGTTCTGGACCAAGACTTCTATTGCTCACCAACCGGAACTTAAGGACTGGGACGTCGGTGCGATGTCCGAGACAGGCGTTCGTTTTGGTAAGGCATTGCAGTTGACCAACGTGTTGCGGGACGTGCCCCGCGACCTGCGAATGGGCCGTTGCTATCTTCCAGCCGATGAGCTGGCCGCAGCAGGGCTTGAGCCGAAAGACCTGTTGAACCCAGGGAACGTAGGACGCGCCAAGCCAGTGTTCGACGCTTGGGTGCGGACGGCCCTGGGCTATTTCGATGTCGCCGAAGAATATCTGCTTGCGATACCGCGTCGCTCGGTCCGCTTGCGGTTAGCTTGTCTCTGGCCATTGCTGCTCGGCCTAGTCACCTTGGCCCGCTTGGCCCGGAGCGGTGCATGGCTGGAACCAGAATCCACCGTCAAAGTTAGCCGCCGATGGGTCTACTGGATGATATTCATTTCTCCTTTCAAGATTTGCTCCAATTCCTTGATTAGACATTGGATAGGAATCCATCGCCGCCAGGTGGAAGACGCTATATAATCCCCGGTGACATAATGTTGACCAGATTGAAATAGCTGAAATCTGACATCTCGTGGATGGAGTAAAAAATGCCTAAGTTCGTGCACGTATACACCGGGCCCGACGGAAATTCCGTGATTGACGAAAAAGAAATGGAGATGCAGCCGTTCACCGATTTGGAAGGGGCTCACGGTTTAGCGTCGGCCACTGAGCAGACCGGTGGCATATCGTTTCGGCAGTATGAGCCCGGTTATTTCTTGGACTTCCACACTGCGCCCCGGCGGCAGTACAGCATATCTCTCACCGGAGAGGTGGAGTTGGGAACACCCGACGGCACCCTGAAGCGTTACGGCGCTGGTACGGTGCTCTTGGCCGAAGACCTAGAAGGCACCGGCCATTCGACCCGGGTGGTCAGCAGCGAGCCAAGGTTCACCATAATCATTCCGTTGGCCTAGCTTGCCACACATCGGAGACGCAGCCATGACCGATTGGGTGGACTACATGCATTTGGGGTGGAAAGACAAATTCGACGGCCAGTTGGAACTTCGTCTCTTCGAACCAAAAAGGAAGTACGCCGCCAAGCCTGCGCCAATTAGCGCCGGACCGCCGAGCACGCAACCAACTCCGCACCATAGCGTTGAATCGTTTCCGGCGGCGGATGCGATTCAACAGCCTCATCCACACACCAGAATGATGGAACCGAGCGCTATCCAAATCCCGCTAATTGTTGCTCGGAAGACATCAGTACTAGCGTTGTTCATGTTTACCTCCCGTTACGAGCCGCCCTAAGTGCCGGGTGGGCGGTAGCTCACCGTCTTTTTGGCGGCCTCGTCCACCTCTTCGGGAGTTATTAGCACGGTGGTGGTTAAGTCGACAGTGCCTGTCGCACCGACCGTGAGTGCGATGGCGGTCATGGTCGCGTGGTCTGGAACCTCGGCTATTATCACCACGTCATCTTCCCCGAAGGCGTACTAGAAGGATTCCAGGGAGCCTCCTGCTGCATTTACCAGTTGCTCCACCTGGGCCCGCCTAGAGGTTCCGCCCTCTTTAAGTAACCCCTTCACGCCTTCTGTCGTATAAGACACTCTTACAAGGTACTTGGACATTAAATCCCTCCCGACTGGGTTCAGGCCGCGCTCCGCCGCTTCTGCCGTCCGAACAGTGTCTGGTAGATGGTTGAAGGGATGCAAAAGTGCGACACGCTCACGGTACCCGCTACCGCCGTGAGGAGTCCCCCAAGCAGATAGCCCAGCCAAGCCACGTCCAGGTTGAACGCAAGGGCCGTCCCGACCAACCACACGGCGGCCATGCCGCAGGCAAAGCGCCGGGGGGTTCCGTTGCTCGGTAGCGGCTGGGTCCCGGTCAGGTGGCGAAGCCCATGGTTGTAGACGAGGTCGAAGGGATGGGTCGAAAACAGCGCTCCCAATACGGCGATGGGAACCAACACCCACAGCAACGGCGATAGCGCCAGGGCGGTGCCGACTCCCATGAGCACGGTGCACACGGCGGGGGAAAACCGCAGCCACGGAACGATGACGGCGAATTCCTGCTCGTTGGAGCAACTGTACCCCTGGGCCTCAAGTCGGCTCTGAGTACTTCGTGATACGGTCATGGGCCTGTCTCCTAGTAACCCACAGAATCGGAGTTCTAAGTACGCTTGATGAGATGGAGCTCTCGCCAGGTCTGCTGCTCGAGCTATCCTCACGCTAGGTCCTGTTTCATCTGGTCGAATTCATCTTTGGTGATTTCTCCTCTGGCATATCTCCCATTGAGTATGTCCAGAGGCGCCTCGGGCTGAGTAGGGTCACCGGAAATCCTCGGAGATTCATGATTCCTTTGCCCGAAGCCCCCCATGCCAAACATCCGGCTCATGCCGATGAACATCAATACAAAGAAGATTATGGGGAATACGATCCATATCCCCATGGAGAAGTTACCCTCCATGTCGGCCTCTCTTTTCTACGATGTCCACAAGCGACTTCTGGTAGCGTTCGCCGCCGTCTTTGAAGACTTCTTTGACAACACCGCTGAAGAAGTTGCTCATCAAGCTTAGATTCATAGCGCCAATTTCTACGTGCCCGTCAGTCGTTTCATAGACGCTGACTCCCATCGGCATCATGGCAGACATGGCCTTGTTTTTATCGCTGCCGGTCAGAATCTTGTAGCCCCCCTGCGGATTGCAGAAATAGAGAATCGTGCACCGTGTCATATCCGTCAGACCAGCCTTGTGATATTCGCTCTGGATATCCCGAGTGTCGGGAATAATCCAACCATTCTGACGGGCAGACTCGGTCAAGGAAGAGACAGTCTCTTCAAATCCAAGGTTGCTGACGTCAACACGGAACATCATCTGCGCCATTAGGTTGGCTTCCTGGAGCTTTGCCCCCAGTTCGCCGAGTTTTTCTTTGTCTCTCAACGCCTCTTTGAGGTAGTTGACCAGGTCATCTGCCGTGACATCTTGCAACATGTTTGCCATCATCCGGGGCATCAACTCGTTCATGTCGATGCCCTCCATCATCAACGGCATCATATTGATCATCATCTCTTCGCGTTTTTTCCGTGGCAGTATCTTAATCACTGGGTCCATCACCGAGTCCATGAAACTCATCTTCATTGCCTCCTGTTTTGGTATCAGACCGGATCCTAAAATCTTAATGGCTAGTTAGGTTTGAGATTAAAGCTGGCACTGGCCTAGCCAACTAGTTCCTTTTGTAGGTTCTCTTTATCTTCGCCAGACACCTCTTTTCGACTTGCGGCGCGGCTCATCTTTTCGGCCAAGCGTGAAAGAAACTCGGTATTATTTTCTGGTGTGAACATCGGGAGAATCGTGTCGATGCATTCTGGCATGATTTCCATCATCATTTCTGGTATGAATTCGCGCACGCTTTCGTGTTCCGCCATAACCTCGGGTATCTTCTCTTGCATCATGATGGGCATCATCTCGCGCATCATAGGTGCCATCACCGGCATCATGACCGGCATAATCTTGCCCATGGTGTTCATCATGCCATTCATCAGTCCGGTTTCAGATATGACGGACATCATGACCGGCATCATGTCACGCATCATTTCAGCAAACTCAGGCATATTTTCTTTCAAGTTGTTCAGCGTTTCGCCCAACTCTTCTTTCAACTCATAGTCGTTGCGTGCCTGGTTGATGAAAACGGCGATGCCAGTTAATGTGACGAGCCTGCCCATCTGGGCCATCATGTTGGGCATCATCTTATTGACGTCGATGCCTTCCATCATGCTAGGCATCATTTTGAGCATCATCGTTTCTTTTTCTTCGACGGACATGTTCTTAATCATTCTGTCCATCATTTTGTCCATCAGTCCCATTAGTAATCCTCCTATGAGCCCGTCCCACGAACCAAGCCTATTGCCGTAGGTCACCGTATAGAGAGGAGAGCGCGTGGTGTAGGGTTGGATACCTGAAGGTGCCGGATACAGCTGCAGAAGAGGGGTATTCTGAGGATATTATTTCGGCAAGATTTTCCTAGTTAGTTTGACCTGAAAATCTTCACTAATAATCTAAAACTCGTCTGATTCCAGAGATACGTTCCCTGCTTTAGCTGAGTTCAGTAGCATAACGGTAAGGAGTGGAACTTTAACCGAATAGAGCCAAAGGGCACCTTGTCGGAGGGCCAAGTGTCACGGGGGCCAGAAATCTGAAGGGCTGTGGCACGGGCTGCATATTTGCTACTATATCGCTCTGACCTAGTACACTGTCGGCCGGAGACGCAGCTATGACCCAACAAAACCTTCTACAGGGCGAATTCAACCCAACTGTCCCCACCCGAATAGTGTTCGGACACGGGAAGGTTGATTCACTGAGAGACGAGGTACAGAACCTGGGCGGTAAGCGGGTATTGGTGCTGTCGGGCCGGTCTGTGGCCGAAAAGACCAACTCGGTTACCCGGATTGTCGACGGGTTGGGTGATATGTGCGCCGGAGTCTATTCGGGCCTAATCCAGCGCGCGCCGTTGTCCACCGCCGTGGAGGCCGCCAACTTGGCCGTGGCCAACAATGTTGACACCTTGGTTGGCGTCGGCGGCAGCACCATCTCCGACGCCGCGCGGATGATTGCCGTGATGATGGTCGAGGGAATCACCACGGTGGAGCAGCTACGCAGGTTGGGCGAAGAGCAAGACATGATGCTAACCCCCAACCTGGACGGCAAGGATTTGCCGCTACAGGTGTCCATCCCGACCACGCTTTCTGCTGGCGAGTTTAACCAGGGCGGCGGCAACGTGTTGGACGACCAGGTGGGGCACAAGATACGGGTGCGCCATCCCCGTTTGTACTCCGATTTGATAATTCTGGACTCGGCGATGACCGAGGGAACCCCCGATTGGCTCTGGCTATCCACCGGAGTGAAAGCCCTGGACCACTGCATCGAGCGGCTGTATACCACCGGCAACCAGCCGGCCATCGACGCACCGGTGCTCACTGCGGCGGAAATGTTGTTCACCTATCTGCCCATGTCGCGTGAGTCGAACGGCGATACTGAAGCCCGGCAACAATGTTTGGTGGCCGCGTGGCTGTCCATGATGGGAGCGCCCAACTTCGCCACCGGCATGAGCCATGCCATCGGCCACATACTTGGGGTGCAATATTCGGTGGGACACGGGTACACCTCCTGCGTCACCCAGCCCTACGTCATGGAATTCAACCGCCCGGTTTCTGCTGCCAAGCAGGCACTCCTTGCGCGGTCGGCGGGTTTGGACACCAGGGGGATGAGCGACGATGTGGCGGCTGAGATGGCCGCCCGGGCCGTGGACGACTTTATTCTGGGACTGGGTATGCCCCACCGAATCCGCGAACTGGAGATTCCCGAGGCAGACCTGCCCAGGATTGCCGAATTGGTGCTCACCGACGGCGGCTGCCGTAATAACGCCATACCCATCACCTCGGTAGAACAGGTGATGGAGGTTTTGAAAAAGGCCTTCTAATTTGGCCAAACAGAAATTTGACTCGTCGGTCATGTCACACCTGGAGACCCAGGCTAGGGCGCTCCATTCCGCGAAGCTATTTAATGGAGCGGTAAAGCTGTTGCGCGGGGTCTTGGCGGCTAGGTTCGAAGCCCAAGGGGAAAAACACTTTCAGACGATCAATGCCCGAAGCGGACTGGCCCGGTCCCTGCGCGCGATACTTCAATACGATGAATGCGTCGCCCTCTATTCTGAAAATATCAGGATTCACCAAGAGAAGCTGGGGCCGGAGCACCCACAGACCTTGCGCAGCCTCAGCCGCCTGGCCAACACCTACTACGCAGCGGGCCGGTACGCAGAAGCGCTACCCATGTTCCAGCAAATTTTGGCTCAGCGCATTCAAGTTTTAGGGGCAGACCACCCGGACACATTACGCAGTCGGAGTAGTTTGGCCAACACCTACGCGGCGCTGGGGCGGTACGCCGAGGCGGCTGAAATGCACCAGGAGATAATCGAGGACCGAGAGCGGGTACTGGGAGCGGACCACCCCAGGACAGAGTTAAGTCGCAAACGCTTGGAGACGGCCCGCGAGGCGGCTAAGACCGGATAGCCCATAACTAATTAATGACTTGACATAAATCGGAGTCCAAATTATGAAATACGGGTTCACATTGCCTGGGAGAGGCGGATTAGCCACTCCCGAAAGACTGGGAATAATCGCTAGGAAGGGTGAGGAACTTGGCTTTGATGCCCTGCTTACTGGCGACCATATCCTGGTGCCCAACAACATTTCTTCGACCTATCCGTATACCGAGGGCGGAGAATTTCCTGGCTCAACATCTGGCGAGTCCATGGAACAGCTTACCCTGCTGTCCTTCATCGCCGGGCAGACCAGCAAGATTCGCCTCGTGACCAGCGTATTAATCGTCCCGCACCGGAACCCGCTGATTGCCGCCAAGTCGCTGGCGACGTTGGACGTCCTATCTGGGGGGCGGTTGGTGGTCGGAGTCGGCGTTGGCTGGATGCGAGAGGAGTTTCAAGCTCTGGGTCTGCCGCCGTTCGAAGAAAGAGGGGCGGTGACCGACGAATACATCCGGGCCTTTAAAGTCCTGTGGACTGAGGACAACCCCAGCTTCGACGGCAAGTACATCAGCTTCGATGACATAAGCTTTCTGCCCAAGCCGGTGCAGAAGCCCCATCCGCCCATCTGGGTGGGCGGGGAGAGCCGCCCGGCAATGCGCCGCACCGCCGAATTGGGTAATGGTTGGTATCCACTGGGGTCTAACCCGACCTTTCCGATGGGAACTCCGGAGCAACTTAAGGCTGGGCTTGAGCGACTGGCCCAGTACGCCGCGCGCTTTGGCCGGGACCCGGCAGAGATTGAGACAATCTACCGGACTCACCAGTTCGAGCTGAAGAAGGAATCCGCCGGGTCGGACCGCCTGCCCTTTGTCGGCGATGCAGACCAGATAGCAGGGGACATACGCCGCTACCAGGACATGGGCGTAACGACCATGATTTGGGACTTTCTGCGGCAGACCAATGACTTAGATACAATGCTGGGCCGCATGGAAGACTTTGCGACCCAGGTGTGGCCGAAGGTTTAGGGGCAGACGCCAGAAAACCTCGGTAGCGTTGAGTCGGAGAAATCCCCCCAACCCCCCTTTACGAAAGTGGGGCTTTGAATTCCCCCGTTTAAAAAGGGGCCAGGGGGATTTCCGTCCTTGAAAGGCTTTGCTTCAAAACTGTCATTCTGAGCGTAGCGAAGAATCTTCCAAGCACCGCCTTGGCGGACCCATCGCTACGCTCAGGGTGACATGTGGATAGGGCTGTTCGGACCGAAAACTAGGTTCTTTCGCTACTTTTGAGGCAACGCCTGCTTGAGTGGCAGACACCTACGCTGGCTCGCCCTCGGCCAGTTGGAAGTGGATGCCGTGGGAGCTGTCGGTTTCGATGTTGGCTGTTTTGTAGCCAAATGGGCTGATGGCAGGGGCGTCGCCACGCATGGCGCTGCCGCTTTCTTGGAGGTGTTTGAACGCTTGGTCGATTTCATCCACACCCCAGGCCACGTGCATCACGCCGGGTCCGGTGGCCTTTAGTTGCCGGGCCATGGTGGTGTCTTCCCGCAGTGGCTCGAAGAAATCCACCAGGGTCTCGCCGATGCGGAATAAGATGGACTTGAAGCCCTGCTCGGTGAACTCGTCTTGCGAAATTGGTTTGAGTCCGAAGCTTTTCTCCATATAACCAGCCATGTCGGAGACACTCTCAACGACATAGGTTACGTGGTGCACTTTGTTCAGCATGATGTCCTCCGGCCATTTAGTATTGGTTAAATCAGGATTGGCGAAGCCTAGCCTGTTTTCCGAGGCGAAACAACCCCCAAATTGACGGTCTTGCCCCGGCAACCTATCATCCCAAAAACGTATCTGAAATTAACTGATTGGAGTCTTGAATATGCCCGCCTTTTCGTCCGATGGAGTTGAGATTCACTACCAGGTGGCCGGCGAAGGTTATCCCATAGTGTGGGGTCATGAGTTCGCTGGTGACATCACCAGTTGGGAGCCTCAGGTGAATTTCTTTGCTCGGCGTTACCAGGTCATAACTTATTGCCACCGGGGTTACCCGCCCTCAGGTGTGCCTGACGACCCGACCGCCTACTCGCAGGACCACCAAGTGGAAGACCTGTACCGGTTGTTACGTCATTTGGGTATCGACCAAGCCTACATCGGTGGTTTGTCGATGGGTGGCACCGTCACCATAAGTTTCGCCATCGCCCATCCAGAGATGTGCCGGGCGTTGATTGTGGCCTCGGCCGGCGCTGGCAGCACCGACCGGGAGAGGTTAGTTGCATCGTGGCAGGCGCTCAGCGAGTCGATGCTCTCTGAAGGGATGGAGCAATTCGCCGATGGCTACGCCAGGGGTGCCGAAAGGGTGCAATTTCTACGCAAAGACCCGGTGGGGTGGGCCAAGTTTCACGCCGGGTTAGCGTCCCACTCTGCCCAGGGTTCGGCGCTTACATTCAGGGGAGTCCAGATGAAGCGTCCCACCATCTATCAATTGGAAGAGGGCCTTAAAAAGATTAAGGCCCCGACCCTGGTGTTAATTGGCGACGAAGACGGGCCATGCGTGGAACCGGCCGTCTTCATGAAGCGGAACATACCGTCCTGCGGCCTGGCCGTTTTCCCCCAGAGCGGACACACAATCAACCTGGAAGAGCCCGACCTGTTCAACAGGACAGTGCTGGACTTTCTGACGACCGTGGAGGCTGGGAAGTGGGTCTAGAACGGTTGAGGTAGGCCGACTCGGGTGTGGCTGAGGGGAAGTGAGGAAATCCCCCCAACCCCCCTTTACGAAGGGGAGCTTTAACCATTTTTCAAAGTGGGTACTTTTTGCTACCGGAATAGCCTAGAGCAACAGCCCCCCTTTGTTAAAGGGGGCTAGGGGGATTTCGTCGTGCCTGCTATGGATACAGTTTTTGCTCGGATATACGGTTATCCCTGGCCCAGCCTAGCTAGAGAGACTATTTAGCGGTGAACCCGCCGTCTACTAATAGTTCAGTGCCGGTGATGTAAGACGCCTCGTCCGAGGCTAGGAACAGCACTGCGTTGGCAACCTCGATTGGTCGGCCTTCACGTCCCATTGGTATTGCCGCCAACCTGGCTTCCTGGCTGCCGCCGTCTCCCCTGACTCCTGAGGTCAGCATTGCGGGCATACTGCCCGGATGGACAGAGTTGACCCGAATGTTGCTTTTGGCGTGTTGGACAGCCGCCGCTTTGGTCACCAGCCGGACCGCTCCTTTTGAAGCGTTGTAGCCGGGGTGGATGTAGGACTGGCCGACGAATCCGGAGATGGACGAGATATTTACGATGGCCCCGCCGCCAGCCTTCTCCATCTCTGGGATAGCATGCTTCATGCCTAAGAACACCCCTTTGGCGTTGATGTCCATGAGCCGGTCCCAGGCTTCGGTGCTGCCTAGGTCCTTTTCGGCGCTGCCGCTGATGCCTGCGTTGTTGATTAGAATGTCGAGTTTGCCGAACTTGGCCACCACCTGGGCGACGGCCCGTTCCCACTGGTCCTCTTTGCTAACATCTAGCGCAACAAACGTTGCCTGGCCGCCAGCCTCGGCAATCTCGGCCTCCACTTTCTTTCCGTCCTCCTCTCGGAGGTCAGCGATGGCGACTTTGGCCCCTTCTCTGGCGAATAATTTGGCTTCCTCGGCACCCATTCCGTTGGCGCCGCCGGTAATTAGAGCAACTTTTCCTTCTAGTCTCATTATTTCTCCAATGCTGCCTTGAGTGGATTCGGCCTAATTAAGCTATTACTGGCAGCCGAAATTGCGGCCTAATCCTAGCCCCTGATTCTAGCCCCTGATTCTAGCTCCTGGTAAGAATAACCCAAGTTTGACCGATGCGCAGCAGGCATGGTTTTCTTAGCTTTGGTACCAATGTGGTAGGGATGCTTTCAGTTAACGGTTAATGTGTCTAGGATTGAAGAAGTCCACTTACGCGATGGTGGCATAGGTAAGGTGTGCATGGAATCCAAGTTGGTTCAGGCTGGCCCGGTCAATCTGGAGTATTTTGAGCACGGGCACGGTCTAGATACAGTGGTATTGGTGCACGGGTATTCCACATCGGCTGCCATCTGGCACTACACCCTGGAAAACATGTCGGAGGACCGCTTTCGCGTAATCGTCTTGAATAACCGAGGAGCTGGGAATTCTGATCGCACACCCAATGAAGAGGACTACTCCATAGAAACCATCGCGTGTGATCTCTTTAATGCGACCGAAGCCCTAAAGCTGAACGGCTTCACTCTGGTCGGTCATTCCATGGGGGGCGGGGTAGTTACTAAGTTCGCTTTGGAGCATCAAGACCGCATTAAGGGGTTGGTGTTAATGAACTCCACGCCCTTGAATGGGCGGGCGCTGAATGACGGTTGGGACGAAGAGTTGAAGGAAACCTTTCGGGGCTCTGGGCCGCCGCTAGGCGACATGGGCTTGGCTTCCCATGATGTGACTGAGGACTTCAAGGAGGCCGTAATGGCCGACATAGCGCGCAACCCTGTTGAGCGTTACATCGGAGGGAAGCGGTCCATGGCGGCATTGAGGCTCAGAGACAGATTGAGTGAGATTAGGGTGCCCACGTTGGTCATCGGTTGCGACCAGGACGAGAGAGTAAGGATAGAAAACATTTTGTCCGATTACCAGGCGTTACCTGAGGAGCATCGGCACCTGCAGATTTATCATGGATTTGGGCATTCTCCCAACGTAGAGATTGGCCGGAGAGTAGCCGGTGTCATTGAGCGCTTCAGTGATATGGCGTGGGACTTAGACATGAAAGCCGACGCAAGTAGGTAGCCGGAAATCCCCCGCCCCCCTTTACGAAAGGGGGGCTTTTTTGATGCCCTTCCTAGAAAGTGGTTACTTCTTTGTAAATGTACGGTAGAGGCACGGCACTGCCGTGCCCCTACCGTCTTGAAAGGAGCGTTGTCTCCGGGGGGGACTAGAGGGATTTCCGCCCGTCCAGCCTAAGCCATACCAGAGCAGACTCAACCTGCTGATAATTCAAGAAAAAGAGCGTTGATGGCAGAAAACAAAAAGCCCCGACTTACGTCGGGGCTTTTTTTATTTGCGCGTTAACTACTGAGTAGTGAAAGAAAGACTAGGTGTTGTTCGTAGTTTTGTTTGCTTAGTTAATAGGCCCGAATCTAGTTCGGGGTCGATGAGCTTTCTTAGGGAACCGTCTCCGTGAGCCGGGGAGCACATTTGCGCTCTACCTGTCGACTTTCGGGAAAACGGAACACTCACCGAACGACCTAGGAGTGTACCGAGCCTCTGCATCCCGACGAATCGGGAATTAATAGACCTGGTTTGTTGCTCCGTAAAAGGAGGTGATCCAGCCGCACCTTCCGGTACAGCTACCTTGTTAC
>JABMNL010000029.1 GCA_013204585.1 SAR202 cluster bacterium | reverse complement strand
TTCCAATACTCCGTTCAAAATCTTTAACCGGTTCTGTTCTTTGGCACTCAATGTCAATCCTTTCATGGACTGACATTTTCCCTGAACCGTTACCTACTGACAAAATTGTAGACCTACGACAGGCATACCCAAACAAAAACGTAAGGGCATAAACCCGGTTTTCGTTACTTACCGTGACAGCGTTTGTATTTCTTGCCGCTGTTGCAGGGGCATTTGGTGTTACGGCCAATCTTGCCCTCCTCTGGCTGCATGAACCGTTTTTCATGGCAGAAAGCGCAGGTGCAGGCGGGCGGATGTTCGCTATGCCAATTAGTTCTAGTAGTCATGTCTCCAGATAGTCCTCGTACCAATGATGCAGGGAATACATACCCTGTAACACCATCCTACAACTGCAAGAATCTCCGTACAAGCACCAGAATCTCCGTACAAGCACCAGAATCTCCGTACAAGCACCAGAATCTCCGTACAAGCACCAGAATCTCCGTACAAGCACCAGAATCTCCGTACAAGCAATAGAAGCTAGTCTCCAACCAACCTGTGACTCAATTAACGCGGCCCGCGCCCCCAGAAAACCCGGCGAGCCGGTGGTTGACGATTTGGTGGGGGATACTACAATACCTCCGGTATAGCTCCCCTTCGAATCTGCTGTCCTGGAGTGGCGATGCCTGGCACCAAAGCGGGAATCGACTTCCTGCTCTCACCCTACCGAGTTCTCGATCTGACCGACGACCGGGGCCTGCTCTGCGGCAAAATACTGGCCGACCTGGGCGCAGACGTAATTCAGATAGAGCCTCCGGGTGGCAGCTCGGCCAGAGACATTGGCCCCTTCTATGGCGATGACCCACGCCCCGAGAAAAGCCTCTTTTGGTGGGCCTACGCCGCCAACAAACGGAGCATCACCCTGGATTTAGCGAAGCAGGACGGCCGGGCGCTGCTGGAGAAACTAGCCGCAGAGGCCGATTTCCTTATCGAATCGTTTGCTCCCGGCTATATGGAAAACATTGGTCTTAGCTACGACCATCTCGCCAGCATCAACCCTAAGCTGGTCATGGTATCCATCACCGCCTTCGGACAGGATGGCCCCTACTCCAATTATCAGGGTGCAGATATCGTCGGCATGGCCTTGGGCGGGTTCATGTACCTGACTGGCGACGACGACCGGGCGCCGATTCGGGTCAGCTTCCCCCATTTCTACCTCCACGGGTCCGCCGCCGGGGCTGCCGCCGCCATGCTGGCGCACACTTACCGGGCCACCACAGGCCAGGGGCAATATGTGGATGTTTCCTGCCAACAGGCGGTGGCCAAAACCCTGGCCCACGCCCCCCAAATATGGGACATTGAGGGCGCGATTTTGAAGCGCATGGGCGTGTATCGGCAGACCTCAGGCGAGAACCGAGTGCGCATCAACTGGCCCTGTAAAGACGGTTTTGTCAATTATATGGTGCAAGGCGGAACAGTCGCTTACAGCACCCGCGCTCTGTTGGCCTGGGCGAATGAGGACGGATTAGATACGGCCGTATTGGATGCCGTTAAGTGGGAAGAACTTGGCTACGGGGCCGTCTCGCTGGAGCTGATGGACCAACTGAGTGGGCCGCTAGGAGAATTCTTCAATCTCCACACCAGGGCCGAGTTGGTGCAAGGGAGCCTTGACCGCCGTATCTTGCTGTTCCCGGTGGCAACCCCGGCGGCCCTCCAAGGGCATCCCCAGCTAGAAGCCCGGGGGTACTTCAAACAGATTGAACACCCAGAGCTTGGCACCACCGTCCAGTATCCTGGGGCGTTCATCAAGTCGGGCGACGGCAAAGACATAGCGGGTCTCTACCGTAGGCCGCCGCTGATTGGCGAGCACAATCTGGAGATATACCGAGGCGAGTTGGGCCTGTCAGGCCAGGACATTGAGGCTTTAAAACGGAGTGGGGTGATTTAATGCCTGACCAACCAACTATTAATAAACCCCTGGAAGGCGTCAACGTCCTCGACTTCTGTTGGGTGGCCGTCGGCCCCATGACCACCAAGTACCTGGGCGAGTACGGGGCTACCGTGGTGCGTGTCGAGTCGGTAAAACGTCCTGGCACCCTGCGTCGCGGCGCTCCTTTTAAGGACGGTATCTCCGGAATCAACCGCAGCGGCTACTTCGCCAGCTACAACGCCAACAAGATGGGCATCACCGTTGATATGCGCCATCCCAGGGCCCGCGAGTTGATGCTGCGTATGGCCAAGTGGGCCCACATCGTGACCGAAAATTTCACCCCCGGCACCATGGAAAGCTGGGGGTTGGGCTTTGAACGGCTGAAAGAGGTTAATCCCAGCATCGTCATGTTCAGCACGTCCATGATGGGCCGGGGCGGACCAATGGAACGGCAACCGGGCTTTGGCCCGGTGCTGTCGTCTTTGGTGGGCCTGACCAACCTGACCGGTTGGCCCGACCGCGACCCGGTCAACCCCTACGGTGCCTACACTGATTTCATCGTCCCCCGGTTCGCCGTAGCGTCCATTCTGGCGGGTTTGGACCGTAGCCGCCGCACCGGAGAGGGTATCCACATCGACATGTCTCAATTGGAGACGACACTCCATTTCTCCGCGCCGGTACTCCTCGACTATGCAGTAAATGGCCGAGAGCAGTCCCGCATGGGCAACCGCGACCGAGGAGCCGCTCCCCACGGCGTCTTCCCTTGTGCGGGAGACGACCGCTGGATTGCGCTCGGTTGTTTCTCCGACGCCCATTGGGAAGGACTGCAACGGACCATCGCGCCCGACGGCACCGGCTGGCCGTACCGACCGGATTTTGGCACGCTCCTGGGCAGAAAGGCCAACGAAGATGAACTAGAGCAGTTGCTGGCCGCCTGGACCAGTCCTTGGGAGGTGGGGGCGTTGATGGAGACCCTTCAGAGCGCAGGTGTCCCCGCCGGGATGGTCAACGACTGCCGAGACCTTTTCGACGACGCCCAACTGCAACACCGGGGCCACTTTCAATGGCTGGACCACCCTGAGATTGGGCCTTACGCCACCGACAAGAGCGAGATGATTTTCTCACTCACTCCGGGCAGCCTGGATACGCCAGCCCCGCTGCTAGGCCAACACACCAGCCACGTCCTAAAAGACCTAATCGGCCTGACTGATGACGAATACCAGTCCCTGGAAGAAGACGGAGTGCTGGAATAGCCAGTCATTGCTTTTAGGCCCACTCACCAAGACTCGATAACAACCATAAAAGGGGTGTACACGTGCCCGACGCCAAACCAATCTCCAGCGAGACCCTGGAAATTCTACGCAATATTCCCACCCAGACCCTGATTGATGGACTCTGGGTGATGGGCTGGCCCATGAGCTTTATTCACGGGGCCAAGCCATTGCAGCCGGGACAGCACATGGCCGGACGCGCCGTTACCCTCAGGTTTGTGCCCCACCGGCCCGATTTGGTGGCCGACAAACCCAAGGGCGACCAATCGGCCGAGTACGTGGCCATTGAACTCTGCGGCCCCGAGGAAATCCTGGTCATCGACGCCATGGGCTGGGAGTACAGCTCCATCGGTGGCGACATCAAATTCCTGCGTATGATGCAGCGCAAGGCCGGAGGCCTGGTGACCGACGGCGCGGCCAGGGACAGTAATACCCTTAAGAGCTATGGGTTCCCGGTGTATGCCGCTAACACGACCGCCAAGCAGGGCCCCGCTGAGTTCTGGCCCTGGCAGGTTAACGATGCCATTCAGTGTGGCGGAGTGTTGGTACGGCCCGGAGATGCCGTGGTAGGTGACGATGACGGGGCCGTGGTGGTGCCCGCTTCGGTGGTGGACGAGGTTATCCGCATCGCCCACGAACGCGAAGAGGTGGAAGAAGTAATCAAAGCCCAACTGGAGATTGAGCAATGCTCCCCCGGCAAATACTATCCGTTCAATGACCTAACCTGGCAATTGTTCGAGGAAAAGACCGGCAAAAAACGCACGGGTTAGTCAACATTTGGAAACCATTTGATAAATCCAAGGCGTGATTCAAGGTCGTATCTTACGTATATTGGAAGTTGCCGAATTTTAATCATGGACTTGGTTGAAAATGAAACAGTTGAAGTCGCCTAGTAGTAAGAACATCAAAAACTGGCTGATTCCCGGAGCGCTGGGATTACTTATATTCGTCCTGGCAGCTTGCGGCGGTAGCTCTGTTGCAACCCCTGAAACCGTAGCGACGCTGACCGCTTCGGAATCCACCCAGGCCATTGAGAATGCGGCCATGGCTGCCGAGTCCGCAGCCGACGAGTTGGTTGCAGCCCAAGAATCGGTCATGATTCGGATCTACAAGAAGGCACTACCCTCGGTGGTCAATATTCAGGTCATCCAGGGCCTAGCTGGCAATGAGGCCTCCGGCCAGAATCCAGACGGACTTCCCTCGCGAGGAGAAGGGTCTGGTTTCGTATGGGACGAACAGGGCCACATTGTCACCAATCAGCACGTGGTAGAAGGGGCTGAGACGGTGACGGTGATATTTGCCGACCGCACCCAGGTACTGGCCACAGTACTTGGCGGGGATCCTGATTCAGATTTGGCGGTGCTGCGACTGAACGAACAGCTGGATAACCTAGTTGTTTTGGACCGTGGCGATAGCGGCGAAGTACTCGTGGGACAGTTAGCGATTGCCATTGGCGCGCCATTTGGCCAAGAGTTCACCATGACCAGCGGAATTGTTAGCGCAGTGGGCCGCACTATTCGCAGTGGGGTCAGTCAGTTCACAGTTCCCGAGGTCATTCAGACCGACGCCCCCATCAATCCCGGAAACTCCGGTGGCCCCCTTCTGGACCGCCACGGTCGAGTGGTGGGCATCAACACCCAGATAATCAGCCGCTCCGGTAGTAACGCTGGTGTGGGCTTGGCCGTGCCAATCAACATCGCCAAGATGGTGGTGCCGGCTCTGATAGAAAACGGGAAGTACGAATATTCCTGGCTCGGCATTTCCGGGGCCCCAGTAGGACCCGACATTGCTCAGCTGATGGAACTTCCCAAAGGCACTCAAGGCGCACTGGTGATTGCCGTCAACCCAGACAGCCCGGCAGATAAGGGCGGTCTTATCGGCAGCGACCATAACGAGGTCGTGAACGGCATCCAGTATTCATTGGGCGGCGACACCATCACCGGAATCGATGGGTCCGAAGTTAGGGATATGACTGACCTCATCGTCTACCTGACCAATAACACCAGACCCGGCGACGAGGTTATGCTAGACGTGCTGCACAAAGATGGGAAATCGGAAAAGCTTCCTGTCACCCTGGGCACCCGACCGGGCGACGGTTAGCAAGCACGGCGAATAGCCCATAAATCTTGGGGGAGTATTCATTGCGCTCTGTTGCGGCCATATTCACGTCGCCCGTAAAATCCCTTTCCTTGGAACGGCCTCAGTCTGTGACGGTTGGGTACTCTGGCATTGTCGAAGACCGCCGCTTCCATCTGATTGACGCACCGGGTCGGCTGCTGACCCAACGCCAAGAAGGCCGCCTGGCGTTGGTCAAAGCCCAATACTCGGCGGAATCGGAAGTCTTGACCCTCCAGTTCCCCGATGGCGAGCGAGTGGACGGCCCGACAGATTTGGGCGACGCGGTCAGCACAGTGATATGGGGCCGTCAGGTGCCAGGCCGGGAAGTCGCCGGGCCGTGGGGCGAAGCCCTGTCCCAATTTTGTGGTTCGCCGGTTCGGTTAGTGAAAACCGACAACCCCGGCGAAAGCTACGACGAGTATCCGGTTTCGCTGCTCTCGCAAGCGTCCATTGATTATTTGGGGGAGCGACTCACCAGTGGCCGCAAGTTTGACTCTAGAAGGTTCCGCCCCAACTTCCTCATCGACGGCTGCTCGCCCCATGAAGAGGACTTCTGGCTCGGCGGCGTGGTGCAGATAGGGCCGGAATTGCGAATAAAGCTGGTAGCCCCCGACCCCCGTTGCGCCATTACCACCCTGGACCCCGACACCGGCGAACGGGACTTTGACGTCCCCAAGTTGCTCCTTAGCTATCGCCCCAGCGTCCGCGCACCCTACTTTGGCGTCTACGGGGCCGTCGAATCCACCGGCACCGTATCGGTGGGCGACGCGGTGGCATTAGTCCAAGCCCCCGCCGCCCAGTAGATCCGGCTCAAACCTAAGCTCCGGCTCAAACCTAAGCCAACCTCCCGATTGTCTGACACCGGGTTTGACACCGGTACTGGCCGTGTCTAAACTCCATCCAGCTTGAGACATTCAAGGCCGCGCTGTGCCTTTTGCGACTCCCAGGCGGCCCATTAAATCAGGAGACAACCAGGAGACAGAAATGAAACAAAATAGAATCAAAAAAGTAATGCGTGAAGGTGGGATGGCACTCGTCAGCCATGTAGGTTTTGCCGACCCAGCAGTAATTGAAATAATCGCCCTGGCCGGTTTTGACGGCGCATTCATCGACATGGAACACACAGTCTTTGACCTGCAGACCGTGGGCGAGATGATTCGGGTCGCCGACCTGTGCGACATCACCCCCGTCGTCCGCGTCCCCGACGAAAATCAGAAGACCATTCTGCGCTTGCTAGACATGGGCGCACAGGGTATCCAAGTGCCGCATATCGCGGGCGCAGAGGGAGCAAGGAAGGCCGTGGAAGCGGTCCGCTATCCGCCGCTGGGAGACCGAGGCGGGGCCGGTAGTTCGCGGGCCGCTGGCTATGGCTCCACACCCTGGGTTGAGCACATGCGCACCTCCAACGAGGAGATTCTTCTTATCGTCATGACCGAGGACAAACGGGGCCTGGCCGAGATTGCGGAAATTGCAGCAGTGGACGGCGTGGACCTCATCGCCCTTGGCCCCACCGACATCAGCACAGCGTTGGGTATGACCGACCCTGCAGACCCCAAGCTGAGAGAGACCTTCATCGAACTAGCGGCCAAGGTTAACGCCGTTGGCAAAGCCAAGGTCTATATCCCCGTGAACCACGCTGCCTGCCGGTTCACACCTCAAGACCTAATTGGCATGGGCGTCAGCTATAGTTCGGTAGCCCCGGCCCCGCCAACTATCGTGTTGAACGCCCTGAAAGCGTCGGCCAAAAACATCCGTGAAGAAGTCGCCAAGGCTATCAAAGCCTAGCCTTGATTCACTAGCCTTCAACCAATCAATAACGGGTTGCCAGGAATTCCTGGCAACCCGTTTCAGACACGGTTGGTGGTCGCAGAGCCTAGCCGTTATAATCCATTGTGATTGTCGGCAGAGATTGTCTAATTGGATAATCTTGCCGTCAAAACACGCGTAGTATTCACGCTAAGTACCAATGTCCAATACCAGGGGAGATAAACACCATTAGTATCGACAACTTGATTGGGACTCCGGTTGGCGTCGCCTCCATTCCTAACTTTGAGGCAGACTCTGCGGAACCCATCACCAAACGGGAACGTGACCGAGAATATCTAGAACTAAAGGGCCGGATTACCGACGCCGGATTGCTGAACCGGCAATATTTCTACTACGGTTGGAAGATTCCGAGCGTGGCGGCAATGGTCGGCGCCAGCGTTGTTGTGTTGGTCTTGTTCAGCGGCACACTGTGGATACAAATGGTGAACGCCGTTTTCCTGGCCTTGGTGTTCACTAATCTTGGGTTTTTGGGCCACGACTCAGGCCACCGCCAGATGTTTAAGTCGGCCAAGCGCAACGACTGGGTGCTATTGGTGGTGGGCTTTCTTACGGGAATGACACCTAGCTGGTGGCAGGACAAGCACAATACCCACCACCGAGCCCCCAACCAAATCGACATCGACGGCGATATTGAAGTCTCGCTGTTTGCCTTCACCGAAGAACAGGCCCTGGCCATGAAGGGAATTGGCCGTCTCACGGTCAAATACCAGGCCTTCCTGTTCTACCCGTTACTGGTACTGACTGCCCTTAGCCTGCTGTTCGGCGGCATCGCCTACCAGTTGCGCAAAGAGCGGATGCGCTACCCCGTCTTGGAGCCGGTCTTGGTGGTTGCGGGGTTGGCAACCTACCTGACTCTAATCTTCGTGTTCCTGGGTCCTTGGCACGGCGCGCTGTTCATCGCGGTGCACCGGGCATTGGGTGGGGTCTACATGGGTTCGGTCTTCGCCCCCAACCACAAGGGCATGCCCATACTGGACAATGAAGAAGACATGGACTACTTGCACCAGCAGGTGTTGACTGCTCGAAACGTGAACGGCAGCCCCCTGGCCGACTTCTGGTACGGCGGACTGAACTACCAGATTGAGCACCATCTGTTCCCCAGCATGCCCCGTAACAACCTCAAGAAGGCCCAGCCAATCGTGCGGTCGTTCTGCGAGGAAAAGGGAATACCCTACCACCAGACCAGCGTCTGGCAGTCCAACAAAGAGATACTGGGCTTCCTCCACGAGGTCAGCGCCCCGCTAAGACAGAAGAAAGCCTAAGCTCGGTTATCAGCCAAGCAAATTTAAAAAGGCCACCCAAACGGGTGGCCTTTTTGTTTCTGTGATGATTTAGCCAGGAACCACATCTTGAGGTATGATGCCCCTGAATTTGGTATATGGGAGGAGTACAACTGTGGATTCTGTAGAGGTTGCCCAGAGATATTTTGACGCTTGGAACAGTCGCGTGGCAAAGGCAATCGTTGCGATCTTCACTGATAGTGGTACCTACAGCGACCCTGTCTCAGGAGGGCCGCTATCCGGGCAGGCCCTTGAAGAGCACGCCCAAGGTCTGTTTGGGGCTTTTCCTGACCTATCCTTCGACATTGTTAGCTCCGCCGCCACCGGGGATGGGGCAGTAGCGGCCCAGTGGCTCATGAAGGGCACCAACACCGGCTCATTTCGGGGAGGCCCGCCAACTGGCCAGTCTATCGAGTTGCCGGGTGCCGACTTCATTATCGTCGAAGGCGACAAGATTCAATCGGTTCAGGGCTATTTTGATCAGCGGACATTTGTCGAACAACTGGGCCTTCAGGCTATTGTTCAACCCTACGCCATTGGACCGTTTACGTTTGGCGTCAGCGTCCGGGCAACCACTGGGAAACTGATTAAGCCGGGGGCCATCAGCCTTACGTGGATTGAAGTGGACACGGATGAACAGGCGGAGGAAGTACGAGCACGGGGTCGCCAGATTACTCAAGAAATGTTGCAGATGGAAGGGCACATCAGCACAACGACCATGGTATTTGGGCGTCGCCTGCACACCACCACCGCCTGGGAGAACCCGGAAGCCCCAACCCAACTACTCAAGAGCGGCGCACATAAAGATGCCATGGACCGGTTCTTTGGCCCAGGGTTCGCGTCCTCGGCGTCGACCATGGTTTGGTTGCCTGGCCGTTTTAACGGCATGTGGGTGCGGTGTCCGAGCTGTGACCAAATGGCTGAATATGACCAAGGCGAGGGGAAGTGCCGCTGTGGTTCGATTCTTCCTGAGCATCCGCCCTATTGGTAACGGTTGTATGACGAATGGCTGTGGTTGGATTGGCCTCATCATCGTAATAATCTAGCATTTTCTGGGTTCCCTAAGTTCATGGCCTGGGGGGTACGTCGAACCACGGCATGGGGTACTGCCAGCCACAACTTGACTGATGCGGCCCTTCGACGGAGCTCAGGACGAACGGTTTTATTTAGCAACAAGGCTGATTCAAGACCGTTCGTGGTGAGCTTGTCGAAGGGCCGCTTGGAATTAGTCATGTTATTCAGGTCAACCTGGATGGCGGTGGCAATCCCATGGCCAGACACTTAGTCCGGGTTCATGCCTGCAAACCGGGGCATTACCTCTTGGCTTAGCAGCTTCATGGATTTCTCCCAGCCTTGCTGGTTGTCCATGTTGTCGTAGACCAGGGATAGCAGGGTGCCGAAGCCGCCGCACATCTCGTACAGGGCGAGAATCTTCTTCTCCACGGTGTCGGGCGAGCCGATTAGCCAGACGTGCTCGGCCATGTACTCCGGGGTGACCGCCGAGTCTGGGATGCTGGAGTCGTGCTTGATGACGGGTAGCAGCGAGAACTGGTCGAACAGGGGCAGCAGGTATTCGCCCCAGACCCGGCCCAACATACCGTTCACCGCCTGGTCGTAGGCCTCGTCGTCCGAGTCGGCCACCCAGACATCTCTGGTGATGCGCCAGTCCTTGCGGCTGGGCGTCCTGCCGCTGCGTTTGGCTCCCTCCAGCACTGCGTCCCAGTGGCTAGTCAAGTAGTCGCCGTTGAAGGCCAGGCTCATGGGGATGAACCCGCGCTCGCCGGCGATTTTGAGAGTCTCCGAGGCCACGCTGACCGAGGCGACGCCGATGGGCGGATGGGGCTTCTGGAAGGGCTTGATGTGGTGCCGTAGCAGGCCGAATTGCGGCTCGGGCAGGCTGACGTTCCAGAACTCTCCCTTGTAGTCGAAGGGCTCGTCTTCGGCCCAAAGCTTGAGGATTATGTCAATTGACTCCCTGGTCATCTCCCGGTGCTGGCCGTTCAGTCCGTCCACGTTGAACATGTTGTAGTCGGAGGTCAGCCCGCCCGAGCCGATGCCGAACATGAGCCGCCCTTGGGCCAGGTGGTCCAGGTAGGCCACCCGGCATGCCAGCTCGGCAGGATGGTGGTAGGGCAGCAGGTGCACGCCCGTCCCCAGTCGAATGTTCTTGGTTCGCATCAGGGCTTGGGCAATCATCAGGTCGGGCGATGGGAACGGCTCCCAGGGGGACGTGTAGTGCTCGCCAATCCAGGCCTCGGAGAATCCCAGTTCGTCGGCTAGGGCCAGGCAGTCCAAGTCCCACTGGTGGGCTTGGAACATCTCCCGCTCCGGCGGGTGCGAGGGCATCAAAAAGACTCCGTAATCCATCGTTCAACCAGCCATATTAAGAATCAGAAGCTCTTCGCCGTCAGTCGAGAGCGCCCCCATTCTAGCGGCCAACGGGCAAACGGTACAGATGTTGCGCCAATGTGGACCTCTAAAAACCTCTAATTTGGCGTATTCTTAGACCTATTCAAGCCGGGTCGATTGCTGATTAATCCCATGGCCCGGTGTGGTGATATTTGCCAACACTACTTAGCATAGGTAACCCGTTTTCTCGAGCCCGTGGCGTTTTTCGCGGTTGGTGGATGGTGGCCATTAGCGGTTTCATAATGACCATCACCGCCGTTCCTGTGTTTCAGGCCATGGCGGTCTGGACCGTGGCGTTGCAGGCCCAGTTTGGTTGGAACGCCACCCAGTTGGGATTTGCCCTCAGTTTCACCCGCGTTGAAGGTAGCATCTCCGGCCCGCTTGCCGGTTATTTGGTTGACCGAATGGGCACCCGGTTCATGGTGTTCACCGGGCTATTGATTCTCACTGCGGGACTTCTGTTGTTCAGCCAGGTGCAGAACCTATGGATGTTCTACTTGGCCTATTTCATCATGTCGATTGGTCAGGGGCAGGCAGGCTGGATCACGGTCATGACCTTGATAAACGAATGGTTCGTGAGGCACCGCGGCCTGGCCATGGGGCTGGCGATGATGGGTATGGGCGTTGGCGGTCTGGTATTGGTGCCGTTAATTGCCTGGCTGATTAACCCGGACGCCGACCGTCTTGGTTGGCGCGGGACGGCTGCGATTCTAGCGGCGGTTGTCTTTGTTTCTGCACTCGTCCTGCCCAAACTGATTCGAAATAAGCCCGAAGACTTGGGCGAACACCCCGATGGTGATTATCCGGAGCGGCCCAATCGGCCCGGCAGGCAAGCTGATAGCGCTACAGGGTCGGAACAAGAAGCTGGCCTGACTATCCGACAAGCTCTCCGCACCCAGGCCTTCTGGTGCATCTCGCTGGGGCACGGACTCGGTTCGATGGTCGTGCTGGCCATCATGGCCCATCTTGGGTTGCTGCTGCGGGATGCCGGTTACGGTGTGCAGACTACCGGCTGGGTTATTACCGTCCAGACCGCTGTGTCAATCGTGTTCCAGCTCTTCGGCGGCTGGATTGGCGACCGAATGCCGACGAACGTCGCGCTCTTCGTCTTTACGGCCATTCAAGGGTTGGGCGTGGTGTTCTTAACTGTGGGCGACGACGTGGTCTATTTCTATGTTTTTGCGGTGTTGTTTGGTATTGGGTTCGGCGGCCGCACGCCGCTGACCACGGCTATCCGGGGCGATTATTTTGGCAGGGCATCGTTCGGGAAGATACTGGGCGCTTCCATGGTGCCCATGAATATCCTGTTGCTCATCGCGGGGCCGCTGGCCGGGTTCATGCGGGACGAGCTTGGCGATTACGATATGGCCTTCCTGCTTCTGGCCGGGTTGAACACCCTGGGCGCGGTATTTTTCTTAATCGCTCGAAGGCCCAAGCTGCCGGGCTTGGCACCGGCTCAAGCGCCAGGATGACCAAAGCAATAGGGGCGTCCCGATATATCGGGACGCCCCGGTACTTAGTACTCGCAAACCTCGTTTGTGCTCTTTAGCGCTCCGTTGGGCAATCGGTCTTCCATCGGCGGTCTCTTCGTTTCGACAAGCACCGTGGCAAAAAACAGGGCGGGTTTAAAACCCGCCCCTACTCCGCACCGCTCATCCTGAGCTCCGACCGGGGTCGACCCCGACGCGTCGGGGGATAAATCGGACTTGTCGAAGGTCGCCCTGATATACGTGGTAAGGGCACGGCACTGCCGTGCCCCTACGTGGCTTCAACCAGGTGATTCGGGAAGCTTGGTTTTTAGCTTAGGCTCTTGGTTAGCAGTTCCTTTAGCTCCACCACGGTAGCGGCAATCCAGTCTTCGGCCTTGGCTCCGGTGCGGGCGCGGCGCTGCTGGCCGAACTCCCTGTCGTCAATGCCAGGGTTCTCGTCCCGAATCGCTTTTTCAATCTCCCGTTGCTCTTTGACCGCAATCTCGGGCCGCTCGATCCAGTGGCAGATGTACTGGTGGTCGGCGGTGTAGAACACGGCCACGGGGATGGACTGGTACTTCCCCTCTTTCAGGTACTCGTCCCTGATGTCGGGGTGGGAGTCCCTGGCGAAGATGCTGATGGGAATACCGGCTGCCTCGGCGATGCGGGCTAGCACGGGTAGGCCCCGGATGACGTCGCCGCACCAGTCCTCGCCAATGACCATCAGCTTGGCGGGGCCGTTGGGACGCTGGGCCAACTCTTTGAAAGTCGCTGCGTCCTCAGGGCTAACGGTGAAGCCGTTATAGAAGCCTTCGAACCGGGCTTTATTGACCTTGATTTGGTCGATGTAGGTGGGATAGTCGAATCCCTGGGAAAATCGCTCCGGAGTTACGACGCTGTCTTCTCTAGCCATGGCTCCCTCGCTTGGTTGATTGGTTCTTCTGGTTGATGCTGGTGTGGGTTTGATTATCTGGGTGTGATTATCGGGGTATGCGTGTCGGGCCGACGGCCCGTTAGCCGATCTCTCAACCGGTCATGCCCTCGAAGCCCACCTCCACCCGGCCATCGGGATAGATGATGATTGGCACGGTGTCGGCGTAATCTAGGGCGGCGTCCAGGTCGTCCTGGTTCTGGTCCACCCGGACCTCTTTATATTCGATGCCGTCGCGTTTCCAGGCGGCGCGAAGGGCGTCGCAGGCGGGGCAGACGGTTAGGGTGTAAACCAATGGGATGTCGGCCATGAATTGGGCCCCCTACTTTATGATTGGCGAGTGGATACGCCATTCTACAACGGTCGTCCGGCAGTGTCATGTTGCTCTCGCGGTCTTGTTGTCGGCTCAGATGGCCTTGGCTATAATGGCGACCAACTGCCACCCCCCGCGCTGGCAACCCTCACAATAACGGCAAAGATTTTAATGGAGGAAATATGTTCGCATTATTCGTAACTGTCAAAATTAAGCCTGGACACCGCGACGAGTTCATCGAGGCCACCATGGGCGACGCCATCGGCTCCAACAACGACGAGCCAGGATGTATCCGGTTCGACGTCCACGCGGACCCCACTGACGAAAACACGGTCTACCTCTATGAGGTTTACAAGGACCGCGAGTCCTGGAACGGTGCTCACCGCTCGGCTCCCCACTACACCAAGTGGCGCGAGACCGTCGGCGACTGGTTCGACGGCGGCCCTCAGATTGTGGAACTCAACCCAATCTACAACGCCGAAGCTGGCAGAGTGTAATAGCCCGCGCCGCCCCAACAAACACGTAGGGGCACGGCACTGCCGTGCCCCTACGCAGGCGGTGAGTCCGCCGCCCCCACGTCATTCCAGTGAAAGCTGGAATCCAGGACGCTCTAGTGGAACAAATATAGCCTACCGCAGCCAATCTGGATTCCGGCCTACGCCGGAATGACGGATGTAGGTGTTGGCCCAACAAACACGTAGGGGCACGGCACTGCCGTGCCCCTACGCAGGCGGTGAGTCCGCCGCCCCCACGTCATTCCAGTGAAAGCTGGAATCCAGGACGCTCTAGTGGAACAAATAT